>NZ_JACYTR010000022.1 GCF_014841215.1 Pseudomarimonas arenosa
AGACACGCTGAGTTCCCGGCCAATATCACTCGGCGCGATGCCATCGGCCGTCATCAGAACAATTCGGGCGCGCTGTGCCACGGCTTGTGGCGTCCGTCTTGAACGCACGACTTTCAGCAGCTCTGACCGCTCGGCGTCCCCGAGCTCAATCTCACCATCCGCGCGCAATCGGCCCATCAGCGTTTCCCGCAACCAAGCCCGGAAAAGTATACGTCATTTATGAGTGTTATTTATGCGACGGGACACTAGCTTCATTCTCGCTCTCACTGAACTGCATTTGAAACACCTGGCTTCCTATTGCTTACGTCCTTCCGCAATACTTAGCTGCCGAATTCGCTGACTCGCCGCACTCACCATTGAATGTGCGTACCGGCAGAGAGAGAGGTATGCACCGTCACTTCGCCGCTTGCAACCAGATCCTGCGGCTGTGAATTCCAGCGTTCGAAGAAATCCGCTGTCGATACGTTCTGGCCGGACACAATGCCCACCCAGGCATTGCGCTGTGACTGCTTGGCGGCATACAGGCAGCGGTCGGCCAATTCGACGACCTGCTGCCAGGTGAGCGCTTCCGGTGCCTGACTGACAAAGGGGAAGCAGGCGAAGCCGATTGAGCAAGTCTTGCGTAGGAATTGTCCATTCCCGATATCGAAATCAGTCGCCTCCACCTTGCGTCTCACGCGTTCTGCCAATTCCGACGCCCCGTCCCTGCCGCAGGAATGGGCGACGACCAGAAACTCTTCTCCTCCCCAGCGGACCAGGTGATCGGATTCGCGGAAGACTTCGCGCAAGACTCGGGTGAACTGAACCAGTACGAGGTCACCAGCATGATGCCCGTAGCGATCGTTGACGCTTTTGAAATGATCAAGGTCGATCAGAAAGAACACCAGTTCCGACGATTCGACCTGATTGGCATTCGGTCGAGCATCGCGCTGCCTACGAACAACCCGACTGACTTCGCTTTCCAGCAACTGATCCAGAAAGCGCCGATTGCGCAAACCGGTCAATTGATCGGTCAGGCTCGCCTGTTCCAAGGCAAGATTGGCAAGTTTCAGCTCTCGCGTTCGAGCATCGACCTCGTGTTGCAAGGCTTCTCGTTGCCGTTGCAGGTGCCGAACGCGCCAGCGCGAAACCAGTCCGGTCGATGCAGCCAGCACCAGCAAGTAGAAGCCGTAGGCCCACCAGGTGCGATACCAGGGCGGCAAGACCGAAAACGAAAACACTGCTTCCTGACTCACTTGTCCGCGCCAGTTCTTTGCCCGCACGTGAAAACGGTACGCCCCCTCCCAGAGATTGGAGAAATCGCGATAGTCCTCCGGACTCCAGTCCGACCATTCCGTGTCGTTGCCTTCCAGCCACACTTGGTATTGGCTAGGGCCGCCCTCGAAACTGGGCGCGGCAAACTCAAAGCGGAGCCGATTGTGCGCATAGGCGAGTGGAACGGACACGTCGGAAGCCCAGGGCAGATCCTTGCCGTCGGCAGCCACGACGCGCCTGAGCAGAGCGGTGTAGTCCGGCGCTGGCGGAGTCGGCGCGGTGGGATCGAATCGGTACAAGCCCTCCGCCCCACCCAGCCAGACGACCCCATCGTCATCGAGCAGGATGCTATTGGGCGTTTCACTGCCAACGCCCTCGGCACCCTTCAATAACGCAGTGTTCCACCGATAGACTCCGTCAGGGGACGGCTCCGCCACACCGCCGACGTAACCCAGGCCTTCGAAATTGACGGTCATCCATAGACGGCCATCGGGAGCGGCAAGAATATTGCTCACCTCCGGCGACTGGCCGGCAAACAGATCGCTCAACGCGGAATCCGGATGAAATCTGGCGGTGTCACTGTCGAAGCGGTAGATGCCGCGCTTTGTTCCGAAGATAGGGCGATGGTTGAAGCTAAACGGCTGGTTCTGTTGATCTATCGGAAGTCCGTCAGCCCGACCGAACCGATAGACTTCGGGCAGAAGCGCATCCTGACCGGCACTCCAATTCAAGCGAAGCACCCCACCACCCACGGCGTTGGCCCAAAGACTTCCGTCCTCGTCCTCGAACAGATTCTGCAACTTGACATCTACGCCAGCGACCTGCCCCAGGCGCTGCCAGTCCTGCCCTTGGTACTGAAAAACATCAAGCCCCGACTGCGAGGCGACAAAGAGTCGACCGGGGTGAATCGCGGAAGCCTCGATCGCCAGCACCATCCCTTCGGCGAAACGATGGGTTCGCCCATCGGGATAGATCTCAGTCACCCCCTGGTAGTGACCGACAAGCAGCCGGGATTCGAATTGGACTATGTCAAATACTTGCGATCCGACATCGTCGATCAACTCGAACTTCGCGCGGGCGCCCGGCACCAATCGATACAAACCCAGTGACGTCCCGACATAGAGTTGGCCCCGCAGTCGCTGGATCGAATAGATCGCCCCGTTCAACCCGCGGGTCTCGCCGAAATGGGAGATCGGACTCTCCAATTGCAGCCTGGCGAGACCCGATCCGGTCGCCAGCCAGAGGCCGGCCTCGCGATCCCGGGCGAGCCCGATGATTCGCCCGCGTGGCAGGCCATCGTCCGAGTTCCAGCTGGCCAGCTCTTTGCCGTCATGATCCAGCACGAACAGGCCGCCTTTCTGCGTTCCAATCAGCATGCGACCATCGGGCAGCCGCAATGCACACTGTGGCACCTGCTCGAATACGCTGGCAGGAATGGGCCAGGCTTGCAGACCGCTGCCCTGAAGCTGACTGGCGAAGGTGATCCAGGCCGAGCCGGCAGGATCGGCCGGATCGGCGAATGCCGCTCTGGGGCCCTCCCGCAGGGAAGGTTCGTATTCGGCGAGTTTGACCAGTCCTTCGTTGTTGAGCTCCCACAACGCCAGCGCCTGATCGCGCACGATGAGACGCGACCCGAGCAGCGACGAGAACAAGAAACCTTTGGGCACGGAAAAACTCTGAAACTCGCCGCCGTGCAAACGCAACTGCCGCGTATCCGAGCCGAACACCATGCCCGAAGGAGTGCCCCATATGCTCCACATCTGAGCAAAGTTTCGGCTTTCCGGATCGAGCCTATCGAGAAGCGAGGTGAACTCCAGGAATCCTTGCGGGTTCGGCACCATGTACCCGAAGTCGCCGCGCGTGCCCAAGTAGATCTTCTGCTCGGGGCCGTTCGCTAAGGCGAACACGGGCAGCCCGTCACCAATACGAATATGCCGCCAGCGGGCACCATCGAACTCGAGCACGCCGTTGCGATTGGCGGCCAGGATGATGCCGCGATGGTCCTGCAGCACCGCCCAACTCTCAGGCTCGCCACCATGCTGTTTGGCGCCCCAGGTTCGGAACAAGGGAACCCCCTGTTCGAGTCGCGCTGGTGAATTCGCGACCTCGGCGAGCGCCTCTGGCCCTGCGAGGCTCGCAATCAGCAGGAAGCATGCCTGGAGCCTATGCCGATTCACCATCGGTTCCCCCGAATGAGTCAGCGAATTATGAGCGGCAGTGTGCCAGTTGGTCGACCCCGGCGACTTTCTGCTGCTTCCACTGTTGCACTGCACCAGGGATTTCTGCGATCACTCTACCAGCGACAAATCGCCCCTTCCGCCCGCACCGCCCAGCTACTGAAGTGAATACCGTGCGTACGGTGCGTAACTGTTGGGCGAGTTTCAACCCGCCGGCTACTACATGAAGCGCTCGATGCGAGCCGCTTGAACACCATGCTATGCGACTCATGGCACCCGCCCTAACGCTTTCTCGCTCTGTTTGGCAGGCCAGGGCTTGAGGTCTCCCCAGAAGACCGTTTAGGGAAAGTCTGAATAAGTCCATCCTGGACTTACTCAGACGCGCCGAATCCGGCACAGGCCCGGACCCGGCTCACGCTGATCAACAACGTACGTTGTTGATCGCGGCGGTGCATCCGTGCACCGCAGGAATCTCTGAACTTGTTCAGAGATTCCCATGAAATATTCGGGTTAAGGCGCGCCAAGGAGGGCGCGCACGAGACCCGCCAAACGCGCTGACGACGGATCCGGACGGCGAAACCGCGACCTGCTCCTGGCTCATTGACGCAAGCTGTCAGCACCCGATGTTTGCCTCGATTCCGGCCGCGGGTGCAACCTCACTGGTACCGCGCGTACGGCGGGCAAATGTGGGCCGGGTTTCAACCCGCCGCCTTCCTAACAAACTGCACCACTCGTACCGCTCAGGCACAACTCTTTGCCGCTCATAACATCTCCCCCAACGCTTTCGCGCCCCGATCGGCGGTTCAGCTGGGAGCCTACGCACGCACCGCCTTGCGTTGCCTGGAGTGGCAACCCGGTCGCCGTAACGCAGGCGAAGGCCGCCGAGAGCGCAGGCCAATCTCAGCCTCCAAGCATGGCCCACAACATTACGATGCTCTTCACACGGCGTGCACCGCTGGCCGCTTGTCCAAGCTGTAGCCTCTTTCGTCCACGCCGGGCGCATCAACGGTGTCCGGCACACACGCAGGATTGGGGGACAAAGTGAACTATTTCGCTAGAGTGTTCCAGGTTGCACTGGCGCTGGCGCCAGGCTTTGTTAGCGCGGGTGGCACCACGGTCCAGCTGAAGATCGGCAGCGTTACTGTCCCTCCGTCTGAACTTGCCAGCGGGGGCTGTATTCAGGTCCCCATCCTGATCAACGACCCCGATGTGGCCAATCGCGATCTGCGCGACCTCACATTCACCGTGGAGGTGAGCGACCCATCCAATGTGATCAGCGGCGGTATAGCGACCAACATGGTGGTCGCCAACGGCTTCGCGCCGGTCGGCGCCGGAACGGGCGTCGCCGGTCTCCGTAACCCAGGCGTCGATCTCGCCAACGCGAGCGGTGTGAGCTCGCCCACTTGTTCGGCCGTCTTCAATCAGGCCACCCAAGGCAGCGGGCCGGCAGTGGACTTCGCCGCGAATCTGAACACGTTTGCCTCCTGGTTCATCAACAACAACCAAGGCGGCGTCGGGCGGAAACAAGGCTTCATCATCGATCTGGTCGGCAATGGCTCGATCGCGCAGATACCGCAAGGCGTCGACACGCTGATCGCGGTGCTAGAGATTCCAATCATCTCCAGCCCGGGACTGGCCCAGATTCAGATCACGGCGACGCCCAACGCAGTCGTCGCCGGCGGCAATGCATACACCTTCGAGACCGGCCTCGCCAAGGTCCAGGTCGTTGAAAACTTCACCCTTCCCAGTGCTCCCGCCACGGTGAACATCGTCGATGCTCCCGCCTGCGCGGGTGCCACCACGACGCCTACCAATCCAACATGGTCGGATCCGCAAGAGGGCGGCCTCGGTGGCGCGCTGACCTTCAATTTACCCGGCACAGGATCGGCCGACCAAATCCATCTGTCGGGTTCAGACGGCTTGGACGTCACTTTTCTCAGCGCCGGAGCGAACACAACCTTCGCCATCGACACGGTCAACGACGGCTCGCCCAGTGCCGGCGCAAACCGTACCTATACGGTGCAGTATGAAGTTGAGTTCCCACCAGCCAGTGGCACCTACATCGCCGGCACCGCCTGCAACCTCAGCCCATCGTTCGCGGCCGGCTCCGCCACCATGAGTTGGGATCCCATGCCGGTCATTGGCAACAGTGCATCGATCGATGTGTCGATGGTCAATGCTCGATTCAACGGCGGGCGATTCGCGACGCTCACCCTGCCGGATACCTCCACCGTCGATCTGGTGTCACCGACCAGCGGTTCTGGCAGCAACACATTGAGCTTCGACAACGCGCTGACGCTGTCCAACATCTCGCCCTCCGACGCGGGCACTTACACCCTGTCGGGCGTCGATGCAGCAGGCGATGCCATCTCGCAATCGTTGATATTGGGCTTTTCACCACCGGTGAATCAGACCAACTGCGCCGCGGTAAGTACAGCCACGATCGGCGGAAGCGTGACCGTGCCGCTGGCAGGCAACGCGGGCGCCTTGGACTTCATGATCACTTACGACGGCGTCACCTACGATGGCGTGCCGGCGGGCAACTTCGTTCTCAGTAACATCACAGGTAACGCCACCAGCTTCGTCGTTGGCGCCAACGGCTTTGATGCCATGGGCAACCCGACCGTCGATCAGATCACCTGTGATATCGACTACGTCCCGCCCACCGCAGTGTGCAGCCAGTCGCCCACCGGCCAGGTGGACATTGGCACGGTGATCACGCTAACCACCGCCACCACCAATGCGATCAGCTCCACCGTCAGCAGCGTGCCGATGACGCCCAATATCTCGCCTACGCAAAATGCAAGCGTCAATTGGAGCGCCACCCACGTGGCAGTAGCGGACACCACGCTAGGCGCGCTGGCGACGAATCCGGACGGTGAAACCGCGACCTGTTCCTGGCTGATTGATGTGAGCTGCCAAGACCCAACGTTTGCCTCGATTCCCGGCGCTGGCGCCACTTCGCTGGTAGTGGTGGGCTCGATGGGCTGCAGCTACACGGTGCGCGTCACCGATCCGTCGGGTGGCTTCACCGACTACACCGTCACGATCGACACCCTGACCGATGCGATCAACAACGTCGGCACAGGCACCTTGAGCATCGTCATCCAGCCGCGTACCCGCTACGAAGTGGGTCAGCTTGGTCTGGCGTCGGTATCTGCTGGATTCACCACGCCTGCCATCGCCATCCAGGTCCCCGCGACCGACGGACTCGGCCTGTGGTTGTTGCTGCTCGGCACGTGCGTGTTTGGATTTGCGGTCCTGAGGGCGCGCACTTAACTCATTATTCCTGCAGGCCGCAGCTCAGCTGCGGCCTGCTCAAGGAACGTGCAATCTAGCGCCCGCAGGGTGAACTACGCAGAACACAAGGCTCTAGTTCTAACCTTAACTTCCTGTGATCAGTTTGGCCGCACCGGTTCGACAAGCTTGGCCGTCGCAGTTGCACGCCACATGGGATGATTCTCGGCTAACCATCTCATGGCGGCCGAAGTCTCGTCGGCTAGAGTCATTTCCAAGTCGAACTCCTTACCAGCATCACCATCCGTTTCAGTGAAGCCGTGATGAATCGAGCCAATGTAGGTGGCGCGTCCCGATTGGGCTTCGAAAGTGAGGATGACTGGCTCGCGCACGCGCCCCCCGAGGATCGGCATGTACGACCTGTACCCGACCGTCCCAGGCAGAACGTTCGTAAAGGCGAACTCAACGATGTAGTAGCGGTCAGGTGGCAGGCTGACAGCAAAGTATCCATCGGCGCCGACGGAAGCACTGACCGCAAAATCACCGGGGGCCAACGGGTTCTTGCTCACTTCAGCGGCGTCAACGAACCGGCTCACGTGCATAAATACCGTGGGCGCAACACTGGCAATTGCGGTGCTGGCAGGCAGTTCGACATCATTGCGACTCACCTGAAAGCGCCCGACAACCACAGCCGTTTCGCCGCCGGGTCGGGCGCCGTCTTCAATGCCCGATGTCAATGTGGCGCAGCCCCCCAATGCCAAGCTTGCGACACTTACCAAGAATCTGATGGTCAAATGATTCATCGTCACGCGCTCAAATTTGCGTATAGCTGCCGATTGCTAGCTTGTGCCTGGCACACCCCAATGTAAATGTGTCGCCATGCTGTGGCCTGTTTGTGATCTCAAAAAAATAGCCTATCGAACCGCACCGCACGAAGGCAGGAGTTGCCGTCTCGTTGGTTGGCCCCACCCCTGTAGGCAAACAGCATGTTGTTTCTCAACACACCGATGATGTGAATAGGCCAAGGAATCGCAGTCGCGAGATCTTGCCGGCTTGCGATCAGGGCGGCTTTTACGCCGCCCGCTCGCCCAACAGCTGGATCACTCCAGCGCCGTGGCCAAACGACCAATCTGTTCGGAGAAGGCGTCGTAATCGTGTCCTTCCGGCCGCTCTTCCACCGCTTCGAACTGCCGCACGGCGACTAGGTCGAGGTGGGGAACGATGACCAGGTACTGGCCTAACCAGCCGTTGCCCTCAAAGCGCGTGTAGGGCCCTTTCTCTGAGTGAAAGGGAGCCCAGGGGCCGAGGCCGTGCGGGCGAGTCACGTCATTGGCCCAGGTCTGCCGCCAATCGCTGCCCAGTTGGGCCTCCAGGGCGGCATACAGGGCCTCTGGGCTATCGAAGCGCCGACCGTTGAGCGGTCGTAACTGGTCGATCAGGCTGGCGCGCACGCCTTTGCGCTCAAGTAGGGCAAAACTGGCATCATCGGCATGAAAGCGCACCCAGGCCGGGTAGCGCCACCACAGCAGGCCGCCGTCACGGGTCTTGGCGCTTGCAGCAAGCATGCTGTCGATGAATTCGCTAGCTAAGAGTTGTTTGCCGGCGAACTGGCCGCGATGGTTTACCAGACGGCCGATCGTTGCCAGGTCTCTGGCGGTGAGCGCCAGCCCGGCCATAACATGTGGATTGCCCGCTTCATCTTTCATCCACTTGCCGGGCTGAATGCCCAGATCGTTGAACAGGCGGGATTGCATGTAGCTGTCCAGGCTTTCCCCACTGAGCTTGGAGACGATGCCCGCTAACAGGTTGGTTGCCTTGTTGTTATAGGCATAGTGGCTGCCGGGATCGTGGCTCAATTCGGCGCTCAAGGCCAGCTGCACCACGTTGGGGGCGGGGTAGATTTCGTCGGTGGTAATGCTGTTTTGCAGGCCGGAGGTGTGGTCCATCAGCATGCGCAGCGTGATCTGTTGCTTACGGCCCTGCTTCCATTCCGGGTAGTACTCGTGGACCGGGGTATCGAGCGACTTGATCTTCCCATCGGTAACCAAACAACCAATCGCCAGGGCGACCACCGATTTGGTCACCGACATCAATTCCAGCGCCTTGGGGCTGGGCGTGCTGTACTGCTCGAGCAAAACCTTGTCGCCATGAAGTATCAGTAGCGAACTGCTATGCGCCGATTTTGCACTTGCCTCGATTTCTTGCAGCAGGTCGGACACCGACGTGTTCTGATTGGCCAGGATGCTGCCGGAAAGCAGGCAAGCAACCAAGCTGAGGAGAAGCCGAGCGAGCATGGGGATCCTTCGGGGAGTGATGGGGTTTTGACAGTCAGGATGCAGCACGAAGGACAATGATTACAGGTGTAATTCTAAAAAATCAACCGGGCATCGTATTCGAGCGAAGCTCGACGTAGCCGCGGAGCGGCCGAAACGAGTTCGGACCTGTGCCGAACTCGGCGCGTCTGAAAAGTCCAGGATGGACTTGTTCAGACCTTCCCAAGGTCTCCGCGGTTTCGCGCCACTTAGCGAGCGGTTCCGCCTTCGCTTCAATAATCGACGTCGCAGTCCATTTGCAGGTAGTTGGCAATTTGCTGCGATAGCGGCGGCGCTTCTGCGAATTCAAGGTCGTAGATCTTCCAGCCAGTGCCATCGGGCTTCATGCGCAGAGCGATCTGCCACTCAATGCGGTGGTAGCGGTGGCCGTTCGGAAAATTGTCATCCACGTATACCAATTTGACCTCCACCGTCGTGGCGTCGGCATCCCGCCCCTTCATGCTTAGCACCTGGCTGGCACCCTCTACGGCACCGGTGAAGATCGCCCCTTCCCAGATCGGGGGCTTGTCGCCTTCCGCAGTGAGTCGGCTGCATTCATCCTCCTTCACCCGAGCCTGTTCCAGTGACCGCAACAGCGATGAATCAATGTAGCGGCTGAGCCGGGCAGCTTCCGCTTCGCGAGGTAAGCCGAACACGTTCAAGGCCTCGCCCTGCGAATAAAACGCTTCGGCCAGGGCCAGTGTCGTGCTCGATTGCGAAGCGTTGGGGGAAGCCAGAAGTAAGAGCAGAGCCGAGGCGTTCAAGTGGGGTGATCCGGTGGTTGGAGAGGCGGTGGCGTTGGCCACCGAACGCGGTGTTCAGGATGGGCGAAACGCGAGGACAAGCGCAGGTCGGTGCTACGACTGTGGACTTACCGCTCGCGTTGCGGATGGATCGGCCTCAGCGCAGGATGCCGACCGAACCGCCGTCGTCGACCACCCAGCGGCCGTCGCGGCGACGCATATCGAATTCATACAGTGCATTCATGCCGGGGAACATCTCGCCTTCGCCACGGATGAAGATCAACTCCTCGCTCACTTGTTCGCCGCCGGAGATCTTGAGTTTCTCCGGCATCCGCGAAGACCACACTGACTTCAGCGATTCGAGATTCTCTTCCGCGGATTGGTAGTCGGCGTTGTACTGCGCGATCAACCCTTCGGACATGTGCTCGAACACGGCATCCAGGCTGTCGCCTTTCAGTGCCTTGGCAAAGGCCATCAGCGCCTTGCCGGCCTCGCCGCCGTCGGCGGCAATCGCTTTGCCACTGAGCTTGGGAATCACCGCAGCAGAAAACTTCATGTCCAAGGTCCAAGGGTCGCCACTCTCCACTTTGACCGGCCCATCCACCCACACCCGGCAATCCAGCTTCGCAGCGCTGCGCTCCTGGCATTCCAGCTTGAGCGAGCCCGGCTCACCAAAGATGGGCTTGGTGCTTTCGACATATTGAACGTCGCCCACCTTGGCATTGACCGAGGCGTGACCATCATCGGCGATGAACACGGTTAGGTAGTTCTGCTCGTTCAACGCCGGATCGTTGATCGCCGAAACATAGGCATCGCGCTGGTTGGTCAGGGCGGCCTCGTCCATCGCGGTGTTGCTGAGAAACACAATCGTTCGATCCTGCCTGGGATTGCTCGAATCAGGCGCGCGAATGGCGACAATGTGGTCGGGCGTGAGGTTTATCGCGCCCATCGCGAACGAGCCGGAAACTTCCCCTCCCTGAGCGCCTGCTGCCGAACCCAGTGCAACAACGAACGCGAGGGACTTACGCACCTGATACATAGCTTCGGACTCCAACAGCCAAGGCTGCAGTCTAGCCCCGCCCAGCCCTCTCGAGGCGGCAGTTGAGCACTCGGTCGCGGCCTCGCGGCAGCCCATGGGCGCGGGGCCTGGTCATTCTACGACCAAACCGAAGGTTGCACCGGATGGGCCGCCGGGCGGGCCTCAGGGCATGTGTCCGCAGAGTACGGCCCTTGCAAGAGATCGAGCGTCTTGCGAAGCGCATTTCTGCGACAGGACACTAGCTTGTCGCTTCGTCCAAGCCCCCTTCGACAGGCGCTGGGGGCGTCAAGCTGGCCGCCGCCCCCCGCGCTCGCTGAGCGTGTCGAAGCGAGCCTCGACAGCGCGTCGCGCCAGTCGGTGGCGAGGCCTTCGGCGCAAGCTCAGCCGATTGCTTCGCCCTGTTCACTCCGAAGCAAAGCGCTGGCGCAAGCGCTGCAGCGAGCTTTGCTCATCGAGGCATTGCTGCTCAAAACCGGCATGCATGGCGGCAGCGACCGAGGCCAGGTCGGGCCAGCGTGTGAGCAGGTGCTGGCGGCTCTTTTGCAGGCTCGCCATGTCTTCGGCCAAATGTCGCTCGTCGCCACGCAGCCGCGGACGCAAGCCGAGCAGTTCGCTGAAGTTGGCCAAGGACTGCTGCTGCGCCTCGCTTAACAAGGCGTTTACGGTGAGCATCTCGCGGTTGCGCTGGCGTGCTTGTGCCGCGGTATCGAGCCAGAGCGGAACCCGTTCCCTAGCGCTCGGCGGCAGCGCGGCCAGCATGGCCTCCAGCAGATCGAGATCGCCGCCGGCCGCGGTGGCGCTGAGGATGTCGGGCGCGCTGTGTCCTGGTGCGGCGGCCAACGGATCGGCGCCGTGCGCCAGCAGCAGCCGCACCAGGGCCACGTCGCAATCGGGCGGCGCATTCTCCACCGCCAGGTACAACAGACTCTCGCCTGCGCGGTTGCATTGCTGCGCCGATGCCCCGGCCTGCAATAGCGCTTCCAGCACCCGCGCATCGGCGCTGAACCCCGCCAGTGGCAATCCCTGCAGACTGCCCGCCGGGTCGGCGCCGGCGGCCAGCAGCGCGCGTAACACGGCGTATCGCTGATCATCGAGCTGGCTGTCGACAAAGGCGGGCAACGGCCGTTGCTTCTCGCTTTCCAAAGCTTCCAGCAAAGCTTCGCCGCGCAGGCACAGGGCCAGCGCCAACGCGCCTTGCTCGCCGCTGAGCGCAGCCTGGCTCCAGGGCTGTTGAACTAGTAGTTCCACATGATCGAGCCGGCCGTGCATGGCGGCGAAATGCAAGGGGCTAAGCCGGTGAGCACCGCAGCGCTGCAGTGGCGGATCGCGGTAGTCGCCAAGCAAGCGTTGCAGCATACCTAGCGAACAACGCCCGGCGACGCCCAACAGCGGCTGCGACCATGGCTTGCCGCCCTTGTCGAGATCGATTCCGGCGTCGAGCAGGTCGATGATCAGGTCTTCGTCCACCTCGCCCATGCCGTTAAACGGCGCACAGAAGCAGCGCTCGATCAGTTTGCGCGCCTGCCGTTGCGGCCAATCGGTGCGAGCGCCGCGGGCAATCAGCAACCGTGCCGCCGCGCCCTGATTGGCCTCGATGGCCAGTTGCAAGGGCGTTTCGCCGCAGGCATCGGCAGGGTCGATCGCGCTGCCGGCGTCAAGCAGACGTGCCACCAGATCAACCGCCCCCGCTCGGGCTGCCGAATGCAAGGCACAACGCTGCTCAGCGTCGGTGGCGTTCACATCGGCACCGGCTTGCAACAGTCGATCGACCAGGCTGTATTGGCCGCGCTCGACACACATCATCAGTGGGCGACGGCCATCGGCACTGACCTGCTCCAGATCAACCCCTTGTTCAAGCACCTGGTTCAGCACGTCGAGATCGCCGAACAACAGCGCATCCCACAGCCCCAGGGGGGCATCGGCCGCGCGCAATACCGGCAGGCCTCGCGCCAGATGATGCAGCACCAGGCCAGCATCCAACTGTAGCTGCGGGGCGCCTTCGTCCTCGTCTTCGTCCCAATAAGGGTCTTCTTCCAACAGTTCAGCGGGCAGCAACCCCCTGGCGATGAGTTCAGCGGGTTCGGCGGCTTCGCGTGCGCCCCTTACCTCCAGGAAATGATCATCATTGATCAACAAGGCCGCGCGCAGTGCGCCGTTGATGACACACTCGCCGTGGTTGTAGTGGCCCAGCACCACGGCCTCAATGTCGGCATCCCCCGCAATCACCCACACGGCACCGCCATGGACAAAATTCCGCGCCCGCACGCTGCCTAGCACCAGCAGGCTGGGCCCAAAGTCGCCCTCCAGGTTCAGCAAGTCGCCCTCGATTTCAATGTCGCCGTCAATCACCAGGGCATTCACCCGGCGCCCGGCAGCATCCGCGGCATCGGCCCCGAAGTCCCAGGTCAAACTGCTTTGCAGGCGTGCACCACTGGGCAAGTACAGGAACAGGCTGTCCTGTCTGCTGCCGGCGAAGAAATGAGCCATGCCGAGCAAACCGCTAGGGCAGCGGGCCTGGATATCGGCAACACTGGCTTGGGTGGCCACGGAGATCAAGCCAGACGGCGTAGCGAATTGGGGCGGCGCAGAGGGCATGCAATCGTTCAAGGGCAGTGAAAAACCTGCCGATTGAGCAGGATATGCATCGCAGAAAGCAATGCCTGCCCTGCCCTCTGTTCGCCGAACAGTCATCTTCTCCGCAGCGTGGCCAATCCTGACTCGGCAGCGGACCGGCTAGTTGACTTCCACCGTCGGCTGCTCAAAGCCGTTCGCGAAGATGCTGATCATGGGCAAGGTAGCCGTCTCCCCGGTTTCCAGCACCAGCATTCTGAACCCCGACTGCAGCGTGACCGGTGAGCCCGGTGTTGCGTAGGGTGTGACCTGAATAGGGCCGCTCGGTGCGGCGAACTCTGTGGCGACCGCCGGCTCGGCAATCTCCCAGATCTCCACCGTCCCGCCGCCCGGAACCAGGGCCTCGGCAAATGCCCCGCGGAGCACAAAGTCGGAACCGGGTGCGGTGCTCAGGCGACCGACGCCAAATGGGGCCTGCAGCACGATGGGTTCGGTCCCTTTCGCCAACTGCCGAGGAGTGCCGGCCGCCTCAAGGCAACGCTGGTTGATCTCCAGAATGCTTTGCTCGGAGAACAGCAGCTGCCACGCGACCTCTTGCTCGAACTCATCCACTACTGCGCAACTGCGCGTAGCCTGCTGGCACCACATCAAGTCGCCGGGCTCTGTCGGCGCCCCGCAATCGATGAACAGTGTGCGGTCGGAATCTTCTTCGCAATCGGCCACCAGATCTTCGTAGCGATTCTCGAACGCTATGATCGCCTGGCGCACTGCAAAGGCTCTGCAGAACATCAGCATGTCTGCCGTCACACCAAGGCGGGCCGCCGATTCGAATCGGGTCTCGACCCCCTGCGGCACTAACAGGCCATTCAACTCGAAGCCAGCGGAATCGGACGTCAAGCCGACCTCGCCCTCGGCGACCTCAAGGGCCGGAGGGTTTCGCTGCAAGATCATCTCCGCGGTCGAGCCGATGCAGCCGCCGTCGCTGGTATACATGCGGATTCGATATCGCTCGCCGCTGACCAGCGGCGGTGTGGGCAGCAGCACTCCACCGACCTGCAGGGTGTCGGCAATGTCGTAGTCTCCATAAGCCAGCGGCGCAAGCAAGCCGCCTGCGCTGAACCATTGGCGAATGCCGTAGTACAAGGAGCCGGAAGGAGGCGGAGCCAGCTGTTCAAATACGTCCACGCGGTCGACGAAGAACGGAGGCGTCGGCGCCTGCTCATTGCGCCAGCGAATGATCGGACCTCCCGCATCGCTCTCGCCAAGGATCTCGATAAAGCTCTCCATCAGATCGAAGTCGGGATTCAAGGCAAAGTCCTGTTGCCTCGGCTGATTGGAGAAACAGTCGACTCCGTCGAACTCGACATAGGGATAGTTGTATATGTAGTACGGGCCCTCGGTTCTGAAGGCCACCATGTGGTCGTCGAACGCGATGCGGGCGCCCGAGCCATCCACCAGCGTGGCCTGAACCGTAACCAAGCCAGGCTCGAAGTTTTGCCACGACCACGACGCACTGGTCAGCGTGGTGGGCCCAAACGTCGGCAGTAGCAGCGGCGGATTGTTCTGCCCATAGTCGAGCTCGACCCGGTAAGGCGGCGTTCCGCCCTGCCATGAGAAGTCCATGGTGACGACTTCCAGCGGGTCGGCGTCTCTCGGGCCGGAAATCAGCGTATCGCTTACTGGTGCCCCAGCCAACGCCAGCGCTGACATCGAGGCCAGAAGGACTCCCGACAGCCCTCGGATCGACAGCGCGCGCATACGCCCTCACTTTGCCGCGACTGACACCCTCAAGCACGCACCATGCGGGCAGCATGCCTAGCGAACAGCCGACGACGCCCGCATCTGGCCCACCCGACCAACCACGCATTTGTCGAACATCAGTCCACGTGTTGGGTTGAGACCTGAGATTATACCCCTTATTGAATGCTGGCCAAGCCATGCGTGGCATTCGCCGCTCTTAACATATTGCTAAGCTTTGTCAACAAAGCTCGGTGAGCTGTAGCCACGGAGCGGCCGAAACGAGTCCGGACCTGTGCCGGACTCGGCGCGCCGCAGTGCCGTTCGAGGGTCTTGCCTACTTACTGCCAGCACAAGAAGCCGGATGCCTCAAGGCTTGAACACTTAACCACCGAATCAAGGCCATGTTAAGCGGCAGACCCCATCGACCGCGACCCACCCATCACCTCGACGAATTTCTGGCTAAAGGCGTGCACGTCCCCTGGCCATCGTGCCGACACATAGTTGCCGTCACATACTACCCAGGCGGCGCGATGGTCTTGCGGCCCGTCTCTGAACAAGCCGCTGCGCTTGCGCCAGCGGTGCGAAACTCCGGCCGGCACATCGAGAAAATCATCTGGCGAGGCCAGGGCGCGGCTAACTTCAGCCTGCACGCTGCGATAGCCTGCAGGTTCACCACGCCGCTCAGGATAGGTCCGATAGTAGTTCGGGTCCCATATCCGGCCGGCGAATCGCATCAGGTTCCAGGCGCTACGCTCCAGATTCCAGGTCAAGCCCGTCGTCTTGCGCCCATGCAATACCGAGCGGCCGTCGCTCTCGCGCCGGCTGCGCGCTGCCAGTACCACCCCGTGGCAAATCGCCGCAACAGGCAGGTCGCGTTCGAAGCAATCAGCGACCAGGCCTTGCAGCAATGGGTCTTCGAGATAGGCGCGCATGCCGCGTGCGCGGTGACCACCCGGCAACAACAAACCATCGTAGTGCTCGACCCTCAGCTCGGCATACGGAACAGGATGGCGGTACGCGGAATCACCGACCATGTCTGCATGCGCGCGTCGCGCTTCGCGATTGGCTCGCAGCATCAAACCGAGCAAGGGCATTCGACGCAGGCCGGGAATCCATCCCCATAGATCCAGCCCCTGGCCGCTCAGCATGAGTTGATCAGGCTCGGATGGCTCACCCAGAGGCGTGGCGAATCTCACCGCAATTCCTGCTTCGCGCAGACGCTGCCAAGGCAAGGCTGCCTCACTCGGATCGTAGTCGCGGGCAGGAAGAGCAACGAGAACCGTTTGTTGAGTTCGTTTCAATGCGTTCTACTCGATAGCCTGAGCCAGCAGATCTGGTGCAGTTTAACAGGCCACTACGGCGCGCCGTGCAGGTCGCGCGCGGTAATCGAACACCATTCGACCATCAATTCATAATGGTTTCGAACCCATTTCGGAAAATGCTGGCCGACACGATGGCCACGCTGAGCGCAGCACTACCGAGATCGCCGTTCACCACCACCGAGTACAGGCCAGTTGTGTCGACGACGGGCACCGGATCGATCAACCACGTAAGTTATTGATCAGCGCATTCGAGCGAAGCTCGACGTAGCCGCGGAGCGGCCGAAACGAGTTCGCACCGGTGCCGAACTCGGCGCGTCTGAAAAGTCCAGGATGGACTTGTTCAGACCCTCCTTGGATCAACACGACCCGCCCTGCGATCGGCCAGATATCCACACCAAGGACCAGACCTTCCTCAGGCAAACTGAATGCTGGCAATGGTGTTGCGCTGGTCGCTGTCGACGCAAAGCTCGACGTGATAGCGATCGCACAGCCGCCGCACGATGGCGAGACCGAGCCCGGCACCTGCACTGATCTTGCTGCGACTGAACGGCTCGTACAGTCGCGCGGCGAGATCGTCGTCAATCGGATGCCCGGTGTTGATTACCTGCAGTCGCCGGTCGCGGAACTGAATCTGCACGCTGCCCTGATCGGTGTGCGCAAAGGCGTTTCCTATGAGATTGGCCAACAGCATCTGCAGCACCGGTGTCGGCAGCGACACCTTCGCCTCGGGCGCTACAGAGATCTCAATCTCGACCTGCTTGCCTTCGAGAACCGTGGATTGGTCCACGATGACGCGTTCCAGCACGGGCAGGATAGCAATCGGCTCGGGTTGGGTTGGCAAGGCTTCTTCGCGCGCCAAGGACAGCAGACACATAACGATATGTTCCAGCGCCTGCGACGATTGGCGGATCTGCTCCAGATGCGCATGGGCAGCGTTCGAGAGATCGGTCTGCTCAGATAGCCGCGTGCTGGCCATACGGATCACGGTGAGCGGCGTGCGCAACTCGTGGCTGGCGTCACGCACAAAGGCCTGCTCGCGCTCAACGAACGCGTGGATGCGGCGCACCAGTGCATCCAAGCCACGCGACAACACACCGACTTCGGCATCAGCATCGGCATCGCCGACAGTGAAACGGCTGGGCAAGCGGGCCGGATCGAGCGCATCGACCCGATCTGCCAGATGGACGATCGGCGCTGCCGCCCTGCGCGCAAGCAGGTGACCGAGCAGCAGCGCCAGGGCCAGCACGGCCGTGCCCGACCAGGCCAGCACCTGCAGCAATTGCGTGCGAATCGGCCGCACCACCAACTGCTGACCGACTTCAGCAAGCAGATACACCGGCGGCTCGACGGGCAAGCGCAGCAGGTGATAGTGACGACCCTCAGCACCGCTGAACTCGATGCGCTGCGGCTCCTCCCGGTACACCTCACGAACCTCGGGCGGAAACGTCGCGGGATCGTGGTAGAGGCGCATGAAGGGGCGGCTGGGCGTAGGCCACTGGCCGTCGCGAGCATGCGCCTGCATCAGCTGCTCGGCCTCCTCTTTCAGCATGGCCGAGAAGAAGCGATCTTCAACGAAATAGACGAACAAGAAGGCGTACATGCCGAAGAGAGCAGCCACGCACACGGCGAAGCCAGCAAAGGCCAGCATCAAGCGTCGCTGCAGGCTCATTCATCGGCCTCCAGCCTGAAGCCGATGCCGTGCACGGTCTTGAGCATCGCGCGTTGAAACGGCTTGTCGAGCGCCTGACGCAGCAGATAGAGGTGCGAGCGCAGCGGATCGGACATGGGTGCCTCGTCGCCCCACAAGCGCTGGATAAGCTCACTGCGGGTCAGCGTGCGCGGCCAGGCCTCAGCCAGTTCGAGCAGAATGCGCTGCGGCGTTTGCTGCAGTTCTATTAGCTGCCCCTGCCGGCGCACCTCGCCGCTGCGCCGATCAATCGACAGCGTGCCGATCTGCAGAACGCAGACCTCCCCCACGCGATGGCGTCGCGAAAGCGCAAGGCACCTGGCCAGCAATTCTCTTTCGTCAAACGGCTTGGTCAGGTAGTCATCGGCACCGGCCTCGAAGCCGGACAGCGTGTCATCGACGGTGTCTCGGGCGGTCAACATCAACACCGGAATGTGCCGATCCGCGCGCTGCCGCAGCTGCGCGCAGACGCGCAGGCCGTCGATGCCGGGCAGACCGAGATCCAGCACCAGCACATCGGGCGGCTGCGCAAGCGCAAGCGCCAGGCCACTGCGGCCATCCGCCGCGAAATCGACGCGATGGCCGTAGTGCTCAAACAAGGCCGCGAGGCTGGTGCGCAAGGCGTGACTGTCCTCGATCACCAGCACCTGGATCCGCTCGGTGCTCACGTCAGCTGTCGATCTCCTGCAACAGCTGCTTAGCCTCCTGCATGTCGGGCTTGGCGTCCAGCAACTGCTGCACCAGCCGACGAGCAGGCGCAGACTCACCCAGCCGATGGTGAGCCTGGGCAATGGCCAGTTTGAGTTCAGGCATAGGCATGTAGGGCACGGCCAGCTGCATCACGGTCAGCGCATCGCGCACCGCCGCATCCGTTTCCGCGGCTTGCAGCTGGTAGTAACCCAGCATGCCGATCAGCTCGACATGGTAGTCGTTGCGTGCGCCTGCCAGACGCGACGTCACCGCGTCGGATTTCCCTTCCAGCAGCTCACCCACCAGCGCCATGGTGCGCTCGTCGCGATAGCGTTCGCGCGCCACCGGCTGGCGACCCAGGGCCTTAACGAGAGCTTCCGCTACATCAGTGGTGGAGTACGGGTTCTGACCGGTGATCAATCGTCCATCCACTGCCAGCCAGGGCATCATCAGCGGCGCTTCGGTCCACCTGGCGCCATCTGCACGCAGCGCGTCTTCGAGCAGGAACGGAAACTCCGCCCGCCAGCGCTTGCCGAACAGCGCTTCCTCTTCATTGGTGAAGCCGGTGACTTGTTTGCCGGCCACCAGCAGGGAACCGTCGGCCAGACGCACGTCCTTCAGCGCCGCGGGGCCGTGGCACACAGCAGCAATCACCGCACCGCGCTGATAAGCGTCAGCCAGCAGTGACTTCAACGCGGTATCGCGCGGTAAATCAAACATCGCACCCTTGCCGCCGACGATGTAGATGGCAGCGTAGTCTTCGGCCTTCAGGTCGGCGGTCGAGCGTGTGGCGGCCAGCTGCTTCATGGCAGCGGCATCGGCCAGCAGACGCGCGTTGAACGGCTCCTGTGGGTTGTACTTGTCGGCCTCCACCGGGCCGCCTTTGGGGCTGGCGATTTCAACCTCCAGGCCATTGGCGCGAAAGATCAGGTACGCCTGCGACAGCTCATCGATTTCGAAGCCGGGCCGGGTCTTTCCTTGGTCCTGCCCTTCGCCGCTCACGACGATCAGCACTTTGTCCTCAGCCGCCTTGGCGATTGGGCTGTGCAGGCTGGCAAGCAACAGCGCGCTCAGCGCCTTGGTGAGTATCCGCATGATGTCAGCTCCGTTGATTGGGAGCGCCACTGTGCGCGGACGATGTGAAACGAACTTCAAATCGCCAGCTGACTGAGAACGGACCTCGCGCCTGCTCTATCGAACCAGGGCAGGATCTCGGATCCGTTCGGTGCGCGCGTCAAGCCCGACGGCCCGGTTCGAAAACACAGGCTCAGGCTGAATCAGCGCTCAATTCACGACGGTTTCGAATCCGTCATGAAAGACGGTAGCCGACACAATGGCGACGCTCAACGCAGCACTACCGAGATCGCCGTTCACCACCACCGAGTACAGGCCAGTTGTGTCGACGACGGGCGCCGGATCGGTGAGCACGATGCTGGTACCCGTGGCGGTGCCCTGATCGATCAATTCCGCATCGTTGAATAGTTGCACAACGTCTGTGTCCAGCACTCCTGTGACATCGAAACTCAGTGTTGCGGCCGAGGTGATGTCGTCCTCATTGCTGGCCCCGGTATCCGAGCCCGCTTGCAGGTCCGGCGGCGGGCGACAGCGCGCCACATTGCTGCTGGTGGACGCCAGCACTTCGATCCAAAGCCTGAATTCGGCGCTCAATGGCGGTAGCTGCTGATCATCGACAATAATGTCGAGCACATCGACGGCAAGGCCTTCGGACTGATAGACCAGGGCTGCCAGGGCACTGTTCACCGAGGTCAGCGGCGCCGAAAATCGAATCCGATCGGGCTCTTCGCGAATGATGGTCACGCCAGGAAGACCGGACAATCCCGGAATCAGCACACTGGGCGCGCCCAAGCCGCCGGGCTCAAGCTCCACACGTACCCGCAGGTCGGCCACCCCGACGTCGGCATCCGAAACGCTCAAATCGTCGAACGATAGCGACTGCCCATCCTGCAGTTGCACGCACAGAGTATCGGCGCGTTGCAGCTCGCTCACACCGGTGATGGAAACCCTTGGCGCGCTGTTCAGCGTCGCCTGCGCGTGCACGGGTTCACACAACAGCGACGCTGTCATCATCAAGCCAAGCACAGCGCCAGCCCTTGCCAAGTGGATTGCAACCCAGGTCGACATCTCCGCTCCTCGTGGCCAAGGCACTGTCCTGGAGCCATTGTCCCACCGCCGGGCCGCCACTCTTTGACGCAAATCAAACGATGCGAAATCCATCGCGTTCGACCGGCCGCATTATCGGATGTGCAGACGAATCAACGTCCAGCCCTGCTCCAGCATCGCCCGTTCATTGATTGAGCCGGCGAACCTGCACGCCTTCCCGCCGCCAGGATGAAGCACCGCGCGTGGTCGACATGCTGACTGAGCCTTCGGTTTCACTGTGCAGCAGGGTCGTCATCTGACCAATCGACTCATGCTGGGTGCTGGCCTCGCCGCTACACAGTGGACAAAGGTGAGTGCCGGTCATGTGCAGCAAGGGAATCGTCTGCGATTGTCGATCACCGGTGCCGATGGCCCAGGTGGCTTCGCCGAGGTGGTCATAGAAGTAGGCAACAACAGCCTGGGTCGAACCTTGTTCCTCGAAGGTGAAACCCCAGCCCGGATCGCTTGGGTCGTACCAGACGCCGGTGTGATCAGGCGTGGGCGATGCATCGCCGAACCTGAACTTCTCAATCCGCGCACTGCCGTGCTCGCCATCGATCTCCCACGCCAACACGCCATTCTCCCGGTCGTGATACAGGAAGCTAAGCGTGCCTATCACTTCGCTCTGAACCGTTGGCTGGTTGCGAAAGCGCAGTAGATCGGCCTGCCATTGGCCTCCGACCCAAGGCGCCGAAGCTAAGTACCAGGTAGGTGTTCCATCGCTGCGATAGGTGTACCAGAGTATCGACAGACTGCCGTCGACCAGCTCAAGATCGAACCCGTGTCCGGACCGATCCGGATCCCACCATAGCCCATGTCGCGGCTTGGCATGGCCGATCAATTTGGCAATATGCTCCGCCAACAGCGCGCGATTCCACACGCCATAGACGCCATGCTCGCCTTTCATCAAGGTGTTGTATTGCGAGCGATAGTAGTGATCAGCCGAATAGTTTCCGCCTTCAAAGATACCTACCCCGATGTCGTGAGCGGCACCCAGCCTGCGATTGGGCGTGGCAATGAAGGCAGACCAGGGCGCCGCATCCGGATCAGGAATGCGTATCAGGTTCGCCGCCACGTGGGGGCCAGGGTCTGGCGTTTCTTGTCCGAACTCGATGTACTCATCGGCAAGTTGCGCCACCGCATGCCCCATTTCATGAGCAAATACACTGCCATTGAGACGGTGAAGCGAAGCGTCGGCGGCCAGATTCATGTGGTTGCCTGAGACATTCTCCCTGGCGTAAGCAATCGGCTGATTCGATAGAGCAACCACGACATCGCTAAGTTCGCTGTACTTCTGCGCCAAGGACTCCACGATGAAGTAGTCGGAACTGAACATCCCCGTTACCGCGACGTGCTGCATGCGCAAGGGAGTGTCACGTTCTATGCTGCCGTTCGCGACATACAGCGAGTAGCCCGCCTGCGCCGAGGGCAGCCAAAGGGCGTAGACGTTGAGCTTGTCTCGATGCTCCTGCCAATAGTCTGAAGCCAGAAGCGACTTGGTGAGTTGCCGCACATGCAACTCAAACAGTGCAGGGTCGTTCTGACTCAGCAGACCATCGCCATTGAGGTCGGTGAAGGGCTCGCTCAAGTCCGACGGTCGCATGCCGACATGCACCGGCTGGTTGAACTCGCCGACAGGGTTGTACGACTCATCAGCGTCGAGCACACCGTCGTGATCGAAGTCGAAGTGCACAATGCCGTCCCAGATACCATTGCCATTCAGATCCTGGAATGTCTCCGTCACATGGCTATAGCCGTCGCCGATGATCAGGATATTCAGCCGTCCCAATGCTTCGCCATCGCCGTACAGCAGCTGGGGCACGGGTTGTGCACTGAGGGGATGAAACTCCACGCTATCCAGCAGCAGATCATCTGCCACGGCCAAGCCGTCGCTGCCCAAGGCTCGCACCTGACCCACAACGCCCCCCCCCACCGGTGAAGAGACCTTCAGCAGGCCACCAGGCATGCTTGGCAGCTCGATGCGCCCCTGGCTGTCGGTCAGATTCGTTACGCGATGGCGACCGCTGGCATCCAACACACCGACAGCGGTGGCCGGCAGTGGCTCTCCCGCACGGTCGCGCACCTGCAGGTGCGCATAGCTGGCTCGCGTTCGCGCCAAAGTAGTGTTTGCGTTGGCGCGCAGATCCAGTCGGTCCAGCGAGTCTGCATCGAATCCTGCTTGTTGAATCGATGCACGATACACGCCCGGCGCCACACTCAGTCGATAGCGTTGATCGCTGTCCGGCCAGGCATAGACATTGCGGCGATGGCCGCCCTGCTCAACCAACTCGACGCGCAGCATCACTTCGGGCAGATAACGATCGCAGTTTCCACATCGGCTGTAGTCGATGTCGATGGTCCATACAGATCGTTCAAGCGGGGCAATCAATGTCAGCTCGGTTGCGCTCTCGAGCTGAAGATGATGCACATACTCGCTGTCAGCCACCGGCGCCGACACAGCATTGTCGCGATCGGCGGTCAGGCTGATCGCCCCTTTGGGCAGGAACAGCTCAAATCGCCCCTGACTGTCGGACTCGGCGCTGGAGTGCAGCGAATCATCTTGATAAGCCCGGACCTGGCCCATCACTGGCGCACCGCTCTCATCCTGCAGAGTACCGGTGACACTCACGCCCCGCTCCAGCAGCACATCAAGCGCTGCGGTGGTCGAGGCAATCGCCTTGGCAGTGGGCAGGAAGCTCGGATCGTTCGACCAGAAGCCCAGCACGGCCGGCGTATCTATCCACTGGCTGGGCATACGCGCATGCAAGCCTCCCTGAGAGTCCACCAAGCAATACGCATCTGCCCCGGACAGCAGAGGATCACGCTGCCCCAGCCAGGCGCACTGCGCAGGTATCGGTTGCCCCTCCAGGTCGTGCACGTAGCCGCTCAGTGTCACCTTGGGCGCCACCAGCACATCGATCAGATCGCCTTCGGCAACCTGCATCGGCCCGACGGATCCGTAGAACTGATCGTTACCCCCGCTGACATGAACGCGATTGCCCGGCGGCGCGGCCAGTTGATGAAGTCCCTGCCCATCCGACGAGATGAGCAAGCCATTGCGCACCGTCGACCGTACACCGAGCTGCCCGTCAAGCAAGAGCTGACCCTCCAGGGTCAGCATGCGCGCATTGAACACGATGCCGCGCGGCACTTCGAAGTCCATCTCGGTATCGTGTTCAAGCCGCAGATCAGGCCATCGGCGAGCAAAGTACGGCGCTGGAGGCCCGTAAACGTCTATATCCAGTCTCCTGCCCTGACGCACGAAACTGCTGAATCGCCCTTCTGAGTTGGTGCGCAGGGAACGACTTGCGGCTGCGCCTTGCAAGGACAGGTTGGTATCCGCCAAGGACTCACCCTCGCGACCCAAGACTCTGCCCGCAAGGCGCACGGCGGGAAAAACTTCGAGAGTGATCGTGGTATTCGCAGTCAGCTGTACTGACTTGCTCTCTTCGCTGAGTCGGCTGGACTCTGAGTTGCGAAAGCCAACCAGCAGAAGACCCGTATCCAGGGTGAGCTGAATATCTGCGCCAATGCTCGAAAGGTCAGTCGATTGGCGTACCACAACACCATTGCTTCCGCGCGCGTACAGGTCGAGAAAACCCTCGCGCACCACAGCACCGCTCTCGCCATGGCGCACACCGATAGTCACATTCACCGGAGACGCGGCCGTATTGTTCTTAACACCGTCCCGCGCCGCAGCCTTCCCCGCCTCGGCCTTCTTGGCCAGCTCGGCAAGATGAGCGGGAGAGATCTGCACCTCCGTTTTCGGCGCCGCGTTCAAGGGCGAAGCAGGCGCGCAGCATTTGCTGTGATCGCGAAGGCTGAGCCGCTCATGAAATCGCTTGAGCTCGAGGGCCGATTGCTGCGCCCGGGCCAACACGCCAAGATCAAGCGTTCGACTGAACACGACGCTGCGCTGGTGATCGAGCACTTCCAGCCGCGCTCCGATCGGCAGCGCCGGCAGGCGCAGCGCGATTCGCGGCGGTGCGTGGTGAAAACTGCTGCTGATCGGATCATCGATGGCCTGCTGCCACAGCAGTTCGCCCTCGGCAGCCACCGCACGCGCCTGCCAGCTGCCACGGGCGGCGACCTTCGGCCTGGGCGATGTTTCCAGCGTGGCGACGTTCTCGATCGTCCAGCCCTCGCCGTCGACCGCCAGCACCATCAACCAGCCGGCAGGCGCGGAACCCTCGCTCGCCGCCAGCGCGATCAGGCTGACGCAGGACATCAGCAGGAACACCATCAGTTGTATCGAACGCTTTAGCACGCTTGACCTCTATATCTTCTGATCCTGGCCGGCCATCGCAGCATCAAGATCACTGCAAGGCCCGCATCAAAGTGGCTGTAGTGAAGAGCCCACGCGGAAGTGTGACACGGCCGCTGGCGGACGCTATACCAATTCTGCACTCCTTGCACCTGGGACTCGGCTCGATCCAAACTGCACAAGTCCTCATGGGTGGGCACTCTCAAGGCGAGCCGACAGCGCCAGTTGTTCGCGCGCCCGCAGACAGCAGGCTGGGGCTAATCGAGCCACCTTGCCGTCCAACCCTTTCTGCAACTCAGGCGGGAGACCCTACCCACGATGAGCAAGCACCGAATCTACACTACCAGTTTCGCCAGCGTGTATCCGCTGTACGTGGCCAAAGTGGAGAAAAAGGGGCGCAGCAAGCATGAGGTTGACGAAGTCATCCGTTGGCTGACCGGCTACAGTCAAGCCGAACTTGAGGCGCACATCGGTAACAAGACCGATTTCGAAACGTTCTTCGCCCAGGCCACGGCACTCAACCCCGCGCGCAGCCTGATCAAGGGCGTGGTCTGCGGCGTGCGCGTGGAGGAGGTCGAGGAGCCGACCATGCGCGAGATTCGCTATCTCGACAAGCTGATCGACGAGCTGGCCAAGGGCAAGACCATGGACAAGGTTCTGCGTAGTCTTTGATCCGCCCAACATCGGGGAGTTCCGGGGCGCCCGCCGGCGCCCGACACTCGCTGCGCATCGGCCACTTCACTACCCCTTTCCATGAACCGATGTCGTAACTCATTGATTGGATGAACTCAGGCCTGGCTCCTCCCCCCTGGCGGGGGGCTGGGGGATAGGGGGCGAACGGAGTTAGCACCCCCCTCACCCCCAACCCCTCTCCCTCCAGGGGAGAGGGGCTTTAAGTCGCGCCGGATCAAGGTCCGTCTGCGGTTTTTTTGGAGTAAAAAAACGCCGGGCTCCCCATCAGCCAATGCCGCCACCATTGATTCGCTGAAGTCGGGCTTTGCCCCCCTCCCCCCTGGCGGGGGAGGGGCTGGGGGAGAGGGGGCGAACGGAGTTGGCATCCCCCCTCACCCCCAGCCCCTCTCCCTCCAGGGGAGAGGGGCTTTAAGTCGCTCCGGTTCAAGGTCCGTCTGCGGTTTTCCGGAGTAAAACGCCGGGCTCCCCATCAGTCGATGCCGCCACCTTTGATTCGCTGAAGTCAGGCTTTGCCCCCCTCCCCCCTGGCGGGGGGGCTGGGGGATAGGGGGCGAACGGAGTTGGCATCCCCCCTCACCCCCAGCCCCTCTCCCTCCAAGGGAGAGGGGCTTTAAGTCGCACCGGTTCAAGGTCCGTCTGCGGATTTTCGGAGAATAGCGCCGGGCTCCCCAACGGCAATGCCGCCACCTTTGATTCGCTGAAGTCGCGCTTTGCCCCCCTCCCCCCTGGCGGGGGAGGGGCTGGGGGAGAGGGGGCGATCGGAGTTAGCATCCACCCTCACCCCCAGCCCCTCTCCCTCCAGGGGAGAGGGGCTTTAAATCGCTCCGGTTCAAGGTCCCTGCGGTTTCGCAGAGCAAGACTCGGGCTACCCAGGAACCTCGCTACGCGAGCCCCTTGGGCGGGAAGACCCCCCAACCCTCCCGGAACATTGGGGAGAGAGCTCCGGAGCGCCAGCCGGTGCGGCGAAAATCGCCACACGTCGGCCTCTCCCGCCACGGGAAAGGGGTTTCAAATCGCTTCGAATCAAGGCTCAGGCGCATGCAGCTGTTCAAACATGAATTCGACTGTTGCCGAAACTCGATGTTTGGATCTCAGCTTTCCGTAGTTACCAGGCCCGGCGCCACCCGTGGGAGTTCGATGCTGCATCGCGTGCCTCGTTGCGGCGAGCTCTGCAGTTCGATCCGCCCGCCGAGCTTTTGCGAAACCAGATTGAACACCACATGCAGGCCAAGACCGGTGCCGCCCTGGTTACGCTTGGTGGTAAAGAATGGCTCGAACACCTTGCTCAACACCTCATCCGGCATGCCCAGACCATCATCGATGACATCAATGCGTAGGCTGTCTTCGTCCATGCAGCCGACCTCAATCTGGATGATGCCCGCGCTCTGACCTTCGAAGGCGTGCATCAGGGCATTCTGGATCAGGTTGGTGATGACCTGCCCAAGCGGACCGGGAAAGCTGTCCATTGTCAGGCGCTCCGGGCACTGAACTTGCACCTTGATTGCGCGATTGCGCCAAAGGCTACGGCTGCTCTCAACCAGCTCGTTCAGGAAGCCGCTGAGATCAAAGCGCCGGCGGCCTTCCGAAGTGCGGTCAACGGAGACCTGCTTGAAGCTTTGCACCAGTTTCGCTGCACGCTCCAGATTGCGGCAGATCATTTCCGCCGACTCGGCACTAAGTGAAACGAAGTGCTCAAGGGCTGAGCGGGTCAACTTGCCGCCCTGAACATGCCTGCCAAACGATTCACTTTGCATCTTGAGGTGACTGCCTGCAGTCAGCGCAACGCCCAGTGGGGTATTGATCTCATGCGCAACACCAGCCACCAGGGAACCCAGCGAGGCCATCTTCTCTTGCTCGATAAGGCTGCGCTGCGTTTCGCGCAGGGATTCCAGGGCCTGTTCAAGCTCGGTGGTACGCAGTTTGACTTCCTCTTCCAGCCAGCGTTGCCTGCGCTGCACCCAGCGCACCCGCGAACGGTAGATCGCATGCAAGAGAGTCGCCAGCGACAGGATGGCGAGCGTGCGGAACCACCAGGTGCCCCACCAGGGTGGATCGATGCGAATCGCCAGCAGTGCTTCCTGTTCAGACCAGCCGCGCTCGACGTTGCCGCTACGCACCCGAAACCGGTAGTCACCCGGCGCCAGATTGGTGTACAGGGCGCGGCGGCTGTGCTGATCGTCAACGATCCAGTCGGAATCAAACGGATCCATCCGATAGGCAAACATCAGGCGCTGCGGATTGATGAATTCCGCGGCACCGTAGCTCAGGGCGAGACTGCGCAGCTGCGCTCCATCCAGATGAAGATCTGCAGTCTGTGACAAGGCCTGTAGCAGCGGTGGTCGGCCGATCGGCGCGATCTGATTGTTCAACCACAAGGCATTCAGGCGCACCGCTGGCGGTATCCGCGGGGCACCGGCATGACCAGGATCGAGCAGAGTAAAGCCGCGCCCACCACCGAATGCGAATCGCCCGTCCGGCAAATACGCAATCGAACTGAAGAAGTAACCCGGCAAGGCGCCATCCTGTTCGTCGAAGTTGAACCACTTGCCGCTGGCGCTCTCCGACTCCAATGCCGAGCCGGTGACCGGCGGATCGAATCGGCTGATGCCGCCATCGGTACTGACCCAGATACGCCCGCCGGCGTCCTCGGCCAGACAGTTCAGAAAGGCGTTTGCCGGCCGTTGTTCCGCAACGATGAACTCCGCCGAACTCGCTGGCTCTCCTTCGGCCAGGCGGAGCTGCACCAGGCCAGCTCCCGAACTGGCCAACCATTGCCGTCCGTCGCGCCCACGAAGGAAGTTGGTGATCGGCGCGGGCAAGGAGTGCAGGGCATCCTGTTCATGGGGGCGGTGTACGTGAAGCAGTTGCCGACCATCAGCGCTGACCCAGTACAGGCCGTCCTGCGCACCGATCATCACCCGTTCGGCATCAAAGTGAGCAATGAACGCAATCGGCGCCAGCAGGTCCACACGCTGCAAGGGCTCATCATCTTTCAGCGCAACCCGATAGACGCCGTGCCCATCAACGCCCACCCAGAGCGCTGCATCCGTGGCGTGCAAGATCCTTACCCGTGAGCTGTAAAAGTGCTCGGGCAACCCTGTCATGGGAACAGCGCGTCCCTGAGCATCGAAGCGTCGCAAGCCGACCCGCGTTCCTACCCAAATGGCGCTGTTCCAGGGCGCAATCGCGTTCACCGTCATGCCTTCTGTGCCGGCGATCTCGCTGAGTTCAGAACGCTGCAAGTCAAACTGGAACAAGCCGTCGGCACTGCCGACCCAAAGCCTGCCCTCGACCAGCGCAACGCCACGCACCGCGTCGTCGCGCAACAGCGCGGTCGCCGGGTGTTGGCTGCCGAAGCTCAGTATTCGGTTGAACTCAGCGTTCAGAAGGCTGACGCCACTTTGCCAGGTACCAGCCCAGATCGTGTCATCGCGGCTCTGCATCAGACTCACCACGATGCCACGCCCCAAGCCGCTTGGCTGGTCGCGTCGATAGCGATACTGCAACTGATCGACGCTGCCGTCGCTTTGCAGCCTCAGCTCGGTGAGTCCAGCATCGCTGGCAACCCAGCGCCGTCCCTGCCGATCCTGCAGTAAGGCGTGGATGCGCAGCTCTCGACGATGTGCCGAAGACTCCGACAGCGCGACCCAGGCCGCACTGTTCGCTGGATGCCGATACACGCCGCGCGAGTCGGTGCCGATCCACAGCGAGCCGTCCTGATCGCAGAGCAATGCACGGATGGATTCGGTGCTGAGCGGCGAATCAACGACGCGTTGGATCTTCTGCTCCGCCAGCGTCAGGTGCGCAAGGCCGCTGGCACTGCCCACCCACAGCGTACCTTCGATGTCCTGACACAGCGCGAAGACGCGCCCGGAAGGCTCAGTCTGGTCGCCTTCTGCCCAGGGGTGCTCCTCGAACCGCTGCTCTGCAGCGTTCCACAGCGCAACGCCGTGTTCATGACCGACCCACAGTCGCCCTTGCCGATCGAGCTGCAGCGAATTGACCATCTGTGCCCGCAGCCTGCCGTTTGCGCCATGCGGGTCGCTCATCGATTCGAAATTGTCATGCTTGCGACGATAGCGATCCAAGCCACCGAGGCTACCAACCCACAGATCACCCTGTGCATCGATCACCAGCGCGGTGACCCAGGCATTGGCCAGCCCGCCGCCGCGCTGATCGGGCAGATACAGCTGGGTGTCGACGCCATCGAAGCGGTTCAGGCCGCTTTGGGTGCCAAGCCACACTTCGCCACTGGGATCTTCAGCCATGGCAATGACGCTCAATTGCGCCAGTCCGTTGGAACGATCGAAATGTCGGAACCGGGCGTTCGAAGGGTCCAACTCGGTCGCGTTGACGCCGCAGGCGAGAGCGCTCAGCAGGACCAGCAATGAAACCAGCAAAAGGCCGAGGCAACCGCCGGACGAGCCATGCCTGCGCCTAGCCCTTTGGCGCTCTGTACGACCTGCACGCAAGCCAGACGCCCCTTCGGAGTACATGCATCCCCCGGCCGCCTGCGGATCAGTCGCCTGGGCGCAGGCTGCGCCCGGTCGCTGATCTGCCGCGCTATCATCGCGCGCCGGCTTCTTCAGGCCAAGCGTTCGAACGAATGCTCCAAGCCAATCAGTCGCAGCCCAGAGTGCATGTGCGCCTTCGACAAGGCAGAGGCAACGTCCCTTCCCTCCAGCTCGAAGCCCAGGTCAAAACGCAGCCTCAGGCCAGTGCGCTCGATGCGTTCCGCCAGCACCGCATAGCGGCCGCTGAGCGACCCCAGCGGCAGAGGAAGGGCCATCGGCCGACCCCAACTGCGCAGCGCAAAGCCGTGCTCACGCAACCAGGCGGCAGCACGATCGATATCGCGCTGTGAAGGATCGAACAGCAGATCGACATCCGCCACGGCCGCGTCAGCATCGGCATCCGCCCACAGTCGGGCGGCACTGCCGTGCAGGGCGAAGTTCAATCCCTGTGACCATAGCGCCTGTAGCCAGGGCCAGGCATCCGAACGGCGAATACTGGCTGGACGGGTGTTTCGGAACACCAGGGCGTACTCGTGACTGCGATCGCTGTGCATCTGCGGCGCCTGCATCAGCCCCCGGGCCGGATAGACCAGCAGCCGCTCGTCACCGCGTTGGTACAGGTCGGCCAGAATGGCGGCAAGATCCCAGGCCAGCGGTATCGCGCTAGCACCAATGCGTAGATTCTCGGCCATGACAATGCAATAGGCATCCGGCTTCAGCCAATACCGAAGACGATGGAACAGCAGGCCAAGATGGTCGAGATGCGCCTGATAGTGTGCGGAGTCATAAAGCTGATCGCCAGCACCAGCAGCGTGCGAGTGCTGGCCCATCGCGGCCACGGCAGCAAAATAAGGCACGCTGGTGAGCGCCAGATCGCAGCTGGCGATCTCCTCGCCGCAGGCCTCCGACAACTCGGAACAGCGCAGCTCCATGTTCAGAAGACGATGACGTGCCAATCGCTCCCTGGCCAACTCCACGCGTAGCGGGTTCAGCTCGAAGCCCAGCGCAGAGCAATCCTCGAGCCCAGCCGCCAGCAAGGTGGTGGCGAGACCAGCGAATGGATCAATCACCCGTTGGCCCGGCGCGGCAAACTCGCGAATGAACGGCCGCATCTGCTCCACCCAACCGATATCGCGGGCCGCAAACGGATCGCGCTGCTGCAAGTCATCGGGCAGGCGGTAGCGCGGATCCTGCCCTTCCATGACCATCCAGCTGCGACTAGCCATCAAATGTCCAGAGCGTGCGCCGGCCCGGCTGCCAGTCGGCCGCGAGTTCACCGTTGGCGAAGTAGATCAATTTGTATACCCGGTCCGAGTCGTGTCGCTGATGCATATCGCCGTAGTCGGCTGCCTCGAACACTATCTCGCGGCCGCCTTCCTCGGCCAGCACGATATTGCTGAAGTAGTAGCCACGGGTCACGCGCCGGGGTAGCCAACGGTCGGCAAAGGCCCGGCGCTGCAGACAGCGAGCCAGTAGATCACCGATATCGATGCGCTGTTGGGCCACATAACGTGACGTTGAATTGGGCAGATACGCGCCGTCCATGCGCGCCAGTTCGCGAAAGATGACCTGCTCTGCGCCATGCGCCAAGGCCCAGTCGAGGTAGGCCAGCAGCTCATCGACGCTATCAACCCCGCCGCGCTGCACCACGCAGACCAGCTTGTAGCGCAGCCGTGCATCGAGCTTCCGCACGGTGGCCCGGAAACCGTCGTTGTCGACAACACCGAGCCCGTCGCGAAAACGCATGATGGCCTGGTTACGGGCGCCGTCATGGTGGTGACGGGAGACTTCGATCCAGCCCAGGCCGAAACTGTGCAAAGCCTGAATCAAGGCCTCGGCACGCGTGCCCGAAAAGCCAGCCAGATTGCTGTACAACACCCGCGACTCCACCGATAGCCCGGCCGACTCGGCGGCCGACAGCACGCCCAGCAGTTGCAGCATCCAGTCGATGTCATCGGTGCTCTCCAGCCCGGACAACGACCAGGACAGCGGCACCGCGGTAAGCAAGGACAGCGCTGTGGCCAAGCCCTGGAAATAGCCTGGGCCGGGTCGAAGTTTGGCCGCAATCGGCCCGGCAAAGTCCGGCCTCAGCGCTTCGGAGCAGAAGCGACAGCGTGCCGAACAGGGTTGCGCTGAGGCATAGGGCGTGAAGGTGATCGGCTGGGCCAGACGATGGACCCTGTCGCCCAGCTGCACATCGACCCAACGATTCTCATCCCGCAAGTCCGGTAGCCGCTGACTGACCGGTAGGCGCTGATCCAGCAGTTCCTGCAAGCCCGGCTGCAACCACAGCGGGCCGCGGGCAGCTCCTGGGTTCCGAGCCGGACGCGGCGGCGTGGCGGACCTGCGCTGAAGCTGCGCGCTCATCGCAAGGCCCTCGCACTGCGCTCTCGAATGGCAGTGAACGGCTGATCGAGCAGCAGTTCACCGTTCTCGTAGACGGTCTGCAGGGCGTGGCGGAAGCCGGCCGGCGCGGGCGCCGCGTCGAGGTCATCCACTTCATCCGGCACCGCGATAGTACGCCAGCTGTCGAATTCCTCAGCGTGCACCAGGGTCAGCCGCCCGCGCTTGGAGGTCTTGCCCGGATCGGTCTTCGGCTCCTTGTACACGTCGATCCATCGACCATCGATGCGCGCAGCCGAGCACTTGAGAGCGAACTTCTGGGTATCGCGATTGAGCTGTTGCAGCAGCCCGCCGCCCATGCCAAAGGCAAGATTGTCGGTGGCGAAACCGGCTTTGGTCACCCGCTCCAGGATCTGCCGCAGGCTGTTTGGATTGATGCCATCGCCCTGAATCACCCGCACGTGGTTCAGCACTTTATAGCCCTTGCCATTCAGCGTGCTGCCAAACGCCGCGTCCAGCTTGTGCAGGCAGCGTTCAACCACATCGACCGGATCACCCGAGTCAGGACGAATCACCACCGTGGCGCCCGACGCAATCACCTCCTCGCGCAGCGTGCGCCCCCAATGCTGATCAATGGCTTGATAGATGTCATAACTATCGGATACCACGGCGACCAGTGTGCCCGGCTTGGCGAACTGCCGCAGCATGTTGCGGTAGGCATCAACCTCGCGCTCGCGACCCCAGCTGGTAATCGTGCTGTGTTCGGCGGCTGGAATCGAGAACCCGGCCATCGCCTCGCCATAGAACGCCCGCGCGGTCAGCACGCCGGCCACGGTGTCGGTGCCAAGGAAGTTGACCAAATGCGCGGCACCGCCCAGGCCCGCCGACTCATTGCTGGATACGCCGCGCGCGCCAAAGTCATGCAGCTTGAAGCCGATCTGGCCCTCCGGGTCATCGCTGGTGCGGCGCAGATGTTCGAGAATGCTGGCCTTGGCGTGCCAACTGATGGTCGCCACGGTGACCGGATACCACAGTCGCAACAGCAAGGTCTCGATATAGGACGGCAACCAGTACGCCTGGGCGTCGGTGGATTCGATGGTGACCAGGGCATGGTGGGTGGGCACCACACTACCCTCCGGCACGGCGCGGATGCGCAGCGGCAAGCGGCCAGCATGAACATCGACGATGCGTCGCCAACCAGTTTCGTTGAACGGCTCGCCGTGCGCGGTGAAGAACTCGCGCGCTTCATCGACATCGGCGTGGCTGACCGGCGTCAGCAGGCTTTGCTTGATGATCGCCTGCAAGCCAAAGAACAGCGTACGTTCGTACTGCCCACCGCGCGATTCGACATAGAAAAACGTGCGGTCCACCCCTGGCGGATACTGCAACCAGTGGCTGGCCTTATAGCTATCGGTGTTGAGGATGAGGTTTTCGAGGTGTCGCATGACGGAAGCTCCTTCTCGTCGATGAAAGCCGGCGGTCTATCCGCCAGCGGGTTCGTCAACCGTGACTGAACGCTGGGTTCAACCGCGGCCGACGAAGTATTCAATGATGTGCAAGTGGTCTTCGAACAGCTGCGACCCCATTTCCAGCGCATCGCTGATCGGAAACCAGCGCGCCTTGTCGGCGTCGTCACTGCCGCGCACGGTCGGCAGTTCGCCGGCTGGAATATCGAAGTGGAAAGCGTGGGTGATGGTGCGCCCGCGCAGCGAGCGATCCGGATGATCGAACACATGACTGCCGCGCAGAGAACCGCGCAGAACCGGCAGCGGCAGCTTGACCCGGGTTTCTTCGCGCAGCTCGCGCAGGCAGCCCTCAAGAAGCTGCTCATTGCCGTGCAGAAAGCCACCGGGCAAGGCCCATAACCCTTTACCCGGCGCGGCCCGACGCCTCACCAGCAGCACATGCCCTGAATGCACCAGCACCGCATCCGTGGTGACGAAGGTCGGCGGATACGGCGCCATTGCCCAACTGGCACGGTACTGATCGATGAAGCGATGCTCCGCCACCAGATCAGGGTAAGCCGGCGAACTGCGGCGAAAGGCCTCCAGCATGTCGAATACCGGCTCAGGCACATTGGCCCGCAGCAGATTCAAGGCGCCGCGACCATGATCATCGCCTGCGCTGAACAGATAGTTGCGCAATTCGGTAGCGGACAGGGTTTCGGTCTGCCGCACATCGACCAGTGGCCACTGCGGAAACTCGCGCAGATAGTAACTGCTGGCATCCTTGTCCTGACCGATCAGGCCGACCTTGGCCGAGATTTCTGCAGCATCCGCGCTGAGCGCCTCGGCAACGCGTCGCTGCACCGAAGCGATCCACTGCGCTTCGTTGTACAGATGATCTCGCAGCGGTTGAATCAACACACGCTGGGCGTTTTCCCCCAGCACTGAGCGAATCATCACAGCCCGCTCGGAGGCCGACCAGGGGTTGCGGATGCTGCGTGGGGTATCGGCCGAACCGATCAGGATGATCAGCTTGCGCGCTCGTGACAGGGCCTGTTCGGCGACGGCCGCATGGCCATTGTGGAACGGCTCGAAGCGGCCAATGAAGACCAGATAGTCGTAGTCCATGAGGCTCCCTCACGGTGGTGGCAAGACCCCGGTCTATCCGGGGTTGCCTTCAGACTACGCCGATTTCCAGCACTGGCAAGTGAACTCAGCCGGCAGTTCACTCGACATTGGTTGCGGATTCAGCTACGGCGCTCGCTTCCCACGCTCACCGCTGTGGGCGCGCGTGAGACAGCTGCAGCGATTCACCTCAGCCCGCCGGCGTGTAGGTCAGGGCCGCACCCGGTCCCAGTGGCCAGCCCATGGCGATCCAGATCGCGAACAGCAACGCCCAGCCAAAGAAAAAGGTGATCGAGTACGGAATCATCGTCGCTACCACGGTGCCGATGCCGGCCTTGGGCTCGTAGCGCTGCAGGAAAGCGATGATCAGGGCGAAGTAGCTCATCATCGGCGAGATGATATTGGTCACCGAATCGCCCACACGGTAGGCGGTCTGGGTCACCTCCGGTGAATAGCCGAGCAGCATGAACATCGGCACGAACACCGGCGCCATCAGGGCCCACTTGGCCGACGATGAGCCCATCGCCAGGTTGACCGTCGCGGTCAGCAGGATGAATCCGATCAGCAGCGGAATCTTTGGCAGGCCCAGCGCCTTCAGCATTTCCGCGCCTTCGACGGCAAAGATCAGCCCCAGATTGGTCCAGTTGAACAAGGCGACGAACTGCGCCGCAAAGAACACCAGGACCAGATAGGAGCCCAGGGTTTCCATGCTCTTGCTCATGCCCTTGATGACATCGACATCGCTCTTGATGGTGCCGGCGCCTACGCCATAGGCGATACCGACCAGGGCCCCGGCCAGGAAGATCAGCGCCACGATGCTGTGCAGGAACGGCGCCAGCGCCTTCATCAGGTTGGGCTCGCCGGCGATCCTCAACACGCCATTGGCCGGTACGGTGGCGAGCAGCAGCAGGCCGGTGAACAGCGCCGTGGCAAGGCCGGCATACAGCAAGCCGCGCTTTTCCGCTGCCGACAAGGGCTCGATGCGCTCGTCGCCCTGTGCATGGTCGCCATCCGGGAAGCGCCGCGCCACGATCTTCTCGGTGACCCACCAGCCAAGCAGGGTGACCAGCGGCGTCGAGGCCTGCATGAAGAACAGGTTGGCCGCGGGACTTACGTGATAAGCCGGATCGACGATCTGCGCGGCTTCCTGCGATAGCCCCGACAGCAGTGGGTCGATGGTGCCGAGCAGCAGGTTGGCCGAGTAGCCGCCGGACACGCCAGCGAAGGCAGCCGCGATACCCAGGATCGGGTGGCGCCCGGCGGCAATGAACAGCAGGCCAGCCAGCGGCACCAGCAACACATAGCCAATCTCGCTGGCCATGTTCGACATCACGCCGGCGAACACCACGATCGGCGTCAGCAGAAAGCGCGGCGCATTCAGCACCACGATGCGCAGGCAGGCACCAATCAGGCCCGAATGCTCGGCCACGCCAATACCTATTAGGGCCACCAGCACGGTGCCCAAGGGAGCGAAGCTGGTGAAATTGGTCACCAGGCCGCCCATGATGCGCTGAATGCCGGCCACACTGAGCAGGTTTACCGGCTCCACCGCGGCGCCGGTCTTCGGGTGCAGCACGCTGAGATCGAACTGCGCGGCGATCGCACTCAGCACGATGACCAGCAGGGTCAGCAGGAAGAACAAGGTGGCCGGATGCGGCAGCAGGTTGCCGGCCCGTTCGACCACGACCAGAAAGCGATCGACGGCAGAGCGCGGCGGGGCAGAGACATCAATGGCGGTAGCGTTCATGGCAGACACGTGCGCGGCAATGGACCGCGGAGTCTACCAGCCTCGCTGCCGAGGGCCAGTCCAGCGCGCGGCAGGGGTTCGCGCGGGCCATTGCCGCAATGCAATCGAATTCAGTCTTGACCCGGCCAACCCCCGACCAACACAGTGCCCGTCTCTTCACGAGCCGATGTCGAAACCCATTGATTCGCAGAAGTCACGACTTGCTCCCCTCCCCCTGGCGGGGGAGGGGCTGGGGAAGAGGGGGCGAACGAAGCCAGCATCCCCCTCTTCCCACCCCACCCCTGCCCAAACATCGGGGAGGGAGTTCCGGGGCACCGATGCGCAAGGAAATCCGTGCGCACGGGTGCCCCCCGCGATTCCAGTCTCGGAGCTTTGCATGCGCGTATCGGTCCGCCTGATGTCCTTTGGCCTGATGTCCTTTGGCCTGTTGCTGTTGGCCCTGCCCGGCTTTGCCCTTGCGAATCAATCCCTGCGGGTGGAGCCGCCTTTCTGGTGGGTAGGCATGCGCGACCCGTCGCTGCAGCTGATGATTCATGCGCCGGACATCGCAAAGGCCGAAGCGCGAAGCGTCTCCAAAGACGTCACGATCACCGCCCAGCACCGACTCAGCAGTCCAAACTACCTGTTCGTGGACCTGGTGATCGCAGCCGACACGGCGCCGGGAACGGTGTCCTTGGAACTGACGCGCGACGGCCAATCGGTGGCGCAGATCGAGTACCCGCTGCAGGCGAGGCGCAAGGGCTCGGCAGATCGAGTCGGCTTCGGCCCGCAGGACGCCATCTATCTGCTGGTGCCGGACCGCTTCGCCAATGGCGATCCACGCAATGACAACAGCGCCGATACGCTGGAAAAGATCGATCGCAGCAAGCCAGGCGGACGTCACGGTGGCGACCTGGCCGGAATGTCTCAGGCCCTGCCCTATCTGGCAGATCTCGGCATTACCCAGATCTGGCCGACGCCGCTGGTCGAGAACGATATGCCGGCCTATTCCTATCACGGCTATGCGCCCACCGATCTGTACCGCATCGATCCACGTTTCGGTAGCAATGAGGATTACCGCGCATTTGTCGCCGCTGCCGGCCAACGCGGCATCGGGGTGATCCAGGACATCGTGCTGAATCACATTGGCTCGCATCACCACTGGCTGCGCGATCCACCCAGCGCTGACTGGATCAACGGCAACGGCCAGTTCAGCCCGACCACCCATGCCCGCACCACGGTGCAGGATCGCTACGCGGCAGCTGTCGACCGCGACGAGTTCCTGCAGGGCTGGTTTGTCGAGACCATGCCGGATCTCAATCAGCGCAACCCATTCCTTGCGACCTACCTGATCCAGAATAGCCTGTGGTGGATCGAGTACGCCGACCTCTCGGGCATTCGCGAAGACACCTACCCCTACTCCGAGCCCGACTTCCTCGCCCGCTGGTCGAAACGGATTGTTCAGGAATATCCGAGCTTCTCGATCGTTGGCGAAGAGTGGAGTCGCAACCCCACCATCGTTTCGCACTGGCAGGCCAACGCCGGACAATCACGTCACGCCGACAGCGCCACCAATGCCATGATGGATTTTCCGCTGTACTACGAGCTGAGTGAGGCCCTGGCGCAGGACGATGGCCAGAAAGCGCTGGATCGGCTGTATCAGGCTCTGGTCAACGACGCCTTGTACCCGGCGCCGGAACGCATGGTGTTGTTTGACGGCAATCACGATACGCCGCGGCTGTATTCCTTGCTCGGAGAGGATCAAGGACGCTACCGCGCGGCGCTCACCTACTTGCTCACCCTGCCGCGCACACCGCAACTCTTCTACGGCTCGGAAGTGGCGATGAGCAGCCCGGTGGAGCGCGATGACGGGCGGGTCAGAGGCGATTTCCCCGGCGGCTGGGCGGGCGACAAGGTCAATGGTTTCACCGGCGCCGGCCTGACCGACACGGCGCGTCGGACCCAACAGCTGGTTCGCAGCCTGCTGCGCTTCCGTCGCAGCTCCAGCGCACTCACCCGCGGCGATCTGATTCATTTTCTGCCCAAGGACGGTGTGTACGTGTTCGCCCGGCGCAGCGCCGAGCAGACTGTCCTGGTGGCGATCAATCGCAGCGCAATGGAGCAAACGCTTGACGCCCGACGCTTCCGTGAAGCCTTGGGCGATGCAGGGGAACTGCTGGATGTGCTGGATCAGACCCGGGTCGATCTCGGTCAAGGCATCCGCGTGCCAGCGGACGACATTCGAGTTCTTGAGTCGACGTCAGCGCCGCAGCGCTAGTGTCCTGTCGCAGAAATACTGATGGGCCGATTGCGCGCGGATGGTGAGATTGAGCTCTTCGTAACCCGATACAACGCTGACGCAACCCCTTTCCAGTGGATCGCCACCGCCGACTCAATCTTGCAAAAGATCGCGCGCCTTGCGAAACGTATTTCTGCGACAGGACACTAGCCTCGGGCCTCCCTCAAGCACGCTGTGGCCGATACTCCACGATCAGCACCTCGGCGTCGCTCTCAAGACCATCAAATGCGCGTAGCATGCAGGCCCGCGACCAGTCGCGGGCTCGGTTGCCGGATCCCGAGCCAATCAGCGGAAACGCCACGCTGCGAAAGCCGTTTCGCTCAACTTCGCGCATCGCGTTTCGCACCGACTGCGTAACCGAATACTCGGTAGCGAACCAGAACAGGTTGATGCCGGCCACATGTACGATGCCCTTGAAGGGCAGTCGGCCCGCCGTGGTCAGGCGCGCTTCGCCCAGGGGGATTGGACCCAAGCGCGCCAATTGTTGAAAGGGCTGCGTTCCGCCGCGTTTCTTGATCGCCGCCGAAACGCCCTGCGGCAACAACAGCCACCAGGGAATGATGTTGCGATTCCAGCTGTTGACGATCACCTCGACCGGCTGATCCAGCAGATCGCCGACGACCATCTGCGGCTTCATATCATCGCGCCAGCTCACCGCGCAAACCAAGGTAGCGCAGCATCTCCCGCGCCCGCTCGGCATTGCCACCCTGGATATCGCCGCTGAGACTCAACAGCGGTCGCAGCAGAGCGGCCAGCGCCGCCGCCTCATCCCAGTCCAGCGTCCATGGATCAGTGGTTTCACTGCCAGGAGATGGCTGCCGCCTCAGCTGCGGTGGGTAATAGCCGACCCGACGCAGCTTACCTTCAATCTTAACTGGTAGATTGACCTCGATAAATTCGCCCCAGGTCGATTCGTAGTCCAGACGATAACTGCCACCGTCACGCAGCACATCGGCCAGCACAATTCGCGCTGGCGGCGGCAGGCGTTCGGATCGCCCATTGTTTGCAATGGCCTGGGCGGCCGGCGAGCTGTGGACGGCGAAACAGCCATTGGCGCAGTATTGACCGGGTGGCATCCATCCAGCGATAGCCTCGGGGTTCTCACACCATCCTTGCGCGCGGCTGGCAAACGCCTTGATCTCCGCGGCCGTCGTCCGGCCCGGCTCGACCACAAACAAGGGCTTGCCGCAGCTCGGGCAGGCATTCAGCGCCGAGGCCGATTCCGCTGCCGACCCAGCACCAGCCCCATCCTGCTGGGGCCGCACATCACCGGATATCAGGCCACTCGCCTGCCTTCTGTTCTCGAACGCGATCAGCAGCTTGGCGACCAGCAGCAAAGCGGCAAGCCCGATCAATGCCCGCCAGTCCCAAAACAAGGCCAGCAGACCGAACAGCAGGAAGACCAGATAAATCGGACTCAGATGGAATCCGGACCTCGGAAGGGAAGGCTGCTCGGACTGTTTGGCGATCGGGGCACTGGGCGCCAACTCCGGCTCGAAACGATACTCAGCCGGTCTGCCGTTGCGCAGCACTCGCAACGCTTCCGGCCCCAGCTCGATCTGCGACCAGACGATCTCCACCCCCTCACCGTGAATCCGCAGTGTCGATTCGTCCAGCACCTCCAGGCTCAGCACCGAGGCGCACAGCGCTGTGGAGCGACTACCCAAGGTCGCTGACACCTGCCCCGGATGAAACCTCAGAACCTCGAACCGTTCCGGGTCGACCAGCGCTACCTGCAAGCCGTGTAGTTGGTCTGCGATCATGGCGATCACCTCCAGTCCGGTAAGCGCGCGCCGGTCTGGACTGATGGTAGCGCGCCACATCACAGGGCGACACATCGGCTACCCGCCCTTCGTCTGCGCAACGCCTATCCGGCCCGGCAGCGCAGGCGCCGGCCCGTGCGACCCTATTCGAAGCCCGACCTGAACACCAGGGAGGCTTGCAGACTGAACTCGAAGGGCCCGAGATCGACGCCCGCGCCTTGTGGACGAGGCACGCCGAGCAGATCACGCTCGATACCCTGTGCGCTGGCCTGATCGATGCCGCTGGACCCCTCGGAGTAGCGAAAGTCACCGTTATGGACAGCGACAAACTGGGGCAGCTCGGTCAAGGTCTCCGGCCAGGCAGGCGCGACCGCCGCACCACTCACCCCTTGCTCGATGGCAAACAGATTGCGGCTGGCGACATCCGGCGCCCGCCCCTGCACAAAGTCGCCGGCACCGCGGCGATCGATCACGATGTTATTGTGAATCTGTGCCTCGCCGCTGAAAGCGAAGGCCAGCACCATGCTGCTCTGGGCCGGATCATGGAGGCTGCCGTAGCCAAACATCAGGTTATGGCTCACCTTGACGCTGCCATCCAGCACCGGTGTACTGAGGCAGATCGGCGTGCCACCGAGCGGCGACTCCGGGTCATTGATGAACAGGTTGTTCCAGACTTCTGCATCGGCGGTGAAATCGCCATAGGTGCCGCAGCCACCTTGATAGTGAAAACCGCAACCGCGCTGATTGCGCACCACGTTGTCATGCACACGGAAGGTGCCGTCAAAGGCGCCGATACCGGTAGCGGCGCCACCGGCGCAGTTTCCACCCTGGCCGTTCTGATCAAAGATATGGAACGCATGCGGCGCGCCGTTGTCATGCAGGTAATTCCAGCCGAACTCATAGGCCTCGGTGGCGGGGCCAGTGCTGCGATTGGAGAGATAGAAGATGTGGTGCAGAAAACTGGTACCGGCGTTGCCAAAATCATGCACGTCATTGCCATAGAATCTACCGCCGCCGGCCTGTCGACCGCTGCCGGACACCACGCCACCGGTGCCTTCGGCGTGCGGACCAAACACCTCGTTGCCGATGAAGCGCATGCGATAGAACGACATCGAAGCGCTGATATTTGATTCCAGCCGCAGCTTGGAGAAGCTCCAATGGTCATTGCCGCCGTAGTGATTGCGCAAGGCTGCGGGGAAATTCACGCTGCGGTTGTCGGCCGTCGGATTGGCGACATTGGAGATGTAAGCCGGCGTGCCCGGGTAGCTGGCGACGAAGAAGGGATGGCTGTCGCTGCCCGCGTAGGGAGTGACGCTGCCGATTCGAACCGAGTCGGTATCGGAGTACCCGCGCAGATAGATCACATCCCCGGGCTGCAATCGGCCTCGGCTGGGATCGGCTGCGCTGTCCAGCGTCTTCCACGGAGCGGCGAAACTGCCGTCTCCCGTGCTGTCGTTGCCACTGTCGGAGACAAAGAAAATGCGTCCGTCACGCACCAGGAAGGGCAGCCCGTTGGACAACTCACCGCCCACTTCAACACGCAGTTGCACCGATTCCGCACCCAGTGACGCCGGCAGCGAGAATGCGATCTCCTGCATGCGATGGTAGCGGCTAAGATCGGCTGGCCCACCCGGCGCCTGACCATCAGCGGGCTTCCAGTAGTACACATGCGCTGCCTGGAGCCGCTCGCCTCCCGCGCGCTCCAGCCAGACGATGCTGCTCGACTGCGTATCGCCCAGCCCCTGCCCCCATACCGTCACGATGCTGCCGTGCTGCGCTTCGCTCAAGCCGCCCGCGGCATCACTGTTGCCGCTGCTCGGTCCACTAACCAGATCACTGAAGCGCAATAGCGGCGCCGTCGACGCCGCAATCGGCAGGCACAGCAGCCCGACAAACACCAGAACTCGACCCAACACGTCCACTCACCCGTGAAATTCAGGGCGCAGGATAGCCGGCTGCCACCACAGGGCGACTGCCGCTGGTCGCTGAATGCGCGCCGGGCGAGGAACTGGCGCATCGTCTCCAGTCGCTGTAAGGAACAAACATGGGGCGTTTCACTATGTCAGCGGCAAACTACGGCTTGCCGCCCTCGCCATCACCAGGAAGGCCATCCTCACCGCCGCCGGCACCTCCACTCCCGGAATCGCCATCGCCGGTGTCGTCACCATCGCCTTCGTCATCATCGCCGCTGCCGGGCCCCGTCGAGCTGCCGCCCGATCCATCGCCACCACGCCCCGTGATCGAAGGCCCGCCGTCGCCGTCGCCAGTGTCGTTGTCCGCCTCGTCTGGTGGTTTCAAATGGAGCGCATCGTATTCGCGGTTCCGCACTTGTGCCTGTTCAGCCTCCCACTGTGGATTGGATTCGGGTCGGTGATAGTGCCGGTCCGCGTTTTTCTCCAGGCTGCGGTCCACCGCACGCTGCAAATAGGCATCGATCAGCGCCAGATCCTTGTCTATTCGCCGCAAGATTCCCTGGGATACTCTCTCCATGGCATCCAGCTGATCCTTGGTCGGCGTAACGCGATCGATCTGCTGCTGGTCAGGGTTGTCGGGTAGTTCGTTTGCAACAAACTTCTGCAGCACCGAATAGCCAGCGATGGCTCTTTCTGGGGAGTTGCTGTTGCCGCTGTAGAGCAATTCCATTCCGACCCAAAGATATCCCCACTGCCTTTCATCAAACGTCTTCATAGTCCTCAACCCCTGTCCGCCGACAACGAAGGAGGCAATCGGCAAGAGCCGAGCGCCCGGAATGCCTTAGGCCGATACCTGACTAAGGTCGATATCAACGCTGTGCTTGAAGGACAACGTCTGCTTATCCAGCACTTTGTGCCCAGGGGTCGACACGGGCCCGGTGGTCGACACTCCGCCCATCACCATCACCATATGCGCGGTCACTTCGAGGGTCAGCGTGACGGTGTTGTCGTAGACCTGGTCGCGCTTGGTCGTCCAGATGCCGTAGTCGTACAGCGGGAAATTGGTGCGCGCCAGCTCGGGAACACCGCGCACTGGCTTGACGTGAGCGATATCGACCTTGACCGGCGGGAAGAGGTCGTCCGGCCCACTGTAGTCGGTCCCGTCCGCGCACTTGCGCAATTCATACGAATGAATGCATGCCGTGTCTGAGGAGCTGTCCAGCAACGCGAAGTCCTTGATCGACCGCCCCACCGTGTCTGAATGCGAAATGCCTGCCGTCAAGGTGTCACCAAAGCTGCCGAGATTGACCGAATCGGAGTGACCGGTCGAGCCGCCTTCGTTGGCAGCTTCAGGGAATCCCCCTTGAAAGACAAAGCAGTTGCCATTGAGCAACATCTTCACTTCCACCTTGTCGCAGTAGTATCCAAGTAGCGCCGCCCGCAACGCCGTACCCAGGTTCAGGAACCCACCGTCTTGCCCCCCTTCTTTGCCTGTGGCCAGCAGTTCGCCAGGTCGAAACGCGCTGTCGCCAGAGTATTCGAGCCGCTTGGCATCATTGTTTCGAAGCGCTACCAGCAGACTCTTGGATTTATCCGGGTTCGCTTGCAGAACGATGTAGTAGAACAATCGCACCGCAGGCGTCTGTGGCCCCTGATTGATGGGAAGATGCATCGGCCCGAACATACCCCAGCCAGGCTGCTTGTTAAGTGCGTCGGCACCCAAGTCCTTCGTGTCTGAAATACAGATCGCACTGCTCATGGTTTCCCCCACGTTTGATGAATGACGCTCACCGCCAGCGATGACGCCCTCCCCTCCGTGCTGCCGACCCAAGTCGCAGGTTGCTGAAAAACCTCCATCCGGGAGTTCTTCGGCCGACTGCTAAGGAATCTCTGAACAAGTTCAGAGATTCCTGCGGTGCACGGATGCACCGCCGCGATCAACAACGTACGTTGTTGATCAGCGTGAGCCGAGTCCGGACCTGTGCCGGATTCGGCGCGTCTGAGTAAGATTTTTCAAGCAAGAGGTTGAAGTTGGACAGCGCCACACTTGAGATGAGCCAGTCGAACGGTTTGCTGGAAATCGAACACTGATCTTCCGTACACCCTCCGTGTCGCATCCGGGCAGGCCACTGAATTTCAGCGGACAGCCCATACAACGCGTTACGAAAGCGCTTGGACAGTAGCACGCTAACAGCGCACATCGGGCTCACTACTGCGAAATTCACAGGACGCAATGATCATTTGGCCGCTCTTACCGTCAAATCGACTTGCCGATCCAGCAAGGCCCATCGGCATCGACCACCAATTGCGAACTCCACACAGAAATCGTTGGGCGGTTTTCAACCTAGTGTCATGTCGCATAAATAACATTCATACATGACGTATACTTTTCCGGGCTTGGTTGCGGGAAACGCTGATGGGCCGATTGCGCGCGGATGGTGAGATTGAGCTCTTCGTAACCCGATACAACGCGTACGAAACCCCTTACCAGTGGATCGCCACCGCCGACTCAATCTTGCAAAAGATCGCGCGCCCTGCGAAACGTATTTCTGCGACAGGACACTAGCCCAGCAGTCGCAGCCGGAGCAGCAATCGTGACGACTCAGGCGAGAAAGCCTCGCGACCGTGCGCCAGCCGCCAGTTGTCGATCACCAGAAGCTCCCCTTGTTGCAACAGAAAGCGCACTGACTGCGCCGCGAGGGCAGCGGCAATGCGATCGACCGCCTGCAGATCGCCATCGTTCAGCGGCGACTGCAACGCTTCGGGATTGAAGCGGGCCGGCGCTCCTTCGGGCAGGGTGACATGCATGCCGCATCGGTAGGGCAAGGGTCGAGTCAGCGTGGGCCGATCGGCGAGCGCCAGCTGCCGCAGGTCGGCAAGCACGGAGGCGCCCCGTCCATCCGGGTCAGCCTGCCAGCAATGCAGCAACACCCAGCGGCACGGACGCTCCAGGAACGCCTCGTCGGTGTGCAGTGGAAAAGCCTCAGAGCCGCTTGAACGCAGCGTTTCACCGAAGCGATTACCTATCGGCTGAGCGAGTGCGCGCACCGATTGCACGCCGCGGCCCTGGTTCAAGTCAGGCTGCCTTGACACGGCACGCAGCGAGGGTGGGCCGAGCAAGGCGGCGACTCGGTGCAGGCCGCAATGATTGGGCTCGATCGGTACACCGGGCAGACGCACCGCACCGCATTCAAGCAGGGTTCGCAGCCACGTCGCGCCGTCGCGCCAGTCATGCGCCGCCGGCCACGGTCGCTGGCTCAGTTCGACACCCACTCCCAGTGATCCTGCAGTGGGCCAACGTCGATACGGTCGGCCCCTTGCTCGGCCAGCCAGCTGCGCATCAGCTCACGATCCACCTCAGTCAGTGAGCCGCCGCCAAAGCGCGAAACGAAGCCATCCAGGGGCTGACGTTCGCCATCGAAGCACCAGCCCTGATAGTCGACAAAGGCCAGCAGCCGATCGTCGGGCTGATCGGCCCAGTGCGAAGGATCGGCTCCACGTAGGGCAAAGCCGAACTCGGCAAACTCGGCCAGCTTGAACTTCTTGCGATGACGACGCCGATGATGCGGACGCAGGGTGTAGAAGCGCATGCGAATCTCCGGTTCGGCGCGAATTCTGCTGCGACTATGCGTGGAGGCCAGCCCCGAATTCAACTGCTCGAGCTGACTCTGCACGGGTTGCCGGTGCGCTTCGTGCAAGGGTGCCTGCCTGGACGGTGGCAGGCGGCCTGGCGGCGCCGGGGATGATAAGGCCCTAAGGAAAGTCTGAATAAGTCCATCCCGGACTTAGTCAGACGCGCCGAGTCCTGCACAGGTCCGGACTCGGCTCACGCTGATCAACAACGTACGTTGTTGATCGCGGCGGTGCATCCGTGCACCGCAGGAATCTCTGAACTTGTTCAGAGATTCCCTAACGCCTCGCTCCGCTCAGGCTGGCTTCGACAAGCTCAGCCAGCGTAGAGCCGAGCACGCTGAAATGCTCAGCCAGCGTAGAGGCGCGCGACCTGAGATGCTCAGCCAGCGTAGAGGCGCGCTCCCTGAGCTTGTCGAAGGGCGCCCGGCCTCCTGCTCGCCTGCACCCGCTCGGCTCACGCTCCTTGGGGCGGGCTTCGACCAGCGCAGCCCGCCAGCCGGTTCACGCCTTCTCGTCGGCCACCCAGGCTTTAACGAGACGTTCCAGCAAGGTCAAGGGCAGATCGCCACCGGTCAGCACCACATCGTGGAAGCCCTTGAGATCGAACTTGTCGCCAAGTTCGGTCTTGGCCTCTTCGCGCAGGCGCAGGATGGTGTTCATGCCGACCTTGTAAGCCAGAGCCTGACCGGGCATCACGATATAGCGCTCGATTTCGGCCACCACATCGGTCGGCGGCATGCCGGTCTTCTCGCGCATGTAATCGATGGCCTGTTCGCGCGTCCATTGCTTGTGGTGCAGGCCGGTATCGACCACCAAACGCACCGCACGGAACATCTCGGCCTGCAGTCGACCGAGGTTGTCCAGCGGGTTCTCCTGATAACCGATCTCCCAGGCCAGGCGCTCGGCATACAGGGCCCAACCCTCGGAGAAGGCGGTAAAGCCGAGGATCTTGCGGAACATCGGCACGCCGGTGAGTTCCTGCTGAATCGTGGTCTGGAAGTGATGACCGGGGATTGCCTCGTGGTAAGCCAGGGTGCGCATGCCGAACTTAGCCACTTCCTTCACTGAGCGAAGGTTGGCGTAGAAGACACCCGGGCGTGAACCATCAAAGGCCGGAGCATTGTAGTAAGCACCGGGCGCGGTCTTTTCGCGAAACTCCGGCACCCGCTTGACTTCGACGCCAATTTTCGGCCGTACACCAAAGTAGGGATCGAGGCCGGCATCAATCTCATCGATGATCTTCTGGTAGTCGGCCAGAATCTGCTCGCGGCCGGCATCGGAGTCTTCATACAACTGATCCGGGCGCTGCGAGATCTGGTCAACACGCTCGCCGATGGTGCCTTCGATCAGCCCCTCGCCGACCAGGATCTCATTCATTTCGGCTTCGATTCGCGCCACCTCGGCCAGTCCAAGCTGATGCACCTCCTCAGGCGTCATCGTGGTGCTGGTGTGCTCGCGCACCTGATAGGCATAGAACGCCTCACCCTGTGGCAGATCCCACACGCCGTTGTTCGGCCGGGCCTTGGGCAGCAACTCCTGGTAGTAGTCGACCAGGGTCTGCATGGCCGGATACACCGAGCGCTCGATGCGCTGCTTGGTGGCGGTAAGAATGCGCTGACGCTGCCCTGCCTCGATGGCCGGCTCGATCTTGTCCAGTTTGTCGACCAAGGTGGCGTACAGCATGTTCTCGTCGGGCTTGGCGGCGACGAAGTCCTTGGCCTCCTGCAGCACCTTCTCGACCACGAAGCGCGGCGGCACGATGCCCTTGTCGACACGCAGCCGTACGCCTTCCATCTGCTGCTCGAAATAGGTCGGAAACTTTTCCAACCGGGCGTTGTAGTCCTCGGCATCGCCCACCGACCGAACCGGATGCTGAGTGGCCATGAAGGTTGGCAAGCCGTTCTGGAAACCAAACAGCTGGTTGGCCGGATAGTTGTGGAAACGGAATGGATCACCTTCAAGCTGGGTGGCGAGGAAGTAGTCCAGCACGTCGTAGCTGAGTTTCTCTTCTTCGGTCAGTGCTTCGCGGTCGTAGCTCTTGAGGGTTTCGTAGTCGTCCTTCAGCTTCTGCCGCAACGTGTCCTGCCGGGCCAACGACACATCGGTGAGGTCGTCGCTGTACCAGTCCAGCCAGCTCGGCAACATGCGCATGCTGGACAGCATCTGCGGGTCATCGATGGCGTACTGGATAAAGGCGCGCTCGTAGAAGAAGCGCAGTGACCAGGGCTTGAAGTTCCATTCATGCAGGAACCAGCCCAGACCTACCACCAGCAACAGTGCAAACAGCCGAAACGGCCACTTCAGCCAACGCCACATACGCATTCCCCAGCAAGCCAATCAGCCGTGCACGATAGCACCGATGGGGTGCGCAAGCGTGGGCCGAAAGGCAGGGGCATCAGTACCCGGCAGCCACTTCCGCCTCACCGAGCTGGGCGGCGCTGTTGCTCAGGCAGGGCTGCTGAAACTCGGTGGCGAGGAAGGCTTCCATCTTATCGAAGTGTTTCAGCGGCTCGCCGTGACCGCCCTCGATCGCCAGGTGTTGGGCGGTATAGGCAAACCCATGGGCGTCGAGCCGCTGCATGATCTGCTCGGCCATCGCCTGAGACGGCCACATTTCATCCTCGGTGGCCGACACCAGCAGCAGCGGACCGCGCAGGTTTTCAGCCGGAATCTGGGCCAGATTCCAGGCAGTTTGATCGGCCATCATGATCTCAAAGGCCGCGCGCAGATCGCCGCTCAGCAGCGGCAAGGTGGCGGACCAGGGCACTGGTACAAACGGCAGCGGCGCGCCACGGTCGGTCCACGACGAAGTCGTCATCACTGGCGTATGGGCGGCGAACACCACACTGGCGGGCACAATTCCTACCACCGCATCGACATCCGGGTATCGGCTGCCCAGAGCCAGCGCCAGCTCGGCCCCTTTGGAACCGCCAATCAGCGCAATGCAACGCGACTCTATTCGAGGATCAGCGGCCGCCTGGACGATCGCCGCATGCACTGCGTCGAGGGCGATGCGATCCAGCTCTTTGGGCGTTTTCGGGCCGCCAAAATAGCCGATCGCCAGGAAGGCATAGCCCTGATCGAGAAATCGCTGTCGTTGCGCCTTCCAGTGATCGCTGGCCCAGGCATTGCCGCCTTCCCCGCCGCCGAACCCCACGATCAAGGGCTGGCGTTCGCCTGGACCCAGGAACAGCCGCTGATCGACCTGCCCGTGCCGCGCCGGTGGGGTTTCGGTATCAAAGGATTCGACCTGATAAACCACGTAGCCGGCCAGGGCGACGGTTCCCAGCAGCAGGACCAGAAAAAAAATGGCGATGATCTTGAACAGCAGGCGCATGGTGTCACTCCCCCGGAAAGTGCATTCCAGAACGCCTGAGTGGCCCCAATGTGACAGCGCCGCTTTCGAACCGTCCATGGGGTTTGTCCCCCACCCCCGCTTCGGTGCATGCTTGGCGCACAACCAAACGATGCTCTGGGGAGGGCCGAGATATGCCGAGCTATACCACCGAGGACATCCGCAATATCGCCCTGGCAGGACACGCAGGCGCCGGCAAAACCACGCTGTTCGAAGCCCTGCTGCAAGCCGGCGGCACCCTGCAGACGGCAGGCACGGTGGAGCGCGGCTCGACCCTTTCGGACTTCGACCCGATGGAAAAGGCCCGTGGCCATTCGATCAACTCAGCCATCGCCTCGATCGACCACGGCGGTTCACACCTGAACCTGATCGACACCCCGGGCTATCCCGATTTTCGCGGCCCCACCCTGTCGGCCCTGGCCGCGGTGGAAACCGTGGCGGTAGTGATCAATGCCGCGACCGGCATCGAATACAGCACCCAGCGGATGATGGATCACGCCAAGGCGCGGCGGCTGTGTCGACTGATCGTGATCAACAAGATCGACGCCCAGGACATCGATCTCAACGCCCTGGTCGAGGACATCCGGCAGACCTTTGGCCGCGAATGCCTGCCGCTGAATCTGCCTGCGGAGAACGGCACCAAGGTGATCGACTGCTTCCGCCAGAACAGCGGCCAGAGCGATCTCGGACCGGTGTCGGATTGGCACCAGCAGATCATCGACCAGGTGGTCGAGATCAATGAAGAGGTGATGGGCCATTACCTCGATCAAGGCGAGGAAGGGCTCAGCGGCGACGAACTGCACGAAGCCTTCGAACAATGCCTGCGCGAACAGCATCTGGTGCCGATCTGCTTTGTTTCCGCGCGCAACGGCACCGGCATCGCTGAACTGCTGGATGTCTGCGAGCACTGGATGCCGAACCCGTTCGAGGCCAACCCGCCGCCCTTTTTCAAGGGTCAGGGCACCCATGCCGTACCGGTGCTGGCCGAACCGCTGGCCGACAAGCATGTGTTGGCCGATGTGTTCAAGATCGTCAACGACCCCTTTGTCGGCAAGCTCAGCATCTTCCGCGTCTATCAGGGCACGGTGAAACGCGACACCCAGCTGTTTATCGACGACGGCAAGAAGCCGTTCAAGGTCGGCCATCTGTTCAAGCTACGCGGCAAGGATCACCTGGAAGTCGACGAGGCGATTCCCGGCGACATCGCCGCGGTCGCCAAGATCGAAGAAATTCACTTCGATGCCGTGCTGCATGACAGCCACGATGAAGATGAATTCCATCTCAAGCCGATCGACTTTCCGCAACCGATGTTCGGCCTGGCGATCGAGCCGGCCAGCAAGGGTCAGGAGCAGAAGCTGGCCAACGCCCTGCACAAACTCAACGAAGAAGATCCCTGTTTCCGCCTCGAACCGCACAATGAACTTAACGAGACGGTCATTCGCGGCTTGGGAGAGCTGCATCTCAAGCTGATGCTGGAGCGGATGAAGGATCGCTACAACGTCGATGTCAGCACCCGCCCGCCGCGCATCGCCTATCGCGAAACGGTGAGCAGCAAGGCTGACGGCCATCACCGGCACAAGAAACAGACCGGTGGCGCCGGCCAGTTCGGCGAGGTCTTCCTGCGTATCGAGCCGCTGCCGCGCGGCACGGGCTTTGAATTCGTCGACGAGGTCAAGGGCGGCACCATCCCGCATCAATTCATTCCAGCGGTGGAAAAAGGTGTTCGGATGGTGCTGGACACCGGCGTGGTCGCCGGCTATCAATTGCAGGATGTGCGCGTCATCGTCTACGACGGCAAACATCACCCTGTAGACAGCAAGGAAGTGGCCTTTGTGCAGGCCGGCAAACGGGCCTTTGTCGATGCGGTGAACAAGGCGCGCCCGCTGGTGCTGGAGCCGGTGGTGAACCTCGATGTTGCGGTTCCGGAAGAAGCCGTCGGCGATATCACCGGAGGCCTCGCCTCGAAGCGCGCACGCATCAATGGCACCGACTCGATGCGCGGCGGTGAGCTGGTGATTCGTGCTCAGGTGCCGCTGGCCGAGGTCGGCGACTATGCCAATGAACTGAAAGCCTCCACCGCCGGTCGCGGCCGCTACACCCTGGAGTTCAGTCACTACGAGCCGGTGCCGCCGCCGACTCAGAAGCAACTGATGGAAGCCTACAAACCGAAGACGGAAGAGGAGTGACGGCCAAGGCCCGACGCGCCAGCAAGGTACGCCGGTTGCCGACATCCCGAATGTCGGCCCGGCCACCATTGGCGATTTCGAGTTGCTGGGTATACGCGCGCCGTCGGATTTGGTCGGCGAGGATCCGTATGCACTGTACAAGCAATTGCAGCGGCTACAGGGCCAACATCTTGACCCTTGCGTCTGCGATGTACTGATCGCCTCGGTGCGATTCATGGAGGGCGCCGAACCGCAGCCTTGGTGGCACTACACGGTGAGAGCAAAGATTCGTGCGTGCACGCCCCCCCCGCTTGCCGAAAATGGCTGGCGCATCCCCGCACCCTGAGCTTGTCGAAGGGTGCCCGGCAAATGCGGCAACGTGTCTGGCGTTCGTTCCGTCGAGGCCGGCGGTGTTGACAGAGCGGGTGAGCCGGGCCACAGGCCGCACTTGGGCTGCCGCTTCGTCCAGGCACCCTTCGACAAACTTAGGGTGCGCCAGCCTGCTAACCCGGATATTTCATGAGGTCGCGCCGAAAGATCCGGCAATTCCAAGCGGGGCGAGAGTTTCGACCGATGGTGTTGAGATAACAGAGTGTTGGCGATCTTTCGGCGCTGGCACGGCCCTCATTCGGCCGCTGCGCGGCTACGCAGGGCATTCGCCCTGAGGTCCTTTGCGCCGATTGCCTCGGTGATCATCCGCGCCCCCTCATGAAATATCCGGGCTAGAGCTTGAGCCCCAACCCATCGCCTCTATAATGCGAGGCCTCTGCGGGGCGCCCGGCGCCTGGCTCTCTTGACTCGATTCTAACGATGCGGTTTCGCGTCGGCGGTTTCGCATTCGCTGGATTCGCCTTGAAAACTTCCCTGTTCTCCGCCCGCGACTGGTTCGGCAACCTGCGCGGCGACATTCTTGCGGGTCTTGTGGTGGCTCTGGCATTGATTCCCGAAGCCATCGCCTTCTCGATCATTGCCGGCGTCGATCCCAAGGTCGGGCTGTACGCCTCGTTCTGCATCGCGGTGGTGATTGCCTTTACCGGTGGCCGCCCAGGCATGATCTCGGCGGCGACGGGTGCGATGGCCCTGGTAATGGTGGATCTGGTCAAGGATCACGGCCTGCAGTACTTGCTCGCCGCCACCCTGCTGTGCGGGTTGTGGCAGATCATCGCCGGCCTGCTGAAACTAGGCGCCTTGATGCGTTTCGTCTCGCGCTCGGTGATCACTGGCTTCGTCAATGCGCTGGCCATCCTGATCTTCCTGGCGCAAATGCCGGAACTGATCGATGTGCCGTGGACGGTTTATGCCATGACCGCCGCCGGGCTGGCCATCATCTATTTGTTTCCCTATCTCACCCGGGCGATTCCCTCGCCCCTGGTCACCATCGTCTTGCTGACCGCGGTAGCGATCGGACTCGATCTCGACATCCGTACCGTCGGCGATATGGGCGAACTGCCCGACAGCCTGCCGGTGTTTCTGCTGCCCAACGTTCCACTGACACTGGATACGCTATGGATCATCCTGCCGGTATCGATCACCTTGGCCGTGGTGGGTCTACTGGAATCACTGCTCACCGCGCAGATCGTTGACGACCTCACCGATACGCCGAGCAACAAGAATCGCGAATGTGCCGGCCAAGGCATTGCCAATATCGGCGCTGGTCTGCTCGGCGGCATGGCCGGCTGTGCGATGATCGGGCAGTCGGTGATCAATGTTAAGTCGGGCGGTCGCGGCCGCCTATCGGCCCTGGTGGCCGGCAGCGTGCTGCTGGTACTGGTGGTGTTCGCCGGCCCCTGGGTCAAGCTTATTCCGATGGCGGCCTTGGTGGCGGTAATGATCATGGTCTCCATCGGCACTTTCAGTTGGAGCTCGATCGTCAACCTGCGCAGCCACCCTAGCAGCTCCAATCTGGTGATGATCGGCACCGTGCTGGTCACCGTGTTCACTCACGATCTTGCCAAAGGCGTGTTCACCGGCGTACTGCTGTCGGCCTTGTTCTTTGCCCGCAAAGTGGGCCAGGTACTGCATATCGAATCGAGCCTGGATGCGGCTGCCGACCGACGCGACTACCGGGTCACCGGACAGGTATTCTTTGCCTCGGCGCAGGCTTTCGCAGCCGGGTTCGACTTCAAAGAGGCAGTGCAGACGGTACGCATCGATGTCAGCGCGGCCCACTTCTGGGACCTCAGCGCGGTCGGGGCACTGGACAAGGTGGTATTGAAGTTTCGCCGCGAAGGCACTGAGGTAGAGATTCTCGGCATGAACAACGCCAGCGCCACCTTGGTGGAACGCCTAGGCGTGCACGACAAAGCACACGCACGCGCCCTGATGGGCGAGCATTGAGGAACAGGTGACCATGACGTCAGAGCTGATCCATGCTGAGGGCCAGGTAATTGCTGCAGTCGACAGTTCGATCTACGCAGCCAGCATTGCCGAACACGCCGCTTGGGCGGCATCCCGGCTTGGGGCAAGACTAAGCTTCCTACACTGCATTGAGCGCATAGCCACGTCGATGCCGATGGATTTGAGCGGCAACCTGGTGCTGGGCAGTCAGGAGCAACTATTGACCAGCATGGCAGAACTCGATGAGAAGCAAGGCAAACTGGCGCAGCAGCGTGGCCGCCTTCTGCTGGACCAGGTGGTAGAACGCGCGCGCGCTCAGCACAGCGTGCATCCGCATACCCTGCTTCGCCATGGCGACCTGCTCGAGTCACTGCTGGAACTGGAGCAGCAAAGCCGCTTGTTGGTGCTGGGCAAGCGGGGCGAGCACGCCGATTTCGGCAAGGGCCATCTGGGCAGCAAACTGGAGCGGGTGATTCGCGCCGTGCATCGGCCGGTGCTGGTCGCCTCCCGCGCCTTCCGCCCGATTCGACGCTTCATGATTGCCTTCGACGGCAGCCCCACCACACGCCGCTGCATCGACATGGTTGCGGCTAGTCCCTTGCTCAAAGGGCTGGATTGTCTTCTCCTCACAGCGGGTGATGCCGCGTCCGATGACGCCCTCCGCTGGGCCGAGCAACAACTGGCATCGGCCGGCCTCGCAGCCAGTACGATCAAGGTGGACGGCGCAGCCGATACTGCCATTCCCGAGCACGTGTCCAAGCGAGAGGTGGATCTGCTGGTGATGGGCGCTTACGGCCACTCACGCATTCGAAACCTGATCGTCGGCAGCACCACGACCCAGGTGTTGCGCGACTGTCTGATTCCGGTGCTGCTGCTGCGCTGATCGAAAGCTGCCCAATATGCTGCAGCGCAAGATGCGCTAGTCGGGGATCGGCGTAAGGTGGGTTGGCCGCTCCCTCTCGCTTCGTTGGCTACTGCACGCTTGCCTGGCCACACCGTCCCGCCGCCCCCTTGGGCCCGAAGCCGGTGCGTCACCCGTTCGCCGGGCGCTGTCTCACACACCGTCTGCCATCGACCCGGCCCGCTGCGGCGACTACGCACATAAAGGGGAATCTCATGTTCAAGACCAAGCACTATCTGTGTCCGGCCCTGGCCGCCGGCCTGCTGATGATGGCATCCGGCGGCGCTGTGGCCAGTGACGCCGAGGATGTGATCGCCACCGCCTATGCCCAGTGGGCGGCGGAGAACCAGAACAAGCCCTCAGCTGAGGCCTGGACGACCATTGCCGATGATTACACCGAGTTCAATCCGGTCGTTCCGGCCCTGGTCAAGGGCAAGGCGCAGGCGGCCAAGTTCTATGAGGCCAGCCGCAGCAGTGGCGACGTCGGGCTGGTCTCGGAGATGATCAATCCACATGTTCAGGTGTATGGCGATGTCGCCATCCTCAGCTACAACTACGCCGGGATCACCAAGAACGCCGAGGGCAAGCAGCAACCCAACCTGGCCAAATCGACCCGCATTTACCACAAGCGCGACGGCAAGTGGATGCTGGTGCATGCCAACTTTGCTGCGGTCGTGGTGCCGCAGAACTGAGGCCGATTGCTCGGTTGAGGCCGCCCCTTCGACTGGCGCAGGGGCGTCGAAGCGACCGCCGAACCACCCACCTCGCACTCGCTGAGCCTGTCGAAGCGAGCCTCGACAGCGCGTTGCGCAGGCCGGCCATGGAGCCCTCGGAGCCATCTTGGCCACGTGCTTCGCCCAGTTGCCCTCGGCGGACCGAGAGAGCTCCCATTGGCTCAAGCGTATGGATAACTCCCTACCTGAACCGACAACAACCCAATAACGGCGTGAACGAAATGTTTACGCCGATTTTTCGGCACTCGGCTATACCTAGCGCCCCGTTCCACAACGTATGAGTGCCCTCTGTGCGTAACACCCTGTTTATCGCCGCTTTTGCCCTCAGCCTCACCGCCCTGCCGGGACTGGCGGCTGCTCAGCCGCTGGCGCCGCAGGTCCAGCAGCTGCGCGACCAGTTCCGTCATCAAAGCCTGGATGACGCACTGGAAGCTGCGGAGGAAACCACCGAGGCACTGCCTGATGACGCCATGGCCTGGTTGTGGGCCGGTCGCGTGTACGGGCGGCAGGCCCAGGAGGCCAATATCCTGACCAAGGCCAAGTGGGCCGGTCGCTGCCGCGACGCCTTCGAAAAAGCCGTCGAGCTACAGCCCGGATTGGTCGAGGCGCGTTTCGATCTGATGCAGTACTACCTGTTGGCCCCCGGCATCATGGGCGGCGGGCGCGACAAGGCCGAGGCGCAGGCCAAGGCCATTGCTGAACTGGATGCGGCCGAGGGCAAGGTGGCCGCCGCCAATCTCGCCCTGCAGGACGACAGCGACAGCACGGCTGAATCGCTGTATCGCGAAGCCTTGCGCGCCAATCCGGCCAGTATCCGCGCCCTGTTCGGTTTCAATGCCTTCCTGCAGAACCGCAAGCGCTTCGACGATGTGCGCACGCTGTGGGTCGATGCCTTGGACCACGAGAAGACCCTCGCCCTGGGCCGCTACCAGCTCGGCCGACTGGCCGCCATCACCGGCGATCACATCGAGCAGGGCCTTGCCTATCTCGATGCCTTTATTGCCGCTGGCGAGGAGCCCGAACAACTCAGCCTGGCCGCCGCACAATGGCGTCGCGGGCAACTGCTGGATAAGCTCGGCCGTCGCGACGAGGCGATCGCCGCGTTTGAGCTGGCAATGAACGATCGCGATGTTGGAGAGATGGCGAAGGCCGACCTCAAGCGCGTCAAACAGGGCTAAGCGGCGGCGAAGTCGTGCAAGCTCGAACCTGGTTGCACGCCAGCGCGCTGTTGCTCAGTGCGCCGGCCCATGCTCACGGGCCGACGATTGAGGCCGTGTATCTCCTCGCTGCCGTCTACTTGCTGCCCTACCTCATCGGCTGGGTGATCAGCGGCCGCGGGACACGCTGGCGCTTCCTGGTCTGTTGCTGCGCCATCTTGGCACTGGGTTGGCTGACCAGCTGGGTCGGAACGTCGACCGGGACGTTCTTCAGCCTGGCCGCCGTCGCTTACTTTCTGCCCTGGCTCTTGCTGCCGCTGTCGGTCTACTTGCGCCGGCGACAGCGGCGTGCAACCGAGCTTGAATGAGATGCCGGCGCTGCAACACGCTATCCTGCGCCATCGCCCGCTCTCCATCAAACGCCTGTGAACCCGCTGAAAATCCTCGCCCTGGCGGTCCTGTCCCTGGTGGTCGCCGCGGTACTGTCGATCGCCATCTACACTGAGTATTTCGGCCCGCCCACGGACACTTCCGAATGGCATCGATTGCCGAGCCGGGCGCAGAGCGAGGTCGAACGCATTGTTCCGCCGCTGAACGGCGAGAAGTTCCTCTACTACTACTCGCTCGGAGCGATCAGCTTTGAGGAAGATGGCAATCTGGTAACCGACCAACGTGTGGTGAGCTATGCCACCTACGAGGGCGAACCGTTTCAATTCGAATCGCGCTACGAAGATATCCGCGATATCAGCGTGCAGCAGGGCCAGCATTTTCTCGACGACACCGTGATCACGCTGCATCACGAAGATCCGGATCTCGATTTCGAGCTGTGGTTTTCAGTCAAGCGCGGACTGGATCGGAAAATTGCCAACTACATTCGGCAGCGCATCAGCCAGCCCGAGACCGAGCCAGTCGAGGCCGCTCAGCAGGCGATCAATCAGCCTGTTGAGCAGGAGTGATAGCGGCGGACAAGCGTGTTGGCTGCGCACGCGGCCGGCTCTGCCGCCCTGCCCGCCACCATTCGAACAGCAAGACGCCCATCACCAGCAGTATCGGCAGCCCCAACCAGCCCGAGCTTTGCCAGCTGTCGGGAAACTGCTTGGCCTGGCCGAGAAACAATGAGGTGGTTGCGATCCACATCGCATAGCCCATCCGCCACAAGTGACGGCGAATGCGCTGCGTCGGCGCCAATTCGCGGCCTAGCAACAGACGCACATCGCCGATCGCTGCCAGCCCGGCGACCAGCGAAAACATGATCAAGGCCTGATAGGGGATGCCGTCAATCGCGCCGCCAGGCGCATCGGCGGCGACCCGACTCAACAAAGCAGCGGCCGTGGCCACACTGGATACCCAGAGCAGCAGTCCGACGCGCCAACCATGGGCGGCGATGCGCGGCGAACGCACGGTCATGATCCCGCTCAGCACCAGGTAGCCGGTCAGCGAAGCGGCAATGATATTGCCCGGATTGGGGCGCAAATAGGTGGCGATCAGCAGCGCGCTGGCGGTCATCAGCAGCATGGCCAAGCCGAATACCCTGCCGCTGCGCCGGTGCAGAACGCCGCCCTTGCGCGCCATCAGCGCCAGTGCGCCGGCCAGAATGGCCAGCAGGCCGCCGACAATATGCAGATACAACATGGGCAGACTCCGCCTGGATTCGCGCTCATCCTGCGGACCCAGGTCGGTTGCCTCCAGTGGCATGCGATGAACCACGGTAATTCGGACTTGAATGACGACCAGGGGCGATCAGTGGCACTGCAGGCACTGCTGGAAACAGTGCCCCACGCGCAGCCAAGGCTCGCGCTTGGTTACCATCGGCTGCCATGAAGGCCGTCGACATCCACCACCACCCACCGCGAACGCGGCAACGCCTGTTTCGGGTGCTCAGCGTCGGTCTGCTATGGGGCTTGCTGATCAGCCCGACGTTCGAGGGAGTACGGCTGTATGAAGTAATGGCGCGCACCCTGGTGGTGGCCCTGACAGCCTGGGCTGCATTCGAGATCGCCGGACGGTTTCCGCCGCGCCTGCCGCGCTGGTTTGCCCGCTGGGCCTGGCAGATTCTGGCCCTGGCGCTGGCCATTCCGCCAGCCGTGATCGCAGTGTACCTGCTGGTGTCGCAGCAGGATGCCTTGCCCTTGTGGCAAAACCGGCCACGGCTGTTCGGCATGGCAACCATCAGTTTCACCGGCCTGCTGTTTGGCCCATGGTTGGGCATCACCGCCTTGATGCGGCAGATTCGCGGCGAAGCCGAACAACTCGCCCTTAGCCTTCAGTTGCAACAAAGCGAACACCAACGACAGACACTGGATTCGCGCCTGCGCCTCTTGCATGCCCAGGTGCAACCGCATTTTCTGTTCAACACCCTGGCCAATGTGCGCGAACTGGTCGAGTCCGGCGCGCCGCAGGCTGGCCCGGTCCTGGCCAGTTTGATCAGCTATCTGCGCGCCGCCGTGCCGCAGCTGCAACAGCCGACCAGCACGCTCAAACAAGAGATCGACCTGGTGCGCGCCTATCTTGAGGTGATGCAGATGCGCATTCCCGATCGCCTGCGCTACCGCATCGAGATGCCGGCCGCGGCGGCCCATCTGCCATGCCTGCCGGTCTCGATTCTCACCCTGGTGGAGAACGCCGTGCGGCATGGCATCGATCCGAGCGAAACCGGCGGTGAAGTGCAGGTACGAGTCAGTCATGATGCGGCTCGCTGCCGCGTTGAGGTCACCGACGATGGCGTCGGCCTGCCCGCCGGCACTATGACCGATGGCCTGGGCAGCGGGCTGGAAAACCTGCGCCAACGCCTCGCCTTGAACTTTGCCGAGGCAGCACAGCTGCGCGTCGAGCCCTTGCTTCCGCACGGCACCCGAGCTGAAATCGAATTCCCCGCCAGCCCGGATACCCCATGAGCGTGCGCGCCCTGATCGCCGATGACGAACCGCTGCTGCGCGGCGGTCTGGCGCGCATGCTGGCGCAGGCCTGGCCGGACTTGCAGATCATTGCCGAAGCGCGCAACGGTCGCGAAGCTGTGGCGGCATTCGAGCAACTGCGACCCGAGGTCTGCTTTCTCGATGTACAGATGCCGGGCATCAATGGCATCGAGGCGGCGCGACAGATAGGCCAACGCGCGCATCTGGTATTCGTCACCGCGTTCAGCGAATACGCGGTACAGGCTTTCGACCGCGGCGCCCTGGATTATCTGGTCAAACCAGTTGAGCTGGCCCGTCTGCAGGACACCGTGGCCCGCCTGCGCGACCGACTTCAGCACAGCACGCCGATCCTCGATCGCACTGCCCTGCTGGATGAGCTGGAGGCCCGCCTGCGACCCGGTTACAGCCGTCCGTATCTGCGCTGGCTTAACGCCTCGTTAGGAGGAACGGTGCAAGTGATTGATTGCCAACGTATCGACTATCTGCGCTCGGACGAAAAGTACACTCGTGTGGTCTGGCGTCGAGCCGACGGCGGTATCGAGCAATCCCTGGTGCGCATGGCATTGAAGGAATTGCTGGCCCAGCTCGACCCGGATGTGTTTGTACAGGTGCACCGATCGGCGGCGGTGAATCGACATGCGATCGATCGCATCGAGCGCCATGACAACGAAACCGCCACCGTGCATCTGCGCGCCAGCGATGAAACGCTGCCAATGAGCCGCAGCTTTATCGGCCAGTTTCGCCAGATGTAAGCCATTTTGGCCCGGTTACTTCATGCGGTCGCGCCGAAAGACACCGCCAGCCCCGGCAAATCAACGTTTTCGAACAATTCTCGTTGGATCACAACGTGTTCGCTGTCTTTCGTCGCTGGCACGGCCCTCATGCGGCCGCTGCGCGGCTACGGCTGCTGCGCGGCTATGCGGGCATTCGCCCCGAGGTCCTTTGCACCAATTGCTGCGTTGTTCGGCTGCTGTCGCAGCTACGCGGGACTGCGTCCCGATCTCGTCCAAGTGAGCCTTGCACCCGGCGCAAAGTCCTCGGTGATCATCCGCGCCCCCTCATGAAATAGCCGGGTTAAGCATGACCTTCTTGCGGCGATGAACAAGTGGTCGATAATGGTCGGCATTGCGGATCAGCCGGAGGCACGCCATGCTGAGTAGAACGGCCAGCTGCAGCTGCGGCAAGCTGCAGGCCGTGGCGAATGGTCATCCAGTGCGCATTTCGATTTGCCATTGCCTGGATTGTCAGCGCCGCAGCGGCGGCGTATTCGCCATTCAGGCGCGCTTTCTGCCCGAACAGGTGCAGATCTCGGGTGAAGGACGCGAATATGCGCGCAAGGGCGGCTCGGGCACCACCATCCGTTTCACCTTCTGTCCGGACTGCGGCGCCACGCTGTACTACCAGATCGAGGGAGAAGAGCGCATCGCCATTCCGGTGGGCGCCTTTGCCGATCCCAACTTTCCATCACCGACGGTTTCGGTGTACGAAGAGCGCAAGCATGCCTGGGTAGAATTGCCGGCCGGCATCGAGCGCTTCGAATGAGCCCACGCTTGCGATGATCATTCGTCCGGCCAGCGCAGCTGACTTTCCGGCCGTGCTGGCCTTGAATCAGGCGTCGGTGCAGTTTCTCAGTCCGCTGGATGCTGCGCGACTGGGTCGCCTGCACGCCGAGGCCTGCCTGCATCTGCTGGTGGAACTCGAAGACCGGATCGGCGCTTTCCTGCTGGCGTTTCGCGAGGGGGCCAACTATGACAGCCCCAACTACCGCTGGTTTCAGACTCGCTACCCACATTTTCTGTATGTGGACCGGGTGGTGGTGGACGCCACGGCCCGCGGGCAGGGCCTGGGCAAACGGCTTTACCAGCGCGTGTTCGACACGGCGCGCGCCCTCGGTACAGCCTGCGTCGCCTGCGAGTTCGACCTCGATCCGCCAAATCCGATCTCAGCGGCCTTTCACGCCCACTTCGGCTTTCGCGAAGTGGGCCGGCAGGCGGTGATGGACGGCAAGAAGCAGGTGTCGCTGCAAGTGGCTTGCCTCAGCGGCCGTGGGCAGGCGCGCTCACCTTGAGTCGCAGTGCCAACCTCTGCAGCATTCGTCCTGCTCGTTCGACCGATGCCGATGCGATCAGCCGCCTCTCGCTCAGCTTCAGCGACGAATTCATCGTCGATTCGGTCGCTGCCCAGGGCTTTCTCGACAGCCTGTCGGCGCATGCATTCCGGCAACGACTCGCGTTGCCAGACTACGCCTACCGGGTCGCCGAGCAGGACGGCCTACTGCTCGGCTATCTCGCCATGCTGCGCGGCAGCCACCTGTTCCAGCTGTTCGTCGATCGCGCCCATCACCGCCGCGGCGTCGCCAAGGCACTCTGGCACCACGCCCTCCGCGACTACGAGACCGATACGATGACGGTGAACGCGTCGCTGAATGCGGTGCCCGTCTATCGTCAATTCGGCTTTGTGGCCGAGGGGCCGCTGACGGTGAAACAAGGAGTTCGCTACGTGCCGATGTGTCGGATCAGGTCAGACTTGCCAGCCCTGGCACCGTCGGTGAACCTGCCCGTGTAGGCTGGCGGCCCAACCTTTCTCTTCTGGATCTGCCATGCGCCTGTTCCTGTGGATATCGGTGCTGCTGATCATCGCAACCGGCATCGCGCACTCCTGGCTGGGCGCGCGCTACCCACTAGATCTTGCTGGTGATTTCCGCCCAAGCGTCAACGGGCTAGCCAAAGGCATGAATCGTATGGGCCGCGGATACAGTTTTGACGTGATTAGGGCAAGGATGCTGTACGACCCCAAGGCGCGCAAAGCCGGCGCTGTCGAAGTGATCGAGCGCGTGCCGGATACCGATTCGGGCATGATGAAGGTGGACGCTTCTTTGCTGATGTAACGGTACAAAGCAGCCAGCTGGTCCTCCGCTTCGGGTGCGAAAACAACCCGAATGCTCACCGGAGCTTGCTGCGCTCTTCAGCCAAACGGGCTCTCACCGCATCCGGTGTTACCCCTCGTCCTGGGTCGGCTTGAAGTGCATCGAATGCTGGCCCCACTTGGCCATGAAGCCAGGCCTCCACAGCCCTGTCGCGGGCCAACAATGCGCGCAAGCCGTCGCGAATCACCTCGCTCTCACTAGCGTACTCGCCCGCGCGAACCTTTGCCTTGACGACATCGGCCATCTCATTGGGCAACGTAATACTGAGTTGTTGAGTTGTGCGCATGGCGCTTGCCTCTTCCGGTAGGATTAAATCCTATTCCCGGCAAAATCATGTAGCAAGGCGCCGATCGCTCGACCTTCGGCAGTCGACCCGTTGCGGACGGTCGCCTATCACCTTGCAATGACTCTGAAAACGGTCGTTCGAGTTGGCCAGAGGCATCGATGCTTCAACTCCAAACCGGCTTGCTACTCAAGATTGGGGTCGAGATCATAAAGCGGGCTTGGCCTTGGCAAGTAGCCCACCATCTCGACCACCGCAATTCATCGACCAAGCAGCCGACGACTCCGCACCTGGGCGGCGTGCAAATCAGGTACCGGCCTTGGCAACCCGCGACGCGACTAGATCGATGGCACCCTTGATCCGATCATTTCTAGAGTCGGCATCCATCATGCGGATGCGCACACCATCACCCACCCGCTCTATCTCCTGTACTCGCAGAATGTCGCCGTACAGCTCCAGCTCCGGCAACAGGATCGGCGTCACTGCCATCCGTCGACCATCGTGCGACACGCTGACAATAGCGAAATCGTATTTGCTCTTTGGAAACTGGCCAAATCGAAGCGCTAGCAATATTTCGTCTTGCAAAGGGAGAAGCACCATGGGAATCGGATAGCCGCCCACTTCGGCGAGCGAAATCTCAAGTTTCGACGTGCCTTTAATCTGGCTGAGGACATCACTTTGCACCCACAGCAGCCCATCGTTAGCCACCAGTTTCGACTTCGCCAGCCGACCAAGCATTGAGTCATCCTGCGCAACCAGTTGCGTGAGTTGGGGCGGCTCGATCTGGGGCAGCGGAACAACTCGATCTGTGTGCACCACCGGGTCCAACCACTGATTGGGCGCGGCAGCGAGGGCCGCGCGCTGGAAATTTCTGATCTCCTGAGTGGAATGACAGGACCATGCCCCGGCCGACCGGGTTTTGCGGCTTTGTACACCGTTGGTGATCAACTCAGACACGACTGCCCCGGTTGGGCGATGGATCACAAATTGTCGCTTAAACCAATTGTAGTTCGCAGCCCAAACCTGCTCTTCTTCGTACTCGGCCCTGAATTCGTATTCGCTGATCGGCGTTTCGCTGGTCACGGTCGCAATGCACGCAGTCGTCGGCAATCCGAGCATTCGCAGGCTAGGGGAAGAGGAGTAATCCTCGAACTCCTGGCACTCGGGATCTCCGCGCTTGCCAATGTAGAAGCGGCGGAATTGGTCGGTCTTAACCAAGGTCCCTCGCGTTCGCAGACTGCGTGAAAACTGCGCACGGGGGACCTCGAAGAACTCAAACTTGCGCTCGATCAACTCCTCAATGACATCGCGATGCGCCAGATCGCCTCGGCGGGGATCGACCAGTAAGTAGCCTTTGACCTCGGTCACGGCGCCAAGGCTCAGTCTCCCGTGGCTTTCGCAATACTTCTTCGGCCCCGCCTCCCACAGTGCATAGGAATCGCGATCCTCGTCGCCCCCGCACCCTCCGAGCGCGGCCGCGGCGAATAGCACCATCACAGACCTGATCAGCCAGCCATTGCCGACGTGACGGCAAGTGGCATCGACCGCCAATACGGCCACTGCGGACGGCGACTGCAATGAATCGGGAGAACAGCGGCCCGGCAGGGTCAAAGGAAGAGTAAACCGGCGTGGCATCAGGGCGGCAGTGTCGGCGGAAAAAATGGAAGAGGCCGAACTGGCGTCGGCGTTGACACGGAACCTAGCGCTACGTGTAGCAGTTGAGCAAGAGGGTTGGAGATTCCCACGACAACACGATGGCCGAATCAATCACTTGGCGGTTCAAGACCGAAGTGATCGAACCACCGAGCTGGCCGAACCTGGTGGCGGCATTGGACTTCATCCGCTGAATTCGCCGCCGTCTCGACTTGCCGCGGAGCCTCAACGTCCGCTTCGGGGGCAGAAAGTGGGCATCTGGTCGGCCGACCGCTCCTGGCCGGACAGTGCCCATGAGACGCGAAACGCTCACCGCGACGTCGTGGCGGCCGGCGCGACCGGCGCTGACCGACCCAAAGCGGAAGCGCCGCATCGGCCAGCACTAGGCAAGAGCGGACGTTCACCGCGCCATTGGACTCGATGCGTCAAGCGGGTTCCGCACCGCGCTAGCCCCCCGATTGAGAACATGGGTGTAGATCTGCGTGGTGCTCACATCGGAATGCCCGAGCAGTTCTTGAACCGTGCGGATGTCGTACCCGCTTTCCAACAAATGGGTGGCGAAGCTGTGACGAAAGGTATGGCAGGTGGCCGGCTTGATAATCCCAGACTGGAACACCGCCTGTTTCACCGCGCGCTGCACGGATGACTCGCTCCAATGGTGACGAAACACTTTGCTGCCCCGCGGGTCTACCGAGCGCTTCCGGGCTGGAAACAAGTACTGCCAACCGGGCTCCCGGGACGCTGAGCGGTACTTGCGAGCCAAGACATCAGGCAGCCATACCTCGCCAAAACCGCAGTCGAGATCTTCCTGGTGGAGGCGGAAGCTCACGTCACGCTGAGCCGCCAGAGCATCGGCCAGACCGCGCGGGATCATGGTCCGGCGTTCCTTGCTCCCCTTACCGCCGCGCACAATCAGTTCGCAGCGAATCAGGTCAACGTCACGATTTCGAATGCGGAGCCCTTCCAACAACCGCAGGCCAGAACCGTACAGCAACGACGCCACGAGGCGATCAACGCCCTTCATTCTGGACAGCACCGACAGCACTTCCTCGCGGCTCAGGACCTCGGGCAACCGGGCGGGTCGCTTGGCCCGCTTGATTCCCTCCATCCAAGGCAGCTGCTGACCCAGCACCTCTCGAAACAGGAACAAGAGGGCCGCCAGGGCCTGATTTTGGGTCGCCGCCGCAACTCGATCGCGACTCGCCAGTGCGGTCAGGAAGGCTTCCACCTCACCCTTGCCCAGTCGAATTGGATGTCGGCCAGGGAATGCCCGGAGAAAGCGCACGATCCATCCCGTGTACGCCGTCTCGGTTCTCTTGGATAATCCCAGCCGGCGCAGGCGCCCCTGGACGGCAAGCATCAAATCAATCTGCCGAACACCGGATGCCCGTCGTTCGCTAACAGTGAAGTGGCTGAACTCTGCGCGGTCAGGAACGGTCGAGCCAAAATGGTTGGTGAGCTGTTTGGCCATGATGACTGCCGAAATTATGGGTTCGGCGCTCACGTTAGATGGCAAGCTGGCCCAGCAACATCGGACTTTGCCGTTGAAACTTGTAGGATTTTTTCTATGCGTCCATCGATACTGCCGCCGTTATCCAACCGATTAGATTTCGCGTTGAAATCTAATCTGCAATCGAATTGTAGTTAGGCTGGGGTTCACTGCTTCACTCGGTGAGTAGCTACAAGTCTGCAGATCCGCGCAAGATGTTTGTCTCGTCTCGGCGTTGCCCGCCACCCAATTTTGCCTTGCCATGCCTGTTTGGTCCTCGAATGGTGGCGGCCCCGAATCCCGCGCTCCGAGTCCGGGGTACCACTGCTGCCCCATTCCGGATATGCTCCGCCCGTGGGTCGCAACGGCACCATCTGGGTTCCCGGTCATTCTTTCAGTCCGCACAGATTGGCGCCTTCGGCCTAACTACGCGTTAGAGCAGACCATTGGGAGAAGTCACGGTGTTTCCTGAAATGACAGTAGCCAATGGCTGCTCAACGCAGCGTTAGGCAACAGGGGCTCAGTACCGAGGCATGAGGTTCAAGGTTCGCTCCAGGGTTCTTGTATTCGTCGAGTTGCGGCGTCACTCGTCCTCCCGAGATCGGAGCCGGCGAGCAAATCTGGGGCGTGACATCGCGCTTTGTCAGGCTCCCGCAGTCTGGCCGCGCAGCTTCGCTCCGCTGCCCCGGCCTGTCGCTGCGTCCCGCTTCGCGGCACGCCCGATCGCTCCGCCCTTCCTGTGCCCCACGCTTCTCTTCCGGCAGGTTACACTTGCGGCCAACTCCGCTGCCGTAGACCCCGGGACCCGGAGTCGCGGGTTGGTCGACTCGCTCCGCTACTCGTTGGCGGGTCGTCCTGTTCCCTAACTACGTATTTGAGCTGACCGCGGGGAGAGGTCGTGATGTTTCCTGAAGTGTTATCGTGCCGCGGCACCTCAATACGGCGTTAGAAGCCAATGGGAACCCTTGAGGATGTTCTTAAGAGCATTGGTGACGCCTGCGAGTTCTCTAGCATCGACACGCTCGGGCCTAATACAAGAGGCGCCTTTTCCGTGCGCCCGTTGCATG
>NZ_JACYTR010000023.1 GCF_014841215.1 Pseudomarimonas arenosa
TTAACCTCACCGTTACCGGCTTCGGTCCATGACTCGGTGCCCCGCTGGGTGGCTAGCCCTTCGCGAGTAGAGGAACTGCCCCTCCGATGTTCTGCCGGTTTGTGCCGGCGCACTGGGTGTCCAAATCTTTGCCAACGCCCTTCCCAGAGGCGCCCGGTGCAGCCGTCTTTCTGCTTCACCTCGCGAGCGATCGGTTCGGCCAAACAGCGCAGAGCCCGGCTGAAACCGCCCAGCGGAAAACGCCGCCAGCGAACTTACGGTAGTTTTTCCGGCCCGGTGCCAGGCCAGGGCGGAACAGCCTTTGTCTGCCCCGAAGCTATCGGGTCTATATGCTTCTTGACCGCTTCATAGCCCGCCGAGTCGGGCTTGTACTCAAACGCAGCGTCGCCGATTGCATCACCCGTCTGTGCGCGAAGATAGAGCCAGATCGTTCCATCCTCCAGCATGCGGGCCTCGCCGATACTCTGGGGTGGGGCATCATAATTTTGCAACGAACTTTGCCCAGCACGAGCAGCGCAACCCAGTAGTAGCGCTGCGGTCACGAGCACGCAGGCTCGCTTGCCAGCTTGGTAAGCCCAATCGAGCGAACTACGTTTCGGTTGGCGGAAAATCGAAATCATCGCCAACCTTTCGTAGCGTGAATTCACTACCGGATTCATTGCCTCGATATCGAAGCAGATCGTCCGAAGCTTCCAAGATCTGGTACGAATCGTACATCGAAGGGTCGCTTGGGTCTGCAGGACCAAATGAATCACCATCCAGCCAGCCCCGGGTGATGGTGAAGTACACCCCGCCCGCCACGCCCCAGAAGCCCACCTCGGTCAGCTGAGTAGTTCCCTCTGGGGTTTCGATCAGGAAGTCGATGCGAAACGTTCCATCGACAAAGCGCTCGGCCAGCCATTGACGTCTACCGCCGCCCTTCACCGGCTGGTCGCCATACCATCGGCCAAGCATCAGCGTGCGCAGAGCATCCGTGACCGGGGCCTCCGGCTTGGTGGCATGAACGGAAGTGTCGAACACTGGGGGCGTCGCGCAACCGGCCAACAGGGCCTGTACGCAAAACAGCACAATAGCCAACCGCTTCATTACACGCACGCTCCTCAATATTCTTGCAGCGCAACCCGAGCCGGGTTGACAAAGAAACTACATCCAGGCGACTCAATGCAAAAGGCCGCAACAGCGCCACTCTACGCTTGCCATGAGCCCGTCGAACATCGGTCCCGCTACCGAAGGGCACCGAAAACCGATCTCTGGCATGGGTACTGCGTGCATGCATCGAACAGACGGCAGAGTGCTGTTTGAGTCTCATCGGCCCGCTATGACTGCACCTCGCAACTGCCCTCACCCAGCACCAAGGCACGAATCGCTTTGCGGCCCGCATCTTCCACATAGGCGCCAAACTCAGCGTCGCTACCCCACCAAGTCAGGCGCGACTCGCTGCCGCGATAAACCCGCCAGGGCGCATTCATGTCGTCGCTGTTCCTTGCTCGAAGAACAAGCTGAAACGAGTGAGCGCTCCGATGACTCTCGATATACGCTCGACTCAACTCGATGATAAGGCTCGGCTCGCCTCCAGCTAGCACCGCAGTCTGTGCGGTTGTTTCGCGCACGAACTGCTCAAGGTTCGGGTAAAGCAATTCATGCCTACCCACCCACCCCAAGCCCTTGTAGTCCCGGCCATCCACAAGCTCAAAGTTCGGCAGTCGACAATTCAGATCGCCGACCACTGCCTTCCTGCTTTGCGGCACAACGTGGCGATCGGCCAACTTCACATTCGAGGTCACACATGCAGTCAAAGTCAGCACCGCTGAGACCAGTAGAACGGCGCGAGTCATCGACCCGCCCTCAGCGCTTGATCTGGCGATCATCGATCCAATGCGTGTTCTGGCCAATCTGCACCAAGCTGCGACCCTCATTCGATGCCAACAGGTCTACTTTCACCTGCAATGGCCCGAACGCCGGCTGAGCCAGCAGGGCTTTCACCTTGTGCGCACCGTTGGCAGCGGGCAGGCCGCCATCCGCATCGCGCTGAATCAAGGCGGCCACCTCGTCCAAACTATTGGAAAACGCCTTGCGCACCGCACTTGCGCCATTTGCAGACCACAGTCGAGCGTGGCGTTCGTAAATGGATTCGCCGGGCTGCTTCTCGTACTTCTCGAACGGCGCCGCTATAACTTGCTGAGACATATAGCTGCCTCCGTGCAGCAGCGCGGGCAGACGCGACTTGCGCTCCTCCTTTTTTATCTTCCTCAGCTCAGCCGCGGTGGGAGGGACCTGTTCATAGCGCCACAGTCCGACAGACGCATGCACATAGGCAATTTCAAAATTCTGCTCGAACGCGTAACGCGGCGTAACCAGCAGTACATTTGCCGGAACCACATCGGCGAGATGCTGCCGCAGTTCGTCCTCGTTGCGGATGATCTTGACCCCGGCATCTGCCCGCACCAGTCGGGTGGGCAGATTGGCCTGAATCGCGGCGGTGAGCCGTGACTCAAACTGGAAGTCCAGCAGTTGGTCGCGCATCGGCGCAAGCGCCTCCTGCCGATTACGGGTCATTGTCGACTCCACCGATGCCTGGATCAGCGCGCCTATCAACCCTCCCCCCATATTGCCGGTATTGGCGTCGTCGACGGTGACCTCTGACTGGGCCAAGAAGATGACAACGTGCTCTGCCTTGTCGGCCTCAGACAAGGACGACTCAAGCTTGATCAGGGGGGCCGGAACACAGCCGGTCAACAATGTCGCAATCAATGCGAGGACAAGAAGGAGGTGTTTCATGCGATGCCATCCTAAACTGGTGAGCCAAGGAATCCCCTCGGCGCAAGGGTCGCGGAGTTTACGTCAGACTCACTTGAGCATCACGTCTAAGTCACAACTTTTATGTGAAATGTGACTTTTTTCCTTTTTTGCCCTGGCGCACGAGTACTGGGGCCCAGTGGACGGTGCTGCCACTGGGCGCGTTTGCTCGCTCAGTCGAAGCCACTCTTGAACACCACCGGTACGAATTGACCATGCAGCACGTACACAGCGCCCATATACTCATCCAGCGCGCCTTCGCCATTGCACGAAACGATCACGTCGTGCTTGTAGTCGCGATCGAAATCACCGGCGCCTGAGACACGTACCCCACATTGCCCCGACGCGCTTGCCCCCTGCACATCCACGACTTCTGCATCGCCAAACTGGTCCACATTCATCAAGGCCGACCATTGCCCCACCGGACGACCATACAGGATTCGAACGCTGCCGGCAGACGCGGCAACGCGACTGTCGCCAAGCGCGCCCAGCAACAGATCTTCGATGCCATCGCCATTGAAGTCACCCGCACTTCCTACACGCTCGCCGAGACGATCACTCAGCAAAACGCCCTGAATCACCGTTCCGTTGAGGCCATTGAGGACGCCTACGCTTAACTCTTGATTCCGCCTTGGCGAACCAAAGATGATAACCGCACTGCCAAGGACGACCGAAGAATCACCGCCTCCGTTGCCGTCGCCCACCAGCAGATCGTCGTACCCATCTCCGTTGAAGTTGCCAGTTGCGAGCGTGCGCCCCAGATTGCCGTACAAGCTGACACTGGTGACTTCAAAGCCCAAGTTTCCGCTGATCGTATCGGCAGGAATCACTGCATCCAGTGGCTCGGACTGGCCATACACGACATAAACCGAGCCACCGGGGCCTTGCGCGCCCTGCACATCCTCAGCGCCAATGGCCAGATCGGATTTTCCATCTCCGTTGAAGTCTCCGTGGGCCACAGACATTCCAAAGTAGTCGCCTTGTGCGAGCCCATCAAATCGAGAGAACGTCACGCCAGTGGTGGCGCCAAACTCAACTTGAGAAGGAAACAAGCTCTGGCCAAAGACAAGATAGACGGAACCGGAATCCGTATCGCCAAAGTTGGCGAGTGGCGCCGTGATCGCGAAATCATCGAAGCCATCGCCGTTGAAGTCTCCAGCAGCCGAAATCGAATAACCCACGTTGTCGTATTCTTGGCCGCCACTGAAGCAGGCCGAGTGACTAAGGGCATCGGTACTCATTTGCGCGGGGAAGCTGCTGCGACCAAACAGAATGCAGGCGTAGCCGCTGGATATGGGGAAGCTGTTCGGCGCGCCCAAAGCAAGGTCGTCGTAGCCATCGCCATTGATATCGCCTACCGCTGAGGCTGTCTCAATGTAACCGCCGGCAATGGAACCTCGCACTTCGAATCCACCACTCCAGGCATTCACATCAACGCCGTAGTCACCAACAAAACCCGCAGCGCTTCCAAGCACAACGAGCACGCCACCTTCGCCCCCGTTCCGAACCACAAAGAAATCGTTCAGCCCATCGCCATTGAGATCACCCGCCGAACCGATGCCTCCGCTTCCTAGGCTGTCAAGACTGGTCGAAGAGCTGATCTTGAAACCGGCCTCCGAGGGTAGCTCGGACAACGAGAGGGATGAAGCAAGGGCCGGAGTAGCCATTGCGAGAAGCAGGACAGAGATGAGGTGTTGCATTGGTTGACCCATGAACGCGAGGTGAAATAGGCGCGGGATGCTATCGGAAACTTCGGACTCAAAGGTCAACGTACAGGCGTGAAAAAGTCACTCGCCAATGCCCAGCTAGCGCGCTTGAGCCCATCAGCCGACTTTGTCCACAGGGCACTATTCAGCGATAATGCTCGGCTGTTTCGCCTGCGCGCCGCGCGGGCCCGGCTGCCAAGGGCATTCCATGCAATACATCTACACCATGAACGGGGTGAGCAAGGTTGTTCCCCCGAAGCGCCAGATCATCAAGGACATCTCGCTGTCGTTCTTCCCGGGCGCCAAGATCGGCCTGCTGGGTCTGAATGGCGCCGGCAAATCGACCGTGCTTCGCATCATGGCCGGGGTGGACAAGGACTTCGTCGGCGAGGCGCGGCCGCAGCCGGGGATCAAGGTCGGCTACCTGGAGCAGGAGCCGCGGCTGAATCCCGAGCAGACGGTACGCGAGGCGGTGGAAGAAGGCGTGGGTGAGGTGCTGCAGGCTCAGGCTCGGCTGGAAGAGGTCTATGCGGCCTACGCCGAGGAGGGCGCCGATTTTGACGCCCTGGCCAAGGAGCAGGAACGGCTCGAAGCAATTCTTGCCTCGGGCGATGCGCATACGCTGGAGCAGCAGCTGGAAATCGCCGCTGACGCCCTGCGTCTGCCGCCCTGGGATGCGGTGGTGGGCAAGCTATCGGGCGGTGAAAAGCGCCGTGTCGCGCTGTGCCGTCTGCTGCTCTCCAAGCCCGATATGCTGCTGCTCGACGAACCCACCAACCATCTCGACGCCGAATCAGTGGAATGGCTGGAGCAGTTCCTGGCTCGCTTCACCGGCACCGTGGTGGCGGTCACCCATGATCGCTATTTCCTCGACAACGCTGCCGAGTGGATTCTGGAACTCGACCGCGGCCGCGGCATTCCCTGGAAGGGCAACTACACCGACTGGCTGGTGCAGAAGGAAGAGCGCCTGAAGCAGGAAGAAAACCAGGAAAAGGCGCGACAAAAAGCCATCGCCAAAGAGCTGGAGTGGGCGCGGCAGAATGCCAAGGGTGGCCGCAGCAAGGGCAAGGCCCGCTTGGCGCGCATCGAAGAGCTACAGTCGGTCGACTACCAGAAGCGCAACGAAACCAATGAAATCTTCATTCCGCCCGGTGAGCGCCTCGGCAACAGCGTGATCGAGTTCAAGAACGTGTCAAAGTCGTTTGGCGATCGACTGCTGATCGACGACCTGAGCTTCATCATGCCTCCGGGCGCCATCATCGGCATCATTGGCCCGAACGGCGCCGGTAAGTCGACCCTGTTCCGGATGATCATCGGGCAGGAGAAGCCGGACTCCGGCGAAATTTCGATGGGACCGACCGTTAAGTTGGCCTATGTCGATCAGAGCCGCGACAAGCTCGAAGGCAACCACAATGTGTTCCAGGAGGTGTCGGGCGGCTCCGACATCCTGAACATCAATGGCATCGAAATTCAGTCGCGCGCCTATATCGGCCGCTTCAACTTCAAGGGCCAGGATCAGCAGAAGCTGGTCGGTACGCTGTCAGGCGGTGAGCGCGGTCGTCTGCACTTAGCCAAGACTTTGCTGCAGGGCGGCAACGTGTTGCTGCTCGACGAACCGTCGAACGATCTCGATATCGAAACCCTGCGTGCGCTGGAAGACGCGCTACTCGAATTCCCCGGCTGCGCCTTCGTGATTTCGCATGACCGCTGGTTCCTCGATCGCATCGCCACCCACATCCTGGCCTTTGAAGGCGACTCGCATGTCGAGTTCTTCCAGGGCAACTACCGCGAATACGAAGAAGACAAGAAGCGCCGACTGGGTGCAGAAGCGGCACAGCCGCATCGTCTGCGCTTCAAGGCCCTGAAGTAAGGAACTGGGCACTTAGCGCTTGGTTTAGCTAACGACGATTTGGTGCCCGCTGACCCTTGATGGAGCGGCGGCGGGCCCGGGCCTTTGGCGAGATTCCATGTTGTGGCTCAATTGCCAGGGCATGTTGGGTTGCGGCCTGCAACTCACTGGTTGGCTCCGCTCAGGCTGGCTTCGACGGGCTCAGCCAGCGGGGTGTTGGTGCACTCTTCCACGGTTTGGCCGCCGCAAAGCCGTAGCGCACCCTGAGCTTGTCGAAGGGTGCCCAGTGATGCGGGTGAATGGAGGCTGGCTGCGACGGGCTTAACCAGCGGGATGGTGATGCACCCTTCCACGGTTCGGCCGCCACACAGCCGTAGCGCACCCTGAGCTTGTCGAAGGGTGCCCGGTGATGCGGGTGAATGGAGGCTGGCTTCGACGGGCTTTACCAGCGGGATGTTGGCGCACTCTTTCCGGCTCGGTCACCGCAACGCCGTAGCGGACTCGGAGCCGACTTCAACCTTCAGCTCACTGGCGGGCTCCGCTCAGGCTGGCTTCGACAAGCTCAGCCAACGCAGGCCTACGCTTTTGCTGCGCGACGTGCCTGCCACCAAGCGCGAGCGGCAGCCAAAGGAAACCTGAAACTCAAGGCGATCAGAATCACGGCACTGAGGCCAACGGGCACGCTCGCCCGATCAAACTTGCTGTAGTAGCGCCACATGCCGCGGTGCTTCTGCCACTCGACCCAGATCGGTCGTTGCTGGCTGGAGGTGCCCTTGAGGTGGGTGACGTGGATGTCGGGGGCTATGGCGACGAGGTGTCCAGCCTGCTGAACGCGGCGGCAAAGATCCAGATCTTCGCAGTGCAATCGATAGCCTTGATCGAATCCGCCAAGCTGCTGGAAGACGGAGCGCGGCATCAGCATCAGCGCACCACTGATGGCATCGACACGCTCCAGGCCCGGGGTGATCTGCGCGAGCCGAGAGGGTTCTCGCGAAGCCCCGAACAGCAGTCGGCGCGGTGTCGGCGTATCGCGACGTGAGGCAGCCTGCGGCGTGCCATCCTGGTTGATCAGTTGCGCGCCGAGCAGGCCCAGCTTTGGTTCGCTGTTGGCCAAGCTGAGCATCTCGGCCAATTGCCCTGGCCGCAGGAAACAATCGGGATTCAGAAACAGCAGCCACTTCGCGGTCGACGCCGCAGCGCCCTGATTGCAAGCCTGCGCAAAGCCCAGATTTTCTGCATTACGTACTTGCAGCACGCGGGCATCGGCCAACAGCGCTGGGTCAACCGCTTCGCTCGATGCGTTGTCGACCAGAATCAGCTGAGCAACCTCGGGCTGAGCGAGCACGCCGCTGACGCAGCGCCGCAGCGTGGCACCGCTGTTATGGGTGACGACAATGGCTGACACCGTCGCACCCCGCTGGCTCACGCGGTGACTCGACTCTGCTCCAGGCACTTAGCCTGCCGTTCGATCGCCACCTCCCAGGCTGCCGGCCAGGCATCCAGGCCATCGGCCAGGCTCTCGACCTCGCGCCGGAAGCGCTCGACGCAGTCCTGCCCGGTCGCGTTTTCAGCCATGCCCTGAAACCTCGGCGCGCCGCGTTCGACGATGGCTCGGGCGTTGACTTCGAGCTGGCTCCGCAAATCCTGTTGCCATTCGCTGCAGGCGTTTGTGGCTTGACTGGCGGTGCGCTTGAGGTTCTCCACCAGCAGCGAGCGACGATGGGTGAAATAGGTTCGCAGGTAGCTGAGCAGGCCGCTATCGGAGGCGTCTATCAGGTCGCGCATGCTGGCACTCAGCACCGAAAAACGCTTGGATGCGTGTTCGCCGTACAGCGAAGGCGCCAATTCGTCGACCAGATCACTCAGACAGGAGCTGACTTCCGGGCGGTGCGGCGCGGCGAACAAGGCGCTGCGATCGCGGCCAGCTTCTGGCTTGTGTCCCACCGACATTGGCAGGTGCAGCTGCACCGCCTTGGCGTCTGAGGCCAGGGCCAGCGAATTGAACAGGGCATCCTCGCCGCGACCATAGGGCGACGTGCAGGGCATCAGACGGCTGTTGTCGATCGCCAGCGGCGGGAAGCGTCCGCTGCGATCCAACACGTAGTGCGATGTACCGAACCACACCGGCACATCGCCGCGCAGAGCCTGGTAGCGCGCGGAATCCGCCGCATACCCCTGTCGGGCGCCTTCCGGCAGCATGAACAACCAGCTGATGCCGGCAGAGCAGGAGCCGCCACGGTGGCCGTGCTGAGTGAGCAGAATGCGCGACTCGCCGCGCAGCAAAGGTTCCCGGCTCGGCGCCAGGCCACGAATGTTGTGCGCCGAGAACCCCACCGGCCTGCCCTCACCCAGGCATTCCCCCAGACGGCGGCCACACAGATCCAGATGCAGTGCCAAGGGATCGCTGCTGCATTCGTCGCCCTGCGCCAGGGCCTCGTCCATCGAGGCAAAGGTGATCGGCGCCCAGCCCATCGCCGGGGGTGCCAACAGATCCTGGGCACCGGGATGACGACGCATCGGCAACAGATGGTCGTCATCAAACAATAGGTACTTTCCACCTGCGGCCAGCAGGGTGATGAGATTTCGCCCCTCACCGCCGCCGCGCGGACCGCGATAGCTCGCATCGCCCAACAGCATCCGGCGCAAGGCAACACCCTGCCCGGTCTGCTCGCTCCAGGCCTCAGCCCAATTACGCCACAAGCTCGGCGTGACGTGGTGGGTAGAGTCATTCCACTGCCGGGCAAATGTGGCCAGCAGAGCGGCATGCCGCTCGACGCTTTCCGGGCGCTTGGAATCGTCAACCACTACCAGCGTGCCCGGTGCACTGAAACGCGCCTGATGCTCAATCAAGCTGGCCAGCAATCGTTCAAGCTGCTCGGGGCGATCGCAGGCACGGATGAAGATGCCGGCGGTGGACAGGCGGCCGACACCCGGCACATCACTCAAGGTTCGAACGAAGGCATCGTCGGTGACCAGACAACCACGCGCCACCAGATTCTCCAGCACGCGCTTCACCGCCGCCTGCTGGCCCGCCATATTCGGCAGCCGCTCGCAGATCCTCTGAACATGCACGTCCAGCGGCTGAAATTCACGACAGAGGTCGAGGGCCTGGACCACAGGCGTGGCCATTACGTGGCTACGATCAAGCACCGGATCGTAGAACACGACTTCATCAGGCCCGAGCGCAGCCGAACGGCCGTCGACCACGGCGTAGAGTGGAACTGTCTGTGCTGGGGTTGAGCTCATTGAGAGGCCTCCGCAAGTTTCGATTTCAACCGCTCGACCTCGGCTTCCAGTTCCGCGATGCGCCCGCCAGCCGCAATGCCTTTTCGAATCTCTTCGTTGTAGTGCTGATACACCGACTGCACGTCATCGCCGAACAAATGCATCGACGTCAGCTGCTGCAATGACGAGGCAGACTGTGAACACACCGCGACGTAGTACACAGGATCTCCTTGAATACCCTGGGTGATCGTTCCGGCCTGGTTGAGCATGGAAACCTCGACTCGATCGCCGCCGCTGAGATTCCATAGCACCGAATGGAACATCAGCCGCTGGGCAAACAGTGTGTGGTGAGCGAAATGCCGGGTGAGCAAGTCTTCGAACTCGTGGCGATAGAGCTCACGCACGTGGAACGGGTTCTGGTACCCGGGCTCGTCGCTATAGGTGCGCTTGTCCGGTGTAGACAGCAGCAGCACCCCGTCGGGCGCCAATAGCCGTGAGAAGCCGCCTACCAGCTGCTCTTGCTGCTCGAGATGTTCGAGTGTTTCGAAGCTGACGATCAGGTCGAACGATCCATCCTCAAGGGCATCCAGCTTGGAAGCATCGGATTGTTCAAAACTGAGATTCGGCCGATCGCCATAGCGTGCTCGCGCATGCGCAACTGTGCTCGGCTCGATATCGACACCCACGACCGACTGCGCGACCGTTGCCAGCAGGGCGCTGCCATACCCTTCACCACAGGCGGCATCCAGCACACGCCGCCCTTTTGCCAGCGGCTGGGCGAAGGCATAGCGGTGCCAGTGCTCGTACCAGATCTCGCGAACGCATTCGGGAGTGAAACGCTCACCGGTAAATTCAAGTTGAGGTGTATTCATGTGGGTGCGATGTTGAACCGCTGCCGCTCCAGCGCGGACTGCAATCGCGCACGCAGTGGGGCCAGCGGGTCGTGTTCGATAAATTCGGCAACCCTGCGATTGTAGTCGGGATAGCGCGCCAGCAAGCGCTGTAAGTTGTCGCCGCCTGCCTTCAGGCCGACCTCGCTGAAGGAGGCATTGCCTTGATGTGCGACATAGGCTGTCGGACACAACACGTTGCGCCAGCCCATTGCCGCTGCCCGCATGCAGAAGTCGTTCTCTTCACCATAGCCGCGGCCAAACGTGGCCGCGTCGAAGTCGCCGAGTTGATCAAGCGCGGCTCGCCGGATGTACATGGCGAAGCCGACTGCAGTCGGTAATTCGGGAATCTCACAATCACGCAGCTCAAGGGCCGCACGGGCGATCTGTTCGGCTTCATCCACCGTCGGCATCGGTGCTGCCTGGCAGAACTGCGGGAATGAGCAGATCTCGGCGTTGTTGGACCAGGGGGTGATGGTGGCGGCTGACGGAACGCGTTGTGCCGTTGCTTGAATGGCATCAAGCCAGCCCGCCGTCACCTCTGTATCCGAATTCAATAGCACGATGTCATGCTTGCTGAGATCCGACAGCGCGCGGTTGACGTTGCCAACGAAGCCAAGATTGCGCTCATTGCGCAGGATCGAGATTTGAGCGGCGTGGGTTTGCGCGACCCGTTCAAGCAGCGGCAGAATTTCTGCATCGGTCGATGCGTCATCGGCCAGCAAGACCTGATCGTCGGCTCGAAGACAGCGGATGACCGAACTGAGGCAACGCTCAAGCTGCGAGCGCGCATTGAAAATCGGGATGACGACAGCGGGCCGCGAATTCAAAGAGTCAGACCTCGTAGATGCCGCGCACCTCGGTGCGCGGCATGGTCTTCTCAGTTCTGCGCAGGAGCTTCAGCAGCAACCCCGAACGCGCGTGCGGCCTCGGCAGAGCCCGCCACATCCTTGGCGTAACGACCGGGAAGTGTGGAAATAGCTTCACCGTTTAGCTCAACCTCGAGCTGCGAGCGCGAAGACAGGAAGCGGTTCTTCTCCGCCGCAATGAACTCTTGGCGCAGGCCGGAAACCAGTTCGTCTTTGATTTCATCAAAGCTGGGGGGCGGGAACTTGACCAGATTCTCGAGCTGAATCACGTGCCAACCGAAGCGCGAACGCACCGGCCCGGCAAATCCGCCAACCTTGGTGATCTGACTGAAAGCAACCACAAAGCGCTGATCGAGACGACTAAGGTCAGCGTTGGGAATCTGATCGGAGACGACCGCATCACCGTGTTGTTCTTGCATCGCCGCGATGACATCGGCGAAGGGCTCGCCACTGTCCACTCGCTTGCGTACGTCAGCGGCCTTTTCTTTCGCCCAGGCCTCATCGCGTCCGTCGGTACTAAACAGGATGTGGCGGATATCCACCCGATCTTTTGGCGCGTACTTTTTCGGATCTGCGGTGTAACGCTCCTTTGCCAAGAGCTCAAAGTTTGGCAGCTTCACTTTCGCCATCTCAGCGTTGATGAAGCGATTGGCCATCAATTCGTTACGCATGAGCTTGACGTCGTCACGCAGCTCCCTGGTCTCGCCTACGCCCGCCTCTTCGGCTTCCATCGCGACTTGCTCGGACAAAAGCATTGCATCAATCAAGCGTGCGATTCTGTCAGGCTCGGTAAGGTAACCGGCGCGGAGCTCGGGCGGCATGGTACGCACCTTGGCATCGATCTCACCCAGGGTAAGCGATGCCTTACCGCGGCTGGCTACAACGGTATCAAGGGAAAGCTCGGGCTCCAAGGCCTGCCCTTGGGCAGTCATTGGCAACGCGAGCAGGCAGAGTATGAATTGAATCTTCATGGGGGGACTCCTAACGACGGGCCCTTTGACAGAGTACGAGCCAAATAGTTCATCCGAACTGTTGGCAGTCACGTGATCAAGTGTCGAAAAAAATGCCGCGGCTCAAGGCCGCGGCATCTACGTGTTCCAAAGGAGATTTGGACTAGTTGTTGATCAGCATCGCGCCGCCACACGTGTTGTTGGAACCGCAGGTAAACACGGTGGGCGTCGTCGCGCCTCCCATGCCCTGGTAGGTGGCGATATTTATATACATGCGCTTGCCTACCGGGGCACGACATCCCGACAGCTGGGCTACGCTGGAAACATTGATCTGGCCAGTCGCACTCGCCTCGCCTGTGCGGCACTGGAAGCTCAGATACGGATCGGGCGAACCGCCCACGGGCGGACGGAAATCGCCCGGGCAGGGGCTGATGGTCACGTCGATGGCGCCCGCATTGCCGAAGACACCGCCTTCAATCCAACCGAGTCCAAACTGCGACAGCGGGCCACCAGTCTCGTCCGTCATCACGAACTCAATCGACAGATAACGGTCTCGCGTGTTGGCCATGATGAACTGCGGCACGACTTGCTTCTGAGTCTGTGTCTCACCCGGATTGATGCCCCAGATTTCCTGCATGGTGGCATTGGTACGGGCAAAACCATGCGCGGTGAAGCTCGGCTGCGTGGGTTGGGTCGGGTACACCACGCTGCAGTATTCCTGGCCTTGCGACTGCGATTGGGTGACCGTCACGGTTTCGGTGGTGTCAACGTTGTAGCCGGCTTCGTTGAAGCAGCGCAGCCCGAACACATAGGTGCCGGCAACCAGATTGTTGAGCACCTGTTGACCATTGACGGGACGCGCCACGCCGGCCCAGGAGCTTGTGCCCTGGGCAGGATAGGAGTAGCACGCTTGCGCAGCGGGATCGCCCGCGGTGGACCAATTCAAGGTCAGACTCTGAATCGTAGTGATATTGGTCGAATTGGCGGTCAACGTCACCGTCGGGGCTCCCGGCGCACCCAGGCCGCCACCCGTACCGCCGATGCCGGGACAGCTGTCTCCGTTTTCCAGACATTCTACGGTGAGATCACCGTTCGAGGAGTATTGCACGGAGGTTGCTGGGTCAAGCGGAATCTCAGTGGCTTCAGATCCATGAAGCACGGTGACTTTGGGCGATGAGACTTGCGCGACAGCAAACAGCGGAACCAGCGTCAAGACGGTCGCACCGATCCAAAGCGTATTGAATTTTGCCATTTCGTTGAAACTCCAGCCTTAAACGGTTTCAGCTTTTGAAAGTATGCGCAGCATGGCATGAACGTGGACATAAACCTGCTTCGCTCTGCACGGAATGATGACCGAGTCGCCGTCCAATTCATAGCGAATATCGAGATCAACGCAGTCTATGGCGCAATTGGGCGGACCAATGGCAATGAGCCCAGCTGTTGGTGCTCGAGAGCAATGATCGGGGACGGGCCGACACCCCTTTTCGAGCCGTGCAAAAGACATCGGGGCCCGAAGGCCCCGATGAGGTACAGCTTGACAGCCAGCCCGAATTACGGGGTGCTGCTGGTCCAGGTGGCCAGACCGGTGCTGTCCAGCGGAGTGCCGAACGCCGGAGCCGGAGCCGTCAGGATGAAGCCGTCACGGTCACCACGGTGCTTATGAATGCCACCGAAGTTGCCACGGACGCCCGGAGCTACGTTCTCGTTGGTGTAGTCAGCAACCCAGAAGCCAATCACCGGCAGACCGATCACAGCCGTGGTCGGGGTGGTGGCGACGAGGTAGTTGTCAAAACCAGCAGTCTGCGGGTCGTTGAACTCAATGCGGGCCCAACCATTGATGAAGGTGTTGCTACCCGAGTTGATGTTCAGACCGTGCGCACCTTGGACCGGGGTAACGCCCAGGACCTGAGTGGGGGAGGTGTTGGTCAGTGTCTGGTTGAACGCGATCACGTTCGCTTCCCAGCACAGTTCCGGGAACACAGCGGTCACGCCAGGCGGACGCGGCGACACGACCGGCGGGCCGGAGGTGATACCCGGGGTGAACTCTTCACGATCCCAACGCGCAAAGGTGTAGGTCTCGCAGATACCGAAGCTGTCGAACGGCTCAGCGTCGTCCAGAGCGGTCGGATCGTCGTCGGTGTTGTCGGTGAACGGACGGTTGTCAGCAGCCAGACGATTGTAGGTGTGCAGACGCTTGGTCGGGAAGGTCACAACCCACTCAGAGGCTGCAGCCAGACCGGTTTCCATGCTGTACTCGTTGTAGATGTAACGCGACATCAGCACCGAGGAAACAGCACGCAGACCGCTCTGAGCACCGGCGAAGTTCAAGGTCACCAGGGCGCCGCTGTCGTCGAAGATGCGAGACGTGGCGGAACCGTCAGACTCAGTACGAGCCTGGCTGAGGTTCGGGAAGGTGTCACCCGGCTCAGCGTGCAGGTCGTCGGTGGTGCCATTGGCTTCAGCAGCCAGGCCAATCGCACTCCAGAAGCCAGCGATCGCGTCAGCGTTGTACGGCAGCGCACGGCCGAACTCGACGTCAACGATGGTGGCCGCACCGAACAGACCGCCCGACGGGGCATTGATGGCAACGCCGTCGTCAGCGATCCAGGTGCCCGACGGGGTGGTCCAGGCAGCCTGCAGCGCGCCGCAGTTAGCCGGAACGCGAGCAGTGATCGGACCGGTGTGGGTCGCCCAGGTCAGCGGATCGAAGGTGGTCGCGGTGTCCAACAGGACGCCCATTTCGATCACTTCAAAGTGACCCTGACGCACGCGCTCGGCCGGATCGCTGGCAACCAGCGCACCGCCGGAGCCGCCAATGCGGATCACGTTATCGGTACCGATGATGTCCGGGTTGTTCGACTGGAACTCGAAGTACTTGAAGGTCGAGCTCGCACCCGGCACGCCGTTCACCCAGTCCTTACCGACAGCATTCGGCACGGTGCAGGTGGTGTCGGTGGTGAACAGAGCGCCACCGCCGGAGGTGCCGTCAACGTCGGCGATCTGCGACAGCGAGGCAGTCCAGACGTCGAACGGGGACATGTACAGGTTGAAGTCGAGGACTTCAGCGCTGTTCAGCGACTCGAGGAAACGGACCTTGACCGCCTTGCCTTCGTTCGTCGTGTTGACGACCGACAGCAGGGTGGTGTTCGAACCGTTGACCGAATAGTACGGGTAGAGGAGGACCTGACCGAGACCGTCAGGATTGACGTTCACGGCATTGGCCACGCCCGCCAGGCCGACGACACCGGCGATACCGGCGACTACGGCGGAGGACAGCGAATTTTTCTTCATCACAACACTCCTACGATTTTTAACAGGGCTTTCGCAGCGTATCCCGTCTTAGCCTCTTGGATCTGAGCCCAGGCTCGGCATGAGGGGTATAGCAGGCGGGAGTATACGCATACTGGTTCTGGCGATGCAATGACATCTTAACGATGTTCTCACTCGCCCACATCAGGAACAGGGTCCTACAGTTGCCGCTCCGGCAGCATGCGCCATTTGCCGTCGGAAAGCAGCCATACCTCATCGACAGTGCGGAATGACTTGATTTCGCCGGCTCCCGGCAGCCCCCCGATCAGGTCAAATTCTATCCGGACTCTGGCGGTGCAGCGCTCGGCTGCCTCACAGGTCACGGAGTCTACGACCGCGGCCGTCCAATTGATGCGACGATTCATCATCCGGGCTTCAAAATCTTCATAACGGTTGAGTTCCCGATAGCCGGGGGTGAAATACGCGTAGGCGGTTTTCCAGTCGCCGGTCAACATAGCTTTCCAACGCAGGTCAGCATCCAATGCCACCCGGCCCTCGGGCGTCTTGGGCTTGCCCGGCGAAGTGGCGCAGGCGGCGAGAGTGAAGAGGAGCGCGACCGCGAGAGCGCCTTGCAGTAAACGGATCATGGTATTTGTTGTCCCTATCTATCGATGTGATGGTTCTCGCAGGCAGCTGAAAAACCTCCATCCTGGTGGTTTTCAGCGCAATCGGCCGCGGCAAAGCCGCGTCACCTTTGCCGGAAATCAATCACTTGCGTGTTTGCTTTCCGAGCGTGCCATCCTTGGCGCGCGATATCAGGCTGCTGAAATGAGTCTCAGCAGCCTGCCAGAGGGAGAGGCCAATGCCACTCAGTCTCCCCGCACGGCCGCAGCACCGGCAGTAATCGGCTGCAGCGCCCGGAACTGACTCTTGTACTGATCGGTGATCTCTTTGGCCTGATCGCCATTGGTAATCACCTTCGGGGTGATCAGCACAATCAGCTCCTGGCGCACACTGGAATCGTTCTTCTTACCGAACAGGCCGCCGATCACCGGGATCTTGTGCAGGCCGGGGACGCCGGACGAGCCTTTCGAGTCGGTCTGCTTGATCAGGCCGCCGAGCAGCACGGTCTGGCCACTCTGCACGGCGATCTCGGTGCTGATGGTGTTCTGCGAGATTTGCGGGTTGCCGCCGGCGCCGACATCGCCTGGCGTGCTGTCTTCCTGCTCGATCTCCAGAAACACCAGCCCACCGGGATTGACCCGCGGGGTAACCGACAGCGTGATACCGGTCTGCAGATACTGAGTCGAGTTCACCGTGTTGTTATTGCCGTTGCCAAAATCGATCGAGGAAGAATTGATCGGAATCGAGGCGCCTGAGTTGATCGAGGCCGCCTTGTTGTTCAGCACGACGAGGCTGGGCGCCGACAGCACCCGCACATTGCTCACCGAGTCAAGCAGGCTGACGATGGCACCGGCATTGGGGCCGACAAAACTCCAACCGATACTGGAAGCATTGTTGCCTTCGAAGGCGACGGCGCCCTGGGTGTCGCCCCAGATATTGCGGTTGCGCGAAAGTTGTCCCGCGGCCTCGCCGAGGCCGCCGGCCACGGCATTCTCGAAGTAGTACTTAACACCATAGTTCAGGGTGTCGTTGAGCTGCACGGAGATGATCTGCGCTTCGATGGCCACCTGCAGCGGCACTACGTCCAGCCGCTCGATGACCCGCCGGATCGATTCCCATTGCGCCGCGGTGGCGCGCACGATCAGCGAATTACCCTCTTCCACGGCAGAGAAGCGCACGTCACCGTCGCCACTGACTGACACATTGCCGCCGCCCGCTCCGCCCGCGCCACCCGCGCCACCGCCGGAACCACCAGCTCCACCGTCACCGCCGCCCGCTGACTTGTTGCCGCTGCGATCACTGCCGCGATTGCCGGTCATCGAGCTGATCCGCACCGGCTCAAGACCGGGCGCTACCGAGCCCGAACCACGCGAACCGGAGCTGCCGCTGCCGCCAAACACATCGCCCAATACCTGGGCCAGATCGGCCGCCTTGACGTTCTTGACGTCATAGACGTAGAGCCGTTGACCTGCTTCGCCACTACCCAGATCAAACCGCTCCAGCCACTCTTCCACCGTCTTCAGATACTTTGGCTGCGGCGTAATCACCATCACGCCATTGATGCCTTCCAGCGGCATGAAACGGAACATGCCAGCCAGCGGGGTATTGCTACCCTCACCAAAAATCTTCTCCAGTTCGCCGACCACCGCACTGGCCTCGGCCTGTTGCAGGGAGAACATGCCAACCGACATGCCGGCCAGCCAGTCGACATCGAACACATCGACCGTCTGCAGATAGTTCTCCAGCTCAGCCTGGGTACCGGCGAGGACAATCAGATTACGCGCTGGGTCAACACTGATGACCGCTTCCGGCTTGGCGTAAGGCTTGAGCACCTTCTCCATTTCCATCGCCGAAATGAATTTCAGCGGTACCGCGCGCACCTCATAGCCGCGTGCCGTATTCACCGGACCGGTTCTCGGGGTGAGATTGCCGGGCAGGGCCTGACCGATCGGCAGGATGGTGTAGCGCCCATCCTGCCAGACCAAGGTGGCGTTGTTCCAACGCAGCAGCATTTCCAGGATTGATAGCGCTTGGTCACCGCGCAAAGGTTTGGCCGTGGAAAAGGTGACCTGGCCACTGACGCCCGGCGCAATCACGTAGTTCTGTTGCAGGATCTCGCCGAGAATGGTCTTGATCACGGCATGCAACGACTCGCCTTCGAAATTGAAGGTGACCTCGCCCACCGCGCCGGCCGCCGGCGGCACCTTGCTGGAGGCCGACTCATTAATGAAGGTGCCGCTGCCACTATGTTCGGTGGGAATGTCGCTGGCCGGCTGGCCAGCATCGTTGCTGCCCAACAGCTCGGCTTCCTGCTCGCGCACCGGCCCTTGTCCACCGACTGGGTCAGCGAAGATCGACCGACCTTCCATGGCCAGGCCGACACCGGGATCTTGCCGGGTTGTGGCGCATCCGCTGAGGGCGACGATGGCCGCCAGCATTAACGTGGTGTGCAACTTCACTCCGATCTCCTTCATTCGCCACGCTCCGCTTTTTGGGCGCGCTCGGCCTCTTCCCGCAGTAGGCGACGGCGCTCTTCAATCAGCCGACGGCGTTCTTCTATCAGCTGACGCATTTCCTCAGCCTTCAACTTGGCCGCTGCTTCGTCAGCAACATCGGCAGACAGATTCTGTTGCTCGGATGCCGCGTGGCAGCAACCGCCTAGGGAAGCAACGGCCCCAAGCAACAACGTGGTGTGCAGCTTCACTCCGATCTCCTTCATTCGCCACGCTCCGCTTTGGCGCGTTCGGCCTCTTCACGCAACTGGCGGCGACGCTCTTCAATGCGTCGACGAATCTGTTCAGCCCGTGACTCCGGTGTTTCGGCGCCGGCATCGTTGGCCTCATTCGCCGCATGCTGCTGTTCTTTCTCGGGGTTGGCGCCGGTATTCGAAGCCTGGGCACTGGCACTCGATTGCGGGATCGACACCGGGGTCGGCGGCTCGCCACCCTGACCATCAAACACCCGCAAATCCAGCCCCGAGCGCCCGCCCGGGCCCTCAAAGACCGCGCTGCGCGGCGTCAGTTCCACCAATCGCCAGGCTGATTGATCGCCTTCCAGCGACTTGCCGACCCGCACCGGCGTTGCTTTCTTGGTGTTGGGATCGGTGACAATGGCGAGTTGGTCGTTCTTGGTGATGATGATGCTGGTAACCACCACATTCAGCGGCACGGACTCCACCGGCCCGGCCTTGTCATCCGGCGCCGCCTCTTCCGGCGGAATGGGTCGACGATCGGGATTGAACAATGGGCGCTCGCCAATCATGGCGAAACGTTCCAGCTGCTCGATGCCGGCCTGATTGCGTTCCAGTCGAACCGCTGGCACGTCAGACGGTTCGATGGCCTGATCGGGGTGCAGCGAATAGCGCGCGCCGAGACCACTGTAGACCACCACGGTGGTGCCCACCGACCAGGTCAGAAACGTGAGCGCAACGGTGCGTTGAATCAGTTGCCGACTGTCGCTCATGCCTTGCCCTTTTCAAGCGCCTTGCGCAGGTAGCCGTAGACGTCGAAGCTGATATCGATCACCCCTTGCTGGGCCTGGTTGCGGCCGCGTTGCGCAAACTGGCGCCGACTGCTGACCACAAAGTCGCTGAGGAACAGCCGCGGGCTCTCGGTCTCCAGGCCGTGTAGCACCGGGGTCAGATACTCAAGTTCACAGCGCAGCCTGACTTTCACTGTCACCCGCTCAAACGGCTCTTCGGTCTGGCCGCGGTACGGCGTCCGGCTGATCACCGTGCAGGCTGGGCCGGCACTCTGTGCGTCAACCAGGTTCTGCAGCCGCTGGATCAGACTCGAGGCTGCCAGATCGAAGTTTTCCTCAGCGAGGAACTCAGGGTTGGACGCTTCGAACTCACGCACTTCCAACAAGCGCTGCTCGATCAGGCTGCGCTGCTGCGCGATGTGGCGGAACTTGGCTTCCTGGTCGCGCGCCTCGATCAGGTCCTCACGCGCCTCCAGGAAGGGCGCGGTGAACCACCAGTGCACGCCGAGCAGATAGATCAGTGCCAGGGCCAGCCCCAGCAGCAGCAGCGCGTAAGCGCGGCTGCGCGGCGTATTGCTCGGAAGATTCACGGCTGATCTCCATGCGGCGCGTATTCTGCCGTCAGCGTGGCGCGATCCTTACCACTGCGGGGATCGGGCTGTATCGCACCGGCCAGGGCCGCATTGCGCAGCATCGGTGTCTTCTGCAGCAGTTCGACCAGCTTGGCCGCAGAGCCACTCTGGACGGTGACACTTAGCACATCGTTACTGAATGCCATCCGTTCGACAAAGGTATCGTCCGGCAGGGTGTCGGTGAGCAGACGCAACAACTCGACCACGGAGGGTCGCTGGCGGCGCTGCTCAGCCAGGAAGTTGGCGCCCTCGGCCGCGGATTCCAACGAGCTGCGCAGCTTGCCTGCCGAACGCGCATACTCACGCTGCGTCTCCACGTCCGCCTCGATGGCTTGCACCGCCTGGCGTCGATTCTCGACCACCTGTGCCATCGACAACAGCAACAGAATCACCGCCGTCGAGACTAGCAAGATATTAATGAGCATCGGACGCGGATCGCGCACGCGACGCTTGCCTTCCGGCAGCAGATTGAACCCGATCCGATGCTCGTTGCGTTGTACGTCAATGGCATCGAGGGTGAGCGACTGCGCACCGATCGATCGCAGCATCGATTGCAACTGCTCGCGCGGCACGACAGCCAGTTCCACTTCAACCATCTTGGCCCCCGGCGCCAGCTTGCCTAGTTTGCAGTCGAACTCGACCTGGTCGGCACGAAACGGGGTTTGGCGGTCAATCTCGTAGCCCACCATGGTCCTGACATTGGCGGCTGCCGCCACCGGCAGACTGAGGCGGCGCAGCAGCACTTGGCGTTCGGCCAGCAAGGCGACGCGCGGCAGGCGCTGCTCCGATTCACCAAGCAAGGCAGACAGATCGAGCCCGCTGTCGTCCAACTGCTCGGCGCTGAAGGTCGCCAGTTCGACTGCGCCATCGGCGCCACGCCGCAACACTTTCACGCCATCGGCGTGAGCAACCAGCTGGATCTCCGCCTCCTGCCCGGTCAGCAGGGCTTGTAGCCGCTGCGGCAGGCAGGCCCGCAGCTCGCCCCACCACCAGTTCAGGAACGCGGGCAGCGGTGACTGTGTATAGCGTGTCCGCAGGCGCACCAAGAACGGCGTCAAAGCGTCGGCAAATGGTATTGAACTCAAGGATTTAGCCTCAAAGCTGAGTGCCGTCCTGCCAACGCAGGGCGGTAAACGCGAGCCCCGACGACGGGGCACCGCCGAGCCGCACCACGGCGTCCAGCTCTGCCCAGGCGCCATTGTTGAGGCGAGCACGAGAGCGCACATTATATGTGCCGCTTCCGGCCGCCACCACGAGTGGGGTGCCATCGGTGAGGGTGAGCGGCGGCAGGCCGCTGTTCGGGTCATACTGCCGCCGCGTGTCGACGGTGAACGCCGCCTGGTTGGGATCCATGCCGGGCAGCGCTCCCAACACGGCCGCGGGGGCGAATGCCGCGTTCGGCTGCGACAGGCCCGAGTAGAGGGTTAGATGCGGCGCCAACCGGGAGTACAGGTCGTAGCTCACGCCACGCACCTGCTGCAACTCCGAAATCAGGTCGAACGGTGCATCCTTGGCGCCGTAGCTCAGCCCAAGGGCCTCGTAGTCATCGTCCTCAGCACCGCCCGGTGTGAGTAGATCATCGGTGTCGCGCCAGTCGGCCACCGCGGCTGCCAACTCATCGGCCTCGACCATGTCCACGCCCATGCCCTGCAGAAAGCGCGAGAAGAAGGCCGGGTCAACGGCATTGAGATCGATCTTGCCGGACTCGTCGTGGATTTCGATTTCCACCTCAGCACCCTCAAACTGGAACTGATAGGCGCGTCCATCCGGTATCCAGCGCTGCAGCGGATCGGGCACGGCCAAGGCCATCACCGCCCGATGGATGCCGGCTTCGGCGGCGTAATGCGCCTTGGTGCCTTCGAACAAATGGCGCGCCTGCATACGCTCGCTGCGTGCCAGCACGGTAAAGGCTCCGAGCACGATGGCCAGCAAGGCGAGCAACCACATGACGATCAGCAAGGCGATGCCGCTCTGGCGACTCATGGCGCCTGCCTCGCACGCGGATCGTTGGGCGCTCCGGCCCGACGAATATTGTCGAAACTCAAGGTGGCATTCTGCGCACCGGCCGGAATCGGCACTTCAAACGCCGGCCACTTGCGCGCATCACCCTGCGGAAACTCGACCAGCAGGCGAACGAAGGCCGGTAGCTGCCATGGCTCTTCCCAGTCGCTGGACCAGTCACTCAGCTCGCCTTCGATCACGCCGCGAAACTCGAATCGGGCGTCAGCCAGGCCGTCCATCAGCACCACCGGTTCGACATCGGCGGGAATGCCCTGCTCGGCGTCAAAACCGTTCAACTGCGAAAAGCGAAACTGCAAGCTATAGCCGTTGGCATCACGCACCAGGGCCAATTCCTGCACGTGCGCGCCACCACGCGACAGGTAGCCCGGCATGGGCGCCACAAAGCGCGCCGCATCGGCGCTGCCTTCAAAGCGTTTCTCGTTGAGGGCATCACCATCGCCAGGGCGTTCAAACGGCGTGATCATCACCTGCATGAACTGGCGACGCATGAAGCCCTGGGTGGCACGCAACTCCTCGCTGCGCTCGATCAGCCGCTCACCGCTGGCGCTGGCCCGCGCTGCCACCCGCAGGCTACCGTAGGCCAGGGTGATGATCAGGCTCAGCAAGGCGACGCTGAGCAAGATTTCCAGCAAGGTGAAACCTGACTGAGCCGGCGTCGGGCGGGTGGGCGCGGTCATGGGTCTCGCCTATACATCGCGCGCAGCGTGGAGAACCGTGATCGCATCTCACGCTGACCGCGTTGCCATTCAATTTCCAAATCGACCCGCATCAGTTCCACCGACTGACCGAGACTGATCAGGTCTACCCCCTCCTCCTCCAACAGGTAGGGAGTGACATTGACGTACCAGCGATATCCATGTTCGAACTCGCCGCTGTACTCGCCCTCCTCCAACGGCTCGACCGCGCCCAGGTTATCCAGCACAGTCTGGGCCAGTAGGGCAGCATGGGTCTGCTCCGCCGAGATCCGGCTTTGATTCATGGCACCGCTGAGTGCCTGCATCGAAAGCCCCAGGCCCAACGCCAGAACCGCTAGTGCAGCAACCACCTCCAACAAGGTGAAACCTTGCTGGGCGGCGGTGGCCGCGGGCTGATGGTGGCGAGAAAGCATGCGCATGAAGGGATTGACAAGATTCGTAACTGCAAGTTCAGTCTGGGGAGCCGGCATGCATACGCACCTCACCGGTCAACCAGGAGACATCGATGCGCCAGACAGCCTCGCCACGGATGACTTCGACATGGCCGCCGGTGGACGCGCCGTCAGGGAAAAAGCGAATTCGTGCAACCCCCTCTTCCACCACTTCCTGCGCGGCGGTGGTCATCGCCAGCTCCATTTCCTTGGGCAGCTCGACCCAGTCGCGATCGGCTGCCTGATAAGCACGCCGCTCGACATCCAAGGTCAGAAATTGCGGTTCGCGCTTAACTATGGCTTGCGTTCTGGTGTAGCGCAGTGCGGCGACAAGATCCTTTGAGGCAGCTCTGACCCGAGCCTGCGCCATGCCACCGGTGGTGACCGAAGCCACCACGACCGTCAACACGGCGAGCATCATCACCACCACCACCACTTCGACCAGGGTGAAGCCTCTGGAGTGACGCGGTGCCGCGCTACGGTGGTGGCGGATGTGAATCAAGGACTGAAGACGATATCGCGGTTGTAGCTGTCGCCGCCGGGCTTGCGATCCTTGCCATAGCTGACCAGATCAAACTTGCCACTCTGACCCGGCACGCGATACTCGAACTGGTTGTTCCAGGGGTCTTTCAGCTCGCTCTCTTTCGAGTACGGGCCCAGCCAGCTGGAGGCATTGCCCGGCTGTGAGATCAGGTCCTGCAGCTGACTGGGCAGCTCGCCGGTGTCCTGTTCGTAGCTGTCGATCTTCGCCGCCAGCGTCTGCAGTTGCGACTCGGCCAGCTTGTAGTCGGCGCGATCCTTGTTGCCAAAGATACGGCCGGCGACGATGGTGCCGATCAGGGCAATGATGCCGACCACGATCAGAATTTCGATCAAGGTAAAGCCAGCCTGACGGCCGCGGGTTTTCACAGCAAAGCGTTTTGAGTTCATGCGTTATCCAACCATGGAACTGAGATCAAGAATGGGAAGCAGGATCGCCAGGACGATCATTGCGATCAGGCCCGCCATGACGATGGTGAGCACCGGTACCAATGCAGACAGCAACCGATCCAGAGTGTTCCGCACTTCGACATCAAAAGTATCGGCGACCTTGAGCAGCATGCCGTCCAGCTCACCGGATTCTTCGCCCACCTGGATCATCTGCAGCGCCAGACGCGGAAAGCGCTTGCTCTTGGCCAGCGATACCGACAGGCCACCACCGGTCTTGACGTCCTCGGCGGCGGCCTCGACGGCGCTGACCAGGGCGCGATTGCCGATCACGTTGCGGGCAATCGACAGTCCGGCCAGCAAGGGCACGCCATTGTGCAGCAAGGTACCCAGGGTACGTGCCAGGCGCGCGGTTTCCACCTTGGCCAGCAGATCACCCAAGCGCTTGCGTTCCAGCATCCAGGCATCCAGTCGAGCCCGCTTGAGCGGATCACTGAACTGCCGCTGCACCGCCACGACGCTCAATACCAGGGCCAGCACCAACACCCACCACCATTGGTTCAGCGTATCGCCCGCGGTCAGCACGATCTGGGTGATCAGGGGCAGATCGCCACCCATGTCCTCGAACAGCGGCATGAACTGCGGCACTACATAGCCGAGCAGCAGGATCAGCGAGCCGACCACCATCACCACCAGGATGCACGGATAGATCAGGGCATTGATGACGTTTTCCTTCAACGCCTTGCTGCGCTCAAGGTAGTCGGCCAGGCGGCTCAGGGTGTCGTGCAATGAACCACCGGCTTCGCCAGCGCGCACCATATTGATGTATAGCCGGGAGAACACCGTGCCCTGCTGTTCCAACCCGGTCGACAAGGGCGCGCCACCGCGCACCGCATCGCGGATGCGCTCGATCATCTTGCGCGCCGACTCCGACTCCGGCAAATCGAGCAGGATCTGCAAGGCGCGATCCAATGGCTGCCCGGCGCCGAGCAAGGTGGCCAGCTGCTGGGTGAACTGCAGCACCTGATCGGCGCCAAATTCGGCGCGCTTGGTGAACAGACCGAACCCGCCCGCTGAGGCGCTGCTGAGCTTGGCCTCCACCGGCAGATTGCCCGCGTCCTGGATCTTCGCGATCACCTCATCAGCCGACGACGCTTCCATCGCCCCATCGAGCAACTCACCGGCCGGCGTATAGGCTTTGTAGCGGAACAAGGGCATGGGTGTTAAGAGCCGTGATTGGCTGGAAAGCCGGGATTCGGGATTCGGGATTCGGGATTCGGAAAAAGCCCGCGTGCATCGAGCGATCGGCAAAAATTCAATGCCTCGGCGGAGCCCAAGCGAGCAGGTTGCCGCGCCCCGCTCCTACCAATCACGAATCCCGAATCACGAATCACGGCTCCTAAGCGAATCCCGTTCTTCATCACCCCTCCTGCGTCACGCGCAGTACTTCTTCTATGGTGGTCACGCCGCTGAGCGATTTGACCAGGCCGTCTTCGTACATGGTGCGCATGCCGTGCTGGCGGGCTTCTTCCTCGATCACACCCATGTCGGCGTGTTTCATGACCAGGCGGCGGATCGGGTCGTTCATCACCAGGAATTCCATGATGGTGGTACGGCCCAGGTAGCCGGTCGGAGTGAGTGCCGAGGGGCCGGGGCGATACAGGGTGACCGGGTCGGCCTGGGTGTAGCGCTGCAGGCCGAACTCTTCTACCACTTCCGGCATCGCCGAGTAGGCCTCGCGATGGGTCGGCTCAAGGCGTCGAACCAGACGCTGGGCGAGGATGCCGTTGACGGTGGAGGTGAGCAGGTAGTCCTCCACGCCCATGTCGAGCAGGCGGGTGATGCCGCCGGCGGCGTTGTTGGTATGCAGGGTGGACAGCACCAAGTGACCGGTTAAGGCGGACTGAATCGCGATGCGGCAGGTTTCCAGATCGCGCATTTCGCCGATCATGATCACGTCCGGGTCTTGGCGCACGATCGAGCGCAGGGCATGGGCGAAATCGAGGCCGATGCTGGGCTTGGCCTGGATCTGGTTGATGCCCTCGATCTGATACTCAACCGGATCTTCCACCGTGATGATCTTGACGTCCGGCGTATTGATCTTGGACAGCGCGGTATACAGCGTGGTGGTCTTGCCGGAGCCGGTCGGCCCGGTGACCAGCAGAATGCCGTGCGGCAGCTCCAGCACATCGACGAATTTCGGCAGGAACTCGTCGGTGAAACCGAGCGTGTGGAAGTCAAACACCACCGACTCGCGATCGAGAATACGCATCACCACCGATTCACCATGCGCTGTCGGCACGGTGGAGACACGCAGGTCCAGCTCCTTGCCTTGCACCCGCAGCATGATGCGGCCGTCCTGCGGCAGACGCCGTTCGGCGATGTTGAGCTTGGCCATGATCTTGACGCGCGAGATCACCGCGGCAGTCGATCCGGCAGGCGGCGATTCCACTTCTTGCAGCACACCATCGACGCGATAACGCACCTTGAGGCGGTTCTCGAATGGCTCGATATGGATATCCGAGGCGCGCGCTTCGACGGCACGCTGGATCACCAGGTTCACCAGACGAATCACTGGCGCTTCGGAGGCAAGATCGCGCAAATGCTCGATATCGTCTTCGGCGCGGCCATCGCCATCGCTGAGATTTTCAACGATGGTGCCCATGGCCGATCGGCCAGCGCCGTACAGGCGCTCGATCAGATCGTCGACCTCCGAGCGCACCCCAACTAGTAGTTTCACCTGCTTGCCGGTCGCCATACCAACCGCCTGACTGGGGTACTCGTCATACGGTTCGGCAGTGAGCAAATCAATAGAGGTGTCGCTTTCGGCCACCGGACAGACATGCATCTGCTTCAGGAAGCGCAGCGACAGTTGCACATTGGCCGGAGGCTGCTCAGGAAATTCCTTGCTTGACAGCAACGGCAGCTGCATGACCTCGGCCACCGCTTCGGCAACATCGCGCTCTGACACCAGGCCGATGCGGTTCATCAAGCCAATCAGCGAGCCGCCCGACTCTTCCAGCAGGCGCCGAGCGCGCCCAAGGTCAGCTTCTTTCAGCCGACCACGCGATAGCATTTGCCGGCTGATCCGCTCTTCCATCGTCGGCTCGGTGGTTGCCGTGAGATCCGCCGAGTCAACGGCAACAGCCTTCGACTCGGCCTGATCGGGCTGAAGTGCGGTGTTCATGCGGAATCCTGATCGGTGACAGACGAAGAGGCCGACGCGGCCTGCTCATTGCGACTCTGACTCTCGACAGCGGCTTCAGGTTCCCCGGCCCAGCCAACCAGATAGCGGAGGAAGGCCTGGTTCTGCCCGATCCAGAGCACGATCGGCGCCACCGGCGGCAGAATCAGGTAGCCGAACTGATAGCCCAAGGCAATCAGGTCAGGCTTCAGACCGGCGCGTTCGATCACCGCCGCCCCCAGGGGGCCGGCATCGAAGGTCAGTTGCTTCAGCACATTGAAGCAGGCCCCCCACAGCACCACCAGCGACAGAATCGCCAGGCCGATGGCCAGCTGTTTCAACCATTGCCGGCGTTCCAGCGGCGTGGCCATGACCAGGCCGGCGTACAGGGCCAGACACCAGGCATAGATCAGCGGCGTACCAGTCAGCACCAGCACGCCCACGCGGCCATCGGCCAGCGTCTCGGTCTGCAGTGTGGTCACGACCTCGAAGACCACACCGTGCTGTTCCACCGCCGTCACTGCGTAGGGAAACAGTGCCGGCAACAGCCAGTTCATGGCGCTGACCACCAGAAACACCAGCAGCGACGAGCTCAGCGCCCACAGAGTAAAACAGGCCGGCAACCAGAGCGCGGCCGACCACACGAAGGGACGAAGCGGCGACCGACTCATTCGCACCACACCCGCGCGTTGCGGAACATGCGCATCCAGGGCGAGTCTTCACCCCACTCCGCTGCGCGCCAGCTCAGCTGGACGCTGCGGAACACGCGCTCCGGATGCGGCATCAGAATGGTGGCGCGTCCGTCCTCACTGGTGAAGCCGGTCATTCCCTGCGGTGAACCGTTCGGATTCAGCGGATAGCGCTCGGTTGCCTGGCCGTGATTGTCGACGAATCTAAGCGCACCGATGACGGCCGTCTGCTGTCTGGCATCAAGGAATTCCGCCCGCCCCTCGCCATGCGCGACCACCACCGGCATTCGCGAGCCGGCCATGCCCTGCAGCAATACCGAGGGCGAATCCATCACCTCAACCAGACTGAGGCGCGCCTCGTATTGCTCGCTGGCGTTGCGCTGCAGACTCGGCCACCCTTGCGCGCCGGGGATCAGCTCGTGCAGCTGCGACAGCATCTGACAGCCGTTGCACACGCCGAGGCTGAAGGTGTCATCGCGGTGGAAGAAGGCGGCGAAATGATCGCGCAGGGATGCGCGCTGCAGAATCGAGGTGGCCCAGCCACGTCCGGCGCCGAGCACGTCGCCATAGGAAAAGCCGCCGCAGGCTGCCAGTCCACGGAAGTCATCCAGCGTTACCCGCCCGCTGATCAGGTCGGTCATATGCACATCGACCGCTTCGAAGCCAGCGCGATCAAAGGCCGCGGCCATCTCGACCTGACCATTGACGCCCTGCTCGCGCAGGATCATCACCCGCGGCCGCCTGCCATTGCCGATGTAGGGCGCGGCGACATTCTCAGCTGGATCAAAACTCAACTGAACGTTAAGTCCGGGGTCGGTGAAATCGAGCCGCTGCTCGAGCTCGCTGTCGGCACAGGCCGGGTTGTCACGGCGTCGGGCAATCTGGTGGCTGGTATCCCACCAGGCCTTGAACAGCTGATCCCAGGCCCAATCGGCCAGAGTCTTGCCGCCGCGCTGAATGCGAATGCGTGGCGCGCCATTGGGCTTGCCAATGCGCTGGGCGCAGTCGGTCAGCCCATGGCGATCGACCAGGTCGGCGAAGGCAACGCGATCCTCGGCTGCGATCTGCACCACAGCGCCGAGCTCTTCGGCGAACAGGGTGCGGATCGGATCGTCGCCCCAACCATCGAGATTGATTTCCAGCCCGGAGTGTCCGGCAAACGCCATCTCGCACAGCGTAGCGAATGCGCCGCCATCGCTGCGATCGTGATAGGCGAGTAACAGCTCGGCCTGACGGGCGGCCTGGATCAGTGCCGCGAAATCAAGCAGACGCTGCGGCGAATCGAGATCCGGGCTGTAGCCGCCGATGCGCTGATAACACTGACCGAGAATCGAGCCGGCCAAACGCTGCTTGCCGCCACCGAGACCGATCAGCCACAACTCACTGTCTTCACCGCGCTTGAGGTCGGGAGTGAGCGTTCCGCGCACATCGTCGACGCGGGCAAAGGCCGTCACAATCAGCGATACCGGTGAAACCGACTGCTGTGTCGTACCGGCATCCTGCCAGCGGGCCTGCATCGACAGGGAATCCTTGCCCACCGGAATTCCGATGCCGAGCTTGGGACAAAGCTCCATGCCCACCGCCTGCACGGCTTCGAACAGCAGGGCGTCTTCGCCTTCATGGCTGGTGGCTGCCATCCAGTTGGCCGACAGCTTGACTTCTTTCAGGCTGGCGATGGGTGCCGCCAGCAGATTGGTGATTGCCTCGCCCACCGCCATTCGCGCACTGGCGCCGGCATCAATCAGGGCCAGCGGCGTGCGCTCGCCGAGCGCCATCGCCTCGCCGGCCACGCCGTCGAAGTCAGCCAGGGTCACCGCGCAATCGGCCAGCGGGAGCTGCCACGGCCCGACCATCTGGTCGCGCGAGCACAGGCCACCCACGCTGCGATCGCCAATGGTGACCAGGAAATTCTTCGACGCCACCGTCGGATGACTTAACACGCGGATACCCGCTTCCTGCAAGTCGATGGCGGCGGTATCGAGCCGGGGCCAGCTGATTGAGGGCGGCACGCGCGAGCTGCGCTCCATCTTGGGTGCCTTGCCGAACAGCACATCCATCGGCAGATCGATCGCCGCCTCACCTAGAAGCTCATCCCTTACCAGCAAGTGCTGACGCTCGGTCACCGTGCCGATCACCGCGAACAGGCAGCGTTCGCGTTCGCACAGCGCCCGGAAGGCCGGCAATGACTCGGCGGCTATGCCCAGAACATAACGCTCCTGCGCCTCGTTGCACCAGATCTGCATCGGGCTCATGCTCGGCGCATCACAGGGAATTGCCCGCAGATCGATGTCGCCGCCGCGACCGGCGTCGTGCAACAGCTCGGGCACGGCGTTCGACAGACCGCCGGCGCCGACATCATGAATCGAAATGATCGGATTGGCGTCGACCATCTGCCAGCAACGATCAATTACTTCCTGACAGCGCCGCTGCATCTCCGGGTTATCGCGCTGCACCGAGGCAAAATCCAGCGCTTCGTCACTCTGGCCCGAGGCCATCGATGAAGCCGCGCCACCGCCGAGACCGATCAGCAAGGCCGGCCCGCCGAGCACCACCACCAGATCACCCTCGGAAAGGCGGCGCTTTTCCACGTGATCCGGCTGTACTCGCCCCAGGCCACCGGCAATCATGATCGGCTTGTCGTAAGCACGCAGCAGCTCGCTTTCCGGCGTCACCGCTTCGAAGCTGCGAAAATAGCCGGTCAGATTCGGTCGACCAAACTCATTGTTAAAGGCGGCCGCACCGATCGGCCCTTCGGTCATGATATCCAGCGCCGAGGCCATGCGCGGATTGAACGAACGCGGCGCCTCCCAGGGCTGCGCCAGCTCGGGCAGGCGCAAGTGACTGACGGTGAAGCCAACCAGACCGGCCTTCGGCTTGCCACCACGGCCCACCGCACCTTCGTCGCGGATCTCGCCGCCGGAACCGGTGGCCGCGCCGGGAAAAGGTGAAATGGCGGTGGGATGATTGTGCGTCTCAACCTTGATGGTGAAGGCGGCCGGCTCTTCGGCGCTGCGCTGATAGCGCCCCTCATGGTCGGGGTGAAAGCGTGTCAGCCGATGCCCCTCGATGACCGCGGCGTTGTCCTTGTAGGCACTCAGGGTGAATTGCGGCGCCTGCTGCTGGGTGTTGCGAATCATGCCGAACAGCGAATGAGGCCTGTCTTCGCCATCGATGCAGAAGCGGGCATTGAAGATCTTGTGTCGGCAATGCTCGCTGTTGGCCTGAGCGAACATCATCAGCTCAGCATCGCTGGGATCACGTCCCAGCTCGTCGTAGCGCGCCGCCAGATACTCGAGCTCATCGTCCGACAAGGCCAGGCCCAGCTCGCGATTGGCCGAAGCCAGGCCGGCGCGCGAGACCTTGACCAGTGGCGCTGGGCGAGGCTGATCGAAGCTGTCGGCGTCACTGATCTGACTGACCACGCTTTGGGTCAGCGGATCGTGCAGCACCTTGGCCACCGCACTGCGCAGCTCCTCGCTGAAAGCGACGAGCCGATAGCCGATTGCGCGCTCGACTCGTCGCACCGGCAGGCCAACGCCCTGCAGAATCTCGCTGGCCTTGCTCGACCAGGGCGACAATGTGCCCAGGCGCGGCACAACCAGCAGATCCACCGGCTGACCGGACTCCACGCGACGCGCCTGCAGAATCTGCTCCAGGCGCTGCCAGGCCGAGGCGTCCAGGGCACTCGAATCGGCGTCCAACAGGTACCACCAATCGGCGGATTGCAGCTGCAGCCCAGGGTCGACTTCGCCCTGCAATCGCGCTTGCAGTCGATCGAGACGAAAGCGCGAAAATGCCGCGCGGCCGAGAAGAACGATCATGAGAGGTTCGGAAAGGCCAACCAAAGAACCCCATAGGATAGCGGATTGACCTGCGGTCTGGGCCGACTGGCCTCGGCGCCCAGCGCAAACGAAGACGCCAGCGGGCTCGGCCTCGCTGGCGTCTCAGAGGGTTTTGAGATGACGCGCGACGTCGTCGCGCAGGGCTTACTTGGAGGCTGCCATCTTCTCCAGCGTTTTCAGCAGATCATCGGGCGGCACATAGCCGCCGACCTGAACACCATCGGAGGTGTAGACGGCGGGCGTGCCGGACACGCCGATCCGAGCGCCCAGATCGAACTGCTCGGCGATCGGGTTGGCGCACTCTTTCTTGTCCAGCGCCACGCCACTCTTGGCCTCGGTCAGCGCCTTGGCACGATCATCCGCGCACCACACCGACACGGCCTTCTGAAAGGACTCCGAGCCAGCGCCGGCACGCGGGAAGAACAGGTACTCGATGGCAATGCCGCGATCGTTGTATTCCTGCATTTGAGCATGCATACGGCGGCAGTAGCCGCAGTCGATGTCGGTGAACACGGTCATGGTGTACTTCGGCGACTTCGGCGCATAGACGATGCGGGTAGCACCAGCGGCGTCCGCCAGGCCCTGCTTGCGCAACTTGGCGCGGGCCAGTTCGGTCAGATCCTGGCGGTTGCCGACATCAAACAGCGAGCCCTGAACCAGATACTTGCCATCTTCACTGACATACACCACCTGCCCGCCCAGCACCACTTCATACAAGCCCTTCAGGCGCGACTCGGCGATGCTGTCGATCTTGGCATCGGGCACCAGGGACTTGATTGCATTGCTGACCGCGGAAGGCTCGACATCAGCGGCAAGAACGGCTGAGCTGCCTAGCGCCAAGGCTGCAGCCAACAAGGAAGTTTTGAGCATGAAAGGGCACCGAGTGGATGGGCGTGACTGGCCCGGTGAGGCTACGACCACAACCCACCGAGCAAAGTTCCCGATGCTTGGAAACGAGATGGCGACGCGAACCGGCCGCGATCAGCCGATCCGCAATCAGGCATCAGTGGCCAGCCGGCGCCGGCAAGGCTGGCGTGGCCGACGGCCGGCGGACCATCAGGCTGAGCAGCCAGATGAAGCCGACCAGGGCCAGGATCGGCACCAGCAAGGGGATCAGGCTGCTGGCCACGACCGCGAGCACAATCAGCGGCAACAGCAGCACGAGCAGAAATGCGCCGAACAACGCAGCGAACAGGCCGGTGATTGCGGCCAACAAGCCGGACAGCAAACCGAACAGCGCCGAGAACAGGCTGCCGATCAGGCTGAAGACACCGGCCGCCATCTTGAACAGCATGACCGGCAGCAGCACGATGCTGAAGGCAATCAAGGCGAGAATGAACAAGGTGGTCGTCATCTGATTTCTCCTTCCGCCAACTCCGAACGGACACAGTCCGCGACGGCGCTATGCACTTAGTGTGACAGCGCCGGCCAGCTGCGGTTCAGATCATTGCCCACCGCTGCCAGCCGCGGTTCAGCCATCACCGTTGATCTTGCCGATCAATTCGCCGAGCACAGCATCGGCCCGCTCGTTGTCGACCTGACAGGTGCCCGCGTTCTCGTGGCCGCCGCCGCCGTAGGTGAGCATCAGCTCGCCAATATTGGTCTTCGAGGTGCGATTGATGATCGACTTGCCGGTGGCGAATACGGTGTTCTGCCTCTTCACCCCCCACATGACGTGGATGGAGATATTGGTCTCCGGAAACAGCGCATAGATGGTGAAGCGATTGGTGGCGTAGATCAGCTCTTCATTGCGCAGATCGAGCACGGCCAGATTCTTGTGCACCGTGGTGCAGCGATTGATCTGCTCCTTGGCGCGCTCGGCGTGCTCGAAGTACAGCTCGACGCGTTCGCGCACATCCGGCAGCTGCAAGATCTCATCGATGCTGTGGTCGCGGCAGTATTTGATCAGATCCATCATCAGCTGATAGTTCGACACACGGAACTCGCGAAACCGACCCAGACCGGTGCGCGCATCCATCAGGAAGTTGAGCAGCACCCAGCCCTTCGGGTCGAGCACTTCAGGAATGCTGAAACGTCCCGAGTCGGCCTTGTCGACCGCCGTCATCATGTCATCACTGATCTGCGGAAAGCGCTCTTTGCCGCCGAAATGATTGAACACCACCCGTGCCGCCGACGGCGCATTGGCATCGATCACGTGGTTCTGTCGCTCGCCGGGGTTACGAATGGTTTCCGAGAGATGGTGATCGAGCGATAGGTAGGCACCTGGTACATAGGGCAGGTTGCAGGTGATGTCGCGGTCGGTGACCTCGATCTTGCCGTCCTGCATGTCCTTCGGATGCACGAACATGATGTCATCGATCATCGACAGTTCGTTCAACAGCACAGCGCAGACCAGACCATCGAAATCGCTGCGCGTGATCAACCGATACTTCTTGCTCATGCTGCCCCCTGCGCCGGCCAAGAACGGTAGTGCCACGATGCTACGCCGATTGCATCGACTCGGCGTAGCTGCGATTTCAGCGCAAGCGAGGCATGCCGATCAAGTCGGCGACGCGGTCAGGCCCAGATTGCAGCGTTGACGGTCGCCACCGTAGAACGCCAACACCCGCCGATCCATCAGCCAGAACCACACGGGCGGTAGATAGGCCAAGGGCACCAGGGCGGCATAGCCGGCCGGCAGCTGCGGGCTGTCGTCGAAATGCCGCAGCACCTGGTAGGGCCGCAAGGGGTGTGCATGGTGATCGGAGTGCCGCTCCAGCTGATACAGCATCAGGTTGGTCAGGCGTCGATTGCTGTTCCAAGAATGGCAGGGCTGGCAGCGCTCGTAGCGGCCATCGGCACCCCGCTGGCGCAGCAGTCCGTAGTGCTCGATATAGTTCACCGATTCCAGGGTCATCGAGCCGTAGGCCGCCTGCAGCAACAGCAACGGCAGGGCGATCCAACCAAACAGCCAGATCAAGGCAGCGAATAGCAGCAGACTCAGCGACCAGGCCTGCAGATTCTCGTTGCGCCAGTGCCACGCCCCGTGCCCCTGCCTGCTCAGCCGCTCGGTCTCCAGACGCCAGGCCGAACGCAGGCTGCCGACCAACGTGCGCGGCAGGAAGCGCCAGAACGATTCGCCCAGCCGCGCGCTGGCCGGATCCTCCGGCGTGGCGACGCGAACGTGATGGCCGCGGTTGTGCTCAACGAAGAAATGACCGTACAACGCCGGTGCCAGGGTCAACTTGGCCAGCCAACGTGCGCTGGCCTCACGCTTGTGGCCAAGTTCGTGGGCAACATTGATGCCGCCGCCAGCCACCAAACCGGTGGTGGCAATCAGCCCGACCCAGCCGACCCAGCCCAGTTGCCACTGACTGACCACCCAGCAGGCCAACGCCAGGGCCAGCAGCTGTAGCGGAAGCCAGGCGTACAACACCCAGCGATAGTAAGGATCCTCGCTGAGCTGCTGCATCGCCTCGGCCGGTGGATTGGCCGGATCCTCGCCCAACCACTGATCGAGCAGCGGCACCAGGCCATAGAGCACCAGCGGACCGATCCACCACACCCACTCATTGCCCGTGGCCTGGAACAGACCCAAGCCGATCCAGGGCAATAGCGGCACTACCCAAGCAGCAATCCAGGCCAAGCGGCGCGGATCTCGCCATGGCGGCGAGTGCAGGGTCACGGAATCGAAGGTCGACATCGGCGGAACTCAAGGCGATTGGGTTGGCTCAGGTTGCCGTGCCGGGCATGCCAGCACTTGTCATTTTGTGCCAACCGGGCTTGACTGCAACGATGGGCCAGCCAACGCCAAGCGCCGCAGCCGATTCGTCAACTCCCAGCCTGCCGGCTCGCTATTACCTGCGCCTGGCTGAGCTGCTGGTCGAATTGGGGGTGGACCTCGAGGCGTTGCTGAATGATGCCAAGGTTGCCGCCGATCGGCTGCTAGCGCCCTCGGCCTCGCTTAGCTTGGATGAAGTGCAGGCGCTGTCGCTCAACGCAGCTCGGCTGTGTGGCCGCGCCGATCTGGGTCTACAGCTGGGCCGACGGCTGGAGCCAGCCTCACATGACGTGCTGGGTCTGGCCATGCAGCAGGCACCCACCCTGGATGCTGCGCTGCGCCTGGCGGCGCGCTACTTCTCCCTGCTCAGCCCGGGCTTTCGCATGCGCTATCACCTCGACCCCGAACACGGCGAGTTGGCGATCTACCCACGCCTGGCGTTCCGCGATGAAGTGCTGCGCCTGCACCTGGACACCGTGCTGGCGGCCGTGCTCACCGAAATCAATTTTCTCAATGCCTGCCGATTGCAGCCGCTGCGCGTTGACTTAGGCTGGCCGCGACCCGATCACCACTCAAATTACAACGCACTGCTCGGCATCACGCCTGCGTTCTCTGCCCTGCCCCTGCCCGGCATCCAGTTACAGTTTGCAGCACCTGATCTGCTCGCTCCCCGCGATGAAGCCAACCAGCCGGGCCTGCTACGAGCGCGCCAGCGTTGCGAAGCCACAGTCCAACGACTGCAGACGCGAGGCCTGGCCGATTGGACCCAAATGATGCTGCGCCATGCGGCCCACAGCATGCCGAACAAGCGGGAGTTGGCCGCCTTGTTGGGCATGTCGGAGCGCAGCTTCACCCGCCGTCTGGCGGCCGAGGGCTGCAGCTTTCGGCAACTCAGCCTGGACTACCGGTTGCGCGCAGCGGAACAGGCGTTGACCGCAGGCGATGAATCACTGACCGCCTTGGCCCACCGGCTGGGGTACAGCGATGGCGCCAACTTCACTCGGGCGTTTCGCCGCCGCTATGGCCGCGCGCCGCGCGATTGGCGGCGTTGAAACCATCGCTACAGCGCATGCCGCCCCGGCTGCGTTGTCGTCGGCGCCGACAACCCGGTACCCTGCTGCGGTTTTTTCCCCTCCGAGGACCCTATATGCGCACCCTGAGTTTGGCCGTGATGATGGCCGTGTCACCGTTCGCTTTCGCCGCCGAAGGCATGTGGACACTGGACAACCTGCCGCTCGACACCATGAAGCAGGCCTATGGTTTCGATCCGAATGCCAAGTGGCTCGACCACGCGATGAAAGGCGCGGTGCGTCTGGCCGGCGGCTGCTCGGGTTCGTTCGTGTCGAAAGAAGGCCTGGTGCTGACCAACCACCACTGCGTGATTGGCTGCGTGCAGGATCTCTCATCGAAGCAACACGACTACGTCAACAACGGCTTCATTGCCGGTAATCGAGGCGAAGAAAAGCAATGTCCGGGGATGGAGATCAACCGGCTTGAGTCGACCACCGACGTCACCGAGCGCGTGCAGAAGGCCACCGCCGGCCTCAGCGGCAAGGCCTACAACGACGCCAAGAAGGCCGAGCAATCGAAGATCGAAGCCGAATGCGCCGGCAAGCAGAGCGCAACCCTGCGTTGTGATGTGGTCGAGCTGTATCAAGGGGGCGTGCAACACCTGTACAAGTACAGCCGCTTCCAGGACGTGCGGCTGGCCTTTGCTCCGGAATACGACGCCGGCTTCTTCGGCGGCGACCCGGATAACTTCAACTTCCCGCGTTACAACCTGGATATGAGCCTGTTGCGCGTCTATCAGGACGGCAAGCCAGTCAAGGTCAAGAATTTCTTCCCGATCAACCCGGCCGGCGCCGCCGAGGGCGAACTGGTGATGACCCTTGGCCATCCCGGCTCGACCCAGCGCCTGCTGACCGTGTCACAGCTGGAAACCCAGCGCGACGCCATGCTGCCCTGGCGACTGATGCTGGCCCACGAATTCCGCGGCCTGCTGCTGCAGTACAGCAATCAGGGCGAGGAACAGGCACGTATTGCGCAGACCGACCTGGTCTCGGTGGAGAACGGCATCAAGGCCCGCACCGGCATGTTCCAGGCCTTGCTGGCGCCGGAGGTGATGCAGGACAAACGCGATGCTGAGAACGCCTTGAAAGCCTGGGTGGCCGAAGACGAACAACGCCGCCAGCGCTACGGCAACCCGTGGGCCGACATTGACGCCGCGCAGAAGACCATGCGCGATCTGTACATGGACTACGTGATGCTTGAGGGCGGCCTGGGCTTTCAGTCGCAGCACCTCGGCTGGGCCGAAACTCTGGTTCGCGGCGCCGCCGAACGCGCCAAGCCAGATGGCGAGCGGCTGCGCGAATTTGCCGAAGCGCGGATGCCGGCCGTGCGTGCCGGCCTGCTGGCCGAAACGCCGGTGTACCCGGACTATGAGCTCATGCGCCTGACCTGGTCGCTGGCCAAGGTGCGCGAAAAGCTCGGCGTCGACCATCCGTTCGTACGCCAGCTGCTGGGCAAGGATTCACCGGAGCAAGTGGCCAAGCGGATTGTCGAAGGCAGCCAGCTGGGCGATGTCAAGCTGCGCGAGTCGCTGTGGGAGGGCGGCGCCAAGGCAGTCGATGCCAGCAGCGATCCGGCCATCGTACTGGCCCGGCTGATCGACCAACAGGCACGGCAGATCCGTCAGCGTTACGAGACCGAAGTCGAGGCAGTGGAAAAGCGCGGCGCTGAACAACTCGCTGCCGCCCGCTTTGCGCTGAAGGGCACCAGCGTCTACCCGGACGCCACCTTCTCGTTGCGCCTGTCGCATGGCGTGATCCGCGGCTGGGAGGAAAAAGGCGAGGCAGTGCCGCCATTCACCACCTTCGAAGGTCTGTACGCCCGCGCCACCGATTTCGACCCGTTCAAGCTGGCACCGAGCTGGGTAAGCGCCAAGAGCAAGCTCGACATGAACACCAAGTTCAACCAGGTGTCCACCAATGACATCATCGGCGGCAACTCGGGTAGTCCTCTGATCAATGCCAAGGGCGAAGTGGTAGGCCTGGTGTTCGACGGCAATATCCGTTCGCTCGGCGGCGCCTACTTCTTTGATGAAGCGGTGAACCGCACGGTGTCGGTACACAGTGCGGCGATTCAGGCCGCGCTGGACAAGGTGTACGCGGCCAAGCACCTGAGCAAGGAACTGTTCGGCAAGTAAGCATGAGCGCGCCCCGGGCCATTGGTGCCCGGGGCCGTTCACTCGCCAGGCAACTTAGCTTATGGCTCAAGCGCTGCGTTCTCAGTGGCTTGGCCAGCTTTCACCTCAGTAGAGTCTTCGCCGTAAGCTGCTACAAGGACCGGCAACGCGGCCTTGATCAAGACCAACGCGTCGACGCGCTCTCCCTGCGCCAAACGCAAGCGAGCCATGGTATGCCGCCAAATTGCGTAGCGCGGGTGATCCTTACCCAATCCCTGCTCTAGCAGCGGCGCCGATTCACTGAGCAACCGTTCAGCCGATGCGAGTCGACCGGCCTGTAGCTCGTTGCGTCCCCAATTATGCAGGACGATCCCCACTAGGGAGTGCTGATCACCCCGCGCCGCACGCATCGCATCGGCGGCCTGCCGATAAGCCGCACTCGCGCGATCAAACTCACCTAGACTTTCCAACGCACTCGCCAAGCCGTTGGCGGCGGTCGCCGTATCGACCGAGCTCTCGCCGCTGCGCTGGCGAAAGATGTCGAGCGCACGCTGATACACAGCCACCGATTCCACCAGCTTGTCGCGTTCGCCGCGGCGCTGCAGAAACGCACCGAGATTGCTCAGATCAACCGCCAATCCAACGCTGTCGCCGCCGAAGAGGCGCTCACTGAAGGCGACAATGGCACGCCGATGCTGCTCAGCCTGATCGAGGTTCCCCGCCAGGGCTTCGGCCAAGGCCAGATCAGACAGCGTGGCCGCCGTACGTGCATCGTCTTCCCCCCAAAAGTCCACCGCCAACCGATAGGCTTCGTTGAGCGGTGCCAATGCGCGCTCGCCATCCTGCGCCAATACCGCGGCACGCCCGCGAAAACGCGCCCAGCGGTAGCGCAGCTCAGGCTTGTCCGAGGCGCGAACGAGCGGCTCCAGCTCTCGCAGTAGCTGTGCCGACCGGTCTGCCTGATCGGTGGCCTCCCAGATCTCGACACGCAAGATCTGCGATTCCAGTACCAGAGGATGGGTGGGCGGCAGATCAAACCGCGACGCGAAACGATCAAGTTTATTAGCCGCCTCATCCCATTGCTCAAGATCGACCATTGCGCGAAGCCGCTGCAAGGCGAAATCGGCCCGATCGTCCCGCGACACACCCGCCGAATCTGAGAGTTTTTCGGCTTCCATGCGCGTTACCAGCACATCGTCCCACAGCTCAAGATTGGCCTGCACATCTGCCAATGCACTCAGCAATCGAAGCTTGATCGTTGGCTCAAGCGGCTTTTGCATGACCTGCCCAGCGCTGCGAATGAGCAACTCACGAACACTGATGCTGGCTCCGGGATAGGTATAGGGATCGGCGGCCTGAAAGGTCGATAACAGCAGCCTAGAGGTCTCTTCGGCTACGTCGCGCTGCCGACTGACTTCCTGATACTGAGCAACCAGTTGCGCGCCGAGCACTGCAATGCTCAGAAGCGCAAGCCCGGAGATGGTGGCGAGCAGCGCGTGACGACGTAAGACGCAGGCGCCCCGATATATCCAGGACGAGGAGTAGGCAGGAATGGCCTCACGCCGCAGCCAAAGCTGAAGATCCTCGGCCAGCTGGGCCGTGCTTCCGTAACGCTGCTCGCGCGCACCCGCGGTCGCTCGATTGACGATTGCGTCGAGCTCACGCCAGCGCGACCGCGCAAGGCCGGACAGTTTCAAACTGTGCAGTTCAGGCCGCCCGGCGTCACCTGCGAACGCCAACAAGCGCTGTTCAAGCGCTGGCGCAGCCGCCGCATCGGCCTGCGCAAACGGACGCTCGGCCAACAGCTCGTACAACAGCACACCGAGACTGAACACATCGGTTCGCGTATCGAGGTCGACCATTCCCGAGGCCTGCTCAGGACTCATGTAGCCAGGCGTGCCGGCCGACGTGCCTTGCGTGGACTCGTGCGCCATCGCGCGCGCGATGCCAAAGTCGATCACCTTGGGCTGCAGCCGCCCTTCCACTTCGGTGACCAATAGATTCGACGGCTTGAGATCACAGTGAATCACGCCGCGGCGATGTGCGTGTTCCACACCGTGGCAGAATTCGCAGAACAGTTGGATACGCTGCTCAACCGTCAACTGACGCTGCCGAACAAAGCGCGTCACCCGGTCACCGGCCACGTATTCCATCACGAAGAAAGGCGTACCATCGTCCAAGGTACCGGCATCCAAGAGCTGGGCAATGGCCGGATGGCTCATTCGCGCCAGGACTTGCCGCTCAACCAAGAAGCGGGACAGGTCCTCGTCTTCCAGCCTGCGCTCAAGGCAAACCTTGATCGCAACAGACCGCTTCACCGGCTCGGTTTGCGTGGCAAGGTACACCGCGCCCATCCCGCCTTCGCCAATCAACGCCTCGATTCGGTAGCGACCGAAGCAGGTTCCTGACGACAGAGTGCGCTTGTCCTCCTTGTGAACCTTGCGAACGCGCTCGGTGAGCGCCAGCAGATCGGTCTTGTCGCCGTCTTCGTACTGCATCAAGGCGATGCCTCCATGCCATCTGAGTCGTCATGCTCGCGTTGAATGCGATGTTCCTTCAGCTTCTTGTAAAAGGTGGTCTTGCCGATTCCAAGCAATCCCCATGCAAGCTCCGGCACATCACCCGCTGCGTGCAGGGCTCGCTCAAGCGCAAGACGCTCGGCCCGCGCCACGGCTTCGGCCAGACTCAACACCGCACTTTCGCTGGAGTGGTTGCTCGACGCCGCTGAAGGCTCAGTGCGGCGCGCGATGCGTGGCGGCAAATGCTGCGCGTCGAGCGCTTCACCGTCGAGCAGGGTTGCCGTGGCGCCTTCTATGGCCTGACGCAGCTCTCTGACATTGCCTGGCCAGTGCCAGTGCTGTAGGCAGCGCAAGGCAGCTTCGGTCATCCCAGGGCTGCGGGTGCCGTTTTGCTGCAGGGCAGCGGCAAAGAAATGAAAGGCCAGCGGCGCGATGTCTGCCACGCGCTCGCGCAAGGGCGGCAACAGCACCTCGAATCCCGCCACTCGATGGAAAAGGTCCAGTCGAAACTGTTTGCTTTCGATGGCTTGCTGCAGATCGGCATGGGTGGCCGCCACCAACCGGACATCAACTTCCATCAAGCGCTTGCCACCTACCCGATGAATTCGGCCGTCTTCCACCGCGCGCAGCAACCGCACCTGCGTCTCCGGTGGCATATCGCCCAGCTCATCGAGGAACAAGGTCCCGCCGTGCGCGCGTTCAAAGACGCCCGGGCGGGCGTCAACGCCCGTAGCCGCCCCTTTTTCGATGCCAAACAACTCAGCTTCCAGCAGGTCACGCGGCAATGCCGCGCAGTTGATCGCAATGAATGGTCCCGCAGCTCGCGCCGAGCAGGCATGCACCCAGCGCGCCACCAACTCCTTGCCCGTACCAGATTCGCCCAGTATCAACACCCCCACCCGTGTCTTGGCCACCCGAGCCAGGGCGCGCAAGGAAGTCTTCAGAGGGGAGTGCTCGCTGGCCACTCCTGGGAACACCGGCGTCGCCTCGGGTTTGGCCTGAATCTGGCCGGTCTCCACTGACCACCAGTTGAGCAGTTGTCGAAGCGCCCGCTCGGTGGCGGCGCTCGGCTGACATTCCGCATCCATCGCGAGGCTCAGCGCCTCAGTCTTGATCCAGTCGCGCAAGGTCATGCCCGATTCCCCCGCCGCAGCGAGCACCCGCCCGGCGGCATCGCGAAGGCAAAGGGCGCGCGCGCCGAGCGCTGGCAGTGCAGCGCCTAGCAGGGCACTGAGCGGCGCCTGCGTTGGATTGATGATCAGAAATGAGGAGAGGCTTTCGCGCAAGCGACGAAACTGGCTGTCGACCTGAGTCTGCGGCTCATCGTCATTGGCCGACGCCATTGCTTCTTTCGTCGGCGCCATCTGCGGCCCTGTACGAAAAGCCAGCGCGCCGAGCTCAGGTTCGTGCTCCCTAAATCGCAGCCGCACCTCGCCTAATTCCAGCACAAAGTCGCCACTGATCGCCCGCTCGTGAAAGCGCTTGCCATCGAGCAATGAACCGTTGGTCGACCCCAAATCGCTCAAACATATGCCACCGTCCTCCAGGACCTGTAGGGCGACATGCTCGCGCGAGACCCCGCGTGCCTCAAGGGGAAGATCGCAGCTCGAAGAGCGCCCAAGGACAAAGCGGCCCACCGCGAGTTGCCGCCGGGTCAGGGGCAAACCCGGCGGATGCAAGACCTCAATGCTGTAGCGAATATCGGCCATGGACGAAACGCAAAGGAATCAAAGTCGCAGGATAAGTCGGGCAGTTCGCAAATGCGAACTCCGAACGCTCGCTCGCGTTCATCGAGGTTCAACCACCCACGTCTCTCTGAATCGCCTGCTGCGCAACCAAGTGCGTCGGCCACAGTTCAACTCGCATCGTTCGCGTTGCCGAACGAGGTACCCAAACCAGCGCGCATCGAGTTCGCGTCTCCGCACGAGCGGGGCGCCGAACATCATCGCAACTCGCTGATTCGACGTCATTTCTCATGTTGGCACGCAGATTGCTCTGGGGCCCTTACATCTCAACACCCAGGAGTCCGTCGGCCATGCCAGCCCATCTTTCGATCCTCACCTTGCTCCCTGCTCTGAGAGCGCACGACCAAGCTGGAGATCGTCGAAGAGCAAACGACCAGCGGCGCCACGCCAGAGGCTGAAAGCCATCGGCGATCGCCCGGGCAGCCCAGTGGTAGCGCAGCGCCCGACATCTGATCGCCCGGAGCGCTCGCGAACAACTCGTCACGCCCATTCAACCGAGTGGGATGCGCGGACCGACCCTGTTTGACATGACCACGTTAACACCATTGGGGAAAAACAATGATCCTAACTGCCTCGCAATCCCGTGCACCAAGTAGGCGAAACATCGCGTTCAAGTACGCAATCGCGCTTCTTGTGATGAACACACCGTTCGCCCTTCAGGCCGCGGACATTCTGGTCGATTCGAATGCCGACACGCTGGCGAACGACGGTGCCTGCACCTTGCGCGAAGCGCTGGACAACAATGAATTCCAAACCCAGCTATGGAGCGACTGCGCCGGCGGGAACGGCGTGGATAGAATCACGATCGCCAGCGGGCTCTCAGCCATCGAACTTACCAGCACCTTACAACTCAAGCGGCCCGCCGAAATCGTCGGCCCGAACAATCGGCAAATCATTCGACCTGCGACCGGCATGACCACACGGCTGCTCGATGTCCTGCCCTCAGCCGATGGCAATTACACGATTCGAAACCTGCAGCTCAGCGGCGCCCGATACGCATATGCGGGCGTTTTTGGCCAGGGCCGCGGCGCCGCGATGCGCGTCGACAGCGCATTCAACGACGTCCATGTGCGACTGCAGAATCTCTTCTTCGCAGACAATCAAGTCACTGCCGTGGATCCGTCCAACATCAGCGGCGGCGGCGCGATCTACATCAGCTTGAATGCCGCATCCTCGATCAAGATCGAAGACAGCGTGTTCAACAACAATCGTGTCGAGGACAGCGGCAGCGCCAGCTACGGGCACGGCGGGGCGATTCTTTCCGTCGCCTCCAATTTGACCGTCGAGCGAAGCCTGTTCACAAACAACATCGCACAGGTGCTCACCAGCGGAGGAGAGGGTGGCGCAATCTACTCGCTGGGCAGCCAGCTTACCCTGCGAGGGAGCACGTTCGAGAGCAATGCGTCGAATGGCGGTGGCTCGGCGATATCGACGCGCTTTGCCAACTTGCTGATGTTCGACAGCCTGGTGGCAAATAACGCGGCAAGTCCTGCAGTCGATTTCTTTGCCAGCAACAATGGCCAGCCGGCGTTCCTGGTGGTCGGCAACTCCATGTTCGAGGGAAACACTGCAACGCCACTACGGGTGGGCTCGTACTCGCAGGTAAGCATCGTCGGCAGCAGCTTTGGCAACAATCAGGTTGCGGACAATGTGGCGGCGATTTCTGCTGGCGCTGCAAACTTGGACATCGTTTCCAGCACCTTCGCCGACAACACGTCCAACCACGGCAGTGACGGAGTAGGTGCCACCACGGCGGGCATCCGACTGGACGGCGGCTCCCTGCAGCTCAACGACAGCTCGCTGATCAACAACGATACCTTTGCCTCAAGCGGCCAGGGCGCAAGCGGCATCGAAGCGATGAATGCCAACGTTTCGATTCGAAACAGCGTGTTGTCGAACACCCAGTTTGGTGAGGGCAACCTGTGGCGACGTGGCACGACCACCGTCAACATGCAGCACAGTCTGCTCACGCCACCGGACTCGGCCGGTGAGATCAATGGCAGCAACAGCAACAACGTATTCACCGCAGTAGCGGCTTTTGGCAGCCTGGGTGACTATGGATGCGCAACCAAGATCGGCTACCTCGGCGATCGCTGCGTCAAGCTGCGACCGCACTCTTCATTCGCAACGTCCATCATCAATACCGGCAACTCCAGCAGGCCGAATGATCAACGTGGTGCAGGCTTCGCGCGCGACGACGGCAACGGCGTCGACATTGGCGCGTTCGAACTGCAGGACCCGCAAGTCGATCTCGACACGGCTCAAGTCGCCCTGCCCGAGGGAAACAGTGGAACGACTCCATTTACGTTCAACCTACGCCGCAACGGCGACCTGCGAGGTTCGACCTCAGTGCAATGGGAAGTTCAGGGTCAGGGATCGCATCCGGTCGACGCCGCTGACTTTGCAGCCGCGGCGCTTCCGTTCGGAAGCGCATTCTTTGCCCAGGACGAAGCCGAGACCACCGTCACCGTGCAGGTCGCCGGCGACTCCAATGCCGAGTTTGATGAGACGTTCAGGCTGCAACTGACTCAGATCAGCGGTGGCCTGCCCGGCACGCGTACCAGCGCCAGCGGCATCGTACTTAACGATGACAGCAGCTTTGGCTCGGTAGCCACGCTGGCGCTCACGCCTGTTGTGATCAATCAGCCCGAAGGCTCCACCTTCTATGGCACCCATCGCTTCCGCGTCACCCGAACCCAAGACACGTCCGGCTTCTGCAGTTTCACGCTCACCATCCAAGGGGCTAGTTCGGATCCGATCGAGCAGGGCGACCTGTTCAGCGGCAATCTCGGCGTGGCCCTGCCTTATCAGCTGGCGCCAGGAGAGACCACAGCGGATCTCGAGGTTCGGATCCAGGCCGACAGTGAATTCGAGGGTGACGAGCAGTTTGCAGTCAGTCTCGGCGCCCCTTCCGGCTGCGTCATCAACCAAAATGCGCGCGAAGTATTTAGCACCGTGTTCAACGACGACAGCTTGTTCAGCATCAGCGCGGTTGATGCTGACCGGGCAGAGGGCAACGCCGGCGCGAACCCGTATCGCTTCCGTGTCGACCGCAGCGGAACAACCCAGCAGGCCGCCACCATCAGTTGGTCGGCGGTAGGCAGTGGCGCACAGCCCGCAAGCGCCGACGACTTTGTTGGTGCAACCCTTCCTTCTGGGCAAGTGAGCTTTCCACCGGGCGTGCTAAGCGTTGAACTCACTGTTCAAGTCGCAGGAGATACCGCCGCAGAAGGCGATGAGGACTTCCGCGTGCAGTTAGGCAATCCGCGCAACGGAGGCTCGATCGACCCGCTGGCCGATGCCGCCTCTGGCCGTATTCGCAACGACGACAGCAGTCCACCGCCCGCCGGCAATCGCATCTTCTCAAACGGCTTCGAAGGCCCCTAGCAGGCTGCCGGGAAGCTCCGCCCGGGGCTTCTTTAGCGAAAGGTGGCCGGAGCAGCGCAGGCTGTCCGGTTGCCTCGAGAAGCAGGCGCGCCACGAGCTGCCATGCCTTGGTCCTGCAAATCCGCCTCCCTCTTCCTGGAGTAGAACGTCATGGTCGTCCGACTGGTTTGGTGCTTGCTGCTAGTTTTGCTGCCCTATGATCGATCGTGGGCGCAGTGGCAGATGGCCGCCCCGATGTCGATCCCGCGCTTTGGCCACAGCCTCACCTTGCTCGCCGATGGGCGGGTGCTGGCGCTGGGCGGGATAAGCGCCGGCAACTTTATCGGCAACGCCGAAGTATTCGATCCGTCAACCGGCCTGTGGACCGATGTCGGCAGCTCAACCTCGACGCGGTATTTCCACACCGCCACGCGCCTGCCCAATGGCAAGGTGCTGGTGGTCGGGGGCCGAGAGGCTTTTGGCGGCGTCAGCGACGTCGTCGAACTGTTCGACCCCGCAACATTGAGCTTCACTCTTGCGGACAACGCGATCGGTGCCGCGGAGTCGCACGCTGCGGTCCGGCTGGATTCGGGCGATGTCGCCGTACTCAATGGCACCGCTCTGTGGCGCTGGCGCTCCGGGGACAGCCGTTGGCAGCTGATTCGCGCTGGCCAGAACGGATCAGTCTTCGAGCCGCCTTTCCGCGGCGTCCTGATGGACAGTGGTCTGCCCCTGTTCGCGATCAACGGCGGTAGCCTAATCCGCCACCCGCTGGACGGCAGCGCCCCGGACACCCTGCTGCTGTTCCCCAGCCGGGTCGTCGGCAATGCCGTGCTACTGCGGAGGAGCAACGGGGCGGTGGTGGTTGGCAGCAATGACAGGGTTGAGGTGCTGGGCGGGCTCGCTGCCTCCATGACCTATCGTTCGCACTACGCGTTGGTCGAATCCCCGTCGGGGCCGATGGTCATCGGCGGCTGGGACGATCAAGTCAACCCGCTGGCGTCGACCCTGATCGACACGGGGGGCATTTTGGTCTCGGGTCCCAACCTAAACAAGGCACGTGCCAGGGCCAGCGCCGTCCGCCTTCTGGACGGCCGACTGCTGGTCTGCGGCGGAGTGGACAACGGCGGCATGAATGCGATCGCCGACTGCGAACTGCTGGGCGCAAGCCAGAGCTTCGACGATCTCGCACTGGAGCCGCTCTACCAGGAGCTCCAGCCAGGGGTTTTCCAGATTTCCCTGCGGGTTCGTCACCTCGGCAACAATGGCGCCAGCGGTGTCAGCCTCAGCGTGCTGCCAGAGAGCGGCCTGCGGACGCTCAGCGCCACGCCCAGCCAGGGCAGCTACAGCGCCGGCAACTGGAGCGCGGGCGCCTTAAGCACCGGCGCGCAGGCCACGCTGGTGCTTAACGTGGACTTCGACCCATCTACCGGCAGCGACCAGCTGACGCTGTCGGCAGACCTCACCGCGACCAGCGGCAACCAGGACAGCAGCAACGACCAAGCTCGCTTCACCCTGCTGCGTGAGCTGCCCAATCTGAGCGTCACTCAGACGGCGGTGCAGGCAGGCACGCAAATCGTCTACACGCTGCGCGTGAGCCACGACGGCCAGGTCGCACGACCGTTCTCCGCCGTCACTATTCAGGGCCAGCTCTCGCCGGGCCAGACCCTGGTGCAGGCCGTGCCGGCTGGGGGCAGCTTCGACCCGGCCACCCTGCGTTGGACGCTGGGCGCCCTCGACGTGGGGGCCAGCCAGGAACTGCGCCTGGTCACCGATGTCGACACGCCGGACCAGGCAGGTCTTTACGACCTCGCTAGCGCCCTGCTGCAGTCGACCCCGGGCGATGCCAATCCCGGCGACAACGGAGCGCAGACCGAAGTCGAATACCAAGCGGTGGCCCAACCGGCCAGCATCGGCGGACGGATCTGGGAGGACCGCAATGGCAATGGCATTCAGGATGTCGAGGACGGCCCGGTCACCCAGGTACCGGTTTACCTCCTTGCAACCGGCACGCTGATCGCCAGCCAGACCAGCGACCTGCAGGGCCGCTATCGCTTTGACGGCCTGCAAGCGGGTCCCTACACGATCGAGGTCGGCGTGCTGCCAAACCAGAGCGATGGCTCGGCCTGGCTGCCCACGGCGCAGGGCATCGGCGGCGACGCCACACGCGACAGCGACATCGACCCGACGCGGATCAGCTCGCAACGCGATGACCGGCTGCAATACGCCGCCAATGTGACGGTGGCCGAGGGCGAGGCGCGGCTCGACATCGACGCAGGCTTGCATCATGGCTTACAGCTCTCGGGCCGCGTATGGCGTGAAACCACCGAGCGCGGCATCGAGAATCCGCAGGAGCCGGGGCTTGCCGGTGAACGGATTGAACTCTACATCGACGGTAGCAAACGGGCGGAAACGCTGACCGACGCCAACGGATGGTGGCAGCTCAGGGGTGTCGGCTGCGCCTGCAACCGCACCACACTGGATGTGGAACTCAGAGTGGCCGATCTGGGCGGCCGGGCTGTTTCGCCGCGACAGGTCACCACCAACGATCAAATCGACAACGACTTCTCGCTCGGCGGCAGTGCCGGTCAACGCTGGGCGGAGCTGCGCCTGCCCGATAGCGCGCCGACCGCGCAGCGCAGCGAGCTGGATGCCGGGCTGTTCGCGTCGCGGGTGCGCGGAATTGCCTGGGAAGACCTCAACGGCGACGGCCTGCGCGACCCGGGCGAGCCGCCCCTGGCAGGCATCCGCTTCGGCCTGCGAGATGCCAACGGAACCCCGCGTTATGTGCAGAGCGGCAGCGACGGTCGCTATGCTTTCGAAGACATCGCACCAGGCGACTACCAGCTTGCCGTATTCAGCGCATTGAGCGACCTGGCACCGTCGCTGCCCAGCCGCTGGCTGCAGGGCAGCGATCCGACCCTCGACAGCGATTTCTCAGCCCAACGGCCAGTGCCCACTGCCGAAGCCCCGGGCGGCGAACGCGGATTCTTTGCTGAGCAGACCCCGCCGCTGCAAACCATCGACTGGTACGACACGCTGGATGCCGGCCTGCACCGCGGCACCCTGCTGCGCGGCAAGGTATGGCGCGACGGCACGCCGCTGGGCACGCGCGAAGACGGCGAACCCGGCCTGCCCGGCCACGTGGTGTCGGTACGTCTAGAAGGGTCGACCAGCCCGCTGGCGCAAGCGATCACCGATGCCAATGGCGACTACGAGCTGCGCGCGCACTGTCTGTGCAATCAGCCGACCAATGCCTTGCTCAGCATCGACTTTGATTCGGTGTTCGCGGCGGTTCCCAGTGGCCTCGGCAGCGATCCTACCCGCGACAGCAACTTTGATCTGGTCTCCGAAGGCCGGTTGGAAACGGCCCCGTTTGCCCTGCGGCCCGACCGGCCACGCGCCAGCGTGGATGCCGGACTCAACCCCGAGCGCGCGCGGATCACGGTCAGTGCCTGGCACGACCTCGACTTCGACGGCGTGCGCGGCCCGTTCGACCCCGACCGCAACGGCGGAGGTGAATGGCTGCTTTTCCGAAGCGGCGTCGTTCTCCCTCTGGCCCGCGCGCCGGTCACCGCAACACACAGTTTCGTGGTGAGTGATCCCGGCGACTATCGCCTCGCCTGGGAAGGTGCCGCCTGTCACGAGTTCGCGCTGGCGCCCCCAACGGGCACGGCTCCCGGCGGCGGCGACAACGACTTTGTCGGCGACACCCAGTACGACGGCGTCACCGGCTGGTTTCCAGTAACGCTGGGTGAGCACGTCGCAGACATCAACTTCAGCACAACTGAGCGCTCCGGCCTCATCCTCCGGACCCAGCTGTTTCCAGGAAACGCCATCACGCCCGCCTACACGTTCCATCAGCCCGATGCCGGCGCACCGCAGATCGTTGGCCCCTTCGCCCAGTTGAGCAATGGCGACATGCTGTTCGACGGCCGGGCGCGGGTGCCGTCGGTGATCAAGATCCCGCCGATCGCCGGACGGGTGCTGCTCGGCGCGACAGCAGGTCACCCCGAGGTCGACCCACCCAACTGGCGCACCCACCCCGTGCTACCCGACCCGGGCTGCAACGTCTTTCCCGCGGAGGCTTCGCTGTACCTGAATTATCGGGTCATCGAGTTTGTCGCCATGTTGCCGCAATCGGTAGGCCAGGCGTCGGCCAATCAAGGCACCAACATGACGACGGCAGGTGCACCGGCCTCGATCAAGCGCCTGGAGGACTATTGGGCGGAACTCGAAGTGATGGCGGGGAGCGTGACTTCGACGCGCGAACTCTATCTCTCCGAATACGTGCCCGGCGACCAGCAAGCGGCGAAGACGACGAACCCCCCGGGCTGGCAACCGGTAGGTATGGGTATGCTCTTCGGCGCACTGGATGGCGGCGACTTGCTCCTGTCGCAAGATGCCCACGCCGCATTTGTAGCGTCGGGCCGCTTCGACGGCGTAGTGAGCCTACGCGTGTTCGACCCCGTCACGCAGCGCTGGCAGCCCTTCGAGCAAGCCTGCCCAGGTCGCCGGCAGGCGGTATCGGCGGGCGCCACTCGCTTCGAGTTCAGCGCCTGTCGCGCCGGCTGGTACGCGCTGTTCGAGCCGGGGGTGCTATTCAATGACGGCTTCGAGACCGGCGGCTACCAGCCTCTGAGATCCTCATCCTGGAGAACCTCAGGGCATCTCGAATTCCGGCAGTCACGCTATCCGATTGCCGGAAAGCAAACATGCAGATATCGTTTCCCTGGCCTCAACGACGGCGCCATGAACACACGGAGCGAGTAGCGGAAAACGATCCTTTAACAAACGATTCGGTCGCCACAGCAAATGCCAAGAGTGGCTCAGTCTCGGGCGCGCGCCTCGCCGACGATTAGCGACTCCGGCGCCCGCAGGTCCGAGATGGCCCAAGGTTGACTTTGCAATTCCTTAACTCGGCAGTCGCTCGAAACGGACCCCGACGTATCGCATTCTGATACTTTGCTCTTAGCGCTTGAGCGGCGCCGCGGCTTGCGGTTGTCTTGCCCCACTCACCGGGGAAATCGCCATGGACAATCAAAGCAACGAACGCAATCGATTCCGCAATGATCTGCACAGCGGCATGAACGTAACCCGGCACGCTCGAGTGTTCGTGCCGGAAACCGCCGAAGCAGTCGCCGATGTCCTGCAGGAAGCGCGTCGCGCCGGCAAAAACGTCGCCGTTGCCGGCGCGCAGAATGCCATGGGGGGTCAGCAGTTTCTCGGCGATGGCTGGCTGATGGACACGCGCCGCTTGAACGGTGTGCTGGATTTTGATCGTGAGCAGGGCCTGCTGCAGGTCGCCGCTGGCACCCGCTGGCCGCAAGTTCAGCGTTTTCTTTCCGCCCGCTTCGACGCCGAGGGCTTTGGCTGGAGCATTCGGCAAAAGCAGACCGGCGCCGACGATTTCAGCCTGGGTGGCTCGCTGGCCTCCAATATTCACGGCCGCGGACTCGATTCAGCCCCGCTGGTGGCCGACATCGAGAACTTCAATCTGGTGATGGCCGATGGCTTCACCCTACTGGTCGACCGGCAACGCGAACCCGATCTTTTTTCGCTGGCCGTGGGCGGCTACGGCATGTTCGGCGTGGTCTCGGACCTCACCCTGCGCCTGCGGCCGCGCACGACACTGAAACGCAATGTTCAGATGTTGCGGCGCCATGAACTGAGCGCATCGTTTGCTCAGGCTCGTGCACAGGGTGCCGAGTTCGGCGATTTTCAGTTTGCCATCGACCCGGCCAGCAAGGACTTCCTCAACCTCGGCGTGTTTGCCAGCTATCAGCCAACCCGTGCGCTGACGCCGCGCGCCGCCTCAGCGCAGGCCAGTTCGCAATCCAGCCTGTCAGCCGAACAATGGCGCGAACTGCTGTGGCTGGCGCACTGCAACAAGAGCGAAGCCTTTCGCCGCTACAGCGAGTTCTATCTCAACAGCGACGGCCAGCACTACACCTCTGACGAGCATCAATTCGGCGTCTATCTCGAGGGCTATCATCAGGAGATCGACGAGCGACTCGGCTACAAGGGTTCAGACACCATCTGCGAGCTGTATGTTCCGCTGGATGACTTGGATGCCTTCCTCGGCGAGCTGGCGGAGACCTGCCGACAGCGGGCCATTGATGTCGTCTACGGCACCGTACGGGTCATTCGTCGCGACGCCGAGACCGTACTGGCCTGGGCGCGGCAGGATTGGGCCTGCGTCGTGCTGAACCTGCATGTTCGCCACGACGACCAGGGCTTCCGCCAGTTGCAGCTGGATATGCAGCAACTGTATGACCTGGCACTGACTCGCGGCGGCAGCTTCTATCTGACCTACGGTCTGCACGCCCGGGCCGACCAGCTGCGCCAGGCCTATCCGGACATCGATCACTGGATTCGGGCCAAGCAACTGTTCGACCCGCACGCCGTGCTGCAAAGCAACTGGTATCGGCGGCTGTGTAGCAAGCTCGGTCACAGCATCGAAGCGGAAAGCGTGTCGCGCATGCACTATGGCTGACCGGTCTTGACGATGAAACCAGGGCGGCGCGATGCCACTGCCCACCGCAGGTGAGCCGACGGCAGCACTTCGCGCTACCATGCAGCGGCGCCTTGAGCCGGGGAAACTGCATGTCGCGCCGCCTGATCATCTGCATCGATGGCACCAACAACTATCCGAACAGCGGCTACACCAATATCCAGCGCCTGTTTCGCATGCTGGCTCGCGACGACACCCAGCTGACCTACTATCAGCCTGGGGTCGGCACGATCGAACCCGGCACGGTCACCAGCCGTATCGGCCGCAAGCTGATGATGGCGGTGGATGGCGCATCAGCCTGGCTGATGCAGCAGCATGTCACCTCGGCCTATCGCTTCTTGATGAATCACTATCGGGAAGGCGATGAAATCTGCTGTTTTGGCTTCAGTCGCGGCGCCTTTTCAGTGCGCGTGCTGGCCGGCATGATCAGCAAGGTCGGCGTCCTGCACCCTGGTTTCGACCCGATGATCCGCTTCGCCTGGGACACCTATCGCACGCCGGGAAACCGCGATGTGGCACGGCGCTTTCGCGCCCACTACGGCCGCTATGTCTCACGGATCGGTTTTGTCGGCCTGTTCGATTCTGTCAGTGCGGTGGGGCTACCTTGGGTACCGCGCTATTTCCCCCGCACCGCGCACAACCCGCGGGTGAAGACCGTCCGCCACGCCCTGGCCCTGGACGAACGACGTGTTATGTTCGTACAGAACCGCTGGCGCGAAGATGAGGCGGCACTGCGCAGCACCGATGTACAGCAGGTCTGGTTCGCGGGGGTGCATTCCGATGTCGGCGGCGGCTATGCCGAACCCGAGGCCGGCCTGAGTCTGATTCCGCTCGCCTGGATGGTGCGCGAAGCGCGCGCTGCCGGGCTGCGTTTTCGCCCCCGGGTAAGCCGTCACCTGCTTGGCACCGAGCTCGACTCGCAAGCCCGGTTTGTCGAACAACTGAGTGAGCGCCACGCGCTGGCGCCTGCTCACGACGAGCTGGAAGCGCGCTGGTGGTGGAAGGCAATCGAACCGCTGCCGATCCCACGCCGTCGCCCGATCGATGCCGACCGCTGGGAAACGGTGTGGATTCGCAATCGCGGCGCTGCACGCAAGCCCGGCCCCGAACTCAAGATTCATAACAGCGTGCTGCGACGCCAGCAGGCCGGCTACCAGCCGGCGATCGAACTGCAGCAGCCGCACTACGTCGAATAGCCGGCGGTGGCTCCCGCTAGCCGTGGTGGTTGAGCCTCAACGGCGCCAACGAACGCTCAGTTCTCGCTTAGCGGGGTTCCGGCCACCCGCGGCAGCTCGAATACAAATTCGGTGCCCTGACCGGGAACGGTATGCATATCGAGTTTGCCGCCCAGCAACTGGGTGGTGAGGTTGTACACCACATGCAACCCGAGGCCGGAACCACCGCGACCGCGTCGCGTGGTGAAGAACGGATCGAAGGCGCGAGTGGCGGTGGCGGCCTCCATGCCCTTGCCATTGTCACTGAACACCAGGATCACTCGCTCGCCGCGCAACTCGGCACGAATGCGCATGATACCGGCCTGATCGGGCTCAAACGCGTGCACCACGGCATTGTTGACCAAGTTCATCATGATCTGGAACAAGGCGCCGGGATAGGTATCGAGTTCCAGTCCGCTCGGACAGTCGATCTCCAGCCGATGGGTCGATCGGCGGAAGCTGGGCAACAACGAGGTCTTCACTTCACCGAGGAAGGTGGCCAGGTCAAAGCGTCGGCGATGTTCGCTGGTCTGATCCACCGAGACCTGCTTGAAGCTGGTGATCAGCACATTGGCGCGTTCCAGGCTGCTCAGCACCAGCCGTCCCGCCTCGTCGACGGTCTCCCGCCAACGCTTGAGATCGCCGCGGGTCAAGGTGTTGGAGTCAAGCTTGGCCTGACTGCTTCGATTCTCCTCCAGCAGATGCGATGCGGCCGTCACCGCGATGCCAATGGGTGTATTGATCTCATGCGCCACGCCAGCCACCAGCTGACCCAGCGAAGCCATCTTCTCTGCCACCACCAACTGACTTTGTGCGCCGCGCAACTCCTCCAGTGCGCGCTCGGCGTGCTGCTTGGCCGTGGACAGCTCAGCGGTCCGCTCCGCTACCAGCTGCTGCAGGGTCACCTGGGCCTGGCGAAGACGCAGGGTACGCCAATGGATCAGGGCATAGGTGGCCAGCCCGAGCAGAACCAGACTCAGGGCGATGAACCAGTTCGTCTGCCACCAGGCCGGCAGCACGCGCAGCGGCAGACTGTACACATCACTCCACTCGCCGTTGCGCCCCATGCCGCGCAGCTGCAATTCATAGGTGCCGGGCCAAAGGCGGGTATAGCTGGCAAGTCGGCGCGAACTGTCGGTATTGATCCACTCATCGTCCACACCGAACAGGCGGTAGGCGTAGTGATGGCGATTGGGCGATGAGTAGTCGAGCAGGGCGAACTCGACCGCGATCCGACGACCGAACGGCACGCTCAGTCCTGCCTCCATTTGCGCCAGCGATTGCTTCTGACCATTGATCTCCAAGGAGGTGACCAGGATCGGCGCCCGGAATTGCCAGGGCTGATACAGCTCCGGGCGAATCACCAGCAGGCCGCGGGTGCCGCCGAACAGCAGGATGCCCTCACGGGTCTTCAGGCGAGCGCCAATATCGACATTGCCGACGTCAACGCCGTCGGCCCGTCCGATCTCGATGGCCTGCGCCGGGTCGGGCTGCAGCAGATGATTGGGCGTCCAAAGCCGCCCCTGCTCGTCGGGCAGGAACTGCCGACCAAAGCTCGGATCGGTCGGCTGCAGCTGTTTGCCCCAGGGCGCGAAGCGCAGAGTTTCCTGATGGCGATGGGCGGCACGGTGAATGCCGGCAGGACCGATGGTCCAGATCTCTCCGGAGGCCGGCAACCAGAAATCCATCACCGCCTCGGGCGCTCCCGCGGACAGCGCACGCATCACCCGCTCGCCGGGCAGGCAGACATAGCTGGCGCCGGCGGTGCCTATCCACAGCCGACCTTCGGCATCCTCGCGCAACGCCCAGACCGAATCACTGAACGGTCGACCGTCCTCCAGGTTCAGCATCTCGACCGCTTCGCTGGCCGAATCCAGCCAGGCGAGGCCGCGCTGTGCCGCCACCCACAGCCCGCCGGCCTGCGAGGCCAGCAGATGCGATATGCGTCGATCCTGCGCACCTACGGCAACACGACGAAAGGTCTGGCGAGTGGGATCAAATCGCAGCAAGCCAGCCTGCTGGGTGCCAACCCAGCGACTGCCATCCGCGGTGCGTGCCAGGGCGCGGATGGTATCGTCGCCCAGCCCGACCGACGCGGCGTTGCGGGTATTCCAGTTGCGTACCACACCGCGCTCAAGATCCAGCTCATCGATGCCGCCACCATCGGTACCGACCCAGATATGGCCGCTTTCCAGCTCCATCAGGCTCATGGCTGAGGAATTCGACAGACCATCGGGGCGCATCGGACTGTAGCGGACCATGCGGAACGCGTCGGCATTGCGGGGGTTGTGCCATTGCAATCCACCGCCCCAGGTGCCAATCCAGATCAAGCCCGACGTGGCCCGCATCGGCTGCACGATTCGATCCATCGCCAGACTGCCGGGGATGCTCGGATCGCTGCGGATTCGCCGCACTTTCTGCAGGGTGAGGCTGTCGTAAACATCCAGGCCGCCGCCGAAGCTGGCAATCCAGATCCGCCCGGGGCGCGGCTCCACGAAGCCATCGACCCAGGGGTGACTGATCCCCGCCTCTCCCAGAGGCAAGAACTGCAGCTCCAGCGTCTCCGGCTGCAGCACGGCAGCCCCCTCGGACTGGGTGCCGATCCAGATTCGGCCATCACTGGCCTGGAACAACGAGTACACATACTGATTGTCGAGCTTGCTGCCTGGCGCAATGCGCTCAAAGGAGGATTGACCGCGGCGCAGGCGATTCAGGCCGTCGCTGGTGCCCGCCCACAGGTCGCCGCGCCGGTCGACCAACAGACTGCGCACGGTGTCATGACTGAGGGCAGTCGGATCATCATGATCGGCACGAAAGCGCTGAAACTCGCCACTGCTCGGGTCGTAGCGGTCCAAACCGCGCACGCCGTAGCCGATCCACACGCTGCCATCGGGATCGGCGGCCAGCGACACCACGCCGACGTGGGCCAGGCTGTTGGGATTCCCCTCCTGCGGCTGTAGCACGTCGAAGGCATCACGATCCGGGTGATAGACCGAGATGCCACCGCTCTGGGTGGCAACCCACAGGGTGCCGTCCGGGCGCGCCAGCAGAGCCCGCACGTAGTCATCGCCCAGCGAATTGGGGTCGCCGGGCTGATGCCGATAGCGCCGCAGCTGGTAGCCATCGAAATGGAACAGACCCTCGGTGCTGCCGTACCAGATCAGGCCGCGCCGGTCCTGGGCAATCGCCGTGATGATGCCATTGGCCGTCTCGTCAGTGCCCGACACAGTCTGGAACAGTGGTTCGCCCACCATGCTGGCGACGAGCAAGGGCGGCCAGAGCAGGCCGAGCAGGCACCACAGCAGGGGCCGAATCAGGGTCACGCTGGCATAGTAGCCACAGGCCCTGTGTAGCGGTAGCGAATTCGTCAGCTTGCTCCCCGGCGACGAGACGCGGCGATCCAAGCCTGAGAAAATCGTCTGCTTTCGACCCTCAGGAGCCGCCATGTCCGCTGAGTTGAAGTGCTTCGCCCCGCCGGAAGACAGCAGCCTGCTCGATCGCCGCGGCTTCAAACTGCAGCATCGACTACTCGGCCACCCCGCGCTTGAGCTGAGCAATCTGGCCCAGGTGCTGCCCACCCTGCCGAGCAGCAATGTGTACTACTCGCGCGGCGACCTCAAACCCAGTGACAACTTCGATCGCGCGCATATCGAGCACAAGAACGGGCTCAGTCTGGCCGACACCATCGAAGCCATTCGTACTTCGGATTCCTACATCATGGTGCGCTCGCCCGAGCTGCACCCTTCGTTCCAGGAACTGTTTGCCGATCTCTCCGGCGATGTGCGCAGCCTGCTGCGCGCCCGTGGTCAGCCCGATCAATTGCACGGTGCCAAGCTGTACCTGTTCATCGCATCGCCAAACAGCCTGACGCCGTTTCACTTCGACCGCTATTCCACCTTGCTGCTGCAGTTCCAGGGCCGCAAGCGCGTGTTCGTGTTCGAGCCCTGGGACGAGCGCGTGATCAGCGCGCAACACACAGAAGGGTTCATGGCACACAGCGGCCAACGTCCGCCCTGGAACGATGAGCTAGAAGCGCTTGGCACCGGCTTCGATTTTGCCCCCGGAGAGGCCCTGCATATTCCCTTTATCGCCGGCCACTACGTGAAGAACGGCGCCGAGGACGTATCGGTATCGCTGTCGATCATCTTCAATACCGAACAGACACAGCAGCAGATTCGCGCCCTGCATTTCAACCACTATTGGCGGCGAGCAGCCGGCAAGTTGGGTTGGAAACCCAGCGCAGTGGGAAAGCGGCCTGGACTGGATGCCTTGAAAGCCGCCTCCTGGCAAAGCGCCAGCCGGCTCGCAAGACTGTTTCGCCCGGGCGCCTGAACACACCATAGGCGCGACAAGCAAGCCGCACCCCCACTTAGCCATAGAGTTCGCCTTGGCGTGCACGACATCACCTGAATACCGCAGCCCACTCTATCTGCCGCCGCTGTCGCCCTCACAAGCCGCCAGCGGCCAACTCCTCGCCTGCACCGAGCAGATTCAGCGCCTGACCGGGCTGCACGCGTTCGGCGCCGCGGATCACCAGCTGGTCACCAGCCGCCACTGCACCGGTCACCGCTACGCGGTCATCCATGGTTGTGCCTACGCTCACCGTCACCCGCTCCGCCACATTGCCTTCGGCCACCCGCACTACATAGCGTTCCCCCGGACGCAGGACGATGGCATCGCGCGGTACGGTCACCACCCGACTCGGCATCGCCGAGGGCAGTCCAACGTCCAGCGCGGCGCCGATCGGCAGCGCGCTGGGCGGCAGGGCCACGCGCAGTTCGAACTGCCGCGAGGTGGCATCGCCGACCGGCACTACCGCTCGAACCGGGTGTTCGGCACGCCAGTCACCCTGACGCAGCTGCAGCGCGTCGCCTTGCTTGACGAAACCGGCCAGCTGCACCGGCGCACGCACCTGGGCTTCCAGGTTCACCGTATCGACCAGACGGACCACCGGACTGCCGGCCGACAGGAACTCGCCGACTTCAACTAGACGTTCCACCACGGTGCCGGCGAACGGGGCGCGCACCGTGCTCTGGGTGAGGCGCAGCTCAGCCTGCTTGACCGCCACCTTGGCTGCAGCCAGATCCTGTTCCTGCATACGGCGCTCGGCCGACACTTCGTCGAGCTGAGCTCGCGACACGGTCGACTGACCGACCAGCGATTCCATGCGCTTCTCTTGCGCCCGGGCATAGTCAAGTCGCGCCGCGATACGCGCCTCGGCAGCCTTGGCATCCTGCACTGCCAGGCGCAACTGGCGGTCATCGAGCCGCGCCAGCACAGCGCCGGCGGCAATGACCTGACCGATCTCGGCCATCTCGGTCACCCGACCGGCTTGCTCGGCGGCCACGCGCGCATCGCGTCGACTGACCACACTGGCCGGGCTCCATTGCAGGGGCGACAAGGTCTGTTCCAGCGCCACGCCAACCGCCACGTTGGCCGGCGGCGGCCCCGGGTTCTGCGCCGCCAACCGACCGGCAGGCAGGGCCAAAGTGACCAGCATCGCGATCAGCACGCCGTGTTTGTTTGCCATGATCATTCTCCTCTCAGCGACCGCTGTCGGTCGCAACCTGCAGTTTGGATGTGGATGCGTAGCCGCGCCGGCCGCGCAGGAAGCTCAAATCGAGCCGCAGCAGGGCCGGCATCAGCACAAGGGTGAAGATCAGGCTGAGCGCCACGCCGCCGACCGTTACCGCCGCCAGACCACGGTAGATCACCGCGCCCGGCCCGGGATTGATCGCCATCGGCAGGGCACCGAACACGCCGGTCAACGCAGCAATCAGGATGGGGCGAACCCGCTGGTTAAGGGCTTCGGCCACGGCTTGATGGATATCCAAGCCACTCGCTTCACTTTCACGGGTCTTGGCGACCAGCAGGATGGCATTGTTGATCACCATGCCCAGCAACATGATGAAGCCAATCATCGACAACAGGTCGAGCGGCTGAAAGGCCACCAGGCCGAGTACGCGCATACCGAGCACGCCGCCCAGCATGGCCATCGGCAGGGCCAGCATGACGAAGGCGCTATCGCGCAGCGAGCGGAAGATCGCCGCCATCAGCAGGAACAGCACCAGCAAGGCCAGGGCAAAATTGCCGCTCATGGTGCTGACGATGCCATTCAGACGATCAGCCGAGCCTGACACCCGCACGCCGGCGTCGTCCGGCAACGCCTTGCGCAGCGCCGGCACCAGCTCATTGTTGACCCGCGCCAAAGCTTCCTCCAGCGACAGATCCGCCGGTGGATCGACGGTGAGGGTCAATGTCCGGCGACGATCAACGCGGCGGATCTGCGCCGGGCTGAGGGTGGTTTCGACCTGGGCCAAGTCGGCCAGCGGCACCACACCGCCCAGCGGCGTCGCCATCGGCGCCTGCAGCAGCGCCGCAGGGTCCTCGTAGCCGGCGACGTCCATGATGATCGGCAAGCGCTCATCGCCATCGAAGTACTCGCCCAGCCAGACGCCGTCGCCGAGGGCGCGGATCACCGTGCCCAGCTCGGGGCGGGTCCAACCGCTTTCGGCCAGTCGACGATCATTGGCGCTGACACGCAATTCCGGCGAGAGCTGGTCGGGATTGGGGAAGCTCTGCACATTGCCCCCCGGGAACAGCGCGTTAAGCTGCTCGCGCCCGGCCAAGGCCGCACGCTCCAGCGCCTTGGCATCACCTGACTGCAGATGAATCTGGATGGCGCGGGCGGAGCCGCCGAAGCCGCCAAACAGCTCGCCGATGAACGCAAACGCGCGAGTATCAGGAAAGCCAGTGACCACCTCGCTGCGCACAATCTGCTCCAACTCTTCGATGCGGTCTTCATCGACCACCCGCGCGCCGATCGTGCCGCCACCCGGCCACAGCAGGATGTACCAGTTCTTCAGCTGCGGCTCCTTGTCGCCATCCATATACGGCTTCATCCGCTCCAGCAGGGCCGGGGCGATTTCGCGATTCACCGCAGCCGAACTCATGCCCGGGGGGAAATCGAAGAACGCATCCACAGCCGCACGTTTCACCGGCGGCAGGTAATCCAGCGGCGGCGCCAGAGCCCAGGACAGCACGATCGGCGCCACCACCAGGCCGGCAATCCAGGCCCATTGCTGCGATGGTCTGGCGGTGACCCGCATCAACCAATGGGTCAGGCGCGGGTAGCCGGCGCCATCGAGTTGAACCTTGCCTTCCTGTTGCGGCCGACTGCCTAACCAGCGGCGCGCGCCGGCCGGCAGCACGGTAAGGGCCACCAGCAGGGACACGCTGACCGCGATCGATACGGTCAGAGCCAGGTCGCCGAACAACTGGCCTTCGACATCGCCCATGAAGATCACCGGCAGGAACACCGCCACCGTGGTCAGGGTTGACGCCCATAAGGCCACCGCCACCTGCCGCGTTCCATTGGCTGCCGCTGAACTGGCTGATTCGCCGTTCTCCCGCAGTCGGACGATGTTCTCCGCCACCACCACCGCAGCATCCATCACCATGCCGACCGCGAAGGCCAGTCCGGCCAAGGAGATCACGTTAAGGCTGCGACCGGTCAGTTCCAGCACGATGAAGGTGGTCAGCAGCGAAATCGGGATGGCCGTGGCGATCAACAGGGTGGCGCGCAAATCGCGCAGGAACCACCACAGGCAGCCGACCGCCAGCAGCACGCCGGCCAATAGATTTCCTGAAAGCAAGCCGATCGCGCGATTGATGAACAAGGAGGAATCAAAGCTCTGCTCAATGCCCAGTCCGGCCTGCTGCAACTCGCCCTCACGAAGGTCCTTAACCACGTCCTTCACTTGATTGAGCGTGGCCAGCACATTGGCGCCGGCCTCGCGATCGACGCGCAGCGCAATGGCAGGGTTGCCGTTCTGATAGGCGAAGAATGAGCGCTCCGGGTGGCGCCGTTCGATGGTCGCGACATCGCCGAGGTACACCGGCCGGCCATCACGCCAGGCCAGAATCAGATCACCCAGCTCCTCGGGCTGATACTTGCCGGCGAAACGCAGGGTGTATTGGCGCCGACCGGATTCGACAAAGCCACCCGACACATCGCGCGCCCGGGTCGCCTGCTGGGCGATCAGAGGTACGCTGATCCCCAGCGCGGCGGCCTTGTCGAGATCAATGCTGATGCCAAGTTCATCCGGCGGGCCGGCATTGACCTGCACTCCGGCGACACCGGGCACGGCCTCGATCTTCGGCACCACGCGCTCTTCGACGAAGCGTCGGTAATCCAGCACCTGACCGCTGGTGCCGGGCAGCAGCTGGACGAAGAACCAGGACAGGGCCTGGTTGGCCTCATCGCCGGACAGCTGCACCACCGGCGGATCGGCGTCGGCCGGCAGCGGCGGCAGGCGGTTCAAGCGGCCCAGCACCTCAACCAGCATGGCACGCATGTCGGTGCCGACGGCGAAGGTCAGGCCGACATTGGCGCCGCCGGGACCGGCATTGCCGTCCATCTGCTGCAGGCCCGGCAGGCCTTGCAAGACTTCCTCCATCGGATCGAGTAGCTCCGATTCGACCTCTTGCGGCGAGGCCGAGCGCCAGCTGGCCTGCACATTCATCTGTGGCCGGTCGATATCGGGAAACAGCTGCAATGGCAGTCGATTGGCCGCCAGCAATCCGAAAATCATCGCCAGGGCAACAACCGCCGCCACCGCCGCCGGATTCTTCAGGCATTGATCAATGATTCGCATAGCGTTTGCTCGGCTTGGTGGAGGCCCGGGGCCAGATTCCTTGATCCTGCACGCGCACTCGGACCGCGTCAGGCGCCACAAGTCATAGTCCCCGCTCGGCTGCGCTCAGCTGAGCCTGGAACACGATGAACAGTGGCTTGGATGCAAAGAACGCCAAAAGCGTTACCCCCCGCCAACCCTGGAGTGCCCCATTGCGGCAGACCGACCATCGAGCGATTGCTACCCCTGACGACCTTTCCTTCATCTTTCAGAGCGTGGCCGCGGTCACGGCGGCTATCCTGCTCGCCGCGCATGCTTGGCCAACGCCCGCAGCGCCTGGTTGAAGCGGGAGGATTGCCGGATGCGATGGATATCGCTGAATTCATTGGTATTGAGTTGGCTGGTGCTGGCGGTGCTGAGCAGCGCCCAGGCCGCGGTGAACTACGACATCGTGTATGTGCGCCAGCCGCGCTATGGCGATCTGCAGAACACCACCTGGCCGGAAGTGTTTCATCCGGCCGAACTCGATCCGGGCGCCGATCTGATGCTGCTGCACCCCGATGGCAGCGAAGAAGTGCTGGTGGCCGGCGGCAATGGCTCGGTGACCGATCCGTTCCTGTCCTTCGATGCGAAGTGGGTGTACTACAGCTACTTTCCTGATCTGCGCCCCAGTGCGATCAATACCCAGCGCGACCTGCCCTACCAAGGCGCCGATATCTATCGCATTCACCTCGGCACACGACAGATTCAGCGCCTGACCTTTGGCGAATTCACCCCCAATACCGGCGCCGGCCACTGGGACGAATCCAATCCGCTGAACCCGCCCAATGGCTATAACCGGCTCGGCTACGGCATCCTCAATCTCGGCCCCAGCCCGCTACCCGGCGGCAAGATCGCCTTCACCAGCAATCGCAACGGCTTTGTCCCGCCCAAGGGTTTCACCAACCCGACGATGCAACTGTATGTGATGGACGAAGACGGCCAGAACGTCACGCCGATCGCACCGATGAGCATTTCCAGCGCCCTGCATCCGACCATCCTGCGCGACGGCCGACTGATGTTCAGCAGTCACGAGAGCCAGGGCCTGCGCGACCATCGGCTGTGGGGCATCTGGACCATCTGGCCCGATGGCCGGGTCTGGGAGCCCCTGATCAGCGCCTTCAACGGCCCGCAGGCGTTTCACTTCATGACCCAGCTCAGCGATGGCGATGTCGTGGTGGTCGATTACTACAATCTCAATAACAACGGGTTTGGTGCGCTGTATCGGCTGCCACCGCAGGCGCCCCCGGGCGAGCCGCAGTTCTACAACGCGTTCGGCGACGACGCGCCGGCCATCGACCGCACCACTGGCAGCGGACTGCGCTACGGCTTTCGCATGCCGTTTCAAAATCGTGGAATGTACTCGATCACCCCGTTCACTCACGGCGGTGACGAAGCGGCACCGGTTGGCGCCAATGGCCAACGGGTCGGCAAGTTCACCCATCCCTCGGCCGCCCCCAACAACGATCTATTGGTGGTGTGGACGCCGGGACCGGCCAATGATCTGAATCGTCCCACTACCGTTCCCTATTACGACGCCGGTCTGTATGTGATCGAGGGCGGCAATGTGGTGAACAGCCCGGATGAGCTGGTGCTGATCAAGAACGACCCGAACTACAACGAGGCCTGGCCGCGCGCGGTGGTGCCGTATTCGGGCGTGCATGGCGTGAACGAGCCGCATCAGTTCTCCTGGCTGCCCAACGACGGTACCCGCCACGCCGAACTGCCGGCCGGCACGCCGTATGGATTGGTCGGCAGCTCCAGCCTGATCAAGCGCGAGAGCTTTCCCGGCCACGTCACTTCCTGGGCCAACTATTTCGACGGTCTGGATGCCTTCAACACCAGCGAGAACGGCCAGTCGAGCAACTGGTTCACCCAGGGCGCTGAAGCCGGGCGTTATGCGGATGAGGACATCTGGGCGGTACGCATTCTGGCGATGCAGCCGAACACCCATCGCAGTTATGGGCCAAACGAAGGCCGACAGTTCCGCAGCGCCGCCAACGAGCGGCTGCGTATTCTGGGCGAGATTCCGGTGCGCAAGAGCGATGGTGCCGGCGGTGAGTTGCTCGACCTCGAAGGCAATCCCGACACCAGCTTTTTGGCCAAGATCGTAGCCGACACCCCGTTCACCTTCCAGACCCTGGACCGCCGCGGCATGGTGCTGAACATGGCGCAGACCTGGCATCAGGTACGGCCAGGTGAGATCCGCACCAATTGCGGCGGCTGTCATGCGCATAGCCAGCAACCGCTTGTGTTTGAGGATACCGCCGCGGGTGCTGCGGACTTCGAGGTGACCGACCTGGTCAACCAGACCCCGCTGATCACCCGCGTCGATGATCAGCCGGCATTGCGGGTCGACAATACACGTCGTTTCGACGTCGAATTTCTGCGCGACATCCGGCCGATTCTTCAGGCCCGTTGCATCGGCTGCCACAGCGGCAGCAACCCGCCGGCCGCGCTCAATCTGGCTGACGTGAGCGAGATCGACGGCGTACCGGGTGACTACTATCGACTGGCCGCCGATGATCGCGCCGACTACGGCCGGCCACCGGTGATCAGCAACGGCACTTGGCGCCAGACCAATGCCAGCCGCTATATCCGCCCGTTCCAGAGCCGCCGCAGTCTGCTGATCTGGAAGCTGTACGGCATGCGCCTCGATGGCTGGAGCAACGATGACCATCCGACCGAGTCGGTGCCCGGTGATGCCAGCACCCTGCCCGCTGGCGCCAATCCGAATCACGCCGACATCGATTTCAGCGGCAATATCATGCCGCCGCCGCCCGCCCTGCCGCTGAGCGAAGAGGAGAAGCTGCTGTTCGTGCGTTGGATCGATCTTGGCATGCCAATCGACGATGGCAACCCCGACTACGGCTGGTCGCTGGATGACCTCAAGCCAACCTTGACGGTGAGCTCGCCAAGGCCAGGCATCAACGACCGCCTGATCACTCAGTTTCGCCTAGGCGCGGCCGACGCCGACTCGGGACTGGATTCGGGCTCGCTGTCACTCAGCGCTGACTTCAACGTAATCGGCCGCCCTCCAGGCGCCGAGTTGAACGATATGTTAGCGATCAGTGACGAAGGGATCTGGGAGCTCGCCCTGGATGCACCGCTGGAGCGAATGCAGAACGCCCACCTGTATGCTGAAGTGGCTGACCTACAGGGCAATATCACCCGAGCAGCCGTGGCGTTCAGCACCGCCGTCGGGCCCAGCGATGTGTTTCGTAGCGGGTTCGAGTAGCTGTCGCAACGCTGACTGAGCGAGTCGAAGCCAGCCAAACGTAGCCACGAACATCGACCTGCGCCAGCCGACTTGGACCTCGCAAACGTGCCGCCACCTCGGACTGAGGAGAGCCCCAAGTTGCAAACGTAGAGGGCACGCCCGCTCCGCCTTGCCCCGGGCGACCAGCCCAAGCGGCGCGGCACTTCGACACACGCAGACCGCAGCGTTCGGAAACTCATGTCAACCAACTCGCATTCTCCACGTTGGTATCCATCGAAGTCGATCGAAGGCCAAGACGACTTCGATCCTCATACCTTGGAGATTGCACATGTTGAAGCAAACCCTGCTGGCGCTGATGATCGGCGCCGCCTCGATGACGGCGCAGGCATTGACCATTGAGCGCAGCACCACGATCAGCGATGACTTTGGCGGCTATGCCACGATTCAAAGCAGCGGCGTGGTCGGTGAGCAAAGCGGCTTGCGTGTGGCCAACGCGGAGTTCGTCAACTTCCATCCACGCAGCGAGCAATCCGAAGTCAGCGGCTCGGTACAACGCGAAGTGCTGCGCGATGGCGAACTGGTCAGCGTAAGCTACGACGGCTCACTGCAGTTGAGCGGCCAGCGCGACGGCCAGGCCAACGAGCTCAGCATCGAATTCACCGATCTGCGTATCGAGCGCGGCGAAGAATCGGCCGACCTCAGCGGCACGCTGAGCCTGAACGGCAACAGCATCGATGCGGCCGAAGCACCGCAAGCAGTTCGCGCGGTTCTGCTCGGCCTATTGCGCTTCTTCCGCGCCTAGCCCGGATATTTCATGAGGGGGCGCGGATGATCACCGAGGACTTTGCGTCGAGTGCAAGGCGCGACGAGCCCAAGTGGTGGGCCCACTTGGGCGAGATCGGGACGCAGTCCCGCGTAGCT
>NZ_JACYTR010000024.1 GCF_014841215.1 Pseudomarimonas arenosa
CAGCACGTTCAGCGATTCGGCGAAGGGCCGACCGATTGCCGAATCGAAGAACCACCTGACGCCATCGATCGTTGGGTAAGATCGACCGAAATCGCGTTTCGCGGGACGAAGTCCGACAGGCTGTTAGCAGGGCGATTGCCCGAACAATCTGCGCCGGCGCCTGGGCACCGGTCAGGAGAATTTCAGCGTGCGAATGACTTCGTCGCGCACACGCTGCTTGAGCTGTTTGGTTTGCCGCTGCCGATGTTGCCGCTTCAGCTCGGGCAGCGCATCCTGCAGCGACAGGTCCTGACCTTCCCGGCGATCGAGCAACTTGTAGATCCAAACCCCGCGATCGCCTGAAACGAGAGTTATCTCGCCTTTGGCAAGCTTGCGTGCAGCGCGAGACAGCGACCAGTCTCGCGAGGCCAGCTGCGTTGAATCGAGCCAGCCAAGATCGCCGCCCTCAGCCGCACTCTTGTGCGTGGAATAAGTGCGCGCAGCCTGTTCAAAGTCGATCGTATTGTTCTGCAGCAGCTCCAGCACTTCGCGCGCGCGCGCGGCGCCCGGGGAGTTGGCCTCGCCAAAGGCGATGCCGGCGACACGAAACTGCCGCAAGCCGCCGCCGGTGCGATGTGCGAAGGCCTCGCGCAACTCAGCTTCCGTCGGCTCTTTGCGCCACTCTTCCACCCGGCGATCCATTTCACGCATCGCCAGCTGCTGCATGGTTCGCCAGCGCAGCGCCACTTGCGTTGCTGGCAAGCGGTCGAGCGACAGTGATTCGGCATGCTGTGCCCGGAGTTCGACCAGGCGTTGCTGCCGCTGTCTGGGAGTCAGGCTGTCGTCTTCTTGGTCGATGCCTGCTGAGGCCAGTAATTGGGCATCCAGCGACGCTTGCATCTGATCGGCTTCGAACTTCGCCAAGGCCTGCCTGACCATTCTGCGCACGTCTTCGGGCGGGGGCGTGACCGGATCTTCGATATCCTCGCACCAGAACAGAAACAAGCCTTGGCCAAATTCGATGACTTGACTGATGTCGCCGGGCTGCATCGGCTCGACTGCGCTGGCCACCACCGGCGGAAGGTTGGCCAATTTGACCAGTCCCAGTCGGCCGCCCTTGAAGCGCGTGTCCGATTCTGATTCCTGCTCGGCCAGGGCAGTGAAGTCTTCCCCAGCCATCGCCCGCTGTCGCAGCGAAGCCATGCGTTCGCGTGTCGCTGTTCGCCCTTGCTCGTCGTCGGGCAAAGCCAGGAACAGGTTGCGCAGCTTATAGCGCTTGGGCACCTTGAACGCATCCGGCTTGGCTTGCAGGGTCTGGTCGATTTGCGCTTCGGAAATTTCGATGCCGGCTCGAAGATGTTGCGCCAGGGCATCGCTCAACACGTACAGCCGCACCTGCTGCTCGATAAGCGCGGCCGATGGGCCGCCTGCTGACACCTCGCGCTGTTTGGCCGCGCGCGACAGCACCTGCCCGGTCGCGAACTCAAGCAGGTTCTCCGGCGCATCTGGCAATCCTCTCCAGCGCAGCCACGATTCGTACTCTTCGCGTTTGATCTGCAGATCGTCATTCCAAACGGCGAGCACCTCGGGGGCAGCTTCCTCCGTGGTTGCGCTCGCACTCGTCACCTGACCATGCCGCCCGCAGGCAGTGATGGCGAACGCCACAAACAGCGGAGCGAGCGCGAAAGAAAAAAGGCGCTGAGCGGTCTTCAATGCGAACTTCCTGGCAGGGCTGCAGAGCATAAAGCCTAATTCAGCTGGATCAAGGGCGTCATGATCAGTGCCAAATTGACTTCGAGTCTGCTAGCTTGCCGTGCCGAAGCCATTGCAGGTAGCTCTGATCGTGATGTTGTCGTCAACACCCATGCGCAGCGCCCGATCGCTGCCGTTCGTTTTGCCCCGTCTGGCCCTGATTGTCGCCGCGCTTGCCGGCACGGGCTGTGACACGCGGATGGGCGCCGGCAGTTACGCTGATGTGAACGATACGCCTGCAGGCCCGGATGTGGTCGCCCGTTTTGGTCAGATCGACCTCACCGTGGATGATCTCGACCGCTATGTGCTCAGCCTGCCGGCCAAGGATCGTCCTGCGCCGGGTGCCAACCTGGATGCCTGGTACCGGCTGCGTGCTCGTGAACTGGTGGTCGATCGCGTGTTCCTGGCAGAAGCCAAACGCCTGGGGCGTGATCAGGCGCCCGAATTCTTGCAGTCGCGCGAGTTTGCCCGGCAGCAAATTCAGGTGGAGCTGTGTCTGCACAACCGACTGGCGGAGATGCCGCCGTTCTCCAAGGCAGATCTTGAGGCTGAGTTCGAGCGGCATCGGGATTCGTTCCAGAAGCCTGAGCGACGGCTGACGTTCAATCTGTTCCGCCGTGCATCGAATCCCGAGGCGCAATCGCGGGCCGTGCAAGAGCTCACTCAGCTGCGTGATCGCATCCTCAATGGCGACAACTTTTCGCGGTTGGCGCGTGAGCACTCGGATTCCGAAACACGCCACAAGGGTGGCGAAATCGGATGGCTGGAGCGAGGCACGTTGCCGCCCGCAATGGACGAGATCGTGTTTGGCCTCGAGGAGGGGGTGCCAAGTCAACCGATCACAACCACCGACGGCGTGCATGTTTTCTTCGTGCAGTCGCTGACGCCGGCGCGCGAGGCGACGCTGTCAGAGGCGATGCCTGTGTTGCGCGACAGGTTGCAGGCACGGAGAGTGGAACAGCTGGTGAAGCCGATAGCCGAGCAGGATTCCCGGCGCATCGAGTTGCCCAGCCGCGAAGCATTCGAAGCCCTGTTGAAGAATTCGGGCGGCGATCAGGTGTTGATGAGCGGTGATGACTTCAGCCTCACGGTCGCCGCGTTTCGCCGCAAGCTGAGTCAGGTCAAGCAGGATCGTTCGGTGCCGGTTACCGAGGCCTGGCGATACCTTCAGGTGCTGCGTACACGCGAACAGTTTCGCGCCGTCTGCGCATCCAATGACTGGATCGATCAGAACAGGCTGACCGACTCCCTGCAGGTCTGGGAGGAGCAGGTCCTGATCGACAGGCAGCGCGCAGCCAGCCTGCTGGAGCTGGCCAAGCAGAACGAGCCGCGACTGTTGCAGTACTACAACCAGAACATCGAGCAGTTTGGTCCGCCCTTGCGTTGGCAGCTGCGGCGATTGCGGATGTCGGTGAACAGCCAGGGTTTCGGAGAATTGGAGCAACTGGTGCGGCCGGGGACCACGCTGGAATCGCTGCAGGCGCGCTTTGGCGGGGAGATTGCCGAGTTGCCTAACCAGCAGCAGTCGGATCTACGCCGTATCTCGCCTGTACTTCCAGGTGTGATTGCTCCGCTCAAGGTGGGTCAGGTATCCGCTCCCTTGCGCACGCAGGCGGGAGTGGAGGTATTCCAGCTGGTTGAGGAGAGCGAGGGCAGCGCGCCGTCGTTCCAGGAGGTCAAGGAGCGCGTTGCCTCGACCTTCGTTGCGCACCACGCGGCCGATCTTTACCAAGCTTTTGCCGAGCAGTTGCTGGAGGATCGGCCCATCGAGTTCTTTGCCGAACCGTTGGCCCGCCTGGTAAACGCCGGATTGCCCGATCCCGACATCAGTGCCGAGACGCTCGAACAATTGTTGGAGGCACTGTGACCATGCTTCGGGCATTCACCAGGACCTGGCTGACGACGGCGATCGGCTGCGTCATTCTGGTCAGCCTCGCGCTGCAGGGCTGCTCAACGGGAGAGCCGCGCTGGAACGTTCTGTTAGTGACCTTCGACACCACACGGCCCGACCACCTGGGGCCTTATGGCGCCACGCGTGCCTCGACTCCCACCCTCGATCGTCTCGCCGCAGAAGGGTTTGTGTTCGAGCAGGCATTTTCTGCAGCGCCGATTACGGCGCCATCGCATTCGACCATGCTGACCGGCAAGTATCCGATTGCCCACGGTTTTCGCGACAACGGCCTGTTCGTGTTGGGTGAGGATCAGCTGACCCTGCCGGAGATCCTGCGTGAGCACGGGTATGCCACGGCAGCGGCGGTCGGCGCCTACCCGGTGATCGCCAAGTTTGGCTTCAGTCAGGGCTTTGACCTGTTCGACGATAACCTCACCGGTCATATCGAAGATCACCTGGGCGAGCGAATCGCGCCGAAGGAGCGTCTGTTTTTTGACGAGCGGCGGGCGGCACAGGTCAATGAGGCGGTGCTTCCCTGGCTGAACCAGACAGCGCAAGCCGGCAAGCCCTTTTTTGTCTGGCTGCATTACTTCGACCCACACCAACCGTTTGAACCACCGGCGCCGTTCGATCAAAAGTACGCCGACGATCTCTACTCGGGTGAAATCAGCTATACCGATCAGGCGTTGGGCCGGCTGCTCGCACAGATGGAGCGCTTGGGTGTTCTCGAGAATACCCTGGTGGTAATGGCCGCCGATCACGGCGAAGGCCTGGGAGAGCACGGCGAGGTCACGCATGCGGTGTTGGCTTACAACTCGACCCTGCAAGTGCCGCTCATCGTGCGTCCGCCCGAGGTGCAGAATCCGGGTGGTCGAATCAGCGAGCGGGTCGGCACGGTCGATATTGCGCCGACCATTCTGGAACTGCTGGGCATCGAGGTGCCTGAGCAGATGCAGGGGCGATCCTTGGCGCCGCTGATGCGCGGCGAACTGGGTGAGTGGCGTCAGTACTACGCCGAGAACCTGTCTCCGCACATGTCGCACGGCTGGGGAAAGCTAAGGGTGCTGTTCGATGGCAACTACAAGTACATTCACGGCCCGCGGCCCGAGCTTTACGATCTCGAGGCCGATCCAAAGGAGCTCAGCAACCTGATCGAGGATGATCAAGATCAGAGTACGCGCATGCATGAGGAGCTGTCGCTGTTCTTGAAGGAGTTTGCCTCTGGCGCCAGCGTGACCGCGCCATTGGACGCCGAGTCCATTCGCATGCTGCAGTCCCTGGGGTACCTGCAGGGCGGGGCGAGCGGGCAGACCACGGTTTCAGAGGAACTCGAGCCAGGCGGCGTGGCGCCGCATCTGCATGTTGGTCTGATCAACGACATGAGCGCCGCCAAGCATCTGTTGTTCGCCCAGCGCTACGGCGATGCCGAAGTCTATACCCGCAAGCTGATTGCCGCATCGCCCGACAGTCACAGTTACATCGAGATGCATCTTGCTGCATTGGTGGGGGGAGGCAAGTCGGAAGAGGCTTGGGCCTACCTGAATGCGCCGAAGGCGATCGACTTCAAACCCTCGGAATCGATCATTACCGGATTGGCTCTGGCGCGCAGCGCGCAAGGGCAGGAGGAGGAGGCGGCCGACGTGCTGGGACGTTTCGCCGCCGCGCACTGCAGTGCGCGGGCCTATTGGGTGCTGGCTGATATGCCCGGATACGCGCAGGATGCGGGCAAGCGCTGGCAGGCGCTGAACAATGCCCTGCAATGTGACGAACACTTTGCGCGTGCGCGGATTGATCTGGCGGTCGAACTTGCGCGAGGTGATCGACAGGCCGAAGCCGAGGCAGAGTTCCGTACCGCCCTGCAGCATGCGCCTTACGAACCCATCGGCTGGTACAACTTCGGCACGTTCTTGCTCGCTGAGGGGCGGTTGGATGAGGCGGAGGGACGGTTTGCTCGGGCGGTCGAGCTGGCCCCGCAGTACCGCAAGGCCCGGCTTGCGCTGATTGCGACGGCGGTCGAGCGCGGCGAGTTGGGGCTCGCAGAGGAGCGTCTGCGCGGACTTGAGCGGGATGCACCCAACAGTCCGGAGGCGGCCGCAGGGCGCGCCCTGATGGGTCAGGTCGCCAGTCCCTAACGAGCTGTTTCAATGGGAATCAAGCCAAACTGGCGTGGCCTAGGTCGACGCCGGCCGCAGTGGCATCCTGTGCGAGCGTTGAATCGGAGATGTGAATGATCCGTCGACACAATTCGATGTTCAGCTGTGGTACTTTTTTCCAGGGGGCACTCCACGTTGCAGCTTTCGCCGCACACGGCGAGGGGCACGTGATGCCGAACAACAAGGCTACAAAACCCGAGGGCGTTGTCGATGAAGGTCAAAACGATTGGCTGTCTCTCGCTTTTCCTGATGTCGGCAGGCGCACAGGCTTCCGAGTCGGCCCTGGCCAAGGAGGCCGTCTGGTCGCGCTCCGATGTCGAACGCATCGCCGCCCTGGCGCCGGCTGATCGGCGCGCTGCCCTGAAACAATTGAGTCCGGCCGATCGTCGCGGACTTTGGTTCGCCGTCATGTCGGAAGTCCGCGCCAACCGCGGCGCCGGCAGCCCCGCCACCCGAGGGCAGGGAGCCTATCAAGGCGCTGGGAATCGTGCGGGCGGCAAGCGCGGTCCGGTCAAGTTCGATACCGGCGCCAAGGTGGTCGGAACCATTCAGTATGACGATGGCGTGGCTAACACCACGTTTGGCGGCGGCGCAATCATCGGCAACCGCTTCAATTCGGCGCGCGTCGGCATGAATCTGGAGCCCATTCTCACCATGGGCACCGTCAATACGGTGGAAGCGGTGGTAGTGCAGGGACCGGCCTTTACCACCAGTTCGGCCGGGTTCGTTCTGCTTGGGCCGCAGACCGTTGGTGGCGGCGCCATGGCCATCTTCAGCACCTTCACCGGTGCCACGGGCGTGACTGACACCATCCAGTTTTCCGGGCTTGGCGTGAACTACACCGGCGACAGCTTCTTCGTGCTGTTTGGTGACTTTGCCAACAGTTACGTGCCCGCTTTCGGCACCGGGACCAACCAAACGCAGGGCTTCCATGGCGTGGTGGGTTACACCGGCGGCATGGGCCCCAATATCACCGGAACCTTCGACTTTGGTGGCACCCGAAACGGCCTGATTCGCGTCACTGGCGATGTCCTTCCGATGGAGCTGGCCTCGGCCGATCTCTCGATCACCAAGACCGATGGCGTGACCAGTGTCACCGCTGGCGGCACCGTTACGTATACGATTGTCGGCAGCAATGCCGGCCCCAGTGCGGTCACCGGCGCGACGGTGGCTGACACCTTCCCGGCGCAGCTTTCCGGTTGCACCTGGACCTGCGCACCCTCGGGTGGAACGGCCGCCTGCACCGCATCGGGCTCGGGCAACATCAATGACGCCGCGGTCAATCTGGCCATGGGAGAGTCGGTCACCTACACCGCTACCTGCAACGTCAATCAAGGCACGGCGGGCGCATCCCTGATCAACACCGCGACGATTTCCAGCGCAGTGACCGATCCGGATGCGATGAACAATTCAGCTACCGACACCGATTCCATTGGTGCCTCGGCTGATCTGTCGATCACCAAGACCGACGGCGCGACCACCGCGGTAGCGGGTTCGAGCGTTGTTTATACGATCGTCGGCAGTAATGCCGGCCTCAGTGATGTCACTGGCGCCACCATCGCCGATACCTTCCCGGCGCAGCTGACTTCCTGCACCTGGATCTGCGCCGGCGCCGGCGGTGGAACCTGTACCGCTTCTGGCAGTGGCAACATCAATGAGTCGGTGAATTTGCCCGCTTCAGGCTCGGTTACCTTCACCGCGACATGCACGGTGATTCCGGCGACTACGCCCGGTACCTCGATCATCAACACCGCCACCATTGCGGCGCCGATGGGTGTCACCGATCCGACCCCAGGTAACAACGCTGCTACCGATACCAACACCACCTCCAGTCCGGCGGCAGTCAGTGCCACCAAGACCGTGGCGCCGGCCGGTGCAGGTTTTGCCCCCGGCGCCGGTGTGATCTACACCATCGTGCTGAGCAATGCAGGCCCGGCCAACCAGGCTGACAATCCAGGCGATGAGTTTGTTGATCCGCTGCCTGGCGGCCTCAGCTTCAGCTCGGTCTCGGCCACCTCGGGTACGGCAGCCCATTCAGCCGGCACAGTGACCTGGAACGGTTCGATTCCTGCCGGCGGCACGGTGACCATCACCATTAATGCCTCCATCACCCCGGCCGCCGGTGGTGCGGTAGTGAATCAGGCAACGGTGAACTTCGACGCCGACGGCGATGGCACGAATGAGTCCAGCGCGCTGACCGACGACCCGAACCTGCCGGGTGGCGCCGATGGCACCGGCTTTACGCTGGCCGCCTTGCTGATTCCGGTCAACGCAGCCTGGGCCCTGGTGCTGCTGGCTTCGGTAATGTTGGGTGTTGCCATGTGGCGCCGCCGCGCCGAATCCGCCAAGCGTTAGTCGCTTACTCGGACGAAGTGTTGTGGAAAGGCCCGGCGAGTCCGGGCCTTTCTGTTCTTGCAGCGCGAGAAGTAGCAGACCAGCCCAACGTCAACGGTTTGGCTGGCTGGCGCTGCGCGTTCGCTTCGGCGGCGCCGCAGAGCGCTACACTCCGTCAACGCAGTCGCCTTGCGATATGGCTGGAGGGGGCCATGGCAGATTCCGATCGCTTGCACTTTCCCTTGGCCGAGGATGAATCCCGGCGTCTTGCCGCATTGCATCAACTCGGCATTCTGGACACTCCGCGTGAGGATGATTTCGATCTGCTGACTGAACTGGCGGCTGAGTTGTGCGGAACGCCCTACGCGTTCGTGGTCCTGATCGATGCCGATCGAATCTGGGTCAAGTCAGCCTTTGGAATGGGCTTGCAGGACAGCAGTCTGCAACGCGGGGCGTCACCTTGCGCCTATGTCGTGGCGCAGCAACCGATGTTGGTCATTGAGGACGTGGACCTCGATCCGCGAACCCGGAACATGCCGCACGCGCATTTCCAGATGTATGCCGGCGCTCAATTGCGAACGTCGGACGGATTGGCGCTCGGCACGCTATGTGTTGAGGACAGTCGAGTACGCCGACCTAGCGAGAAGCAACTGGAGTTGTTGCAACGCCTGGCACAGCAAGTCATGCAGTTGATCGAGCTGCGCGCAGCCAAACGGGAGTTGCTACATCAGGCCAGTACCGATGCATTGACGGGCCTGGCCAATCGACGCGCCCTGTTTCAGCGATTGCAACAGGAACTGGCCCGCAACAGCCGCCATCACTTCGCCTTGAGTTTCGTGGTGATCGACATTGATCACTTCAAGACGGTTAACGATCGATACGGCCATGCCACCGGAGATGTCGTGTTGCAGCAGGTCGCAGAATGCTTGCGACTGCACAGCCGCGAAACCGACCTGATTGCGCGCTTCGGCGGTGAGGAGTTCTGCGCCATCCTGATCGATAGCGATCTTGAGATGGCCGTGCAATGGGCAGACCGCACCCGCGTCGCGCTTCACAACATGCAGATCAATGGCTTTCCCCAACTCAGAATCAGCGCCAGCTTTGGCGTGACCAGCGTGTCGAAGGGACAGGACCACACCCCGGACACGCTGTTTTCGGCGGCCGACAAAGCAGTCTATCGCGCCAAGCAGGCGGGCCGGGATCGGGTTGAGTCCGGCTAGTTTCCCGCAACCAAGCCCGGAAAAGTATACGTCATTTATGAATGTTATTTCTGCGACAGGACACTAGCTAGCGAAAGCACTGGAATCCCGCCTGCATGCGCCTGCACGGGAATGACGAGTGACAATTTGTTCAACGACCGCGGTACGCCGAAGGCGTGCTGGCGGCGGTCAGTGAATCTTCCACTTCCAACGTAGCAAGAGCGAGATCAGCACGACCGCAGTGAGGTAAAGGGTCAGCCAGTTGCGCAGCCAGGATGGGCCGAAACCGATTAGCTCACGCGGCTTGAGTTCGATGTTGAGTTGCTCGATGGCGCTGCCATCGGGCAGGTAGCCTGAAGGGTTGCCAATCAGCCAGTTGAACACCGGAATCCGCTGATGCACGACGGCGCTCACCTGTTGCAGCGGCAGTTCCAGCAGTATCCTTTCCGCCTGCTGCAGTTGCAGTTTGCTCGACTCATCTGGCCAGGAAACCTTCCACGCCCGCTGATCGGCATTCCACTCGACCTCTGGATCATTCCAACGCAACTGCTGGATCGCGCTCTGGCTTCCGATCGCTTGAATCGACACGGCATCGCCCGGCTGTGGTCTGATCCACTCAAAGCTGTTGGACAACCAGGGCAGCACCAGCAGAATCGGCAGGCCCGAGAGCAGGGCCGGGCCGAAGCTCAGCCCCAGGTGCCGTGCGCTTAGACGAAACAGCGCACTTACCTGTTGCAGCAGGCCGTCGAACGGCCCATCGTAATCGGCCAGCTCGGCTCGAAGGCTGCGCGCTGCCTCACTGACGTGCTTGATCTCGTCCTGGCGCGAGCATTTCCGATACAGCGCCATCGACACCCAGGCGGAAGCGGTGGCGTACACCATCAGCCGCGCCAGTGGAGGGAGGCCCAACCAGGCCAGCCCACTGTCCAGGGCGTCGAACAGCGGTGCCGGTAGATCCAGCAGTCCATCACTCATGATCAGTGCCCAGGGCCGGCTGGCGTGCGTTCGAGGAGAAAACGCGCCATGGCAGCGATGCCTTCAATCTCGGTTTCCGGCTTGAAGGAGGTGAACAGTACGCCTGGAACGAGTTCGGGGTCGATGCAGTGGTCACCGCTCCAGGCTTGTTGATTGTCCTCAATCAAGGCCGCGGGCGCCGCCCCCAGGCTGGTTTGCCAGGATGCGCGATAGCCGCTGGAGTAGCCGATCACCAGATCCGGTGCATGGGCACTTTCCGGGCCAGGATACAGCTCGCTGCCGAGGAAGCTGCGGCGAACGACGGCCGTGCCGTCTGTGTCGCGCCACTCAGCCAGCGCGCTGCGCAGTTCCGACAGCAAGGCGTCGCGTTGATCGACGGCAACAATGCCCTGGGCTTCTCGCTGCTGCAGATTCAAGAACAGGCCATTGAGACCCAGCGCGTAGGCGCGACTGCGCGACCAGTCGACCTGGGCAAACAGTGGCTGTGATTCGTTCGCCCCGGGTTGCAGCGCCAGCCAGCCGTTCTCGATCAGCCAACGGTTCAAGTGCGCAGCGCGGCGGAACGGTGCAAAGCCATGATCACTCAGCACGACCAGCTCATCATTGGGCTTGAGCTGCTTGCGCACTTGACCCAGCACGCGATCGGCTTCCTGATAGATCCAGGGAATGGCGCCGCGGGCAAGCGCGGAGGATTCGCTGTGCAGCGGATGCGTGGTGTCGAGCCCGCGCCAGAACATATGACTCACTCGGTCGGTCTGCACAAACACCTTAACCACCAGTTCGCTGTCGTCAGCATCCAGGGCGTCCTGGAGCATGGCTTCGCCCTCGGCCAGGGTGGTCTTCACCATGTCGAGAAACCCCTGTTCGTCGAGATGCTCCTGATTCATCGACCAGGTTTCCTCAGGCATGCCCAGGGTGTGGTATCGGCCCATCCTGGCCGCCAGTTCAGCGGCATAGTCCGCCGGGTAGCTCAGTGGCAGCACTGGCTCCATCGGATCGGCGTGGATGGGTGAAACGTAGAGTTTTGGACGCGGAAAGCCTGCCAGCATCCGCAATCGAACCATACCTGGAATCGAGCCCAGGCCGTAATCGAAACTTACCGGCCACCAGTCGCTCCACTGGTGAAGCTGCAGGGATTCGGTTCGCCCCGCCAGCGTGACCTCAACCTGTGTCGCAGAAAACTTCAGGTGCAGATCGGACTGCAGCACGCCTTCGGCAGGTTTCAGTGGGTGCTGCGGTCCGTCCAGCCTGGTCTGCACACCGCCATCGTTTTGCATGCGCATCAACACTACGCGGCCGCCGCTCTCGGCCTGATCAACGCGACTTGTGGTGTAGTAGCTGTAGGTGCCCTGCGTGCCGAGCAGGTCGGGCACGCCCATGCCCGAGACCATGCGCTGTACCGGTTCGGGTGGGTAGGTGACGGGCACCCTGAACACACTGGCTCGCTTGCCCGATTGTTGCGCGGTCAGCCAGAACGGTTCGCCGCGACGCAGGTTTTCCAGCGTGCCTTCACCGATCGGAAGATGCCAGCCGAACAGATTGAGGTCGTCTGGTGCCGTGTACTTGGCGATGGAAAAGTCCGGCCGATAGGTAGCGGCGTCGCGGCGCAGGAAGTCGAAAATTCCGTGATGCCCAGATTTAAGCCCGGTGGCGAAGTGCGACCAGGCCACCGGGGATTGCGGAGGATTGCTCGTGGGCAGGTGTTGGTAGTGGCCTTCTTCCCGCAGCCTGGCAAATTCGGGCAACAAGCCCTCCGCCATCCAGCGTTCGGTCAACACCGGGTCCATGCCATCGAAGCCGAGCACCACCACGCGCCCCTGGGCCTTGGCAGGGGGAGGCGGTTGACTGCAGCCGATACCGAATAGAGCGGCAGCGAGGGCCGCTGCCGTCAACGCAGGGCGCCAGCCCATCAATCGCCAGCCGATGAATCCGCCGAACGCGCCTGCGCCTTCTTGCGCATCCGACGCATCATCCAGCGCAGGGGCCAGATTAGCAGGGACATCAGCACGACGAAGATGCCGATCACCCAGGCCCAAAGCGAACCCAGCAGGCCAATTCCGGAGCCCGGGCCAACATAGGCTTGCGCATCCAAGGCGAACAGCAGGCTCAAGGCAAGAAAGATGATTCGCAGCATGTCAGTCATCCAGAATGGAACGCGCAGTGTAGCGGAATCGAAACGATCGCAGGCCTTAGGTGAAAACGACATCACGCATTCGGATAACCTTGTAGCGATGACCAGCACCACCAGCCGATCTTTCAGCAAATCTGCGTTTCAACCGCCGAGCCGTTCGCTGCGTTTCGCAAGTTGGCTGATGCAGGCCGGTCGTCGCAGCTGTGAGCGTCTGGCCGATCTGGAGTCGACCTTGCTGGCCGATGAGATGCGCAGCACCGAAGTGCGGGCGCCGATCTTCATCGCCGGCGTGGCGCGGTCGGGCAGCACTATTCTGCTTGAGGCGCTGGCCTCATTGCCCGGCTTGGCCAGTGCCCGCTATCGCGATTTTCCCCCGATCTGGTTCCCGTACTGGTGGGACCGCCTGCGTGCGCAGCTGCCCCTGCCATCACCGCCCTCCCGACCGCGAGCGCATGCCGACGGCATCGAGGTGACACCCGACAGTCCCGAGGCCTGCGATGAGTTGTTCTGGATGCATTTTGTGCCGGGCCGACATCAAGTCGGTGTCGATCAACGCCTGAATGGCGACTACAGCAACCCGCGCTTCGAAGCGTTCTATCGCCGGCATCTGCAAAAAGTCTTGTACACCCGCGGCGCCAGCCGTTACCTGTGCAAGGGCAACTACAACCTGTTGCGCTTGCCGTATCTCAAGCGCGTGTTCCCCGACGCACGCTTTGTGGTGCCGGTCCGCGATCCGATTGAACATGTCGTTTCCCTAGTTCGGCAGCACGAGCGATTCGATCAGCTCGCGCGAACTTGGCCTAGCGTTGGCACCCAGCTCGCCAGGAGTGGCCATTTCGAGTTCGGGCCGCAGCGTCGTGCAGAGTGCGCGGGCGATAGCGGGGTCGCCGCCTTGATCGAGTCCCTTTTCAGGGTAGGAGACAATATCGCCGCCTACGCACATCAGTGGGCGGCGTCCTATGCTGAGTTGGCCCGCGTGCTGGAGAATGATCGACAGCTGCGCGACGCAGTCCTGATTGTGTCGTTCGAATCCTTGTGCTGCGACACCGAGAAGATGCTTGAGCGCCTGGCAGAACACTGTCAGCTGGAGGCCGCGCAGAGGCAACAATTGCTGCGCGACTGGGGCGGACGGATGCGCGCGCCAGCGCGTCGCGAAATCAGCAGCGAGGCGCAAGCTCAGGTGCTGAGCATTTGCGCCAAGGTGGCTGAGAGAATCGGGCTTGGGGGCTTCGGCGAAGCAGCTGGCTGATGTTTCGGCGAGTCAGTATCAGCTGGCCGCACCCAGAACCGCTTCAGACGTTGCTGGTGAGCGACGAAGGCGGGGTGACGCGCTCGATCAATCGCTGTCGCGTGCTGCGTGTTCCGCCTTCTTCAGTGCCGCCACGTCGACCGGGCGGATTTCGGCGATGCGACAGCGCTGATCTTCGAATCGAACGTCGTCGAAGCGGCTATGTACCCGATTCTGGGTCGAGCTCAGAGCTATCGCCGAGGTGAAGTCGAGACCAGAGCAGGGCTGATCCACCTCGATCAGATAGGCGGTGTCGAGGCGCGTCCACACCGCCACATGCGAGCGGCCGAGCGCCTCCCAGCGGTGCATTTGCCAGAAATGGAATGACTTCACCGGCGCCTGAGCGACCTCTTCAAAGAGTGCCAGACGCTTCGCCATCCGATCGCCGGGGCTGGTGGTGGCGCAGGCACTCAGCCCTGCGGCCAGAGCCAGGGCACTCAATCCCAGAGTGGAAAACGGTTGCAGATGGCGGGAGTTAGTCTTCATATGGGCCTCGTCTGCCTCGCTTGATGGTGCGCCTACTGACTTGACGCAGCAAGCCGGCCAACCGTCGCAGCCGCCGCTTCGACGATTTTTGACGCGTTCAGTCAATCGGCCCGGAATCAGCTCTTGACGAAACGCTTCAGGCCCGCTTTAATGCGCGCCTTCACCGCGTGGCCGTTCGGCCAGCGATCAGTGGCCGGGTAGCTCAGTTGGTAGAGCAGGGGATTGAAAATCCCCGTGTCGGCGGTTCGATTCCGTCCCCGGCCACCATTTCCCGTATATCGTTCTGGATCTCTACTTCGAGTGGATGCCTCGCGCGAACCGCCTCGTCGGCGGCTGCGTGGCGCTTCCCTGCGCCACGTCCTGCGGACTCGCTGCGCTCGCGATGCGTTGCTCCTGCACGCATATCGATTCCGTCCCCGGCCACCATTTCCCGTATATCGTTCTGGATCTCTACTTCGAGTAGATGCCTCGCGCGAACCGCCTCGTCGGCGGCTGCGTGGCGCATCCCTGCGCCACCATTTCCCGTATATCGTTCTGGATCTCTACTTCGAGTGGATGCCTCGCGCGAACCGCCTCCTCGGCGGCTGCGTGGCGCATCCCTGCGCCACGTCCTGCGGACTCGCTGCGCTCGCGATGCGTTGCTCCTGCACGCCTCCCCAGCCACCCAATCGAAGATTCGATTGGCTAGACTTCTCAGGTATGAAGACGTTCGCTCCCCACGGTGGTTTGATCGAGATTTCGCGTCACGGCCGCGTGCTGCGGGTTGTGGGGGGCGGGGCGACCAACGTTGAAGGCATCAAGAACTACTTGGCGCTGCTAAAGCCCTGGGTTGAGGCCATGCGCGGAACACCTTGGGCCACGTTGGGAATCGTTGATCCAAAGGGGGCGCTGCTGACGCCAGAGGCGGAGGAATTCTTTCACCAGAGCGTTCCCGCACTGTCGGCCGCGGGTCGGGTGGCGATGGCCCTGGTGTGTCCGCCGTTTCCGGGCAGCAAGATCCTGCGCCGGCAGTGGGAGAACATCTATGCTGGTTCCGATAGCGCACTCGAATTATTCGAGGAAGAAGCCTCAGCTTTGTCTTGGTTGTTCGATCGTCTACGCGCACACGGTGTCGACGAAGCCGAGCTTCAGCCAGCCGGGTCCGCGAACTCCGGTCTACCATGAAGAGTTGGGCAATCGACCGCCTTGGCGTTCTGGCGGATGCTCGCAGCGGAAATTGACGCGCAGGAAAGTGCGGAGACCTCAGGTCTGGACGTCTGGACCGGCCACCTTCCGAACGTCAACTTCCACCGCAACGCCCGTGGTCCCTGAGTAGGCTGGGACTGGCGTGCAAGTCGCGCTAGAAGGCATGGGGCCGATTGCACAGAAGATTCCACTCAAGGCGAGCCAATCGAGCATGCGTTCTCTGTACCCGTTCGAGATCAGGCGAAATGCCCTGGCCTTGCGTATTGGCACGGATCTTCCGAAGCCACGTAAACTCACTGTGCGCAAGCCGGGGTTTTCTCTCGGCTCTTGCGAGCGCATGCACTTCACCCCAAGTGGCGCGCACCTGATCGCCGTCACGGTGAATGGGACGCATCTGTGGGAGGTGGCTACTGGCAAACGCATCCTCAAGCTGGCTGTGCCCAGCAATCCGACGGAAGTCACATTCTCTTGTGATGGTGCTCAGGCGCTGGTGCGCAACGAGCAGGGGCAGTTCGTTCGCCTGTCGTTATCCGACGGGTCGGTGCTGGCGAAGTTCAAAGCTAAGTACCCGTGGCGACTTGATGGCACGCCCGGGTTGGGGCCAGACAACAGAGTTCTGCAGTTGGCGTACGAAGGTCGCCTTCTCGAACTGGACGGCAAGAGCGGCAAGGTGCTGCGCGACCTTCAGCTGGAGCCCACGGGCTATTCGGGAGAAATTTACTGGATGCCACAGAACGAATGTTGGATGGTGGCGCAACGGAGCGTCGACAACGGTCGAGGCCGCTCTGTGCCCTGCGCGCTTTGGCGCTGGGATCGTGGATCAGCCAGTCCTTGCCGTCTGCCGGGACAATGGGACCAACTCACTACTGCCCGGGTGTCCGGCGGAGAAGCCTTGCTCTTGCACCATGCAGGTGAGCCGGGACGGGCGTCGCGCGGAGTGCTGGAGCGCTTCAACATTTCGACAGCGACCACGACGCCGATAGGCGACGCACCTGTTTCGATCGCGTCTACGCCTTCGCTTGCACATGACGGCGGTGCTTTTGGTGTGGCGGGAGACGACGGACCGCATATCGACATCGGTGGCGAGGTCTTGCAGCTTCCCGGCAGGGCGTATGTGCAATTTCACCCTGCAGGCGACCTGGTCGGCATCAGCGGTCGCACAGCGTTCGTCGCACCACGTGGAGACCTTGCCAAGCAGATCCCCGACTTGCACGAGTGGCGCCTGCAACGTGAATTGGAGGGGCGCGGATACTCGCGACTATCCGCACTTGGAGGAACAATGCCGCCCCGTATCGTAGTGTTTGCACGAGAAGATGAATGGCTGGTGCAGGCTGAAAGAATCGAAGGCCGATACTACGTTCCACTTGCGGAGGCTTTGCTGGTTGAGGCGCGCAGTGAACAAGCCATCAAGCCAGCGCTGGCCGAGAAGCACAATTGCTCCCGCGTGGGTGTTGGCATAGTGGAGCCGACGACGAACGAGCGGCGATCGTTCCACGGCAGCACCCTCACGCCCCCTTGCCCCGGATGGAGAAGCGCGGTCGCAGTGGCCTTCGCCGGCGACGCAGTTGACGTATGGCCGCTCAAGCCCACAGGCGCTACTGCGTTTGTTCACGACTGCTACCCAGTGGCTGCGCTGGCGCCGGATATCGACATGGCCTCGCTCATATCGGCGATCCGCAAGATGCTCGTCTGGTTCAAGCCGCGTCGCGACTGAGCGCAAGCGCAAGCGCAGTCGCAGTCGAGATCACAGCTCTGGCGAAATGGAGACGCGAGGCTCTTGGTGCTCGCCGCTTCATCAGCAATGTGGCGGGCCCTGGCGCCCCGGCCCGCCATCGCCCGCCCACCGCAACGCTATGTGGAGGGGAATTGAAACCGTGGCGATGCGAAGCTGATGCTGGAAGACCCGCGCAGGCGGTGCGCCGAGGCGCACCCTATGAGGGCAGCTTGCTGCACCGATGGGTGTTGAGCGTGGGTAGGGGCGGACTTGATTGCGTCTACCCATTTCCTGCGCTGCTTGTTGGGCTGCGCTTCCAAACACTGCAGCTTTCTGAACACCAGGTTGCGTGCAGAACGCTCGGTGTACGAGATTGCTCAAACGAGCCGATCAATCTTGATGATCAGTAACTCGCCCGCGCCTTCCAGCTGGGCGCGTCCCTGTTCGGCCAAGGGGTGCAGGCGAACGCTGTCTTGCGGTTCGAGGGCGATGCTGTTGCCGGCGACATTGACGTTGGCGTGGCCGGCGAGGTTGAAGATCAGCCATTCGCTGCCAGGCTCGGCAAAGAACACCATTGAGCCGACCAGGGGGCGATGCAGCAGGCGGGCGTCAACGCGGTCGGGGCGCCAGATCAGATTGAAGTCCTGGGTCGGGCCATCGAGCAGCTCGCAGCTCAGGGCGCGGTCGCCGGAGAAGTCGCAACGGCCGTGAGGAGGGTGCAGTTCTGCGACCTCGCCGTCGTCGAACCGAAAGCGCATGCCGTTGCCGCTCAGCAATACCAAACTGCGCTGGTAGCCGGGAAAGCGCGAGAAGCCGCAATCCTGGTCGATGTCGGCCAGCGATAGCCGCCAGTCAAACTCATCGCCGGCACCGGGTTGGCGGGCGATCTCCCGGGTCCAGCCGAGGTTGTTCTTCCAGCGTTGTCGCTGGTAGCCGAATGCTGGTAGGTGGATGGCCAGCATCGTTCAAACGCCTGTCAGCGAGGCCAATTCGGCGGTTGAACGGCGCAGACTTTCCTCCCAGCTCCAGCCGATGATCGACTCGCCGCTGACGGCGTCGTTGAACTCTTCGCGCTGGCCCTCGCCGAGCAAATGGCGATAGTCGACGGTTAGTTCATCGTCCGCTTCGATGTCGCGCGCAGCAAATACAAAGCCCAGGTGCCACAGGCCATTGGGCTGAAAGCTATGATTGATGTAGCACTCATCAGGCCACTCCAGCGTTACGGTGAAGCGATCCTCGAACCATCTCACCGAGGCGGCCAGTGCGCTGGTCTGATCGGGCATCGCTAACACTTCGTCCCACCGATACACCTGTGGGATGCCTTCGGGCGCGACAATGATGCGTCCGGCGGCGATCGGCTCGCGCAGAAAGATGCCTTGTCCGGCACCGGGAATACGGGAAGGGGCGACGCTGTAGCGGGGAAGCAGCATGGGGGCCTCGAGAATGAAGGCCCCTAGTGTAGCGGCCGCGCAGTGCGCGCGGTGGCCCGGAAAAAGACGCCGCCCCGCGCCGACGCTTCCTGCGCCGGGCGGGGCGGGGGCAAACCTCAGGACTTGCTTGCTGGCTTCTGCGGGCCAACTTCAATCACTTCGCGATTCTTTTCCACCGTCTTCAGGCCGATGCCCTTCACCTCGGCCAGTTGATCGATGCTCTTGAACGGACCGTGCTCGGTGCGGTGGGCTACGATGGCTTCGGCCTTGGCCATGCCAACGCCGTTCATCGCGTCGGCAATCTGGGCGGCGGTGGCGGAGTTGATATCCACCTTGCCGGCGGCAAGAGCGCTGCCCATCAGGGCGAAGCTGAGCATCAGGCTGAGCAGAAAGGTCTTGAAAGTATTCATGGAATTCCCCTTGTTGAATGGTCTTGGTTGGGTGTTTCGTTGTTCGCTTCAGGCGAGCTGGTCGGTGTGGCCGGCCAGTGGGGATAGTTTCCGTGTCGACCCGGTTCAGGCCCATCGGGCTTGTACGACGGGCGTGGTCAGACAATTCGATCGCGCGCAGTAGGATTTTTCCTACCCGAACAGCTTGGGAATCCGCCTTGAAGACACAGCGCATGCGTAGGGGCTGTAAACTGGCGGCTTTCCGGACACTTCGAGGAACGCTTCATGGATCATCAGAAGCTCAGTGCCTTCGTTGACGAGCAGTGGGATGCCGAGATCGTCCCGCAGTTGGTCGACTACGTGAAAATTCCCAACAAGTCGCCGATGTTCGATGCCGACTGGGTGAAGCACGGATACATGGAGGACGCGGTCAAGCTGATGGAAGCCTGGGCGCGTGCTCAGCCGATCAAGGGCATGACAGTGGACGTGGTCAGGCTGGAAGGCCGCACACCACTGATCTTCATCGAAGTGCCGGGGCAGGGCGATGATTGCGTCTTGCTATATGGTCATCTCGACAAGCAGCCGGAAATGACCGGCTGGGCCGATGACCTTGGCCCGTGGAAGCCGGTGTTGCGCGACAACAAGCTGTACGGCCGCGGCGGCGCCGATGACGGTTACGCCATCTTCGGCTCGCTGGCGGCGATTCGTGGCCTGCAGGAGCAGGGCATTCCGCATAGCCGTTGCGTGGTGATGATCGAGGCCTGTGAAGAGTCGGGCAGTTACGACTTGCCGTACTACGTCGATCATCTGGCCGAGCGCATCGGCAAGCCTTCACTGGTGATCTGTCTGGACTCGGGCTGTGGCAACTACGACCAGCTCTGGTGCACCACCTCGCTGCGTGGTCTTGCCGGCGGCAATCTGAAGATCAGCGTGCTGTCCGAAGGTGTGCACTCCGGCGATGCCTCGGGCATCGTGCCGTCGAGCTTCCGCATTCTGCGTCAGCTGCTGTCGCGCTTTGAAGACGAAGGCAGCGGACAGATCATCATCGACGATCTGCAGGTCGATATCCCGGTGGAACGAATTGTCCAGGCCGACGCGGCGGCCAAGGTGCTGGATAGCGCGGTGTTCGACAAGTTCCCCTTCCTGCCCGGCATGCGGCCGATGCACCGCCAGCTCCGCGAGCTGGTGCTGAATCGCACCTGGCGTCCGGCCTTGTCGGTGACCGGGGTGGATGGCATGCCGCCTTTGAACAGCGCCGGTAATGTGCTGCGCCCGCATACCGCAGTGAAACTCTCCTTGCGTCTGCCGCCGACCCTGGATGGCGACAAGGCAGGCAAGATCCTGCGTGACATCTTGCTGCGCGATCCACCCTATGGCGCCAAGATTGAGTTTGAACTGGAAAAATCCTCCACCGGTTGGAATGCACCGGCCATGTCGCATTGGCTGGAGCATGCCATTGACGATGCCAGCCAGAGCTTCTTCGGCGCGCCGGCGGTGTACATGGGCGAGGGCGGCACCATTCCGTTCATGGGCATGTTGGGCGAGAAGTTTCCTGGTGCGCAGTTCATGATTACCGGCGTGCTGGGCCCGCACTCCAATGCCCATGGTCCGAATGAGTTCCTGCATATACCCACCGGCAAGAAGTTGACTGCGAGCGTCTCGCGGGTGATCCAGAAGCACTACGAGGCCAGCGAGCAGGGGCTCACTCAAGGCGTGGGCGTGGCCGAAGGTGAGTCCCGGTTTGGCGATCACGGCTGCTGCTAAGGACTGGATCATGCGATGGATTTTGTTGTTGTGCCTGAGCGTGGGCGCAGTGGGTTGTGCCGCCAATGGCGGTCAAGGAGCACAGGCAGTGAAGGAAGACAAGCTCACCGTGCTGCCGGAAGACAGTCGCTGGAAACTGGTGTCCTCCGATATCGAGGGCTTGCAGGCAAAGGCGAGCGAAGCGGTTCGCCTGGAGATCGCCGGCGGTACGTTGCGTGGTGACACCGGCTGCAACCAGTTCTTTGCTGGCTACAGCATGGATGCCGCCGGCGCCATCAGCATGCAGCCGGTGGTGCAAAGCAAGCGTGCCTGCGCTGAGCCGGAACGCAATGCGGTCGAGCGCGCCCTGCTGGACGCTCTGCGCGAACTGCAATCGGCCAGTCAGCGAGGCGACGAGCTGGTGCTGCACACGGCGGCTGGTCGACTGGTGTTTGCCGACGATGCGCTGGTGGCCGAATGAAGCGTCCGCCCAAGTTGATTACCCGCTGTTCGCCCATTCATGGCAATGGCGTGTTTGCCGGACGTGACCTGAAGGCTGGCAAGGAACTGATCGAATACAAAGGCAAGCGCATTAGTCACAAGAAAGCCGACAAGCGCTACGCCAACACGTCCGATACCGGTCACACCTTCTTGTTCACTTTGAATGAGAAGTACATCATCGATGCCAATGAAGACGGCAACGATGCGCGTTGGATCAACCATAGCTGTGATCCCAACTGCCAGGCGGTGCTGCACGAGGCCGAAGACGGCAAGGCCAAGCACGACAAGGTCATCATCGAAACCCTGCGTCCCATCGTGGCGGGCGAAGAGCTGACCTATGACTATGGCATCGTGCTGGAGGAAAAGCACACCAAGAAGATGAAGAAGATCTGGGCCTGTCGCTGTGGATCGCCGAAGTGCAGCGGCACCATGCTGAAGCCAAAGCGCAAGAGCGTTGCCGAGTAGCTACAGATGAGACCGATGTGTGGTGCTGTTCGCCCCACCGGCTGGCGCTTCGCAACTCCCTCCCCGATGTTTGGGGAGGGTTGTTGGGATGGGGGCAGGGAGCCGACCTTTTCCTGCACGGGGACTCGCGAAGCGAGGTTCCTGGGGGGGGGCGAGTCTCGCTTCGCGAAAGCGCACACGGATCTTGAACCACCGTCGCGGTTTAGAGCCCCTCTCCCCTGGCGGGAGAGGGGTTGGGGAGAGGGGGTGCTCACTTCGCGGGTTCGCCCCCTCTCCCCCGCCCCTCCCCCGCCAGGGGGGAGGGGAGCAAAGCCTGACGTCTGCGAATGAATGGCTTACCCCATCGGTTCATGGAGAGGGGAGCAAAGCACGGCATCGGCGAATCGATGAGTTACGCCATCGGTTTCTGGGTGGCCCCGAGACTCGCTTCCCTAGACCGCACACGGATCTTGAACCATCGCGGTTTAGAGCCCCTCTCCCCTGGCGGGAGAGGGGTTGGGGAGAGGGGGTGCTCACTTCGCGGGTTCGCCCCCTCTCCCCCGGCCCTCCCACGCCAGGGGGAGGGGAGCAAAGCCTGACTTCTGCGAATGAATGGGTTATGCCATCAGTTCATGGAGAGCGCGAGGCGTGCTCCTGCCGCTCGCAGCGATTTCACTTCGATATTGACCGCTTTCGAAAGCGTGCTCCGCTCACTCCACACTGAGTTCTGAAACCATGTACTACGCTGCTGCTTGCCAAACCGACTTTCCCGCGCCCAGAAGCCGCGCCGAGATTGCCAGCCGCACGCGGCGCATGATCGAGATGATCGAACAAACGGTGATCGGTTATCGGCCGTTCTTCGACGTCAAGCTGTTCGCCTTTCCGGAGTTTGCCCACGCGGTGCCGATCTTCGAAACGCCGCAGCAGCTGGCGGCGGAACTGGCCGTTGAGTTGCCAAACGAGCACACCGAGGCGTATTGCAAGGTGGCTGCCAAGTACGGAATCCATATCCAGACCGGCACCTTCCTTGAGCTTGATCGGCGTTTTCCCGCTGCCGTGTTCAACACCACCTTGCTGATCGGGCCAGACGGCATCCTGTCGAAATATCGTAAGCTCAATCCCTGGATTCCCTGGGAAGTGCATGCCAGCCCGCACGACTTTGCCGACTATCCGGACGATCCCTTTCCCGTGGTGGATACCGAGTTGGGTAAGCTCGGTGTAGCGATATGTTATGACTGGTTGTTCCCAGAAACCCTGCGCGAGCTGGCGTTTCGCGGCGCCGAGGTACTGATTCGGGTGTCGGCCTACATGGACCCCTGGGGCACGGCACAGCCGATGGATTGGTGGACCCTGATCAACCGCACCCGGGCACTGGAGAACACCAGTTACGTGCTGGCGGCCAACCAGGGCGCGCAGATGGCCCACTACCCACCGTTCAGCTGGCCCGGCGGCAGTATGGTGGTGGATTACGACGGCCGTATTCTGGCCCAGGCCGACCCAGGCCCGGGCGAAAAAGTGGTGGTGGCACCGATCAATATCGAGGCGCTAAGGCAGGAGCGACGGCGCCGACTCGGCCACGACACTCGCGCCCATCTGCGCAGCTCTGCGCATGCTTACGCCCAGCGTGAGTATCTGCCACCGGCAGGCAGCGCCGACATTTCCGTTGCGGCGCTGCAAGCGCGTATCCGCACTGCCAAGGGACGACTGCCATGAGTGTCATGGGACGTTGGGCCGGCGCCTTTCGCTGGACGTTGATGTTGAGTCTCACGCTTTTCCTGCTCGGCTGCCGGCCGGCAGCTGAGATCGATGTCAGCGCTATCGCCGACAACAATCGCGCTGTCGGTCTGATGGGCCAATACCGCAACGAGGAGGCACGGCAGATTTTCGCCGAACTGGTCGAGCGCTATCCCGAACAACAGACCTTGGCCACCAACCTGGCCATTGCCCTGCTCAATCGGCAAACCGAGGGTGATGAGGAAGCGGCATTGCAAGTGGCGCGTGGCGTGCTGCAACGCGCTCCCGATCATCTGCCGGCCCGCTATGTCGCTGGTCTGGCTGAACTCTATCTCGGTCGGGTGGAACAGGCGCTGCCGGAACTCCTGGTGGTGAGCGATGCCGATCCTAGTGACTCGCATGCTGCCTATTTTGCCGCGCAGTCGCTGGCCCAGACCGGCCGTGAGGCAGAAGCGCTGCAGCGTTATCAGCAAGCGATCGAGGCCGATCCTTACTTGCGCAGCGCGTATTACGCGGCGGCGCTATTGCAGCGGAAGGCGGGCGAAGCCGAAGCCGCCAAGACGCTGCTGGCCGACTACCAGCGTCTGGCCGCCAATCCACGCGCGCATCTGGCCGAATTCCGCTACACCCGGATGGGCAGAAAGGCCGAGGCGCGCGTGCTGGGCGCAGCGCAGGCCGAGTCGCAGGCCCCGCGTCTGCCCGAGGGTGAACTGTTTGCGGCGGCCGAGAGGGTGGCCGAGGTCAACGATGCGCCTTCAAACCCGGTGCTCAACACCGCTGATCTCGATCAGGATGGTCGGCAGGATCTGCTTCTGTTCGGTGTCGGCAAGAGTCGGGTGTGGCGCGGCGTGGCCGATGGTTTTCAGGCCTGGGACGAGCATCCGCTGGCCGCGCTGGATCAGGTGCGTGCGGCAGGTTTTGCCGATCTCGACAATGATGGCCAGCTCGACGCCGTGTTATGTACTGAGCACGGTCTGCAATGGTGGCGTCTTGGCGCCACGCAGGAATCGTTGCAAACCGCCGCCGGGCTGGATGAAGCCGCCGGCTGCGATGATCTCAATCTGCTCGATGCCGATCACGACGGCGATCTCGATCTTCTGCTGCGTGGCGGTTCAAGTGCCAATCACGGCAGCACGCTGCTGAACAACAACCTCAACGGCAGTTTTCGTGCCCTCGACGAGTTCGCCGATGTAGTGCCGAGCACGGGGCACCGCCAATGGCTGACGGCCGATGTCGATGCCGATCGTGATCTCGACCTGCTCGTGCTTGGCGAACAGGCGCCGCCCCTGCTGTTACGCAATGATCGCCTGTGGGCCTGGCAGGCAGTGGAACTGCCTGTGCAATGGCCCGGCAACTGGCAGGCCGCCACCTTGGCCGACCTCGATGCCACAGGTCTGCCTTCGCTGTATGCAGTCGACGATCAGTCACGGCTGTGGCAGGCGACGCCCGGCAACGGACAGCTCAGCGAGCTTGGCAAGCTTGAGCTGAGCACGGCCAATGCCCACCTGCTGGCGCAGGACTTCGATGGAGATGGACGGGCCGAGCTGCTGGTCTGGTCCGGTGCTGGGATTGAGGTGTTAAGCGTCGAGGGCGAGGCGTTGCGCCCGCGCTGGCGCTATGCCGGTAGCGTGAAAGCACTGCAGCCGGTGCTGCAAGCGCCGGCTGCCGGGCCCGCCTTGCTGGCCCTGGTCGAACAGGAGCAGGGACTGGCCCTGCTGCGTTTTGCGCCCGGCAGCGGACGGTTTCCCTTTATTGCATTGCAGCCCAGCGGTCGCAGCCATGAGGCCGATGGCATGCGCTCCAATGTGTCGGGAATCGGCACCCAGGTGCGCCTACGGTACGGCGGGCAGTGGAGCATTGTCGACAGTCTTGATCGTCACAGCAGCGTTGGGCAAAGCCTGCAGCCGCTGTCGATCGGCCTGGGCGGCGCCAGGCTGGCCGATTTCATCGAGTTCGGCTGGAGCGATGGCGTGATGCAGACCGAACTGGCCCTGGCCGCAGGGGAACTGCATGTGGTGGCCGAGCAGCAGCGCCAGCTGGCCTCCTGTCCAGTGTTGTTCGCCTGGAATGGTCAGCGCTACGAGTTCATTTCCGATTTGCTGGGCGTCGGCGGCATCGGCTTCCTGCTCAGCCCAGGGCAATACGCCGAATCGCGACCCTGGGAGTTCTTCCAGCTGCCGCCAGGTAGTGCGCAGGCGCGCGAGGGTCAGTACCTGCTGAAGATCGCCGAGCCGATGGAAGAGGTGGCCTACCTCGATCAAGTGCGCCTGCATGTCTACGACTTGCCGCCGGGCTGGCAGATGACGCTGGACGAACGCATGCACACCGGCGGCGGCCCGGCCCCCACCGGTGCGCCGATCTTCTTTACCGATGCTGGACTGATTCCGACCGCCGGCATGCGTGATCGGTTTGGCCAGGATATCGGCCCGATGCTGGCGCACAACGATGCCTTGCCGCTGGATCCCGGCGCGCTCGATCCACGTTTTCTGGGTCGGTTGGCCGAACCGATGAGCATCGAGCTGGAGCTGGGGCAAGCGTTCGGCGACGGTGATGATCTGTGGCTGCTCGGCGATGGTTGGGTCGAGTATCCCTATTCACAGACCCTGTTCGCCGCCTGGCAGGCCGGCGCCAGCTATCAGAGTTTCTCGCTCGATGCGCAGCGCCAGGGTAGCGATTGGCATCCGGTTTACGAGCAGTTTGGCTATCCGGCCGGCATGCCGCGTGGATTTGCACTGCCCTTAACCGAAGGTTTAGGCGCTGATCAGGCACAGGTGAGGCGCCTGCGCCTGCGTGGCAATCTTGAAGTGTATCTGGATCGCCTGCGCCTGGTTCGTGCCAGCGCGCCGCCGGCCGAGTTGCGCCAGCAGGCCATATCGGTCAAGCAGGCACAGGTGCGTCGGGTGGGCTATCCACGGCGCAGCAGTCTGCCGTTCAAGCGGCCGCACTTTGACTATCAGCAACGCTCGCCATTCTGGGATACCCGTTATCCGGAAGGCCACTACACTGCATTCGGCGATGCCACCGAATTGGTGCTTGACCTCGACGACGGTTTTGCCATTATCGGGCCTGGGGATGAGATCCAGCTTGCCTTCGATGCGCCAGAATCGCCTCCGGCGGGCTGGCAGCGCGTGCTGGTGCTCGAAGTGCGCGGTTACGCCAAGGATATGGATCTTTACACTCGCGGTGGCGAGCGGGTCGAACCGCTGCCGATCACCGCCGGATTGAACAGCGCAGCAGGTCGTGACCTCGCCCGCGCCCATAACACGAGGTTTCAGCAAGGCCGATGAGCACCATGAATCCGCGACCACGACCAAAAAAAGCGGTCGGCCCCAAGCTTAAAATCCTGCTAGTGGCCTTGTTGATTGTATTCACCCTGCTGGCGGTGAATTCAGCCTATCTGGGCGGCATCAGCCTGCTGGAGTGGCATACCGGCGAAACCTATCAGGACTACAGCTACCAGCTGATGTTCCTGTTCCACTTGCTGGTTGGCATCCTGTTCTTGCTGCCGGCAGTGATCTTCATTGGCCTTCATATGAGCAACACCTGGCGCCGGCCGAATCGACGCGCGGTGTATGCCGGCCTTGGGCTGTTTGTTGCCGTGCTGGTGTTGTTGATCAGTGGCCTGATGCTGGTGCGCTTCGAAGCCTTCGAGATTCGCCATCCCGGCGTGCGCAGTGTCGCCTACTGGCTGCATATCGCCGCACCGCTGCTGTGTGTCTGGCTGTTCGTCCTGCATCGACTGGCAGGGCCGCGCATTCGCTGGCGTAGCGGGTTGGCGGTGGCGGCCAGCGGTGCTGTGTTCGTCATCGGCCTGGTGGTGCTGCAGGCACAGGATCCGCGCGCCTGGGGTCAAGTGGGGCGCGACGGCAATGCCGATTTCACTCCGGCCCTGGTGCGCTCGGCCACCGGCAATTTCATTCCGGCCGAAACCATGATGCGCGAAGAGTACTGCGCCAACTGCCACCAGGACGCGCATGACCAATGGCAGCACAGTGCGCATCGCTTCGCCTCGTTCAACAATCCGGTCTATCTGTTCGCCGTGCGCAATACGCGCAAAGCGATGCTGGAGCGCGACGGCGATGTGCGTGGTGCGCGCTTCTGCGCCGGCTGTCATGATCTGGCGCCCCTGCTTAGCGGCGCCTTCGATGATCCCAATTTCGACGATGTGAATCATCCCACCGCTCAGGCCGGCATCACCTGCACCGCCTGTCATGCGATCACCAACGTCAACAACGTCAAGGGCAATGGCGACTTCACCATCGAAGAGCCGATTCACTATCCGTTCGCCTTCAGCGAGCAGCCGGCCCTGGCCTGGCTGAGCCGGCAGCTGATCAAGGCCAATCCGGATTTCCACAAGCGCACCTTCCTCAAGCCCTTGCATCAGAAGTCGGAGTTCTGCGGCACCTGCCACAAGGTGCATTTGCCGAAGGAGCTCAACAACTACAAGTGGCTGCGCGGTCAGAACCACTACGATGGTTTCCTGCTGAGTGGCGTTTCAGGGCATGGCGTCACCAGTTTCTATTACCCGCCGAAAGCGCAGCCGAACTGCAACGGCTGCCACATGCCGCTCACCGCCTCGAACGATTTCGCTGCACGTGATTTCGACGGCAGCGGCCAACGCAGCGTGCATGATCATCTGTTCCCCGCCGCCAATACCGGCATTGGCGCCATTCTTGGCTTCCCGGAAGAGGTGTTGGCGAAACATCAGGCGATGATGCGCAAGGCACTGCGGGTCGACCTGATGGCGTTGCGGCTGGACGGCCGAGTTGATGGCGAACTGATCGCCCCGCTCAAACCCAATGTGCCCAGCCTGCAGCCCGGCAAGACCTATCTGCTGCAACCGGTGGTGCGCACCACCGGCATGGGGCACCCGTTTACTGAAGGCACCGCCGACTCCAACGAGGTCTGGGTGGAAGTGCAGGTCAAGCACAACGGCGAAGTGATTGCCCATAGCGGCGGCATGCAGGGTTCCGACGCCGAGGTTGACCCATGGTCGCATTTCATCAATGCCTATGTGCTCGATCGCAACGGCAACCGCATCGATCGACGCAATCCGGAAGACATCTTCGTGCCGCTGTACAGTCATCAGATTCCACCTGGAGCGGCTGACCTGCTTAACTACCGGTTGCAGGTGCCGGAAGGTATCGAGGGGCAGCTTGATGTGCTGGTGCGGGTGTTCTATCGCAAGTTCGACACCACCTTGATGCGCATGGTTGAGGGCGACAAGTTCGAGCGCAACGACCTGCCGGTGACCTTGCTGGCCGAAGACCAGCTCAGCTTCCCGCTGGCTGCCGAGACGGCGCTGACCGCCACCGCCAAGCCGTCGGAGATTCCGGAATGGCAACGCTGGAATGACTATGGCATCGGCGCCTTGCGCAAGCCGCAGCGTCGCCATCTGCGTCAGGCTGAGGAGGCATTCCGTCAGGTCGAAGCGCTGGGACGAGGCGAGGGCGCGCTGAATCTGGCTCGGGTGTATCTGGAAGAAGGCCGCCTCGACGAAGCAGCCCAAGCCCTGGATCGCGCCGGTCGCGCCGCCGAGCCGGCGCCGGCCTGGTCGCGTGCCTGGTTCGGTGGTCTGCTGCTGAAACAGCAAGGCGAGTTGCAGCAGGCGGTGGCGGCGTTTGAGAGCCTGGCCGACACTCAGTTCGAGCAAGCTCGAACACGCGGTTTCGACTTCTCGCGTGACTATCGTCTGCTGAGCGAAATTGGACTTACCTTTATCGAGATGGCCAAGAGCGAACGCGGCGAACAGCGCGCCGCGCGTCGACGCGAACTGCTGCAGCAAGCCCGGCAATGGTTCGAGCGCAGCCTGGTTGAAGACCCGGAGAACGCCCTGGCGCACTACAACCTGGCCCAGGTGGCGCGGCAACTGGATGACCATGCCGCGGCAGAGCACCATGCTGCCCTGCACGCCAAGTACCGCGTTGATGAGAACGCGCGCGACTTCGCCATCGCCGAAGCCCGTCGCAAGAACCCTGCCGCCCGCCACGCCGCCGACCCCGTGGTGATCTACGACCTGCAGCGCGCCGGCCGCGAGCCATACGCCGAGCCGGTGCAATCGGTTGTTTACCCGACCAGCCAGCAGGCCAGTTCGGCCAGCGCTGCCGCAGGTGCGAGTGCTAGCGGTGCGCGGTGATGCGGTTCAACTGTGTTCCTTACAACTTATTGATTCACTGAGCCCGGCTTTGCTCCCCTCTCCCCTCGTGAGAAAGGGGAAAGGGGAGACACCGATGCGCACTCAAAACGCGCGCCGGCTGGTGCCCCGGAACTCCCTCCCCGATGTTCGGGGAGGGCCGGGGAGGGGTTAGGGAGCCGATCTTTGCCTGCCCAGGGGCCTCGCATAGCGAGGTTCCTGGGTAGAGGAGAGGGGCTTGACCCGGTTTCGATTCAAAGCGGCCCTAGAACAAACATTGGAAACCCATGAACAGCACGCGCCCAAACGATCCACAGCTCGACGAAGAACTCGAATCGGAAGTCCAGGACGACCAGGTGATCGGCGTTGCGTTTCGCTGGTCGGCGATCGTGATCGTCCTGTTGCTGATCGCGGTGGCGGTCGGCTTTGCTCTGCGTGCCTTGTGGGCCCCCACCGCGGCGCCGGTGACGCAGGAAGGGCAGGCCGATCTCAGCGCCTTGCTGCAACCCGGCCAGGGCGTGGCCGCGCCGGCCTTGCCGTTCCGCGATATCAGTGCCGCGGCCGGCGTCGAGTTCGTACATCGCAACGGTGCCACCGGTGAGCGATTGCTGCCCGAGACCATGGGCGGTGGCGTGGCCTGGTTCGATTTCGATAACGACCAGCGGGTCGATCTGCTGCTGGTCGATTCCGGTCCCTGGCCGGATCAGGCTGACTATGCCGATTGGCCGGGCGCGCTGCGGCTGTATCGCAACCTTGACGGCCAGCGCTTTCAAGAGATCAGCGCCGAAGTCGGTCTCGCGGGAATCAAGAGTTATGGAATGGGTGTAGCGGTAGGCGATTACGATGGCGACGGCGATCAGGATCTATTCCTTGCCGCGGTGGGTGCCAACCGCTTGTTCAACAATCAGGACGGCCGTTTCGTCGAGGTCACCGAGCAGGCCGGCGTTGCCGGCGAGGATCAGCGCTGGAGCAGCAGCGCCGGCTTTCTCGATTTCGATCGCGATGGCTGGCTCGACCTTTGGGTGGTGAACTATGTCGAATGGTCGCGCGAGCGCGACTTCGAGGTCGACTATCGCCTCGATGGCATCGGTCGCGCCTACGGCCCGCCGACCAATTTCCCCGGCACGCAAAGTTATCTGTATCGCAATCTCGGTGATGGCCGGTTCGTCGAGGTCGGGGCCAAGATGGGCATCCACGTCGATGCCCTGGATGGCGATGGCGCGGTGGGCAAGGGTCTGGCCCTGCTAACGCAGGATCTCGATGGCGATGGCTGGGTCGATGTGATGGTGGCCAACGACACCGTGCGAAACTTCGTGTTCAGAAACCGCGGCGAGCAGGGCGGGTTCGAGGAAGTGGGTGAGCTGTGGGGTCTGGGCTACGACCGCAACGGCATGGCCACCGGCGCCATGGGCATCGATGCCGGCAACCTGCACGAGGACGGTGCCATGGCGATTGCGATCGGCAATTTCGCCAACGAGATGACCTCGGTCTATGTCGCTCAGGCACAGGGACAGCAATTTGCCGATGAGGCGATCGTCACCGGGGTCGGGCCGGCCTCGCGTCTGGCCCTGAGTTTTGGCCTGCTGCTGCTGGATCTGGATCTCGATGGTCGGCTCGATCTGGTGCAGGCCAATGGTCATGTCGAGAACGATATCGAGCGGGTGCAGGCCAGCCAACGCTACGCTCAGCCGGCGCAGGTGTTCTGGAACTGTGGCGCCGACTGCCGGGCGCAGATGCAAGCGATCGAGCCTGCCGCCCTGGGTGACCTGGGCCTGCCCAATGTCGGCCGCGGATTGGCCGCAGCCGATTTCGATAACGATGGTGATCTTGATCTGGCCCTGACCCAGGTCGATGGCCCGGTCCGACTGCTGCGCAACGATCAAAGCGGTAAGGGCCACTGGCTAAAGCTGCAGCTGCGTGGGCAGGGCCCCAATGTCGATGCGCTGGGTGCCGAGGTCGTGGTGCACAGCGGCTCGCAGCGACAATCGCGCAGCCTCAGCCGCAATCGCAGCTATCTGTCGCAGAACGATCTCAGCCTGCATTTTGGTCTTGGAGCCAATGAGAAAGTCGATCGAATCGAGATCCGCTGGCCCAATGGCGCCGAGCAAGTGCTGACCGATGTGAAAGCGGATCAGCTGCTGCGAGTTGAACAGATCGACAGCGCTGAGACGGGCGCGTAAGACATCAGTTCCAACTTGGCTTAGAATCCCGGCCCGTTCGTCCCTGCGCGTCACTGCGCCGGCTCGGGCCGAGGAGAATTCGATGTCTGTGCTGAACATTGCCGCCTATCACTTTGTCGATCTTGAGTCGGTAGACCAGGAACTCGAACGTCTGCAGCAGGCCTGCGAATCACACGACCTGCTCGGCACGGTGTTGGTCGCGCCGGAAGGTGTGAACATCTTTCTCGCCGGTGGCGCCGCCGCGGTGGGCGCGTTCGTCGACTGGCTGCGCGCCGATGCGCGCTTCGCCCATATCGTCATCAAATACAGCCATAGTGAGCGCGTACCGTTTGCTCGCCTGCGCGTGCGGCGCAAGCGCGAGATCATCAGCTTCCGGCAACCACATCTGCGGCCGGTGCAGCAGCGCGCCCCCAGCGTCGATCCCGCTACCCTCAAGCGCTGGCTCGATGCCGGCCGGGATGACCACGGACGCCAAGTGGTGCTGGTCGATACCCGCAACCAGCAAGAACACTGCTACGGCAGCTTCGCCGCCGCCATCAAACTGCCCATCGTCAAGTTCACCGATCTCGGCACCGCACTGGAACCGCACCGCGCCGATCTCCGCGATAAGACGGTCGTGAGCTTCTGCACCGGCGGCGTGCGCTGCGAAAAGGCCGCGTTGTGGATGCAGGAAGCCGGCTACGGTGAAGTCCTGCAGCTTGATGGCGGCATCCTCGGCTATTTCGAACACGCCGGTGGCGCGCACTACCAAGGCGACTGCTTCGTGTTCGATGAACGCGTGGCGCTGAAGCCTGATCTTTCGCCGCTGGTGGACGACACGCCCATCCCGGCCGCGTAGGGCGGGCCCTGGCGCCCTGGCCCGCCGATTCGACACCCTCAATCCAAAGCAGCGGATCGATGGTGGGCGACACGCCCACCCTACGTTGAAACAGGATGTAGGGCGGGTCTCGACCCGCCGATTCGACACCCTCAATCCAAAGCGGCGGATCGATGGTGGGCGACACGCCCACCCTACGTTGAAAAAGGAGGCGTAGGGTGGGCCGTTCGACAGGCTCGCGACAGGCCTGTGGCCCACCGCTGTTGTGCCCAGTCAAACTACAAGCCGATCGAGAATTTCGCGCAAAGCGCCGCAAATACGATCGAGCTCGGCCTCGCCGAGTGCGGTATGCAGGGGCAGGGCCAGGCAGCGGCTGCCTATATCTTCGCTCACCGGCAGTTGAACCTGTCGATCGCGTTGGCGGTGGAACGGCAGGTGATGCACGGGGGGGAGTAGGTGTTGCAGCCGATTCCGTGCGAGCGGAGTTGAGCGCAAGGCGTGGTCGGCATCGTGCAGCAGCATGCCGCCTCCGCCTGCGCGCCCTCGGCGGCAATGCCGAAGCACTTGGAACTCTATCGGCGCCCTCCAAGCATTCTCATGGATTGTGCTCTCGTGCCCAGCGAATGCTCTGCGCGATTCTCAGCCCCGACATCGTGCTGCGTCGACTCCATGCCGAGTTGAGTCATGGAGTCTGTCCTAAAGCTAACGCGAAGCTCGAGTGCGCTAGGTCCAAGTAAGGCTCCCAATTGTTATGATCTCGAATGCTCAACGATGCGGCATGAAGGTGAAGGCCGCCCGTCCTCCAAATGTTGGGGAGCACTCCAAGCGGGGATTCGCGGTGACCGAACTCACGAAGACAGATTGCCAAGAACAAGGCTCGCGAAGTTCGACCATTGGCATCTTTGAAGGGATGGATCTGAAGAAACCTCACAAGCCCGACAGCGGCTCTCAGTGTCACTGGTAAACTCAGATCGCTAAGGAAAGATGCGAGGTCGGCGAGCAATTTAGGTAACATTGCTGCGTCAGGAGCGACGAACCACGACTCGGCAGGGTGCGCCCCCCCTACCCACATTGGAGTCTTGCGCAATGCCCCAGCCCTTCGGTCGGCCAGCAATCCGTTTGCAGCGATGAGCTCACGTCGGGAAATCGGCTCCGCCGCACACATGTGCTCGATGGCGGGAAGAATCAAGGGGCGAGCAACTTCGTCATGAGATCGATCGTCTCCACGCATCATCCGCGTAGAGCGGTGATTCTCAACCTTACCCGCATACTCCTTTCTACTCAGCATCGGCGAGGCAACCACAATTTCGCGATCTATCCGTTGAAATTGTCTGCAATACTCTGTTAAGTCAGTGCGAATGGTCCTCAGGAGAGGAGGGCAAAACCACAAATAGGGCCTGCCGCAGAGTAGCGAAGACTTCAGCATCGAGTTGCCTTTCAAGAATCAGCCAGGCAGGAAGCTGCCTAACAGGCCCTTGAGCAAGCTCACTATGAACCAGATGAAAGCGCCCGCCGCAGCGAATTGAACTGCTAGTTTGAAGACGGTGCGAAAAGGCAGGTTGATGTCGGTCAAGACGACTCGCGTCGACTGAGTTGTTGGGTCACGATCTCGCATGGAACTTAGCAGCCCGGTTGTGTTGCAGTCGGGCTAACGGGATCCGGCTGGCAGAGACGCAACCGAGTCAACTCTGCGACTCTTCGTCGAGGGTCAGAGGGTGGCGCCAGCTGAATGTATATTCCGAAGCTTCGACGGGATCGTTCGAGGTCGCGCAAGCCGTAGCGATCCGACAGATAAGCGTTCGCAAGCTCGAGATGTGCGCCCACGTTGCCCCTCTGGGCAAGGGATTCGAGTCGCTCAATGGCCTGCCGCGCCCATGCAATCGACTCGGCAGACGTGGGGAACATCGCAACATCTCGACGGGGGTGAGTCAGCAAGCTAAGCGTGGCTTCATCGTTGCCTGCCAGCGATGCCCTATCGAGGAGTTCGGCAGAGTAGTCGAGACCCCGATCTGGAAGCGTGGAACACGCTTGCGCAGCGAAGAATCCTGGGCTATTTGGATCGCCCGCAGAGGAGCTCAGCAGCGCTCGCTGGCACCTTCTGTAGAGTTGTGCCAGTTCAGGCGCAACTGAGTGATCGCCTGCTGTCCAAGCGCTTTCAAGGGCATTGAAATACGACAGGAATGTGTCGTGGCCTTTCAGGTCGTATCCCGAAATATAACTGGCTCGAATGTCAACAGACTGGCGGCTGAGCCATTCTTCCGAGAACTCTTCCTGGCTCTGCTCATCAAGGGGTGCCGTTTGCTGCGACGGCGCAAACGAAACGTTTCGATCTCTTTCCGCCGGAACTGTCGGTTTCGCCGACGGATCATCCGGTAATGTCGCTTCCACGCCGTCAGGCCTCGGCTGCTTGATTTCCGCCAAAGTGGGTGATCTGTCAGTCAAGTAGAAGACGAGCCCTACTGCCGCCAGCACGCAAATGATCAAAAACATTTTCATGGCGATCTGCATATCAGTATCGGGGCCGAACAGCTGTTCGGCCACGCAAAGGTATATTACTAGTAATTGCTGCAGCTATTCTGATCCCAAATGGCGAAATACCATTCGCAAAGCTTTTGCTTGCGCGAAGCAATCAGCATCTGGTTGAACCGATCTAGCGTCCAAATCCGTCCAATGAGATTTAGGTTGATACCGATGCCGCCGTAGGAGAATTGTTGTGAGTCACCGAACCAAGAGGCGATTTCTCGGTTTTGTCGAGCAACCTCGACGTCCCACATAAGATCCCACATTGATTGATCCCACGCTTCACGAATGGGGTCGGCCATGCGGGCAATCCGTGGTGTCAACGCACCCCATGTCGACAAGTAATCCATGTCGCAGTCGTGCGGAGAGTTGGATATGTCTTGGTAGCACTCATTGAGGGCTCGCGCGGATGCTTCTGCTGTCTGCCCGAGCCAGAAATTCGAGCCCGCGAAATTAATCTGACTGATTCCGTCTGGTACAAACCCGTCAAGCGGATTCGCGCCGCTGTTCGCCACGTTTCGATCACAGTCCGGTGGTGGTCCACCATCAGCGGCGAGGCGCTGACAGGCCTCCGGTGGCACTGTCGGCTGACCACCAGCATCACCTCCGGGTGAATCACCTGATCCAGGAGAGTTACCTTGGCAGGTTTGGCACGGCGGTGGCGGCGGCGGCGGAGTCCAAGGCATGGGTTCGGTCACTCGGCAACGGAGCTCGTCACAGGAAGCATCGGCAACGACGGGGTCAGAGCAAAACATTGCGCCGGTGGCAAGTGCGCCAAAGATGACTTTGGCGAGAAAGGTGGAGTTTTTCAGGTTCATTTTGTTGATTCTTCGAATTCGAGCAACCAGAAAATTGGCAGGAACGGCACCTCGTGCACGCCATAGCGCCTCGGCGATTGCGGGTGATTCAATCGTCGGCACTTCGATTTCCGCGATCCAATGCCGAACCCCTGAGGTGGCAGAATCCATGTGTGCTGAGCCGAAGGGCGCAGAGCCTAACATGTGAGTTAGGAGAGTCAACATGGAATTTAGCTATGTGTGCGCGAAGCTCTCTGTTTTGCGCCTATGAGAGTCAAACGGCGCTCACCCAAGGGGCATGGCGCATTTGTGAACCAGAAGTTTAGCGGTCGAGTCGATCAAGACAACTCTGCAGCGCTGAGCAAATTCTATCGACTTGTTCAGCGCTCAGTTCAGTGTGCAAGGGCAAGGCCAGGCAACGGCCGCCGATGTCCTCGCTGACCGAAAGGTCGACTTGGCGGTGTCGGTCTCGGTGGAACGGTAGATGATGGACGGGAGTGAAGTAGGTATTGCAGCCAATGCCGTGCGAGCGGAGTTGAGCGAGCAGGCTGTCGCGCTGTGATGCCAAGCGCTGAGTTAGGCGTAGCGGAAAGGTAAACCAGGCGATTCGCTCGTCGCCGGCCGCCAGGCACGGCAGCTCGAGGCGCTCATCGGTAGCCAAGCGCTCTCGATACATCGCCGCGACGCGGTCGCGTTGGGCCAAAGATCGATCCAGGCGTCGCAATTGCGCGGTCCCGATTGCTGCATGCCATTCGGAAAGCCGAGCACTATGGCCGTGGCGATCCTGTAAGTAACTGCCACTGATAGGATCAAAGCCCTGATTGCGCAGCTGTCGGCAGCGCAGCGCGAGGTCGGCATCGTGCAGCAGCAGCATGCCGCCTTCGCCGGCGGCGATTGGTTTGTTGGGGTAGAACGCATAACAACCAATATCGCTCAGGTTGCCGGCGGTCTGACCATCCCTATGCGCGCCGGCCGATTCGCAGGCGTCTTCGATCACATGCAGACCCGCGTGCTCGGCAATGGCGTTCAGTTCGTCCATGGCGGCGAGGCGACCAAAGAGGTGCACGGCCATGATGGCCTTCACCCTTGGGCCGAGTGCGGCCCGCACTGAGTCCGGCGCCAGATTGAGTGACTCGCGGTCGACGTCGACCAGCACCGGTTCAGCGCCGCTAGCAAGTATCGCGTTGACACTGCCGACGAAGGTATAGGCCGGCACGATCACCTCATCGCCAGTGCCGATGCCCAGCGCCTCCAGGGCGATCTGCAGGCCGCTGGTGCCCGAGTTCACTCCGACCGCATGATCACAGCCGGCCAAGGCGGCGCATTCGGCCTCGAAGCGCAGCAGCTGCTCGCCAACACTCCAGCGGTGACTTTGCAGCACCTCGATCAGGGCGGCCTGTTCCTGCTGATCGAATTCGGGCCAGGCCAGCGGAATGTCAGTGGGCTTGTTCAAAGGCATCACGCTGTGGCTGCAAGGGCAGGGCGCGTTTTCTCAGCAGGCCAGGGCCGAGCTCAACCTCGGCCAGCACACCGGCGATGCGCTCGCCAGCATCGCCATCGCCGTAGGGGCTATGCATGCCTTGCAGGCCTTGGCGAAACGCTGGGTTCAGGGCCCGCTCGATGGCCCGCACAATGGCGGATGCCTCGGCCGGAGCATCGAGAATATTGGCAGCGCGTTCGCGCCCGGCCTGACGGTCACCAATATTGACACAGGGCAGGGCCAATGACGGGGTCTCCATGATGCCGCTGCTGGAGTTGCCGATCAGGGCTGCGGCATGCAGCAACAGTGCCCAGTATTCGCGATGTTCGAGATTAACGAATAGTTTGGCTGATGGCCTGTGGGCGCAGAACTGCTGGGCGCGGCGGATGATCGCCTCGCGACCGGCATCGGCATTGGGAAAACAGAACACCACTGGACGTGGGTCGTGCTCGCCGATCACCCGTAGCGCCGAGAACAGGCACTCGGCCTCGGCCGCCGGATCGGCCAGCAGGGTGACCGGGTGCCAGGCCACCACCAGGGGCGCGAGTTGCAACGGCATTTGCAATCGCGCCGACAGGGCTTCGGCACTGGGCAACTCGCTGCGCCGCACATGATCGAGCGAGGGCGCGCCCACTCGATGCACCCGCCAGGCTTCCTCGCCCATTGCCAGCACACGGCGTCGGGCATTTTCGGTCGGCACGAAATGCAGATGGCTCAGCTTGGTCAGGGCATTGCGCACTGCATCGTCGATCGCGCCTTCGCTGACCTCTCCACCCTCGATATGGGCGATCGGAATGCGCAGCGCCAAGGCCACCGACGCCGGTGCCAGCATCTCGTAGCGATCGGCGATCAGCAGCAATAGATCCGGGCGTTGCGCGGCCAGCGCATCGGCCAGACTGAGGCTGGCCAGGCCAATGGTCTTAGCCATACCCACATCGCTGTCGGAGTCGAGCAGGCATTCAAAGCGACCCGTCAGCTCGAAACCATCCTCGGCAAAGCGTTGCCAGGTGGCGCCAAAATGCGGCGACAGATGGGCGCCGATGGCGTAGATCCGCAGGTCGATATTCGGTCGCGACTGCAGGCCGCGCAGCACCCAGTAGAGGTGCCCGTAGTCGGCACGTGAACTGCTGATCACGGCGATTCTGCGCTGGGTATCGGCCATCCGGGCTCCGAGCATTGCTAAGACGAGGGCTTGCTAGTTTGCCAATCTGCTAGCCGCGGTGCGAGACTCGGGTCGCAGCGGCGCGCGCCAAGCCGCGAGTTACACTGCGCACCTTGCCGCCATCACCCGAGTCGAATCTGCCCGATGAGTCCGTCGCTGCCATCCGAACCGTCCACGCGAGGCGCTGCAGCGACCGTCAGCCTGTTGATCCCGGTGTTCAATGAGGGGGCGGCGATCATCGGTACCCTGCAGAGACTGGAGGCCGTCTTGGCCCCGCAGCCGTATGCGGTGGAGGTGGTGATTGTCAATGATGGCAGTCACGACGATACCCTGGCCAAGATCCAGACCTACCAGTCACCCCGTTTCACCATCGTGGTGGTCGATCTGTCGCGCAATTTTGGCAAGGAGGCCGCGCTCAGTGCCGGATTGCAGGTTGCCAGTGGCGACGCGGTGATTCCGATCGACGCCGACCTGCAAGATCCACCCGAGCTGATTCCGGAAATGATCGAGCGCTGGCGACAAGGTGCCGAAGTGGTGGTGGCGCATCGTTCGGATCGGCGCAGCGACAGCGCGATGAAACGCCTGACGGCGAGTGGCTTCTATCGACTGATCAATCGCATCGCCGAAGTACAGATTCCGGACAACGTCGGCGATTTCCGCCTGATGGATCGAACCGTGGTGGATGTGGTGTGCTCCCTGCCGGAAAATCGCCGCTTTATGAAAGGCCTGTTCGCCTGGGCCGGCTTTCGCACCGAGCGAGTCGAATACGTGCGGCAGCAGCGCGCCGCCGGTCAATCCAAGTTCAATGGCTTTCGCCTGATCAATCTTGCTGTTGAGGGCATTACCTCGTTCAGCACCGCACCCCTGCGTCTGGCCACCTACGCCGGTGCCCTGGTGGCCGCGGCGGCCTTCTGCTACGTGGTGTACATCGTGGTGCGCACCCTGATTTTCGGTGTCGATCTGCCCGGCTATGCTTCGCTGATCTCGGTGATGCTGTTCATGTCCGGCGTGCAGCTGCTGGCCCTGGGCCTGATCGGCGAATACGTGGGCCGTACCTATATGGAAGCCAAGCGTCGGCCGGCCTTCGTTATCCGCAAGATCTGGCGCAATGCGGCGACCGATCCTGGCCCGAAAGTGGAATAGCATGCTGAGGCGTTGACCCTCAGGAAGTGCCCGCTGAAGGGTGGAGCCTGATTTCGAATATGCGATCCGGCACAGTTCGTTTCGCTTCGGCTCGCTGCAGAAACCGGGGCCCCTCTCGATTGCTATCGGGCGGTGGCTGCATCGCTGGCTTGATTCGCCTCACACAGCATGCGCGCCACTGCATGCGGATGGCGCATCCACTCGAAATGGCCCGGTAGACGACCGCCATCGATGCTGTTTAGCTGCTCGATGCGGGCGTCGCCGCTGCTGAGTGAAATAAGGTGTTCGGTGGCGGTGCGCGGGCAATAGGTGTCGCCGGCCATGCAGATCGCATGAACAGGATGTTTCACTTTTTGCAGTTCAGCGGCCAGATCCCAATGCACATCGGCCAATGGCCCAGGCAGGCCGGTGCGGACAAAGCCGGCCCACTCGCGCATCAGTCGTGACGCCTGCTTGCCACCAAAGCCGATCCAGTCGCCGGGAAAGGCGCCGAGCAGGACGGAGCTGATACGCGCAAAGGCGCCCAACACCCGGGTGCCGTGCCTGTAGATGCCGGGATAATTCGGATACCAGGGCGAACCGCTGGCCACCAGCTCAATGCGCTGCACCGGCTGATCGGCATGGCGGGCCTGATGTATAAAGGCCAGGTGCCCACCCAGCGAGTGGCCGATCCAGTGCTTGTCGATGCCCGGGAAATGCGTTTCGGCCGCCTGCCACAGAGTGCGCAATTCTTCATCGACCAAGTCGAGATAGCCCCAGTCGACACCGCGCTTGGCCCGCACCGTGCTGGTGCCGACGCCGCGCAGATCAGCAATCAATACGTGGCGGCCGAGATCGCTTAACGCGCGAGCGAAGCGCAGATAACTGCCCGCGCTCACGCCCAACGCCGGCAGGATGATCGACGTGCTGGTGTGTTCAGTATTGGCGCCACGCAGGGCATACAGGGCGGTGCGCGCCCCGCTCGGCAGTTGCAGCCGTTCAGTCGGCTCTTCGGTCAGGCGTTGCCGACGTTCGACATCGGTGGTGCGAGTGCTGCGTTGGCGTGGCATCCGGTCTGATCCATCAGTGGCCAGGCGAAGAGCCGCGAGTATCCACGAAGGACAAAGCTAGGGTCAAAATTTGAGCCAGAGCGACCTTCGGACGTAGGATGGCGGCGTTCACCACTCCAGGAGTGCCGCATGCGCAGTTGGATAGTTGGGCTCAGCCTTGTTCTGTTCGCAGCAGTGCCGTTGATGGCCGAGGAGCGCATCGTTGGCGGCCCCTGCGATGGCTGCGAGCAGGTGTTTCGCGGCATGCCGGATGAGATTCCGCATAGCACGCGCATTGCCGCGCCGGATGAGCCCGGTGAGCCGCTGCGTATCCGCGGGCGGGTGTTGAACAGCGCGGGTGTGCCGCAAGCCGGCATTATCGTCTATGCCTACCACACCGATGCCAAGGGCAGATATCCACGCGGCGACAGCCGCCATGGTCTGCTGCGCGGCTGGGCCCGCAGCGATGCCCAGGGCGAATACGGCTTCTTAACCATCCGTCCCGCTTCTTATCCGAACAGTTCGATACCGCAGCACGTGCACCTGCACGTGATCGAACCGGGGCGGGTGACTTACTATATCGACGATATCCTGTTCGATGATGACCCCCTGCTCACCGAGCGGCTTCGCTCGCAGATGCCTAGCGGCCGCGGCGGCGATGGCCTCACCCAGCCGCAGCGTAATGATCAAGGCATCTGGCAGGTGCAACGCGACATCGTGTTAGGGCAGGGGATCAGTGACTACCCGTAACGGACAGTCGAACGAGGCCGAATAGAAGTAGGGCGGGCCCTGGCCCGCCATGTCGTTGCGGTGACGTCTGCGGCGGGTCAGCAGGTCGTAGGGCGGGCCCTGGCCCGCCATTCAGTTGCCTCCACACCCTGTTCCCCCTTCGCTTGACGCATCTCGGCAAATGGAGTGCACCGGGGTGCTCAGCCCGCCATTTCGTTGCGGTGACGTCGCCTGTTGTGGCGTCTCGTCAACGTCGGTGGCGGGCCAGGGCCCGCCCTGCCATCGCGTCCTCCGCGGCTGCGGCGGTGGGCGTTGGCGCACCACCGCCGCGCATCACTGTTTGCCGGCCTTCTCGAAATCTCCGGCCGCCGAGGTGGTGAAGGCGAGCTTGGACCAGTGCTGGCGAATGGCGGTATTCACGGTGGCCACATCGAGTGAGCGCAAAGCCTGATCGAACTTGGCCGACCAGCTCATGTCGCGGCCGAGGTAGGCATTGCTTTGCAGGGCGCTGACCAGGCTTGGGTCTTCGCCGCGGGCGCGCTCGCGGGCTCTGAGCATGCCTTCGACGGCATCCTTGAGCTCGTCTTTGCTGATGCCCTGCTTGAGCATCAAGTCCCACTCTTCAGCAAAGGCCGCATCGACCTTGTCGATATTTTCCGGCGCAGCGATGGCATAGGCCATCAGCATGGCGTTGTCGTCCTGCGCACTGGCGCTGAAAGAGGCGCCGACACCGTAGCTCAGGCCATCGCGTTGGCGGATGCGATCGGCCAGCCGCGACTTCAGGCTGCCACCGCCGAATACATAGCTGGCTACGCTCAGTGCCGGGTAGTCGGGATGTTGATCATTCATCGGCATCTCGCTGCGCGCCAGCCATAGTGCATTTGGCTTGTCCGGGGTGTTTTCGCGCAGCTTGGCCGTTTCCGTCGGCTGGTAAGGGTTGTCGATGCGGACGAAGGCCACGCCGCGCTGCCAGTTGCCGAACAGGCCTTGCAGCAGTGTCTCGGTCTCGGTCGGATCGAAATCGCCGACCACGGCGATCTCGCCGTCGCCTGCGCCGTGGAACCGCTGGTGGAAGGCCTTGACCTCTTCCAAGCTCAGTGCCCTGAGTGCAGTCAGCTGCTCTTCGAATGTTTCGGCGTAGCGCGGATGACCTTTAGGATAGTGGTTGAAGTGGCGCGACATGGCATTCGATGCAATTGCCTGTGGCTCGGTCAATTGGCTTTCCACGCCGGTGATCGACTGGCTGCGCAGCTGTTCGAACTCGGCCTCCGGGAAGCTGGGCTGCTGCAGTACCTCGGCCACCAGTTCCATCACCGCCGGCAGATTGGCGCGGGTGGTCTGCACGGATACCGTGAGTGACTGCACGCCGCCGCCGATGCTGACTCTTGCTTTGAGCTCGTCAAAACGCCGGGCGATATCTTCGCGACTGCGCGTGTGGGTGCCGCGCATCAACATGGCCGCGGCAAAGTCAGCGGCGCTGCTCTTGTGCATTACTGAATCCAGGTCTCCATAGCGAAACACAGCGTTCAGTACCACGGTATTGCCGCGGGTGGCCTTGGACAGCAGGCGCAACTCGGTGCCGTTCGTCAGCTTGGCGCTCTCGGTGCGGGCATCGATGTTGGCCGGGCTGGGATCGAACGCTTCGCCAGCGGCAATTGCAGCGCGACCCTTGTAGCCCTTGAGCAGTTCGGCCGCTCTCGGCGCTTCGGCGATCTCGACCCGATCGGGTTTCTGAGTGGGGATGAATTGGCCGAAATTGCGATTGCTGCGCTTGAAGTAGGCGCTGGCCACCCGGTTCACATCATCCAGCGTGGCCGCTTCGGCGCGGTCGCGATTGAGGAAGAACATGCGCCAGTCGCCTTGAGCCACCGACTCCGACAGCGCCAACGCCAGTCGATTGGCATCGTTCATGGTCAGCTCGATCGCCTTGCTGGTGCGCCGCTTGGCGTCGGTGAGCTCCTGCTCGGTGAACGGTTGCTCGGCCACTTGTTCGATCAGGCCCTGCATCTTCTCGCGCAAGGCATCGAAATCACCGTCTTTCGGCGCTTCGGCCAGGAACATGCTGAAGCCGGGTTCGATCAGTCCGAACGAGAAAGCGCCAACAAAGGTAGCGAGTTTGCCTTCAACCAGGGTCTTGTGCAGCCGGCCGGTCGGTGTGTCGCCAAGTATATTCACCGCTAGAGACAGCGGAGCGTAGTCGGCATCGGTGGCGGCCGGCGTGTGGTAGCCAAAGCCGAGATAGCGCGTTTCACCGACCCGACGCACGGTGACGCTGCGCTCTCCATCCTGCGGCGGCTCGCGCGTATAGGTGATCTCGAGCGGCGTTGATGGTGCTTTCAGTTCGGCAAAGCGGTCGACGATCTTGCTCAGCACGGCGGCCGGCTCGATGCGTCCGGCTACCAGCAAAGTGGCATTGTCCGGTCGATAGTGGCGGCGATAGAAGGCCTGCAGCCGCTCAATCGGCATGTTCTCGACATCGGCGCGGGCGCCGATGGTCGAGTTGCCGTAGTTGTGCCACATGAAGGCGATCGAGGTGATGCGCTCGATCAATGAGCCGACCGGGCTGTTTTCGCCGGCTTCCATTTCGTTGCGTACGACGGTCATCTCGCTATCCAGATCGCTGCGCTGTAACGGGCTGTTCAGCATGCGATCGGCTTCCAGGTCGAGCAGCCAGTTCAGAGTGTCCTCGTCGGCGGCAAAGCTGGAAAAGTAGTTGGTGCGATCGAGCCAGGTGGTGGCATTGAAGTTGATACCACGCTTCTTCATTGCGCCTGGAATGTCCTGGAAGCGCTCGGTGTCCTTGAACAGCAGGTGCTCCAGCAGATGCGCCATGCCGGTTTCACCGTAGTGCTCGTGGCGCGACCCGACCAGATAGGTGATGTTGACGGTGACCGTCGGTTTGCTGGCATCGGGAAACAGCAGCACGCGCAAGCCGTTTTCCAGGCGATATTCGGTGATGCCCTCGACCTCGGTGACCTGGGTCACACCCTTGGGCAGGTCCAAGGCGAAGGCATTGCCAACCAGAAAGCCTTGAATCAGGCAAAAAGCCAACCACAGCAACAGAGGCCGGGTGAGTCGAAGTTTCATGGTGAACTCCATTGCGAACGAGAATCAGGAGGCAGGAAGTGCGAACGGCGACTGGCTGCGGGGCAGCAAGCCACCGAGAGCTGCGCATAGCAAGATCACGCCGGTTACCACAGGAATGATCATGGGTATGGGCCACAGTCCGCGACTATCGACGATCAGGTGCACGGCAATCACCGCGACGACGATCACGCCGAGCAGAAAGTACAGCAGGAAGGTAGCCAATCCGCTTTGCCGTTGAGCCAGCGGCAACAAGCTCAGGGAAAGCAGCAGCGCCCAGCCGGCCACCGCCAAGGTCAGCATTCCAGCCTGCGGGCTGCCGCTGTTGATGGTGAGAGCGATCACCACCATCAAGGCCGGTAGCGAAAGTCGATACAGACAGGTGTACAGCATGGCCCCGATCACCTGCAGCCAGGAGAGGCGCGGATTGACCAGGCCAGGTAGCAGAAAACCTTCGGCCAGACCCTGCCCGCTGCCGGACCACTCCTGTCGCAGTCGGGTGATCAGGGTGGTGGGGAGCGCCATGGCCCAGATGCTGAGCAGGATAAGCAGGCCGAAGTCCGGGCCTTTTCTGGCTCGATCATTCGATAGGCTGAGCAGCAGCAGAAAGCCGATCGCTGCTGCCATCCAGGCTGAACTGCGCAGGTAGCTGCGCCAGCCAAGCGGGGCCATGGCACCACACAGCAGCACCGCCAGTGAGCGAATCGGCGTGTTGGGGCCGATCGAGCCATCCAGCGAGCTGGCGTTGGTGCTCATCCAGTGTCGTGAGGGATCCATGCGCTCGTCACTGATGCTGATATCGCCGCGCTGTGCCAGCTGCACGATCTGCGGCGCACGCCAACCGGCATCGGCCGATACGCCCATGGTGCGGCGCCAGGTGCGAACCCCGACCCAAAGCGAAATGAGGACCACCAGACTCAGCAGCCCATAGGTGTGTTCGAGCAGCAGCGGAAGCAGTCCCGGAAACGCGCTTGCGGCCGCCGGAAGCAGTACGCTCGAGGCAATCAAGGCGACACCCATCAGGGCGCTGATCATCAGGTGCAACAGGGCCGTGCTCAGGCCCAGCGACATGCCCAGCAACGCCATGCCAAACGGGGCGCCTGTAGCCCACAGCGCCAGGCTTGCCGCCAGGGTGCCCATCACACACAGTATCACTGTAGTGCGCTCGTGACGCTGGCGGGCGCCGGGTAGACAAAGGTCCTCGGCGTGTCGTTGCAGCTGCCAAAGGCGCGGAAGATACAGAAACCAGCCCATCCAGGCCGCCATGCTCATGAACGCCACTGCGATGAACTGTGTGTTGTGATTCTCGGCCTGGGAATTGATCAACAGTGATACGGCCGAAAGCAGGGCGGCAAAGATCAGAAACAGCAGGGTGCCCTTGAGGCGAAAGGCTGCGCGGGCAACGGCAAAGTGGGGTTTCATTCGACCACCTCGACGAACAGGTCTTCTAGGCCCAGCGGCGTGGCTTGATGGCAGGCCTGGCGCAGGTCCTCGGGCCATGCGGCCTGAGCATCCATGCTAAGCAGCAAGCTAAGTCCGGCATCGGCGGCCGGGCGTCGACGCAGTTCGCCGGCCAGTTTGGCGGGAAGTCTGGCGGCCATCTCCGGGCCGACATGCAAGCGGCCAAAGCGCTCCTTGAAGCCATCGAGCTCTCCATCGATCAGCAGTTTGCCGCGATCGAGGAAGGCGACGTGGGAGGCAACCCGCTCCAGATCGGACAGAATATGCGAGGAGAACAGCACGGTGGTGCCCATGTCACTGGCTTGCAAGGCGATCTGTCGCAGCAGGTCGCGTCGCGCCACCGGGTCCAGTGCGGCGGCAGGTTCGTCCAGCACCAGCAAGTCTGGTCGCGGTGCCAGGGCGCGAATCAAGGCCAGGCGCTGACGTTCGCCCGGGCTTAACTTCGCCATCGACTGCTTGCGATCGATTTCCCAGCGATCGAGCAGGCGCTCGACCATGGCCTGATCCCATTGCGGATAGAAGCGCGCGACAAAGGCCAGCATATCGGACACCCGCAGCCAGCCCAGTGAGGTCGGTTGTTGCGGAACATAGGTCAGACGCGCCTTGGTGGCATCGCTCATGAAGTACGACTTCTCGCCAAACACCAGGGCCTGACCTTGATCGGCCTCGCTCAAGCCCAGCAGGCAGCGAATCAAGGTGCTCTTGCCGGCACCGTTGCGACCGATCAGGCCCAGAACCTGGCCGGGCGCGAGGCTGAGATGGATGCCTTCCAGCACCGGCTTCTTGCCGTAGTGCTTGTATAGGTCAATGCACTTCAGCGGATGCTCGTCGCGAGTCATATCTACTTCTCCATCAGCTGCCTGAGCCGGGCGAGTACCCGTTCTGGCGGAAGTTCAAGTTCTTCGGCCCGCTGCGCGACTTCGCGCAGGGCGGGTTCCAGTTGTTGCAGTCGTTCGGCCAAAGGCTTGGGGCGGACAGCATTGGCGGCGACCACCATGCCCTTGCCGCGCAAGCGCTCCAGCACGCCTTCGGTTTCCAGCTGGCTGTAGGCCTTGGACACCGTCATCGGATTGACGGCGTGATGCGCGGCGATATCACGCACCGAGGGCAGTCCATCGCCTGCCTGCAACTGCCCACTGGCGACCAGGCGACGCACCTGATCGGCGATCTGGCGATAGATCGGCTCGGGTGCGCTGGGCTGAATACGAATTAGCGTTGCGTCCATGTGTATCAGTACAACAATACACATGGGGTGTTGTCAAGCGCCGCGCGATGCTGGCAGCGGCACCGAGCCGGATCGATCTCGCCTTATCGGCGCGGTCCGCCTTGCGCCGGTGCGTCCAAGACGCACCCTATGGTGGAGTTAGCGCAACGCCCATGATCATAGGGTGCGGCATGCAGCACCGATCGATGGGGCCGCAGGCCCACCCTGTGAATGCTTACAGGCCTAGCGCGAACAAGCCCAGACACAGCAGCAGCCCAAGGCCGGGCACGATCACGGTCAAGGCCCCCACCGGTCCGTAGGCATCACGATGGGTTTCGCCGCAGATGGCGCGAATGGTGGTCACCACATAGCCGTTGTGCGGCAACGAATCGAGCACGCCGGAGGAAATCGCGATCGAACGATGCAACTGGTCTGGGTTCACGCCCTGGCCGAGAAAAATCGGGCCCAGTATCGGCAGGGCAATGGCCTGGCCCCCGGACGCCGAGCCGGTCATGGCGGCGATCAAACTCACAGCTAAGGCGGCGCTGGCTACGCCGGAGCCCGGCATATGGGTGATCCAATCGACGGCCATGGTGAAGGCCGGCGACAGCTTGGCCACCGCGCCGAAACCAACCACAGCAGCCGTATTGCCGATCGCGATCAACGCGCCGGTGCTGCCATCGGCAATGGCTTTGCCGGGCTTGCTGAAATGACGACCGCAGCTTGCGGCCACACCAAGGCAGCCGGCCAGCAAGGCGACGATCAGAGCGGCGGTCTTCAGTGTGTCGTGCCAGACGAAGGACACCACCAGCACCGTCAAGGGCCCAATCAAGGCCAATAACGGGTGGGGCAAGTGCTCGCGAGTGGTCTCCACATGATCGCCCTCACGCGCTTCAAAGTGTTCGCCGCGTGCCCGGGCCTTCTTCAGCATCCACACCAGCCAGGCATAGCCGATACCGGCCATGAACACAGCGGTGATCAGACTGGCCTCCCAGGCCGACCAGGGCGAGGTGTTGAGGTACTGGATGGGAATCCAGTTCTGAATTTCCGGCGAGCCGGCGGACGTCATGGTGAAGGTCACCGAGCCAAACGCCAGGGTGGCCGGAATGAAGCGCCGCGGCAGATCGGCAGCGCGGAACAAACTGAGTGCGGTGGGGTAAACCGAGAACGCCACCACGAACAGACTGACTCCGCCATAGGTGAGGATGGCGCAGGCCAGTACCACGGCCAGGGCAGCGCGTTGCGGGCCGATACTCTTCAGTACCCAGCGCGCCACCGAATCGGCGGCGCCGGTGTCTTCCATCAGCTTGCCGAAGATCGAACCCAACAGGAACATGAAGAACCAATTGGCCACGAAGCCGGTGAAGCCCGACATGTAGGCGCTCACCAGATCGGGTGAGCCCTGTACTGCCAGGGGCTGCAGCAAGGCGATATTGGAGGTCAATGCCACCAGCGCCGCGCACAGCGGCGTGGCGATGAACAGGTTCATGCCGCGAATCGTCAGCACGATCAGCAAGGCCAGCGCGCCGATCAATCCGATCAGGCTCAACATGGGCAGATACCGCAAAAGCGAGGATGGCGCCATGGTCCTGCGATGGGCCGGTGACGATAACTGTACGAAGGTACAAGTGCGACCGATCGCGCCGAAGCGCAGGCTATGCGCCATTCAGCCTGTCCAGAGGGAATACGTCATGAGTGCTGCATGTCCATCAATTCGTCGTCAAACCCTGGCTGCGGCCGTCGCATTGGCCCTCCTGGTTCCGGTCGCCCAGGCGCAGTCCGAGGGCGGCGAGGGGGCCAAGAAGGACAACACCTCGCTGGCCGAAATCACCGTGACCGCACGTAAGCGTGAGGAAACCATCCAGGATGTGCCGGTCGCGGTCACCGCCTACACGGCGGAAGCGCTGGATGTGCTGGACATTGCCGATATCGGCGACCTGAACGCGTTCGTGCCCAATCTCACCATCTATGCCGCACGCGGTTCGAGCAGCACCGTGACTGCCTATATCCGCGGCATTGGTCAGAGCGATCCGCTGTGGGGCGTCGACCCGGGTGTCGGCATCTACTTGGATGATGTCTACATCGCTCGCCCGCAAGGCGCCTTGCTCGATGTGTTCGACGTCGAGCGCATCGAGGTGTTACGTGGCCCGCAGGGTACGCTGTACGGAAAGAACACTATCGGTGGCGCGATCAAGTACATCTCGGCGCCACTGGAAGAAGATTTCTACGGTCGCGGATCGGTCACCGTGGGCAGCTACAACCAACTTGATGTCAAAGCCAGCGTCAATGCGCCGGTCGCCGATGGCTGGGTCAGCCGCATTGCCGTCGCTTCGCTCAGTCGCGATGGCTACGGCGAGAACGTCAATACCGATCAGCAAGTGTCGGACAAGGAAATCCTCGCTGCCCGCGCCACCCTGGGCTATGTTGGCAATGAAGACTTCTACGCACGGATCACCGCCGACTGGATGGATGATCAAAGCGGCGTGCGCGGCGCGATGATGCTGGGTCCGAATCGGTTTGCGCCGGGCATCGAGCCACTGGACGACCGCTACGACGTTCGCAATGGCATGGCCAACGTCAACAGCACATCGATGAGTGGCGGTGCGATGACCTTGGGCTGGAACCTGGGCGAAGCCTGGACACTGAAGTCGGTGACGGCCTATCGCGAATCGGACACCGAAACCCACATCGACTTCGATACCTTGCCGGCCACTATTGCCGATGTCATCGCCTTCTATGGCGATCATCAAATGTCGCAGGAGTTCCAGCTCAACTACGATAATGCCGGCGCTTTCCGCGGTGTGGCGGGTCTTTATTACTTCGACGGCAAGGCCGGTGGTCAGGTGCTTAACAACTTCTTTGGCATAATCTTCGGCGATACCCAGGGCACGGTCGATACCGAGAGTTATGCGCTGTACGGCGAGGGCACTTATGACCTCAATGAGCAATGGTCGATCACCGCCGGTGCACGCTTTACCAACGAGAAAAAGTCCGCCGATGTGTTCAATATCGGCTACACCGACGCGACGTTCACCGTGCCGAGCGGGGTGATCTCGGCCGATTTCACCGACAGCAAGACTTTCGACGACTTCTCGCCCAAGCTGTCGATCGACTACCAGGTCAACGACGACGTGCTGCTGTACGCCCTGGCCAGCCGCGGCTTCAAGTCGGGTGGCTTCAATATTCGCGCCCAGGCAACCGCGGTGCCGCGTTCGCGGCTGCCGTTTGATGACGAGCAGGTCACCAGCTATGAGATCGGTGCCAAGAGCGCTTTCTTCGACAGCCGACTGTTCTTCAATCTGGCCTATTTCCACAACGATTACAAAGACATCCAGCTGTCGATCTTCACCGAGATTCCTGGCAGCAATCCGCCGCAGTTCTTTGGTGACTTCACCAATGCGGGTGAAGGCACCATCGACGGTGTCGAGCTTGAGTATCAAGCCGAACTTAGCGAGTCGTTCCGCCTGCAAGGCAATTTTGCCTGGCTGGATACTGAGTACGACGAATTCATTACCGCCGGCGCCAATGTGGCCGACACTCAGCGCTTTACCAATGCGCCAGAATTCTCCGGCTCGATCAGCGGCATCTATACCCACGATATGGGCGACATGGGCAGCCTGATCGCCCGTGCCAGCTACTACTACCAGGATGAAGTGTATCCGACCACCGATCTTAGCGAGGCGATCAAGCAAGAAGGCTACGGTCTGGTATCGGCAGGGCTGATCTGGCAGAGCAATGGTGCCTGGCGTGTGGCCCTGGAAGGCAGCAATCTGAGCGACAAGGAATACCGCACGACCGGCTATAACATTGGCGCGCTGGGCATTCTCACGGGTTTCTATGGTCCGCCGCGTACCGTATCGCTGACGGTGTCGTACGATTTCTAGGGAATCTCTGAACACGTTCAGAGATTCCTGCGGTGCACGGATGCACCGCCGCGATCAACAACGTAAGTTGTTGATCAGCGGATTCGAGCGAAGCTCGAAGTAGCCGCCGAGCGGTCATTCCTGAATCAGAATCGTCTTTGAGTGGGCCAGAGTGCGCGCCTCCGGCCCCGGCGATTGGAAGCCGATTTCTCCAAGCACGCGACGTTCAGTAGTACGCGTGATACAACGCCCGACCCTTTCGGGCGTTCTTTTTTCGCCAACTCAGGAGTTTCGAGATGGCTCTTTTCAATCTGCTCAGCTGTCGAAGGCTGACTGCTCTCCTCGGCGCAATGGCCTTTGGGCTCACCGCCTGCAGCGAATCACCGTCACCCATCCCTCAACTCACCATCGATCAAGACCGCATCGCTGTGGCCGGTATGAGCTCGGGCGCCTACATGGCGCACCAGATGCATCTGGCTTATTCCGATCGATTGATCGGCGCCGCGCTGTTTTCCGGTGGACCTTATGGTTGTGCCCGCGGCGATTTGAACATCGCGCTGGGCGGTTGCATGAATCCGCCCGATGCGGCCATGCCGGACCTCGACAGCTTGGCCAACGCCGTGCGCGAACGCAGCGCCGACGGCCGGCTGGCGCCGCTGTCGGGCTTGGCGGGCGATCGGCTGTACATCTGGCACGGCAAACAGGATCAGGTGGTCAGCGAACGTATCAGTTCAGCCAGCGCTGCTTTGTATCGTTCGTTGACAGCGGAGGTGAAGGTTAGCGAGGCCTACGATTCCGACGCAGCGCATGTGTTCCCCACCGAAGCGGCTGGAGTTGCGTGCGGCGGGGCGGAGTCACCCTACATCGGCGCCTGCGGCTTCGATGGCGCCGGTGCCGCGATACGCCATCTGTATCAACCCGAGCAGAATCTCGATCCGCCGGTGACGGCGCAGGGCACGTTGCGCGAGTTCGGTGCCGAAGTTCCCAACGGTGCCGACGTGCCAGGCGATTCTCGCGGCCTGATCTACCTGCCGCAGCAATGCGAGCAGGGCAAGACCTGCGGCCTGCTGATTGTGCTGCACGGCTGCGAACAGTCGCTGGGCAAGATCGGCGACCGTTTTGCCCGCGATGCCGGCTTCAATCGCTGGGCCGATGCGCTGGATCTGGTGGTGCTGTATCCGCAGGCGCAATCCAGCCTGATGCCGCTGAACCCCAAGGCCTGCTGGGACTGGTGGGGCTACACCGGGCCCGACTACGACACTCGACAGGGCGCTCAAATGCAGTGGATCGCGGCGATGAGTCGGGCGCTCGGCGCTCCTTTGGATGATTGATTCGGCAACTTGAAGTTCGAGCATTGTTCAACTTCAAGTCCCGCGCGTCCGGTACCGTTCGACAGGCTCACGGCAGGCATGCCCGAACGCGCGGGCGCTTCACAGCGACTACGTCGCTGCGCGTGAGCAGCCCATCCATGAACTGCTTTCATTGGATCGGCCAGTTGAAACATCAATTGGCCGGTTCCATAGCCCGCGACACCGTCGTCGGACTGACAATGGCTTGGCGATGGCTCCCCCTCACCCCAACCCCTCTCCCTCCAGGGGAGAGGGGCTTTATGTTCGGCACTTGCCCTTCTGCACCAATTGCTTGCTGCCAACCCCTGCAACCCTCCCCGCACATCGGGGAGTTCCGCGGCACCAGCCGGCGCCCGTTGTCCGTGCGCATCGGTCTCTCCCTCCAGGGGAGAGGGGCTTTATATTTGGCACTTGCCCTTCCATATCGATTGCCTGCTGCTGGCTCTTGAGCCCCTCTCCCCTGGAGGGAGAGGGGTTGGGGTGAGGGGGAAAGAGTTGCGGGGTGAGGGGGAAAGAGTCGCGGGGTGAGAGGGAAAGAGTTGCGAACAGCAAGAGCCTGCACATGAACGAGCGACCACCATTGCCAAGTGAACCAACATGCTAAGCACCGGCGGTCTCGCCCTCGCTGCCCTGATCTGGCTTGGCCTGTTGTTCGGCGTAGCGGTGTGGGGCGATCGCCAGCGTCTCGGGCCGCGGGCGGCGGCGGTGGTGTACAGCCTGTCGCTGGCGGTGTACTGCACCTCCTGGACTTTCTACGGCACGGTGGCGCAGGGCGCCAAGCATGGCTGGTGGCTACCGCCAACCTTCCTTGGCACCATCCTGTTGTATCTGCTGGCGCTGCCGTTTCTCGAACGCCTGCTCGATCGCGCCAAGTCGGTGAATGCCACCTCGGTGGCCGATTTCATCGCCAGTCGCTTTGGCCAGAGCACTGGGCTGGCCGCGCTGATTACCGGCCTGATCGTGATTGGCATGTTGCCCTATGTGGCCTTGCAGCTGAAAGCGGTGGCGATGAGTTACTCGGCCCTGGTCGCCGCCGGCAGTGACCCACCGGCCTGGCAGGATAGCGCCCTGTACGTCGCCATCTTGATGGCAGCGTTCGCCATGTTGTTCGGCACTCGACGCGCCTCATCCACCGAGTCCAATCACGGCCTGGTACTGGCGGTGGCCTTCGAAGCGCTGTTCAAGCTGGCCGCCATGCTGGCGGTAGGAGCATTCGTGCTCTGGCAGCTGTATGACGGCCCGCTGCAACTGCATGCTCAGAGCATCGATCTTTTGCGGGGGCAGCAGGACCCACGTTGGGGCACCTACGCCACCCTGGCGTTTCTTGGTGTGTTGGCCATGTTCACCCTGCCGCACCAGTTTCATGTCGGGGTGATCGAATGCGGCGATCGGCGCCAGTTGCGCACTGCCGCTTGGCTGTTTCCGCTGTTTCTGTTGTTGATCAGCCTGCCGATCTGGCCTTTGGCGGCGGCCGGCAGCTTGCAGTTGCAGGCGATCGGACTGCCGGCGGATCTGTATGTGATGGGCTTGCCGCTGGCCTCCGACGCGCAGGGCCTGACCGTTCTGGTGTTTCTGGGCGGTGTCGCAGCGGCAGCCGGCATGGTGATTCTGGCCAGTCTGTCGATCAGCATCATGGTCAGCAACCATTGGGCCGCACCCCTGCTGGTGCGCCGCGGTTGGCCATTGCATCGCTGGTGGGGCGACGTACGCAGCATCCGTCGGCTCGGCATCGCCGGGGTGCTGGGATTGAGCTATGTGTACAGCCGAGTTCTGGCCGACCACGACTCGTTGGCCGAAATCGGTGCGCAGAGCTTCTCTGCCCTGGCCCAGCTTGGCCCGGCCGTGGTGTTGGCGGTGTATCGGCCGCGCATCTCAGCCAAGGCAATCGGCGCTGGCGTGATTGCCGGCTTTCTGGTCTGGGCCTATGTGTTGATCTTACCGCTGCTGATGGTCGATGGCGGAGCGGTGCTGCGGCAAAGCCTTGGCTGGCTGTCGCCATCCGATCTAGCGGGTCTGGGGAGCTGGGATGCACTGCCGCGCGCCGTGCTGCTCAGTCTGGCGACCAATCTACTGGTGCTGGGTCTGGTCGCACGCGGCTGGCCACATGCCGCGACTGTGCAACCGGTCGGCACCCTTGATCGCGGGTTGCTACAGCCGATTGCGGTGCGTTTTCTCGGCGAAACACGCGCCAGCCAGGTGTTGGGTAGCGCGGGCGAAGGCGCTGCTCGTTTTGAGGAGCGCTTGACCCAGGCCTTCACGTCGGTGCTGGGCGCAAGCTCGACCCGGTTGTTGCTCGACACTGCCAGGCGCGGCAGCAATCGTCAGCTGGAACAGGTCGCTACCCTGGTCGGAGATGCGGCTCAGGCGGCGCGGTTCTCGCAACAGGTGCTGGGCGCTGCGCTGGAGAACATGAGTCAGGGCATCAGCGTGGTCGATGCCGATTTGCGCCTGGTGGCCTGGAACCGACGCTACGTTGAGCTATTCCAGTTTCCACCGGAGCTGTTGCAGATCGGTCGCCCCATCGAGGATCTGATCCGCCATGCTCTGAGCGTGCTGCAAAACGAATATGACGATGCGCTGTCGGTGCGTCGGCGCTTGCAGCATCTGCGCGATGGCACGCCGCACCACGGCGAACGGCGCTTCCCCGATGGCAGTATCGTCGAGATTCGTGGCGAGCCGATGAGCGCTGGCGGGTTCGTGACCACCTATACCGATGTCACCGCGTTTCGCCGTACCGAGGCGGAGTTGAAAGTGGCCGCGGAGTCGTTGGAACGACGTGTTGAAGAGCGCACCGCGGCGCTGAATCTGGCCCGCAACGAAGCTGAGCAAGCCAATCAGGCCAAGAGTCGGTTGCTGGCTGCGATCACTCACGACATGGCGCAGCCGCTGAACGCGGCCAAGCTGTTCGCCTATTCGCAGGCGCGCAAGCTGGACAGCGCCGCGCCTGTGCTCGATGAGCTCCGACTCGACAACGGAAATCTGATCGCGGCGCTTGGGTCGGCCGAAGATTTGCTCGGCAGCTTACTGGACATTTCGCGCCTCGGCGCCGGTGCCATGCAGCCGAAATGGTCAGCGGTGGCTGTCTCTGAACTGATCGATCGACTGGCGGCTGAGTTTGGTCTGCTGTCGGCGGAGAAGGGCCTGGACTTTCGCGCCCGGGGTCTGGACGGGTACGTCTGGGCCGACCCGCAGATGCTGCGCCGAGTGCTGCAGAATTTCTTGTCCAATGCGTTGCGCTACACCGAACGCGGCGGCCTGCTATTGGCCGCGCGTCGCCGTGGCGAGTATGTGCGTTTCGAGGTCTGGGATACCGGGCCGGGCATTGCCGAAGCGCAGCGAAGCCTGGTGTTTCAGGAGTTTCGCCGCCTGAGTCAAGGTGGGCGCGGGCTCGGCCTGGGCCTGGCCATCGCCCAACGCATGGCGAAGTTGCTGGGTGCGCGGCTCGAGCTGAAGTCGCGGCCTGGGCGCGGAAGTGTATTTGCGCTGGAGGTGGCCACTTGCGCGGCGCCGGCCAAGATCGCGCCGAGCGCGGTCAGCGCGCAGGCCGTGCAAGGGCGTCGGGTTTTGGTGTTGGACAATGATGCCGAGGTGTTGGCCGGCATGCGGTCATTGCTTGGTGCCTGGGGATGCACGGTGGAGGCGGTTCGACGGTCCGAGGAATTCATCGACCGCCTGGCGAACAGGCAGGCCGAGGCAATGCCATTCGAAGTCTTGATCCTCGACTACCATCTCGATGCCGGTGCCCGCGGACTCGATCTACTTGATCGACTTCCTGAACACGCCAGTTCGCTTCCGCGTGTGCTGATCACCGCAGATCACGACCCGGCGATTCGCGCCGAAGCCGAGGCGCGCGGCTGCTTCATCCTGCACAAGCCGGTCAAGCCTTTGGCTTTGCGCTCCTTGATGGCGCGGCTTTAGTCTTGCTGTCGCGATTGACGGAGGCCGTCCGTGAGCCGGTCGGAGGGCGTTCCCTGTGCCGTTCCAATGGCGGTTTGGCGAAGCCAGTAGTTGAGTTTGCGCCAATAGTCTCGCCACCGGCCTGAGAGACGCCCTATCGACGCTCGCTCGTTGAGCTAACTGCGGTTGCCTGCTGGCAGTCCGCACGTGAGCGGCGCACAATGGAGAGGATCATCGCCGGAGGTGCGCATGCATGCGATGTGTCTCGAAGCGTACGGCCAGCCCTTGGTCTGGCGCGAACTGCCTGATCCTGAGCCGAGCGCGGGCGAGTTGCTGATTCAGGTGGAGGCCTGTGCGGTATGCCGCACCGACTTGCACGTGGTCGATGGCGATCTGCCAGCGCAGCCGCTGCCGATCATTCCCGGACACGAAGTGGTGGGACGGGTGGTTAAGGTGGGGGCGGGCTTGCCAGAGGATTGGCAGGGTCAGCGCGTCGGCGTGCCGTGGCTGGGTCATGTCTGTGGCGAATGCGTCTATTGTCGCCGCGGCGAAGAGAATCTCTGTAACGCGCCCGAATTCACTGGTTATACCCGGCCGGGTGGCTTTGCCAGTCACCTCCTGGCAGAAGCCGGCTTCTGCTTTGCGCTTGATCCGCGCTGGCAGGATCCGGTGGCTGCCGCGCCCCTGCTGTGTGCCGGCCTGATTGGCTGGCGCTGCTGGCGGATGCTGGGAGAAGCGCAACGGGTAGGCCTGTACGGCTTTGGCGTGGCCGCACATCTGCTGACGCAACTGGCCGTGCAGCAGCAACGGGAAATCTATGCCTTCACCCGTAAGGGCGATGAGGTGGCGCAACACTTCGCCATCGAACTAGGAGCTAAGTGGGCGGGCGATAGTGCTACCGCGCCGCCCAGTGAGCTGGACGCCGCGATCATTTTTGCGCCGGTGGGCGATCTGGTACCGCAGGCCTTGCGGGCGGTACGCAAGGGCGGGGTGGTGGTGTGTGGTGGCATCCATATGAGTGATATCCCCAGTTTTCCCTATCGTTGGTTGTGGCAGGAGCGACAGATTCGCTCGGTCGCGAATCTCACCCGCGAAGATGGCATCAGCTATTTCCCAGCGGCTGCCCGTGCCGGGGTGCATGCGGAAACAACACGTTACGCTTTGAGTGAGGCCAATCGCGCGCTGGGCGACATGCGCCAGGGTCGCCTGCGTGGCGCCGCAGTGCTGGTTCCCTGATCGTCGCGATCACCGTCGATGCCATGCCATTCAGGGCAGGGCCGGGGATTGCCGGGAAATGCCGGTCTGGGGGTGTACACTGGAACCATGAACGCCGTGGTGCGCATGTTGATCATGCTCGCGGTTCTGGCCGCGGGCATCAGTCTGGCCTTCGCTCAGCAGCAGCCCGCGGAACCGGAGCCGGGCCAAACTGCCGGCGAACGGCCGCTGGTGATCGAGGTGGCGATCGTGGGGCCGATTGGTCCTGCTACCACCGATTTCTTCCGACGCGCCCTGCTGCAGGCTGAGCAGCGCGGTGCCGCCGCGCTGATTCTGCGTCTGGACACTCCGGGCGGGCTGGCCGAGGCTACTCGTGATATCGATCAGGCCATCCTGTCAGCCAAACTGCCCGTGATCGCCTGGGTGGCGCCATCGGGCTCACGAGCAGCCAGTGCCGGCACCTATATTCTCTATGCCAGCCATCTGGCTGCGATGGCGCGTGGCACGCACTTGGGCGCGGCAACGCCGGTGGCCATCGGTGGCCCGAGTTCTCCGACACCGCCGCGGCCGCTGTCTGGCGCCAATCCGGGAGACAGTGATCAGGAGGATAAGCCCTCCCAGGATGCCGACCCGCAGCCGCAAACGGCGATGGAACGTAAAGTGGTGAATGATTCGGCGGCCTATCTGCGCGCGCTGGCCGAGTTGCGAGGGCGCAATGTCGACTGGGCGGAGCGTGCTGTGCGCTCGGCCGAGAGCCTGACCGCCGACGAGGCACTGCAGAACAACGTGATCGAAGTGCTGGCTGACAACCGTAGCCAACTGCTCAATCAGGTTCATGGCCGTGAAGTGAAACTAAGTGACCAGAAGGTCGTGCTGGATACCCGCAATGCCCTCGTCGAGCTGATTGAGCCGGATTGGCGAACCGAGCTGCTGTCACTGATCACCAATCCCAGTGTGGCCTATGTGTTGCTCCTGGCAGGTCTGTACGGCCTGTTGCTTGAGGGCTACAACCCGGGCGCCACGGTGCCCGGCGTCGTCGGTGTGGTGTGCCTGCTGCTCGCGGCATATGCCTTGCAGGTGTTGCCGGTCAACTTTGCCGGACTGGCCTTGATCATCGTTGGCATCGGGCTGATGCTGGCAGAACTCACCACGCCGAGCTTCGGTGTGTTTGGCATTGGTGGCGTCGTCGCCCTGGTGTTCGGGTCGGTGGTGCTGTTTGACAGCGACGTGCCGGGATTTGCCGTTTCGCGGGGCTTGATTGGTGGTATTGCCGCCATCAGCGGTGGCGGCGTGCTGCTGTTGCTGTATGTGCTGGCGCGTGCGCGCGGTCAGCCGGTTAGCAGCGGGCTTGACGAGTTGCTCCGTCTGCCGGCCATCGCGCTGGACGATTTTCAGAGGCAGGGCTGGGTGCAGGCCCGGGGCGAGAGCTGGCGCGCTTTGAGCGAGCAGCCGGTCAAGCGCGGGCAACGACTGCAGGTGGTGGCGGTCGACGGTCTGAAACTGCGAGTCAAGCCGAGCGATGCAACTGAAGCCAGCGCCGCAGGAGAAACTGATGGAGGATCTGACTAAGGAGGGTCTGAACAAGTCCATCCTGGACTTTTCAGACGCGCCGAGTTCGGCACCGGTCCGAACTCGTCTTGCGCTGATCAACAACGTACGTTGTTGATCGCGGCGGTGCATCCTTGCACCGCGGGAAACTCTGAACTTTTTCAGAGATTCCCTAATGAAGGTCTGAACAAGTCCATCCTGGACTTTTCAGGCGCGCCGAGTTCGGCACCGGTCCGAACTCGTCTTGCGCTGATCAACAACGTACGTTGTTGATCGCGGCGGTGCATCCTTGCACCGCGGGAAACTCTGAACTTTTTCAGAGTTTCCCTAAAGGAGAACCGACATGCAAATGCAGATGCTGAGTTTCTGGATGACGGTGGCACTGGTGGTGATTGCCATACTCGGCAGCGCCATTCGAATCCTCAGAGAGTACGAACGTGGGGTGGTGTTTACTCTGGGCCGCTTCTGGAAAGTGAAAGGGCCGGGCTTGATCATCGTCATTCCGATTGTGCAAAGCATGGAGCGCATCGATCTGCGCACACTGGTGATGGATGTGCCTTCACAGGACGTGATCTCACGCGACAACGTTTCGGTGAAGGTCAATGCCGTGCTGTATTTCCGTGTGGTCGATCCGCAGAAGGCGATCATCAATGTCGAGCGCTACCTGGAAGCGACCAGCCAGCTGGCGCAAACCACGTTGCGCTCGGTGCTGGGGCAGCATGACCTCGACGAGATGTTGAGCGAACGCGACAAGCTCAATCGCGATATCCAGAGCATCCTTGATGCGCAAACCGATGCCTGGGGCATCAAGGTGGCCAATGTCGAAATCAAGCATGTTGATCTCAACGATTCGATGATTAGGGCGATTGCCCGACAAGCCGAGGCCGAGCGTCAGCGTCGGGCCAAGGTCATCCACGCCGAAGGCGAGATGCAGGCCGCTGCGAAGCTGGTCGAGGCGGCGAAACTGCTGGCCGCCGATCCGCGGGCGATTCAGCTACGCTATTTGCAGACGCTGACCGAGATTGCTGGTGAGAAGAGTTCTACCATCGTGTTCCCGCTGCCGATTGAAATCATGAAGGGAATCGTCGGCGAGAAGTGATGCGGAGGATATTGGTGAACAAGGACGTGGCGTGACGCTCCTCGATTTGAAGCAAGTAGTTGAGCTGCATGCCAAGGCCCCTTCCCATGAGCAGCCGTCCCAGCTCGGTGAACCGATAAGTTGCGCCATCGCTGCACGGACAGGGGTATAGGGCCTGCGTTGCTGCATCGGCTAGACTTTCAGTCCATGAACGCTATCCTCTGCAGGAACTGCGGCACGCTGGTCGCCGATGCCTACTGCCCGCGTTGCGGACAGTCCGCTCGCGTGGGGAAATTGCGCCTGAGGGAATTGGCCGATCAGGCGCTGGATGCGGTCGCGGATTGGGATGGCCGGTTATGGAAAACGCTGCGGGGACTGATCACGCGGCCCGGGCAGGTCTGTGCGGACTACGTCGACGGTCGGCGCCAGGCCTACGTGCCGCCGCTGCGGTTCTGCTTGCTGGCCCTGTTGGCCAATCTGTTGGTGGGGCAATTGTTCGTGATCGAGGTCGACTGGTCGGGCAGCGTCAGCGCTGAGCGGCAGGAGGAGTTGCAGGCCTTGTTTGTCGAGTTCCGGCAGCTGGCAGCCGATCATTCCGATTGGCTGGCCTTGCTCGGAGTGCCGTTCCTAGCCTGGCAGTATCGATTGCTGATGTGGGGACGCCAGCGCAACTTCGCCGAATGTGGGGTCTTTGTGCTCTACATCACCGGCCAGATCAGCGTGCTGGCGGCCTTGCTCAGCCCACTCAAGTGGCTGGGTGCGGGCCCGGCGGGTCTGGTGCGCTTTGGCTTCCTGCTTGGCCTCTACTACCTTGGCAGTCGTGTGTTCTTTGACATCGGTCGTCCACGTGCGGCGATGGCGGCCGTACTCGCCTGTCTGACCACCCTGTTGTTCAGCTTTTTCGGGTTGATTGCCCTGGCCGCGTGGCAGGGCAAGCTGCAGCCCTTCCTTGAGGCATTTCACTCCTGACCCTGGCGGACTTCAGGACAGTTGCTTGCTCGGATCACTCAGTTCCAGCGAGCGCAGCAGCACGCCGGCCTGGGTGCGGTTGCGCACATCGAGCTTTTCGAACAGAGCACTCAGATGCGCTTTGACGGTGCGCTCTGAAATGCCCAGATCATCGGCAATCTGCTTGTTAAGCTGGCCTTCGGCGACGCGGGTGAGCACCTTGAACTGTTGCGGCGTCAGTTTGGCCAGCCGCGAAGCAGTGAGCGTATCGTCATCGCGACTGCGGGTAGCGCGAACACGCTCATGCAGTTCCGCTGGCAGATATTCCTCGCAGTTCAGCAGGGCGCGCAGGGCAGCCTGCAACTCATCGTTGGCGATGCTCTTGGGAATGAACCCCGCGGCGCCGTAGTCCAGCGCACGCCGGATGGTGTGCGGGTCGTCATGTGCCGAGATCAGGGCCACCGCCACCGCCGGAAACTCGGCGCGCAGTGTGGCCAGCCCCATCAAACCGTGGCTGTCCGGCATATGCAGGTCGAGCAGCACAAGATCGATTTCCGGCGCGGAGCTCAGAACGGATTGGCACTCGCTGAGCGAACCGGCCTGGTGCACTTCGGCAGCCGCACCCAATTCACGCAGTGCCTGCACCAGGGCATTGCGATACAGCGGGTGGTCGTCGGCGACAAGAACCTGGGTCATTGGAGCGGCGGCGGAAAGGGGCAGCGCACCATAGCAGCTGCCGGGTCAGCGCGGTGTGTACCAAGGTACGATGCGCCACGCCGCGCAGCTTGCTAAGGTCGGGCGCTGACCGGGCTGCCTGTCCGGAGATCGATACTTGCATGAGAAACGCCATGATCAGCGCAGCTGTTGGCGGCCGCGGCCGCTTCCCACCCACGGTGTGGGCCCTGGCCTTGAGTCTGGTCTTGAGTTCGACCTTGCTGGGCGGATGCGGAAGCAATCAAGGAACCACCTCTGAACCAGCGGCCACGCCAACAGCCCAGGCCGCGAGTTTCGGCGAGATAGTTGGGGCGCCGCAGCGCAGCGAACATCGTGGTGATGATGAGCTGTTGAGCGCTGGCCTTGGGCTGCCAGGCCTGCGTGCGCTGACCCCGCCTGAACTGGCCGATCCAGCAGCACCCAGTGCGGCCGAACTCCGGCGGCGCGCGGTATGGGCCAACTGGCGCGGCATCGCAGATCTGCGCCCAGGCGAGCATGGCGAGGCCTACGGCAGTCTGGCCGCCGTGCCTGGCATCGAAGTTCGCGTGCAAGGCCGGCTGCGAGACAGCGGCGCCGAGCATCACCTGTTGTTTCAGCTGCCGGATGATTTCAATGCCGAGCGGCCCTGTCTGGTAGTCAGCGCGGCCTCCGGTTCACGCGGTGAATACGGTGCGATCGCCCTGGTTGGCGGTTGGGGCTTGCCCAGGGGCTGTGCGGTGGTCACCACCGATAAGGGCGCAGGCAGCCACTGGACTCAAGGCGACGGCGCGATTCATGTGCCGCACGCGCATTCGGGTCAGCATCCGGAAGCGCATTGGGGCGAATTCGTGCTGGCCGCTGCCGAGTTCGGTCTGCAGCAACTCAGCGCCGAGCGAGCCCAGCGCTACGATGCGGACACTACGCAGATCCTGGCCGTGGGCATCTCCAACGGCGGTGGCGCCGTGCTGCAGGCTGCAGGCATCAGCGAGTCGCTGTTCGATGCGGTGATTGCGATTGCGCCCAATGTGTTGCCGGCCTCGGGTGGTCGCGCCCTGTATGACTATGCCACCGAAGCGGCTCTACTGATGCCCTGCGCCATGCTCGATCCGCGCTTCGAATCGGTGCCGTTTGCACGCCCGCAGCCGCTGGGTGAAGCGAGATGTCGCTTGCTGGCCGAGCGTGGTGAGATCGACGGCGCAAGCGTGGCCGAACGAAGTGCCGCAGCCCTGGCACGATTGCGCCAAGGCGGCTGGACCGATGCTGCACTCGACACCGCCGGCTTCAGCGCGGCGTTTGATCTGTGGCGCGCCGTAGGCGTGACCTATGCCTCGTCCTACCTCAGGGCCGACGCGCAGAGCATGCCCTGCGGCTATCGTTTCGAGTTTCAGGATGCCGAGGGCAGGCCGGCCCCGGCCAGTGCGCCACAACAGGCACTTTGGTGGTCAGACAGCAGCGGCATACCGCCATCGGCTGGCGTAAAGCTGATCGAGTCGCCGTCTGCCCAGGCACCGGCCGATGATCCCGGCTTTGCCGGATTGGCCTGCCTGCGCGATCTCTGGCTGGCCGAGCACAGTCCGGTGCACGGGGCAGTGAACGCCACCCGTGCCGCTCTGCCGCCGACCGCGCTGCCCATTTACGTCTTGCACGGCGAGGCCGATGGTCTGGTGCCGATCGCTTTCAGCAGTCAGCCGTATGTCGAATGGCTGCAAAGCGAGGGACGCAGGCCGGTGTTCGAGCGATTGCCCGATGCTCAGCACTTCGACGCCTATGTCGGACTGCCACCGTGGTCGGGCAAACATCCAGCCCTGATGCCGCATGCCTATGCGCTGATCGATCGAGCGGTGGCTGATCTGGCCAAGCACTGATCGGTGGCTGGAAACCTTGGCTATCCGGATTGTAGTGTGGGGCCAGACCAAGGCTGCTCGGGCCTGATTGCCAGTCTCTGTGTGGGTTCGAGGGTCTGCTGCCTCGTTCGACTGCATATGTCGAATGTTGGGGGCTGCCATCGAGACCAACGGCAACAGCCCGCCCCGCGAAGCTGACCCGTCGGGCCATGGGAACTGACCAGTCTCGGCGGCGACCTGACCGGCTCAGAACGGCCAGAAGCGGTCACTCAATGAGGTGGACAACATGTCGCTCTAAAGCGGACGTTGAAGCGGGGGGGGAAGTCGCAGTTTGCGTCAAATTAAGCGGATGACGCCTAACGCCGTATTGAGCTGCCGTTGGCCGGCAGACTAACAGAAAACACGATGACGTCTCCCAACGGTCAGCTCGAATACGTAGTTAGAGGCCGGCTCGATAGCTTGAGCCGCTAGCCCTGAAATCTGCGCCAGCGGACAATGAGCCCAACTGTGGACGCGAAAACAAGGATTGGCATGAGGATCACATCATAGCCAAGCTTTGGGTGAGCGAGGTAGAACCCCAATGCACCGGAAACCGACCCCCGCGCAAATAGGTTGTACCAGTTGTAGTCAGCCGCCGCTAGGAACGCGATTGAACTCGCAAGAACAAGGCAGTACCCAAGTCGCGGCCTGCGAGTGCCAAAAGCGCTGCCCAATACGCCACATGTGAAAATTACCGCAAGAAGCGCGGCCCACGGAGAGAGAGCTGCCTCAAAACCGGATTGCATCGCTGATGCGGCTACTGACCAGGCCAAGGAGAGCAGCGCAGCGCCCCACATAGCTAGAAGAAACCGCCAAATCAAAACTAGGCCTCTAACGCCGTATTGAGGTGCCGTTGGCCGGCAGAGTAACAGAAAACACCATGACGTCTCCCAACGGTCAGCTCGAATACGTAGTTAGGGTTACCCGCCGCACGCGTCGCTATCTGGGAACAGGCCCGACACGTTCTCGAC
>NZ_JACYTR010000025.1 GCF_014841215.1 Pseudomarimonas arenosa
CGGCCGAATGAGGGCCGTGCCAGCGCCGAAAGATCGCGAACACTCTGTTATCTCAACACCATCGGTCGAAACTCTCGCCCCGCTTGGAATCGCCGGATCTTTCGGCGCGACCTCATGAAATATTCGGGTTAGCCCTGCCGGATATAGATCGCGACGCGGTCGCGATCGCCCACTTGGACTTCCGCCGCACAATCGCAGCAGGATTGGGGTGAGCTGCAACTGTAGCTAACGCGCCAGACGGGTCGCTCATCGATGCACACGAAGCGTACAGCGAGCAGCCTGCGGCCGGTCAGAGGCACGGAAAGATCGGTCAGCTTGGCCCGAGCGATCTCCACAGCTGCTTCGGGTCGCAGCTGTGGAGATACTCGGCAGGTCTGCTCAAGCGTTTGGGAGTGCGAAGCCGAGGCCGGCAGCCACGCCAGGGCGATACTGAGCAGGGAACTACAAGGCTTCCGAGGCAAAGTCCGCCAATCGCGAGCGTTCGCCACGCCGCAGGGTGATATGCGCGGAGTGATTCCAGTGCTTGAAGCGGTCGACCGCATAGGTCAGCCCCGAGGTGGTCTCAGTGAGATAGGGGGTGTCGATCTGCTCGACATTGCCGAGGCAGATCATCTTTGTGCCTGGGCCGGCGCGGGTCAGCAGTGTCTTCAGCTGCTTGGGAGTCAGGTTCTGCGCTTCGTCGATGATCACCCAGCGATTGAGGAAGGTTCGACCACGCATGAAGTTCATCGCCCGGATCTTGATCCGCGAGGCGAGCAGGTCATTGGTGGCCTGACGGCCCCAGCTGCCGCCTTCCTGGGTGTGGGTGAGCACCTCCAGGTTGTCGGTCAGCGCGCCCATCCACGGCGTCATCTTTTCCTCTTCGGTGCCCGGCAGGAAGCCGATGTCTTCACCGACCGACACCGTCGCGCGAGTCATGATGATCTCGCGATAGCGTTGCTGATCCATGGTCTGCGCCAAACCAGCGGCCAGGGCCAGCAAGGTCTTGCCAGTGCCGGCAGTGCCAAGCAGGGTGACGAAATCGATCTCTGGGTCGAGCAGGGCATTGATGGCGAAGTTCTGCTCGCGATTGCGTGCCGTAACACCCCAAACCGCGTGTTGATTGTGGCGGAAGTCGTCGATGATCTGCAGAACCACCCGATCGCCCTCGATCTTCAAGACACGCAGTTCAATCTCATCGTCGCCTTCGAAGTAGAGAAACTGATTGGGGTACCAATCCTCATCCTTGCGACGTTTCAGTTCGTAGAAGGTGTGCCCGCGTTCGGTCCAGGAGCGCAGATCCGCTTCGTGCAGGTCCCAGAACTCGCTGCTTAGTTGTTTGCTGCCGGTGTATAGCAGGCTGAAGTCGTCCAGCGCCCGATCATTTTCATAATCCTCCGCGGGCACATTGCAGATCGATGCCTTGATACGCAGATTGATGTCTTTCGACACCAGCACCACTTCAACGCCATCGACAGCTTCGCGCAGCGCCAGGATTGCGCCCAGGATCTGGTTGTCCGGCATCACCGTGCCAAAGCGTTGTCCAGAGGCGACAGGCTGGGTCTGGAACAGCAGTCGACCCTTGGACTCGCGGGCGCTGAGCTGCAGGCTCTGCGGGCGAGTGAGGCTCAACCCATCTTCGATTTTTCCGTCGCCATTGTTCTCGATCAGCTCGTCGATAAAGCGGCTGACCTGGCGGGCATTGCGGCTAGTTTCAGAATGGCCTTTCTTGGCAGCGTCAAGTTCTTCCAACACCATCATGGGCAGAAAGACGTCGTGCTCCTCAAAGCGAAACAGAGCGGTGGGGTCATGCATCAACACGTTGGTGTCGAGCACATAGATACGCTTGCTCCGGCTCATCATGCGTGGTTGATCTCCATTTCGCGCAGGGCGGGATGCCGCCGGGCGACGGGCTCGGCGGGGCTTGGGGGAAGCGGTTTGGGGGCTCACTTCTGGGCGGCTTCGAGCGCGGCCAGCACGGCTTCGGCGTGCTGCTTAACTTTGACTTTGCGCCAGACGGTGTGAATCTTGCCGCCGGGTGCGATCAGGAACGTGCTGCGCTCGATGCCCAGGTACTTGCGCCCGTAGAGGGATTTTTCCTGAATCACCCCGAAGGCATCGCACAGTTCGGAGTCGGGGTCAGAGATCAGGTCGTGGGCCAGCTCTTGCTTGCTGCAGAAATTGCTGTGCGACTTCTGCGAGTCGCGCGATGCGCCAAGTACCGTTGCTCCCAAAGCCTTGAACTTGTCGAGCAGGGCGGAGAATTCCCGGTTTTCGGTGGTGCAGCCCGGCGTGCTGTCCTTCGGATAAAAGAACAGTACCCACCACTGGTCCTTGAATTGACTGAGCGGTACGCCGCGGCCGTCCTGCAGGGTGACTTTCAGTTTTGGAACTTTGTCGCCGGTTTGGAGCATGAGCGCCTCAGAACTTCATCGGGTCCATGATGGCATCTAAGTTCAGGTGATCGCAAAACTCAAGAAAATCATCGCGCAGGGCGGCGATATGGGTGTTGGAAGGAATGCCGACGGTTATCTGTGCTGAGAACATGTCGGCACCTGTCTGCATCGCTCGGTAGCGGGTGCTGTGCAAGTTCTCGATGGTGATGCCCTGGCGATCGAAGAAGTCGGCCAGCTGAAACAGGATGCCAGGCTTGTCCGCCGCCACGACTTCAACAATGTAGGGCAAGAGATTGCTTTGTAAGGGCTTCGGTCCGGTGCGGTAATAGAACAGCCGCATGCCTTCTTCGCGATCGAGCCGGCTTAGTGAAGACTCCAGTTTGGCAATGGCATCCCAGGAGCCGAGCGCCAGCGCGATTACCGAGACATCGCGACCTACTGTCGACAGCCGTGCATCCACCAGATTGCAGCCCGCTTCCGTAATCCGCCGCGACACCGATAGCAGGGGCGACTCCGGATGGGTGGTGAAGGCATTGATCAGCAGGTAGTTTTCGTTGGTGTTCGGGCGGGCGGAAGAAGCGGCCAAGTGATGAATCCCGGTTGCAGCGTGTGGTTTCAGGGCAGCGCTCGCACAACTCAGGATATGAGATCATGGCGCACCTGCCGGGCAGGATACTTGCCGCTGTTGGCGAGCCGCAAGTAACATCGCCGGCTGACTTCGCAAGGGCTCGCCGCGTGCAGCTTCAAGGCAGTATCACCGCGCTCGTAACTCCGTTTTCGGTTGACGGGAGCATCGACTTCCCGGCGTTTGCCCGGTTGATCGCCTATCAGTTGGCCGGCGGCACTCAGGGCGTGGTGGTCGCCGGTTCCACGGGCGAGGCTGCGGCGCTGACTCTCGCCGAGTATCAAGCCTTGATTCGCTTTGCAGTGGAGCAGGTGGGCGGTCGTATCCCGGTGTTGGCAGGAACTGGCCAGTCGGCCACGCGAGCCACCATTGAGCAGACCCGTCGCGCCAAGGAAGCCGGAGCCGAATTCGCCCTGGTGGTCACGCCGCCGTATGTGCGTCCCACCGGGCCCGGTCTGCTGGCGCATTACCGGGCGGTGGTCGAAGAGGGTGGGCTGCCCGTGGTGCTGTACAACGTGCCGGGGCGCACCGGCTGCGATATGACCCCCGAGGTGGTTGCCGAATTGGCCGGCTTATCGGGTATCGTCGGCATCAAGGAGGCGAAAGCCGATCCGCTTCGTATTGAACAGCTGCTGCGGGTCGCCAGCGATGACTTCGTGGTGCTCAGTGGAGATGATCCAACGGCATTTGAGGCCTTCGGTCAGGGTGCACACGGGGTGATTTCGGTGGCATCCAATGCTGCTCCTGCGAGCATGCGCAAGCTCTGGGAGGTGGGCCGCAACCGCGAATCGCTTGGCCCCGATGCCGGGCTTCAGGCGCTGTTCGACTTCCTTGCGGTGGAATCCAACCCCATCCCGATCAAGGCGCTGTTGGCGGCTGTCGGACTGATCAACGATGGCCTGCGCCTGCCCTTGCTGCCGCTTTCCAGCGGCCCGCGGGCACGACTGGAAGAAATGAGGGCCTGGGTTGCCAGCGTTGAGCCGGCCCTCAGTAGTTTAGGGAAGGTCTGAACAAGTCCATTCTGGATTTTTCAGATGCGCCGAGTTCGGCATAGGTCCGAACTCGGCTTGCGCTGATCAACAACTTACGTTGTTGATCGCGGCGGTGCATCCTCGCACCGCGGGAATCTCTGAACTTGTTCAGAGATTCCTTGGTGAAGTATTGGGTCAAGAACACGGAGCAGGAGTTCAAGAATGAAGAATGTGAGTCGAGTAGCGTTGCGTGCGGGTGCCTTGCTGTCTGCCCTGGCCTTGGTGACGGGGTGCAGCTGGCTGCGCGCCGATACCGGCTACGAGCGCAGCCCGGAGTCGCGTCCGCTGGAGGTGCCGCCTGAACTCGATGCGCCCTCGCAGTCGGCGGTGATGCAGGTCCCAGAGCCGGTGGCGGCAGCGCCGGCAGCAGGTAGCAATGCGGCCTTCGCCATCGATGACACGGTGGACAACGCGTATCGACGCATCGGCGTGTCGCTGGCCCGCATCGAGGGTGTGGAGGTTCTGCAAAAGGCCGATGCGCTGAGCGCCTACAACGTTCGCTACCAGGGCGAGGAATTCCTGGTGCGGGTCACGGCCACCGGTAATCGGGTGCAGGTGCAGGCGGTGCAGGGCGACGGCACGGTGGTCGGCTCGGCCGCGGCTGGTGACCTGCTGACCAAGCTGCGTTCGCGTCTGGGCTGATCATCGCTCGGCGCTTGGCAGGCTGCTGAGACTCATTTCAGCCGCCTGATATCGTGCGCCAAGGATGGCGCGCTCGGAAAGCAAACACGCAAGTGTTTGATTTCCTGCAAAGGTGGCGCGGCGACTCAGCAGCCTGCTGGGCCACAAGTCGGAGCTTGCTGTTCCGCTGTGGCCTCGGGGCCGGGTTCAAGGGCGCCGATCGGCGCGCGCAGGTCGTGCCTGCGCGTCGGCGCTTGCGAGGTTGGTTTCGCTGTTCTGCGCGATCAGCGCTGCAGCAAGGGCAGTTTGTTGGGTTTGCCGTCCCACTCGGCGGCGTCGGCAGGCGCTTCGCCACGGGTGGTGATCACTGGCCATTGCTTGGACAGCTCGGCATTCAGGGCGACAAAGTTTTCCTGCCCGGCGGGCACATCGTCTTCCGGGAAGATCGCGTTGGCTGGGCATTCCGGCTCGCACAGCGTGCAATCGATACACTCATCCGGGTCGATCACCAGGAAGTTCGGGCCTTCGTGAAAGCAATCGACCGGACAGACTTCCACGCAGTCGGTGTATTTGCACTTGATGCAGTTCTCGGTGACGACGAAGGGCATCGGCGCGTTCCCCGTAAAGACTCGACAGACTCGGGGCCGAGGGCCCGCTTTCGGCCCTTGGCCAGCGAAAACCTCAGCAACTAATGGCGCTCCCTAGGGGGTTCGAACCCCTGTTCCCGCCGTGAGAGGGCGGTGTCCTAGGCCGCTAGACGAAGGGAGCGACGTTGATCTGCGCAAAGCAGAACCGCTAGGATAGCGGGCTCGATACTGACGCGCAACGCTCACTTTCACTTTGCTGCGCTGCAAATCCGGCCAGGCTGCTTGCCGCTTGCGCGCCCACTTCTTCAGGTGCCACCAGCTCATGTTGCGGATCATTCCGCGCGAAGATCACCCGATCTCGCGCAAACAGATCAGTCCCAACGCCCTTCGCGTGCTCTATCGGCTACGCGACGCCGGCTTCCAGGGCTTCTTGGTCGGTGGTGCTGTGCGCGATCTGTTGGTCGGCATCCAGCCCAAAGACTTCGACGTCGCCACCGACGCCACGCCCGATCAGGTGCGGCAGTTGTTCCGCAATTGCCGCTTGATCGGCAGGCGCTTCCGACTGGCCCACGTGGTGTATGGGCCAGAAATCATCGAAGTGGCCACGTTCCGCGCAGCCGATGCCGAGGATCACGAAGATCGCAGTGTCGAAGGCGGAAGGATCCTGCGCGACAACGTCTGGGGCAGCATCGAAGACGATGCGGTGCGGCGCGACTTCGGTGCCAATGCCCTGTACTACAACATCGAAGACTTCTCGGTGCGTGACTACGTCGGCGGCTTCGAAGACATCGAGAAGCGTCAGCTGCGCCTGATCGGCGATGCCGAAACCCGCTACCGCGAAGATCCCGTGCGCATGCTGCGGGCGGTGCGGCTGAACTCAAAACTCGGTTTCCATCTGCACCCGGATACCGAGGCGCCGATCGCCAAACTTGGCCACCTGATCGAGACGGCCTCCAATGCGCGGCTGTTCGATGAGACCTTGAAGATGTTCATGGCCGGACATGGCGCCGCCTGCTTTGCCGAGCTGCATCGCTTGGGATTGGTGTCCTCACTGTTCCCCGACCTCGGCAAGGCGCTGGACGTCGATGTCAGTGGTCGCTGCCGGCGGATGATCGATGCTGCCCTGGTCAATACCGATCGTCGTGTCGCCGAAGAGTTGCCGGTGACCCCGGCCTATCTGTACGCCGTGCTGCTCTGGCCAGTCTATGCCGATGGTGTAAACGCCATGCTAAGTGCCGGTCATCCGATGGCGGTCGCGGAGCAACGTTCGGCAGACCGGGCCATCTTGCGGCAATGCAAGCGTGTGGCGATACCGCGTCGCTTCACCCAGGCCGTGGAAGAAATCTGGATGATGCAGAGCCGCTTGAACACACGGCTTCGCAAGAAGGTGCTGCGCATTCTCTCTCACCCGCGCTTTCGTGCCGCCTTCGACTTTCTTGAGCTGCGCGCCACCGTGGTGCCGGAGCTGACTGAAGAATTGACCTTCTGGCGGGAGATTCAGCAGGGCGAGCCGGAAGCAGTGCTGGCCCGACATCCGGCCGCTCCCAGCGAGCGCCCGAGCAAGCCGCGTCGGCGCCGTCGGCGGCGCAGTGGCGCCGCAGACGGCGGCGAATGAATCCTGCGCCGCTGTGTTACATCGGTCTGGGCAGTAATCTTGATCAGCCCATCGAGCGTGTCCGAGAAGCGGCCGTACGTCTGGCGGCGCTGCCCGAGGTAGAGCAGTTCCAATTGTCGCCGCTGTACCGCTCAGCGCCCTGGGGCAAGCTCGATCAGCCCGATTTCATCAATGCGGTCGCGGTGCTTCGAACGTCGTTGCCTCCGGTGCAGCTGCTGTTGCAGCTGCTGTCGGTCGAGCGGCAAATGGGCCGTGAACGCGGCGCCGAGCGATGGGGGCCAAGGCGCATCGATCTTGATCTCCTGCATGTCGAAGGCGTGTGTCTTCGTACTGATCCTGCCGATTCACCTGCGCTGGAGTTGCCGCACCCGCGGATCGGCGAGCGTGCCTTCGTATTGCGGCCCTGGTGCGACCTGACGGAGGATCTCGATCTGCCCGGCTTGGGGTCATTGCGGCAGCTGGCCAATCAGGTGGATTGCTCTAGCCTGAGTCAGCTATAAGCGAGCAGGATATAAGCTAGCAACTGCGGCGATCGCGGCAAGAGCCGCCTTGGCTCCGCGACCGTGCTGCAACCATCGTGCCCGGCCTCTTGTACAGATGTTCGGTTGCGTTCCGTCCACCCCATCATCAGTGCAATGAGATGATCACGCCGAATCGCTCGCCATGAATCATTCCACTCCGGCGCCGTCGCTGCGCAAGATCACCGTGCCCTCGCTACGGCAATTCAAACGACAGGGCGACAAGATCAGCATGCTGACCTGCTACGACGCCGCGTTCGCCGACAGCCTCGATCGTGCTGGTGTCGACATCATTCTGGTCGGCGACTCGCTGGGTATGGTCGTGCAAGGGCGGGCCGACACTCTGGCTGTCAGCGTGTCCGACATGGTTTACCATGCAGCCGCCGTCAGGCGCGGTACCACCCGCCCGCTGTTGCTGGTCGATATGCCATTCCAGAGTTACGCAAACGAACAGCGCGCACTGGATGCGGCGCACCGCCTGGTCGCCGAAGGCGGCGCCGAGATGGTCAAACTTGAAGGTGCCGGCCCGGTGTTGGATGCGATTACCTATCTTGCGCAGCGTGAAATTCCGGTGTGCGGGCACCTTGGGCTGACGCCGCAGTCGGTCAATCGACTGGGTGGCTTCAAAGTGCAGGGCAAGGAGCAGTCCGCGGCGGAACGTCTGGTTGAGGACGCCAAGCGGGTGCAGCAGGCCGGGGCGGAACTGCTGGTTCTGGAATGCGTGCCCGCCGGACTGGCCAAGCGCATCACCAGCGAACTCGATATCCCGACCATCGGTATCGGCGCGGGCAGTGAATGCGATGGCCAGGTGCTGGTGTTGCACGACCTGCTGGGCGTGACGCCTGGCAATCGACCGCGGTTCGTGAAGGATTTTCTCGCCGAAGGCGGCTCGGTGCAGGGCGCGGTGCGCGCCTTTGTCGAAGCGGTGCGTGATGGCGCATTCCCCGCGGCCGAACACAGCTATTGAGGCTGGACGAACGCGGTAGAACCAGGAAGGAAACGCGAGAAATGGAAATCGTCGAGCAACTTGAAGCGCTGCGCGCACAGGTGCAGGACTGGCGTGCCGCGGGCGCGCGGATTGGCTTCGTGCCGACCATGGGCAACCTGCACCAGGGCCACCTCAGTCTGATCGAACAGGCCCGCGCGCGCGCCGATCGCGTGGTATGCAGCATCTTTGTCAATCCAACCCAGTTTGGGCCCAGCGAGGATTTCCAGCGCTACCCGCGCACGCCCGAACAGGATGCCGAACTGCTCCGCAATGCCGGTTGCGACCTGTTGTTCTTGCCCCCGGTCGAGGTGATGTATCCGCTCGGCGTCGAGCGTGCGTTGCGGATCGAAGTGCCGGGGCTGTCAAACGTGCTGTGTGGTGCGCACCGGCCCGGCCACTTTGCCGGCGTCGCCACCGTGGTATGCCGCCTGTTCAATATGGTCCAGGCCGATCTGGCGGTGTTCGGGCGTAAGGATTATCAGCAACTGGCCCTGATCGAGCGCATGGTGGCCGATCTATCGATTCCGGTTGAAATTGTAGGTGCGCCTACCGGCCGTGAAGCCGACGGCCTGGCGATGAGCTCACGCAATCAGTATCTGGACGCGGAGCAACGCGGGCGAGCCCCGGTTCTGTACCGCACCCTGTGCGCCGCGCTGAAGTCCTTGCAGGCAGGGCAGGCGCCAGCCGAGATTGAAGCCCGCGCAACGCGCTATCTGCAGGGGCAGGGGTTTGAGGTCGATTACGTGGTCCTACGCGATGCGCATGATCTGGAGAGCATACCCGCTGGGCCTGCCGAGGGGCGACACTGGATCTGTCTGCTGGCCGCTCGCCTCGGTAAGACCCGTCTGATCGACAACGTCGCCATGGCTGACCTGCCCGCCGATGCACGGGCCTTGGAAGCTTTGGAACCCCGCTGAATCAATGCTTTATAGTCAATGTGGTTTTGTTGCAACAGCCCTGTTGCTTTTTTGCCAAGGCTTGAGCTAATCTAACCCTGCCTCACGGATGCCATCGCGCGCAGCGCGACCCCTGGGGCAGCAGGGCGCAATCTTTGGTAATCGTCACTCCGATTCATCCCCGATCACTGATCGGGGTTTTTTTTGCCCGATCGTCACCCGTTTCGTTGCCTGCGCGCCACAGTCGCCTCTGTAGCCAGTCCAGCTTGCAAAGCGCGATTCAAGCCGGCAAGTCTCGAGCCGCGCCACTTTCCGCGGGCCCGACCGAGTACCGCTGTCATCTCGGTGCGAGCCTGGGTTCAGCCGAATTCGCAGAACTGCAGGTAGGTTCGTCGTGCTCTGCGATCACAGCAGTCCCAAATCCCGCCGAATCCCGTCCAGCATCTCGCTGCTCGGGCCGGTGAACGCTGAATGAGCCCTATGGTGCTCAAACTGCTGCAACAGCGCCTCGACCTTGGCCCGTCCTGCTGCCGTGCGCACAGCCTCGCGTGGGCTCTGCCCGTTGAGGGCAGGTAGCGCATCGCCCGGCCAGCGTGCGTAGTGACGACACAACAGCTGGGTCAGGGCTTCCTGAGCTTCGGGGTCGAGATCGTTCAGCGAATCGATCGGCGAGTCATCCAGACCATCATCCAGGTCTTGATCCATGTCGTTGGCCAGCTCGGTGTCGAGGTAGACGGCCGTGCCGCCCAAAGCGCGCCCGATCTCGGCCTGGATTTCGCCGGCGCGGCGATCGGAGTTGACCTCGGCTCTCAGCTCCTGGCACGCCAGCCAGACCGTGGCGGTGATAATCGTTTTGTCGCTTTCCGGTCGCTGCAATGGCGGTCGACTGATCGATAGCATGCCGCTGATCAGGCTTCCCTCATCATCGTACTTTGCCTCTCTCGGCTCATCGCCGTCTGCACAATCCGGGTCGAGGTGCTTGAGCGCATCGAACGCAGCCTGGGCGGAGGGTACTTGATACACCAGAACTTGCACCGATAGTGGGTCGCCATCCGTGTTCTTTAGCTCCGGCAGTGATGGATCCAGGCGTTGTGCGCTCCAGTCCAGGTAGGCTTCGCGCAGTTCGTAGTCCCACTCGAGCAGATCCTGCCGATTCAGTGGCGACTGATCTCCATCGTGCTGCTTCGCAGCCAGCATGCATTCGCGCAAGTCAATCAGCGGAATGGTGTCCTTCGGCTGCATCACCAGGCCGCCGCTGCCTTCCAGCAAACAGACGCCCGCCACACTCACCACGGAGGCGAAGATGACATCGCCGGGGGTAAGCGCCCTTGAGGCAGTCTCTTCTCGTACTTCGAACGCTTCATGGGTGAGCACATCGATCAACTGCAAGCGCTGCCCAGGCGTGCAGTGCGTTACCGCGTAGAAGCTAAATGGCGAGTTAAGGGCGGCCTCGACGTACTCGGCCAGCATGGGGTCGAGGTCACGAGCGCGGCGCTGCAGAAAAGCCCGCGCAGGAGGCACCTCGTGCAGACTCTCATCCTGAACGGAGGTTTCCTCGGCCTCGGGCTCAAAGTGGTAGTAGAACCAGGACATGAAACAGGCCATGTCGTGATGATCGAGATCTGGTAGTAGCTCGTCCTCATCGTAGAGCGCAAACTGCTCCCAAGCATCTATCAGCGACCCATCGCCATAGGCCGACTGGGTGAATCGGCTCAACTTCGGTTTGAACTCACCCAGCAAGCGCCGCAGCCGGCGCCAGGTCTCCTCTGCCGGCGCCAGCGCGGTTTGCTGCTGCAGGCAGCACTGCTTGTACTTGCGTCCGCTGCCGCAAGGGCAGGGGTCGTTTCGGCCGATCTTCATGTTCAGGTCCTGCTTGAAACAGGCGGTCATCTTAATGTGCCTGGAGCAAGGTCTGTGCGTGACAGTTGGCTTCCACATCAAACGCTGGCTGATCTCAGGGGCGGCTCTCAGACTTGGCATTGCGCTCAAGACAGGTCTCGCCTACGCCGTGCGGCCAGTTGCGCGCCTGGCATGAATTCTAAGGCGGCGAATCGGCCGCGGTGTCGGTGCTGGAACACCGCACAGATTCGATAGCGCAGGTCATCGATAGTTTCGTAACGATAGGGCTGCGAAGTGACCGGATCGAACACGCGCAGGCGTGAGCCTGCCGGTTCGCTCAGTACATCCAGATCAGCCGGCAGCTTGCGATGGAGCTGGTAGAAGATCGCTGATCTCCTTAACGATGCGTTGGAGATCGGCCGCCCGCCGCTCATCCAAGCGCATCTCGCGCTGTGCGGCCGGCGTTCCCATCACGATGACGGCGGCCAGCACCGCGGCCATCACCAAGACTGCGGCGCCGACCAACAACCAACGCCCCAAGCCATTCGGCGACGCCGTGCTCAGGCGCGGCGCCGTCGATGGAATGGGCCGCGACCGAGTCCGTGCTCGCGTCAACGGGGCGAAGTTGACTGACTCGGCCGCGCTTGGTGTAGGGCTGTATGCAGTCATCGACATATCCCGAAAATATGTCGATAAGTGTCTTGCCAATCGACATATCCCTGCCTAATGTCGAGGCCATAAGCCCTTCCATGGGCCTCGGAACCAACTTGCAGCGCATATATGACAGTCCTTCGCGGATTGTCTGCTTGACGATGCCCTGCACGTACTGACGGGCTTTGCGCGCCAGGTCGGGGGATGTACCCCCGAATATCACCCATCCAGGTCGGGATGCAATGGGATGGGGTAGGGCGCCCAGAAACAAAAAACCCGCGGCAATGCGCGGGTTCTTGCAGACTGGTCGGACTTCAGAGCGCCGGGTTGGCGGTCTGGCCTGCGGCTTACTGCTGCCGCGGCGCTGGCCGATTCGTCTTCGACCTTGGTGCCCAGGAGAGGACTCGAACCTCCACGGTTTTACCCGCTAGTACCTGAAACTAGTGCGTCTACCAATTCCGCCACCTGGGCAGGTGTTCGGGTCGCCTGCGCTTGCGCGCCAGCGAGCCGCGAACAATACGGAGTGGCGGGGCGGTTGTCAATCCTGTCGATGATCATTGTGCTGGTTGTCGCTTGAATCGTTAAGCGCGGATTGCGATGGTGGGGCGGAGCGGTCACCATTCAGAACAAGGTCCATCAAAAACAAGGAAAACAAAGCATGGCCAAGAAAAGAAAATCGTCCTCGGCGCCGCCTTGGTTGCCGGATGTGTTGAAGCAGCGTTTCGAGGAAGAGGGGGCGGGGTCGCCGAAGCGCACGGGCGGCAAGACGGGGGTCAAGGGCGGCGCCAAGCGCTCGGCAGAGTCGGGCTTGGCTGGGCGGGGGCGGCAGGACGATGAGTCGAGTGCTCGCAAGCGCGGCAAGACCGGCACGGCGAGTTCGGGTCGGGTCAGTTCGGGTCGGCCGGGTGCGGGGCCGGATCGTTCGCGCGGAGGGCGTGGCTGGAAGGATCCGCAAGCCGATCGCGAGGCGGCACGCTACGACAATCCGATTGCCAGCCGTGAGGCGATCCTGCAGTTTCTCAGTGAGTACGGTGAGCCGTTGGTGGCCGAGCGCATTGCCACGGCCTTGAACCTGCGTGCCGCTGATCGATTTGAAGCGCTGGGTCGACGACTGGCGGCCATGGTGCGCGATGGCCAGCTACTGATGAATCGGCGCGGCGCCTATGCACCGGCTGAGCGACTGGCGCTGATTCCGGGTGTGGTGATTGCCAATGCCGATGGCTTTGGTTTTCTGCGCGCCGACGCTGGTGGCGACGATCTGTTCCTGCCGCCGGGGCAGATGCGCCAGGTCATGCATGGTGATCGGGTATTGGCCGCGCTGGCCGGCGTGGACAGTCGCGGTCGACGCGAAGCGAAGATCGTGGAAGTGCTGGAGCGCCGAACCAGTCGTTTGGTTGGTCGCTACAGTGAGCGTGATGGCATTGGCCTGGTAGTGCCGGACGACCGGCGCCAGCATCAGGACATCGTCATCCCACATGAGGCGCGCAACGAAGCTCGCAATGGCCAGATCGTGGTCTGTGAGATCACTGCGGCGCCGGAACGCGGGCGGCCGCCGTTTGGCAAGGTTGTGGCTGTGCTGGGCGATGCCTTAACACCTTCATTGGTAGTCGAGATGGCTATCAACGGTCATGGATTGCCGCATGACTGGCCGCAGGCGGTGTTGGACGAAGCCGCGCGGGTGCCCCTGGAAGTTCCGCCCAGTGAACTCGAGGATCGGGTTGATCTGCGCGACATTCCCCTGGTCACCATCGACGGCGAGACGGCCAAGGATTTTGACGACGCGGTGTACTGCGAGGCGAATCGCAATGGATTCCGCCTTCTGGTGGCAATCGCTGATGTTTCGCACTACGTTCAGCTCGAGACCGCGCTGGACGATGAGGCGCAGGCGCGGGCCACGTCGGTGTATTTTCCCGGCTTTGTAGTGCCCATGCTGCCGGAGATGCTGTCCAATGGCATCTGTTCCCTTAACCCGCGGGTTGATCGGCTGTGTTTCGTTTGCGATATGCAGATCGATCACGAAGGCGTAGTGGTGCGGTCGAAGTTCTATGAAGCCGTAATGCGTTCGCATGCCCGACTGACCTATACCGGCGTTTGGGCTGCGATCGGCGAGAAGCAGGCGGAGGCGCGCGATGCGCTGGGTGATCTATTGCCGCATATCGAGCGCCTCTACCAGCTGTTCCAGCTGCTGGCCAGGCAGCGCACTGCGCGTGGTGCCATCGAGTTTGAGAGTGAGGAGATCGACTTCCGGCTTGGTCCAAACGGCGAGGTCGTGCAGGCCGAAGCACTGAAGCGCAACGACGCGCACAAGCTGATCGAGGAATGCATGATCGCGGCAAACGTCGAAGCGGCGCGCTACTTGCTGAAGAAGAAGCTGCCCACGCCATTTCGCGTGCACGACCGGCCGCCAGAGTCGAAGTTCGAGGAGCTGCAGGCGTTCCTGAGCGAATTCGGCTTGCGATTGCCGGCCTGGGAGCGGGTCACGCCGAAGGACTTCACCAGCCTGCTGAAGCGTGTGCGCAAGCGGCCCGACGCCATGCTGCTCGAACAGGTGCTGCTGCGATCACAGGCGCTGGCGGTGTATCAACCGGAGAACATTGGACATTTCGGTCTGGCGCTGGATGCCTACGCGCATTTCACTTCGCCGATCCGTCGCTACCCCGATTTGCTGGTGCACCGAGCGATCAAACATGCGCTGCAGGGTGGCAAGGCAGACAGTTTCAGCTATGCCGCACACGAGATGGCGGCACTGGCCCTGCATTGCTCGGAGTGCGGTCGACGCGCGGACGAGGCCGAGCGTGAGGTCGATGAGCGCTACCGCTGTGCCTGGATGGAACAGCATGTTGGGGCTGAGTTCGATGGCGTGATCAGCGGTGTGCAGAGTTTCGGCATTTTTGTCGAGCTGAAAGAGTCGAAGATCAATGGTCTGGTACATGTCACGCAGCTGCCCAACGACTACTACCACTTTGATCCGCAGCGCAAGCTGATGCGTGGTGAGCACCATGGGTTGAGCCTGCGGCTGGGTGATCAAGTGCGGGTGCTGGTGCTGCGCGCCAGTCTGGAGGATCGCAAGATCGACTTTCGCCTAGTGGCTCACGAGAATGCGCCCCTGCAGTCCGCTGGACGCGGTTCTCGGCCGACGGCAGGTCGCCCTGGGCGTCGCCGCTGATCGGCCAACGATGTCACAATTCGGTGGCGGTGTCGGAGCCGCGGGTAGAGTTGACTATGAGCGAACAATGGATTGCCGGCATCAATGCGGTGAGTTCGGCGCTGGAGCACGATCCCAAGCAGATCGCCGAGGTGCTGATTGAGCAGCGCGCCAAGAACCCACGCCTGAACGACATTGTCGAGATGGCCAAGGCGGCCGGCGTTGCGGTGCGGCAAGCGCCGCCCGATGCGCTGGCTCGGGTTGCCGGAGGCACGCGTCATCAAGGCGTGGTCGCACAGCTTGGCATGCAGCAGAACCTCGGTGAAGGCGATCTCGACGAATTGCTTGGCCGTCTGCAGACGCCGCTGCTGCTGGTGCTCGATGGCGTGCAGGATCCGCACAACCTGGGGGCCTGCCTGCGCTCGGCCGAGGCGGCGGGGGTAGATGCGGTGATCGTTCCGCGCGACCGGGCGGTGGGTATCACCCCGGTGGTGCGCAAGGCGGCGGCCGGCGCGGCTGACCGCGTGCCCTTGATTCGGGTGACGAATCTGGCACGGACCATGAAGTCGCTGCAGGAGGCGGGTGTGTGGATCGTTGGCCTCGCTGGTGAGTCCGACAAGTCGTTCTACGAAATGGATCTGAAAGGCCCGATTGCGATTGCCATGGGCGGTGAAGGCGACGGTCTACGGCGTCTGTCGCGTGAGCACTGTGATTTCCTGGCCAGGATTCCCATGCGCGGCTCGGTGGAGAGCCTGAATGTTTCGGTGGCCACCGGGGTGGCCCTGTTTGAAGCGCTGCGTCAGCGAGGGCTTTGAAATGAACGAAGAGCAAAGTCAGCGTTGGCAAGCCACGGTTGCACGCGGCAATTGGCATGCGTTGCGGCGCGTGGAGACGCTCGATACCCCGATGCGACCGGGCTTGATCGAGTTGCAATTGGAGCAATTTGCCCTCACTGCCAACAATGTCACCTACGCCCTGCTCGGCGAAAGTTATCGTTATTGGGATTTCTTTCCGGCTGCGCCAGGTGAGGCTATCGTGCCTGTGTGGGGCGCAGCCAAGGTGGTAGCTTCCACCGCAGATCTTGTGGCGGTCGACAGTCGCTTCTACGGATTCTTTCCGATGGCTACCCATTGCCGATTGCAGCCGGGGGAGATCACCGGGGGAGGGTTCGTCGACGCTCAGCTGCACCGCCGTGAGCTTGCTGCGGTTTACAACCGCTATGAGCGCCTGCCTGCCGATGCTGGCAAGGACGAATCACTGAACTGTGTGTTCAAGCCGCTGCTGGTGACGGCGGCGATGCTGGCCGAACGACTGCGCAATGCCTTGCCTGCCAAGGGTGGGAGGGTGGTCATGACCAGCGCATCGAGCAAGACGGCCATGCTTAGTGCCTTCTGCGTGCGCCAGTTGTTCGCTGATGCCGTCCCTTTGATCGGCATTACCTCGCCGTCGCGAGTCGCCCGATTGTCGCAATCGGGTCTGTTTGATCAGGTGTTCTGCTATCAGGACATCGATCATGTCGGTGCCGGCCAAGCGGCCAGTGATGCGCTGCTCGACTTCGCTGGCGCCGGTCAGTGGCTTGAGCAATTGCATGATCAGCTTGCCGTCTCATTGCTGTTGTCGCTGCGGATTGGCAAGGCCGATTGGCAAAGCGAGTCAGGGAAGCCAGCGCGAGGTCCTGCGCCAGAGACATTCTTTGCGCCGCGCGAAGTCGAATTGTTCTTTGCAAAGCACGGTGCCGCGGCTTATCGCCAGCGCATGATGATGCTGTGGTCGCGCTTCCTTTCGCAGGCCGATCGTCTGTGTCAGGTGCGAGAAGCGCACGGATTCGACCCGCTCAGCCAGCTGTGGCAGCGGCTGATCGCTGGCCAGGTTGATGATCAGGAGGCCTGGGTGGTGAGGCCGTAGGGTGGAAGTTGAACTCGAAGTTTGAGTCCCAAGCGCGAGATCATTCAAGCCAAGCGGCGAAGTGTAGCAGGCTGCTCAGAACCTTCATCCAGCGTCCGTGGCGCGCAAAACCAGGCTGCTGAAATGAGTCTAAGCAGCCAGCTAATTCTCCTCTCGGTCCGCATGCGGTTTCTTGGCGGTCAATCAGAGCTGATGATGTCCGGCCCCTTGCCGGCGGTTTTCTCGTACACGCCCTTGCCAATCTTCTTGTACTGGGTAAAGCCCTTTTCGCCGATTTTCTTCTCGCTTAACAAGTGACTTCCGCCGATGGCCAGGGCCGGCGCGCAGATCACTCGGCGAATCGCTGCGCCGCATTGCGGGCAGGCACTTAGTTCGGGGTCACTGAGCCTTTGCATTTCATCGAAGCCGGGCTGGCAGTGCGGGCATCCGGCGTGGTTGGCTTGGTAGCGATAGATCGGCATGGTTCAGGCGGCTTGCTCGTCGGATTTGCACGCGAGGCTCATGCTGCGCCATTGATTGACGATGGTGCAGAACAAGGCGGCAGTGCGTTCGGTGTCGTATACAGCAGAATGGGCTTCGCTGGGGGTCCATTCAAGGCCTGCGGCCTGTACGGCACGCGCCAGCACGGTCTGGCCAAAGGCCAGGCCGGCCAGACTGACGGTATCGAAGGTGCTGAACGGGTGGAAGGGATTGCGCTTGTGCTGGCTGCGGGCGACTGCGGCGTTCAGGAAGCCGAGGTCGAAGAATGCGTTGTGTCCGACTAGCACGGCGCGTTGGCAGTTATGTCTGCGCACAGCCTGTCGCACCGGCGCGAACACGTGACTCAGCGCTTCCTTTTCGGGTAGGGCTCCCCGAAAAGGATGGTCGACATCAATGCCGGTAATTTCCAGCGCCTTGGGGTCGATCTGAGCACCTTCAAAGGGCGCCACGTGGCTGGAGGTGATCTCGCCCGGTCGCACCACGCCCTGGTCATCGATTTCAATTGGGCAGACGGCAATCTCCAACAGGGCGTGCCGTGCGCAATCGAAACCACCTGTTTCGACATCGACAACCACGGGTAGAAAGCCGCGAAAGCGATCGGCCATCCGGCCCTGGGAAAAATCGATACTCATGCGCCAAGGATACCAGTGCCGGCAGGGTTGACTGTCGGATCCCTGGCGATGTCCCGGGCACGTCGCCATCCATGGCGCTTTTTCGCCGCCTGACTGTTGTTGGTTTTCAGAGGCTTATGGTCGAAGCTGGCGCGTCACCACCACCAGCAATAGGCCGGCTCCTGCCATGCCCAGCCCCGCAACCGGCAGCAGCATGGCCAGCGGCAAGCCCAGGGCGATGGCCAGAAAGCCCCAGGCGTAGCCATCGGCATTCGGCTTGGGAATGATTTCGCACTTCATCAGATGGGCGATCAGGGCGTCCAGACTGAGGCGACCGGCGCCGCGCAAGACCAGGGGCAGCAGCATCACCAGGAAGATCAGCGGGAGCTTGTAGTTGCCGTGGCCGCGATCGGTGATGGCATAGCCCATCAGAAGATCAGCCACGCCCATGATATCGCTGGGCCAATGCACCGAGGCGATGGCCACGATGGTCAGCACGCTCAAACTGAAGGCGAAGAATCGCGTGGCCAGACCCAGCAGAAGGGCGACTGCTCCGATCAATTCGAACCAGGTGGCCATAGCCCAGGACAGGTCACTCGGTGCCAGGTTGAAGGGGAACGGAAACTTGTCCTGAATGTTCATGAACCAGTTGGTGCCGGAAAACTTTTCCCGTCCGGCCTCCCAGAACTCCCAGAACAGGATGACTCGTAGGGCGAAGGGTGCCAGCCATTGGCCCAGGCCTTCCAGGCGTTCGACAGTGGAATGCCAGAACTCGATTGCGCGTTGCATAGGATGCTTCCTCAGGAAGAATGTCGAGGCATTCTCGCCTCGGTCTGAAAGAGGCGCTGACTAGGCGTTTGGGTTCGCTGTTAGGGCGCCGAGGATCACATCGCGTTGCTGCAACTGTTGCAGCAGCTGGTGGCCTGCTTGAACAAAGGCCTCTGGATCGGCGGCCGCGGCGTTGGTCGCCATCGTGTTCAACAGCTGACCGCCACTCAGCCCAGTCTCATTGCTGGCAACAGTCTGCAGCAGCTGAAACGCCAGCACGTCGATCTGCTTGAAGCGCACTTCGTCTTGGCGGTCGCGCACCACCAGCAGAAAGGTGGCTTCGCCGGGCGCTTCGCCCGGCTGATGATCAGGTCGAATCTGGTGCACCGGAAAACGATAGGCCAAGGGCCAGGCCAGCGAGGACAGCACCGGCGTGCCTTCCAAGAGGCTCAGCCCCGGGACGATCGGCGGGTCGTCAGGGTCCTCCAGCGATAGCGCCAATTCCACCCATTCGTAGTGTGCAAGCTCAAGCAGGAAGGGCGGGTCGCCGTCGCGTTGTCCGCGGGTTTCGAGATAGCGCAGAAACTCGCGCCCAAGCTCAGGAAACAATGGCGTATGGCAGTAGTGCTCGCGGTAGAAATCGCGCACCAGAGCGTGCCAGGGCGCGTCACCGCGCAGGCCGCGCAGCACCGGAAAATTGGACGCCAGGATGCCTTCCAGGCTGTTGTAGAAAAGATCGCGGTAGATCGCCATGCGTCGATCTTCGATGCCGTCAGGGGCTGGATTGTCGTCTGGCGAGCGAAGATGGGCGGCAAAGGCGACCTGCTGATCGCGCAGCCGAGCCGGCGCTTCAAGCGGCCGCATGGCGTTCTGCCGGGTTGACATCGTGTTTGGCTTGAATCGCGCGGATCTGCTCGAGCTCAAGCATCAGATCCGCCAGTGGCGGCAGGTTGAAGTCGCGTTCAAGCAGGGTGGGGCGCAGGCCCACATAACGATAGGCTTCATCGAGAAGCGTCCAGACGGGATCGATCACCTTCGCGCCGTGGGTGTCGACGATCAGGTCGTCGGCTTCCTGGTAGTGTCCCGCGACATGAATGTAGCGCACGCGTTCGCGCGGCAGGGCGTGCAGAAAATCCATGGCGTCGTAGCGATGATTGATGCTGTTGACGTAGATATTGTTGACGTCGAGCAGCAGTTCGCAATCCGAGCGCTGTAGCACCGCATTGATAAAGTCGATTTCTGCCATCTCCTGATGCGGAGCGGCGTAGTAGGAGACGTTCTCCAGCGTCAGGCGCCGGCCGAGGATGTCCTGGGTGCGCTTGATCCGCTCGACCACATGGTCGACGGCCTCTTCGGTAAACGGAATCGGCATCAGATCATACAAATGACCGCCATCGGTGCAGTAGCTGAGATGCTCGCTATAGATCGGCACCTTGAACCGATCGAGAAAGCGCCGCAGCTTGTGCAGAAAGGTTTCGTCGAGCGCATCGGGGCCCCCGATCGACAGTGACAGTCCGTGGCAGACCAAGGGATAGCGTTCACAGGCGGCCGCGAAACGCTTTCCCAGGTCGCCGCCGACGCCGATCCAGTTCTCCGGCGCGACCTCGATAAAATCAATGTCCTGCTCGCCGCGGTTCAGCAGCGGGCCCAGTAGGGCCCGCCGCAGACCGAGACCAGCACTCGCGTTATCGAGTGACTTGATGCTCATCGGCGCAACGCTCGGATCAGTCGCCGCACTTGCCTTCGCCGCACTTGCCTTCGGCTTTCTTGTCGTCTTTCTTGCCTTCGCCGCACTTGCCTTCACCGCATTTGCCTTCGGCCTTCTTGCCTTCGCCGCATTTGCCTTCACCGCACTTGCCTTCGGCTTTCTTGCCTTCGCCGCATTTGCCTTCACCGCACTTGCCTTCGGCTTTCTTGCCTTCGCCGCACTTGCCTTCACCGCACTTGCCTTCACCGCCCTTTTCGTCGCCGACCAGCTGATAGCCCTGGTCGAGATCGGTGACGTTGAAGCTGGAGGCGTTGGCGGTGGCCATGGCCAAGGAACCGATGAAAGCCGCGCCGACGGCCAGCGACAGGGTTTGAATGCGCTTATTGCTCATTTGTAAAACTCCCTAGTGATTGATCGCGGGTGTGGCCCGCAGTGTGCCCGCCGATCGCAGCGGGAATACGTGTCGAGCGGGCCTGATCCTATACGAACAGTTCCGACTCATGGATTCAAATACTCGCGCATCAGCACGCGTGCCCGATGCAGCCGAGCTTTCGCTGCTTCGCGGCTGAGGTCAAGTGTTTCGCAGATTTCGGCGATGGTGAGCTCTTCGACATCGCGCAGGACGATCACTTGGCGATAGTGTGCAGGCAAGGACTCAAGTGCCTGTTCAAGGTCGCATCGCAGGGCATCGACCGGAATCACTACCGGTTGTTCCAGCGCCCGCTCCGGGGCGTAGTCGTGCACATGGCTGCGCCAGAATCGCTTCATGCGGTCGCACTCCCGCTTGACGATGCGGAACAGCCAGCCGTTGAACGCCTCCAGGATGCGCAGCTGGCGAATGCGCCGACTGACGATCAATAGCGTCTCCTGCACGGCGTCTTCGACGTCATGCACAGAGCAATGCCGCTCCGCGTAACGCAGCACACGACTGCGTTCTACGCTCAGCACTCGTGCCAGTGCGCGCGAATCACCCGCGCGGGCGGCTTCCAATTCGTACCCAGTGAGGCTGGTCAAACCTAGCTCTCCGCTGTCCGTGGTTGAAGGATAGCGCGACCTCCGACTTTTGCCACACCTGTCACAGCTTGGCCACGCCAGAGCGAGATCGCTCGTAGACAAAGAGCGGGTTTGGGCCGCAAACGGTGCGCGAGCAGTTTGGCCTGTTCAGGTTGCGTTTAGGTTGCAGCCGGCATCAGGGCGCCGATGTCTTGGTCTTGTAGCGACAAAGGTCGCGAATCACGCAGTGCGGACAGTTCGGCGTGCGCGCCTTGCAGACGTAGCGCCCGTGCAGGATCAGCCAGTGATGGGCATCCTTGAGGAACTCGGCGGGCACCCGCTTGAGCAGGGATTTCTCGACGGCCAGTGGCGTCCTGCCTGGCGCCAGGCCGGTGCGATTGGCAACCCGAAAGATGTGTGTGTCGACCGCCATGGTCGGTTCGCCAAACGCCGTGTTCAGCACGACATTGGCGGTTTTGCGGCCGACGCCTGGCAAGGCCTCCAGGGCCTCGCGGTCACGCGGTACCTCGCCCTGATGATCGCGCAGCAGTATCTCGCAGGTGGCCATCACGTTCTTGGCCTTGGTGTTGAACAGGCCGATGCTGCTGATCAGTTCGCGCACTCGCGTCTCGCCCAGGTCCAGCATGGCTTGCGGCGTTGGCGCCAGCGGAAACAGATGTTTAGTGGCCTTGTTGACCCCGACATCGGTGGCCTGGGCCGACAGCATGACGGCGATCAGCAACTCGAACGGGCTGCTGTACTCCAACTCGGTGGTCGGGTTCGGGTTGATCTCGCGCAGTCGGTCGAATAGCTCGCGGCGTTTTTGCAGGTTCATCAGCCAGGCTCACAAGTGGAAGCAGATTCGACAACGCTGGTGCGCTCGGCGCGACTGCGCTCGATCCGCTGTTTGGCCGCGATCAGCGCCGCCAGCATCAGAAAAGCGCCCGGCGGCAGCATGGCAATCAGCAGTCCGCCCTGGGCCGGATGCCATTCCAGCCAGGGCAGACCCAGCAGGCGCCCGGCACCGGCGAACAGACTGCCTTGGCCGATCAGTTCGCGGCCGGCACCTAACACCAGCAACAGAAGCAGAAAGCCCACTCCCATGCCGAGTGCGTCGAGCAGGGCTGCGCCAGGGGGCTGGCGCGCGGCAAAGGCTTCAGCGCGCCCCATCAGGGCGCAATTGGTGACGATCAGCGGTACGAACAAGCCGAGTACGGCGTGCAGACCCGGCAGCCAGGCGTGCATGGCCAGTTCGATCGAGGTGACCACGGTGGCAATGATGGTGACAAACAGCGGAATGCGGATCTCGCGCCGACTCAGTCGTCGCACTGCCGACACACAGAATTCCACTGCCAGCAGGGCGATCAAGGTAGCGAGGCCCAGTCCGAGCGCATTGACGGCGTTATTGCTGACCGCCAGCAACGGACAGAGGCCGAGCAGCTGTACCAGGCCGGCATTGCCGCTCCACAATCCATAGCCGATGATCTCGCGCGGGCGCATGTTCATTCAGAATCTCGTCTGGCCGTCAGTGAGGCGTGGCGGTCCAGCCTCACCTCACTGCCGGGGGCGGCCGTCGCCAAGGTGCTGTGGTGTTTAACATGCAGATCCGCCACCTGTTGCACAGTTTCGACCAGGGTGCGCGAGGTGATGGTAGCGCCGGCAAGGGTATCGAAGTCACCGCCGTCCTTGTCGACCCGCCAGGCGCTGACTTCGCCGGGCGATCGCTGGCGACGCTCGAACTGGTCGATCCAGTCGCTCTTCTCAGCTTCGATCGCATCGCCCAGGCCCGGCGTTTCGCGGTGTTCGATCACCCGCGCAGCGCGCACCTGACCGGGGGCATCGAGCCCCACCAACAGCCGTATATCGCCAGCATAGCCACGCGGGGCCACCGCTTCGATCACCATCGGCATGTGTTCGGTGGCGCCGCGTCGATACACCTTCATTGGCAGCGGGCTGCCCAGCCAGTCCGGGGCCAGCAGGGTGAAATGATCGGTGCGTCCATTGCCTGTGTCAGCGGGGAGCAAGTCGATCAGTGTTTGGTCGAGCAGGCGCTGCTTGGCCTCGGCGATCGGCTCGCGGGTCACCTCGAACAGCCCCTGCAGAAGGGTGACCGCGAGCAGGGCGCCCAGGGCCAGTCGCGCGGCCGGTCCCATCGTGCGGCCTGGGCGGTGTTCGGTTTCCGGCAGCGTCATGTTTCGCCCACGATGCGCGGCCGCGTATGCAGATCGATCCAGGGAGCGCAGGCGTTCATCAGCAGCACCGCAAAGGCGGCGCCATCAGGGTAGTGTCCCCACAGGCGGATCACGATGATCAGTGCGCCCACGCCGAACGCAAAGATCCACCGGCCACGCGGCGTGGTGCAGCCTGACACCGGGTCGCTGGCGATGAAGAAGGCGGTGACCAGGCTGGCGCCGCTTAGCAAGTGGAACAGCGGTGAGGCGTATTGACCGGAGTCCAGCAGCCACGGCACGGCACTCACCGCCACGATGCCGAGCAGTACACCGGCCGGTGTCTGCCAGCGCAGCAGACCGCGCCACAGTAGGATCAAGCCGCCGAACAAATACGCAGCAGCCATCCAGGGCGTCACCGCAGCGGCGCCGAATGGAAAGCCCGGCGTGTTCAATGCCTCCTCGACGGTGAATCCTTGAGTTAGCGCAGTACGCAAGCTATCCAGCGGCGTGGCACCTGCCAGTGTGTCGACACCCTGGCCTTGCCAGAGCAGGCTCGGCCACTGGCCCAACTCGCGCGGAAAACACAGCAACAGAACGGCATAGCCGACCATGGCCGGATTGAACAGGTTGTGGCCCAGGCCGCCGTAGGCATGCTTGGCCAATACCAGGGCCGCAAACAGTCCGAGCAGCAGGTGGCTCCAGTGACTGCCCGGAGGCAGGCACAGCATCAGCAGGATCGCTGTCACCGGCGCGCTGAGATCGCTGAGGTAGGGGCGCAGCGGTTGCTGACGCAGCCTCAACATCAATGCTTCCAGGCTCAATCCGATGCCGATCACCAGGGCCAGATCTCGCAGCACGACCCAGCCAAACGCGAGGCCATGAACGAGCAGGGCGGGCAGCAATGCCAGCAAGACCCAGCCCATCACCGAGCGCACCTTGGCGACGCTGCGGATATGTGGGGCCTCGCCGGTCTCAAACTGCCGAGTCACGTTTCATCGCCCTGCTTGTGCGCCTGTGCCTTGGCCCGAGCCAGTAGCTTCTGCATCTCGTTGCCCTGGGCGACCTGACGGCGCTTGGCTTCCAGCTTCTGTGTTCGCTCCTCGGCCTGGCGTTGCAGGCGCTGTTGCCGCGATTCGAATCGTTGCCTGGCCAGTTCCGCCGCCCGTTGTTCGCTTCTGCGCACGGCCAAGCTTTGCTTGGCATAGCGAAACTCAGCGCTAAGGGGCAGCTGACTCGGGCAGACGTAATCGCAGCAGGCGCATTCAATACAGGCTTCGAGGCCGTGCTGTTCCAGTCGTGCCTCCTGGCCGGCGCGGCTGAAATGAAAAAGCTGTTGTGGCAGCAAGCCCGCCGGGCAGACCTCGGCGCAGTCACCGCAGCGAATGCAGGGCAGGGCAGTGCTCACCCCGAGCAGCTCCGCCTCGCCCAGCAGCAAGATCGAATTGCAGGACTTGCTGATCGGGTATTGGTCGTGCTCCAGGGCCAGTCCCATCATGGGCCCGCCCATCACTAGACGTTTCACCGGCTCGCGGTAACCGCCGGCAGCCTCGATCAACACAGCCATCGGCGTGCCAAGGGCGACATCGAACACGCCCGGTTGCTGCACGCCGCTGCCGGCGACGCTGACCAGGCGGCGAGTCAGTGGAACGCCGGACAGGGCGTCTCCCACAGCCAGTACTGTGGCCACATTCATCACCATCACCCCGATATCGCGCGGCAGCCGGCCGCGCGGCACTTCGCGGCCGGTGATGGCTTGAATCAATTGGCGCTCGCCGCCTTGCGGGTAGCGGCCGTCGACCACGCGCAGTTCGATGTCGCTCGCATCAGCCAAGGCCTGCCGTACGGCGCTGATGGCTTCCTGCATCGGCTGCTCGATGGCGATGCAGCAGCGCTGTGCCTGCAGCAGGCGACGCACCAATCGGGCGTCGTCGATCAGTTGCACCGCCCGCTCACGCAACAGGCGGTCATCGCAGGCGATATAGGGTTCGCACTCGGCCCCATTGAGGATCAGCCAGTCGCGACTGTGCGCCAGCTTGTCATGGGTTGGAAACCCCGCGCCACCCAGGCCGGCCACGCCGGCATCGCGGATCAAGGGCAGGGCCTGTTCAATGCCGCCTTCGAATGGCGGCCCGCGTCTGGGTGAAACTATATGTTCAGGGTGGTCGGGCTTGATCACCACATGCCAGCCAGACAGCCGGCTCGGATGCGGCAGCGGCCGTTGTTCGATGGCGCTTACCCGCCCGGCACAGGGCGCGTGGATCGGCACGAAACGTGGGTCATCGCCGCAGCTCAGGACTTCACCGGCAAGCACGGCCTGGCCCGGTTCGACGCGCGGGCGTCCCTCGCTGCCGGCGTGCTGCAGCAGGGGTATCGCCAGTTCCCGTGGCAGCGGACACAGCGCTATCGGCCGCGCCGCAGCCTCCTTGTGCGCGGGCAGCCGCAGTCCGCCGGGAAAGCCCTCGCCAGGCACGGCGATCAGCGCCCCTTGAACTCCGCTGGGCGACGGGCGAGAAAGGCCTGCGTGCCCTCGCGCATGTCCTCGGTCGAAAAGGCCACGGCGAAGGCCTGAGTTTCGAATTCCAGGCCAACGTCCAGCGCGCTCTCGGCGCCAACGGTGATCGCCTCGATCACCCCGCGCAGCGCCTGCGGTGCCAGTGCCGCCATGTGTTCGGCGCGCTTCTGAACTTCTTCGGCCAGCTGTTCGGGTTCAAACACGGCATTGATGATTCCGAGTTGGTAGGCACGCTCGGCGTCGATCTGCTCGCCCAACAGGCAAAGCTCCAGCGCGGCGGCGCGACTGGTCAGACGCAGCAGGCGCTGGGTACCGCCAAAGCCCGGAATAACGCCGAGGTTCACTTCGGGTTGGCCGAACTTGGCCTTGCGACTGGCCAGGCGCAGGTGGCAGGCCATGGCCAGCTCCATGCCGCCGCCGAGACAGAAACCCGCCACCTCGGCGATCACCGGCTTGCCCAGGGTTTCGATCTTGCGCATCAGTCGTTGGCCGAAGCGGCTCAATTCACGTGCCTCGATGGGGCTGAGCTCAGCCAGTTCGCTGATGTCGGCACCCGCCACGAAGGCCTTGCCGCCAGCGCCGCTGAGCACGATGACGCGAACCGTATCGTCTGCTGCCGCCTGATCGAAGGCCTGATGCAGGTCGGCCAGCGTTTGCCGGTTCAGCGCGTTCAGCTTGTCGGGACGGTTGATGATGATGCGGCGGACGGCGCCGGCGTCTTCGCAATGCAGGGTTTGAAACGCCATATAAATCCTCGGCTTAGATGAATGGATCTGGGCAACGCAAAAGCAGGAAGCCATTGTAGCCGGCCAGGGAACTTGTTCCGCCTTTGCTGGTCAATCAGCGTCCGAAGGGCCCGCTGGGCCAATCCTGTCTGGTTCCTGTGCGGGCGAGTGGTGTCGGCTGTCGTGGCCGGGTATCCTCTTGCGCCCGCGGCAGATGAGTCATTCATTGCCGACAGGTCGGTTCGAGGTTTGATCTTTAGGAGAGTTTGGATGAAGTTGCGCTTTGTGGCCGCATTGCTGGCGGTAGCGGGAATGAGCACGGCGGTGGCCCAGGACACCACCAGTGAGAAGGGGCGGATGAGCTACGCCATTGGCTATGAGTTGGGCCGCGACTTCACCGAGAAGAAGCTTGAGGTCGATCTGAACACGGTGATCCGCGCCATTCAGGACGGCTATGCACAGCGTCAGCCGGCGGTGGCCGAGGCCGATATGCGCGCCGCCATGGAAGCCATGCAGGCTCGCCTGCTGGAACAGGCCAAGAGCGAGTTCGAGAAGGTGGCCAACGAGAACAAGAGCAAGAGCGATCAGTTCCTGGCCCAGAATCGCGCCAAGACCGGTATCGTCGCGCTGCCCAGCGGCGTGCAGTACCGCGTGATCGAAGACGGCAGCGGCTCGCGTCCGGCCACCTCGAGCGAAGTGAAGCTGCACTTCCGCGGCTCGCTGTACACCGGTCAGGAATTCGCCAGCACCTATACCGGCAACCAGCCGGTGTCGATGAAGGTCGCTGATGCGCCGATCAAGGGTCTGCAGGAAGTGCTGCCGCTGATGAAGGCCGGCTCCCGCTGGGAAGTCTTCCTGCCGGCCGAGCTGGCCTACGGCAACGGGCCGCGTTCGCCGATCGGCCCGAATCAGGCTGTAGTGTTCGACCTCAAGCTGGTTGAAGTGCAGTAATGCCTTGCTGGGCGCAGTGACTTCTCGCTGCGCCCACTGAGCAGATGGTCAATGTTCGAGTTTCGCTGGACCCAAGCCCCTGTAGCCGCCATCGCCACGCCGTGTATCGGCGTGTGTGAGCTGGGTGACGATGGTCTGTGCACGGGTTGTTTTCGCAGCGGCGATGAAATCGCCGCCTGGTCGAGCATGAGCGCCGCGCAGCGCGAAACACTGATGAACGATGTTCTGCCGCAGCGGGAGTGCGCGCGGACGTGAAGTCGGGCGTCGATTCCTTGCTTGACGCCGCTACTTTCCATGCCTTGGATCAGCCGCCCGCCGGGCCGGCCTGGAATCAGGACGAACTGGCCGACTTGCTGCCCGCCCAGTTGCATCCGGCAGCGGTACTGGTGGGGCTGGTGCCGCGCCGTGACGGCCCGAGATTGTTCCTCACTCGACGCACGGACACCCTGCGCCACCACGCCGGGCAAATCGCCTTTCCCGGTGGACGCCTCGAAGCCGACGACCGCGATGCCGTGGCCGCGGCGCTGCGAGAGACGGAAGAAGAAGTCGGCATTGCGCCCGAACTGATCGAGCCACTGGGCTTCCTCGATGCCTACGCCACCATTACCGGGTTCCGCGTCTTGCCCGTGGTGGCCAGACTCGATCCGGCCTTTACCCTCAATCTGCAAGACGCGGAAGTGGCTGAAGCGTTTGAGGTGCCGCTCGATTTTGTGATGCAGGCGGACAATGCCGAGCAGGTTCAGGCTGAATTTCGCGGTCGGATGCGGCACTATTGGCAGTTCAACTACGGCCCGTATCGAATCTGGGGCGCCACCGCTGCCATGATTCTCAACCTGCGCCGTTTCCTCGAACGAAAGCCCTGAGCCGGATCGCCCCGCATGCATTGCAAAACCTTGATTTCCTGCGACGAGCTGCGCGCTGCACTGGGCAACCAGCCCCTGGTGGTGGTCGATTGTCGTCACGACCTTCGCGATTCGCGGGCCGGTGAGGCAGCCTATCTCGAGGGACATATCCCGGGCGCGGTGTTTGCTCACCTTGATCGTGACCTCTCCGACCTCGGCAAGACGCGCCGCGGACGGCATCCCCTGCCTGATTCGGCCGCGTTCTGCAGCAAGCTTGGCCGCTGGGGCATTACCCAGAGCACCCAGGTGGTCGCCTATGACGCCGCCGACGGTGCATTCGCCGCGCGTCTATGGTGGATGTTGCGCCTGCTCGGCCACGAGCGCATTGCTGTCCTTGATGGCGGCTTTGCTGCCTGGGTGGGGCAGGGGCAGAAAGTTGAAAAGCAGATTCCCCGGCCGAAGCCGGTGACCTACACCGCCCGCTTCGACGTCAAGCAGATCAGCAGCATGGCGGTGGTGGCGGCGCGCATGGCCGTACCGGGCAGCGGTCCGCTGATTGATGCCCGTGCGCCAGAGCGCTACCGCGGCGATATCGAACCGATAGACCCGGTGGCCGGCCATATTCCGGGCTCGATCAATCGTCACTATGCACTCAATCTGGACGTGACCGGCCGCTTCAAGGCGCCGGGTCTATTGGCCACCGAATTCAAGCTGATGATGGGCCACCACCCCGCGACCGAAGTGATCCACATGTGCGGGTCTGGTGTGACTGCCTGCCACAACCTGCTGGCCATGGAGCATGCCGGGCTACGCGGGTCGCGAGTTTATGCCGGCTCGTGGAGCGAATGGTGTTCGGATTCGACCCGCCCGGTGGCCAAGGGTGACCAGCCATTTGGTCAACTGCGCGAAGCGGCCAACAGCTGACCCACTGAACACGGCGCTTCGGCGCCGTCATGTCACTCGCGTTTGGCTTTGAGGCGGGCCACCACAGCGTGCAGCACGGACTGGGTTTCCTCGTTGAACCAGGCGTCGAGGAACTGACTCAGGTCGAGCTGTTCGGGTCGGCCGGTTGCCTCAATCAAATCGCGCCGAGCAATCGCTCGATTGCCCAGCATGGCTGACCGCGGCAACTGGTTGTGAAGTTCGGCCCAGGATTGCGCGCGCGCTATCACCTGATCGAGCGGGGCCAATTCGTCGACCATGCCGATACGCAACGCCTGGGCCGAATCGATCATGGCTCCCGAGGTGGTCAGGCGTTCGGCGCGGTGAGCGCCGACCAGGCGACGCAGGGCGTAGTGGATGGTTTCGGGAATAATCAAGCCGACCTGAGTTTCGTTCAGGCCAATGCGGAAGTCGCCTTCGGCCATCACTCGATAGTCGGCGTACAGGCTCAGCACGGCGCCGCCGGCCGGGCTGTGCCCGGTAATCGCGCAGGCTACCGGAATCTTCGAGGTGGCCAAAGCGGCGCAAGCTCGGAAGAAACTGCGCCAGGCCTCCTCCAGCGCGGCGCGCTCGAGGGTCAACAAGTACGGTACGTCCAGACCGGCGGAGAACACGCCGGAGCCACCTGAGACGATCAGGCTGCGCGCGCCTTCCTGCGGGGCGATCATCACCGCATCAGTAAGGGCAGTGAGCAGTTCTGGATTCAGCGCATTGACCGGCGGTCGGGCCAGGCGAATCTCAAAAACATCATGGGCATGGATGTGGCGTTCGATCACGGACGTGCTCTCGGGCGGCGGCAAGTCACAACTCTAGCAGGGCGCAGCTCCGGGTTCATCGGTGCCGGCGTGTTGGCTGCTAGAATTCGGCCCTTCCTTGATTATATGGTCGACCGCAATGTCTGCCCGAACCTGTTTGAACCTGATGCTAAGTGCTGCCTTGTTGCTGTTCAGCGGCTCGGCCCTGGCCGAACTGAAGCTCAAAGGCTCGAATGCCTGGATTCGCCTGGCTCCGTCCGGCGCGATGATGCTGGCCGGATATGTCGAACTGCGCAACGAGGGCGAGCAGCCGCTGCGTCTCAAGGGTGGGCAAAGCGGCGCCTTCGGCTTGATCGAGATTCATCGCACCGAAGAAGTCGATGGTGTCAGTCGCATGCGCGAAGTGCCGCTGCTGGAAATCGCGCCCGGCGCGACAGTCAAGCTGGAGCCGGGTGGCCTGCACCTCATGCTGATGCGACCGACAGGTGAACTGGCGGAAGGCACCACGGTAGCGATCGATCTGCTGGATGAGAACGACGAGCCCCTGCCGGTGGCGTTCACCGTAAGGCGTGAAGCGCCGGAGTCCTGATTGGCAATCGCGTCGCAGCGCCCGTAGAACGACTTGAGCTACATCAAGCACCAAACCAGGCCGCTCCGTCGCCGCGGGCTTCGACAAGCTCAGCCCGCGTAGGTGTTGCGAACCCTGAGCCTATCGAAGAGTGCATGAAGTCTTGGCAACGTTGGGCTCTGGCGTGCGACCTGCGCAGCATCGACAAGCAGACGCAGACGCCGGACTGGTAGTCTCACTGCCCGGGCAACAAAGCCTCCGCCGCTCGTCTTACCGCCGGCGGCAGGTCTGCGCCTTTGCCGCTGGTGGCATCGACCCAGACCATCACCACTGAGCCGTCGCAGTACAGTACATCGGGTTGATTGGCCGAGACAATGCGATGCTCCAATGTGATGCTGGAACGGCCCACGCGTGAGCTGCGCAGCTCCACTCGCACCGTTTCCGGCCAGGCCACAGGGCGACGGAACTGCAGGTTAGCGGCGGCCAGTACCGGTGCGCTGGTCTCGGTCAGCCATTCGCCATCCAGGCTTTCCAGCCACAGCAACCGGGCTTCTTCCAGGTAGGTGAGAAAAGTCGCGTTGTTGACGTGATTGAAGGCGTCAAGATCGCGCCAACGCACTTCGATGACATGGCAATTGCTGCACGTAGCGTCAGTGGCCTCGGCCTCGTTCGGCGCTGGTAGGCTTATCTTCGCTGCTGACTTCTTGGCTGCCGACTTCTTCGCCGCTGGCTTCTTGCGGCGGTTGGTCGACTTGCGTTTTGGCTTGCTGTCCTTTTCCTGCTCGGTCATGCGCGTTTCCTGGCCGGGGTCGATCGTTTGCTCGCCGGTGCTGTGGCCGGCTTGGCGCGCCGACGCGCGGATTTGCCGACGGCATGGGGCTGCTCAAGGCCCAAGATACGCGCAAGAAAGCGCCCGGTGTGCGAATCCGGGTGAGCGGCGATCTGCTCGGGCGTGCCAGTGGCGATGATTTCTCCGCCGCGGTGTCCGCCCTCCGGCCCGAGGTCGACGATCCAGTCGGCGGTCTTGATCACATCGAGGTTGTGCTCGATCACCACCACCGTGCTGCCTTCGTCACGCAAGCGATGCAATACGCCCAGCAGCTGCTCGATGTCATGGAAGTGCAGGCCGGTGGTCGGCTCATCGAGGATGTACAGGGTGCGGCCGGTGTCGCGTTTGGACAGCTCCTTCGACAGCTTTACCCGCTGCGCTTCGCCGCCCGACAGTGTGGTCGCCGACTGACCCAGCTTGATGTAGGACAGGCCCACCGCCATCAGGGTTTCCAGCTTGCGGGCGATGCTCGGAATTGGCTGGAACAGGCTGAGTGCATCCTCCACCGTCATCTCCAGCACATCGTGGATGGTGTGACCCTTGTAGGTGATGGTCAGGGTTTCGCGGTTGTAGCGCTTGCCGTGGCAGACGTCGCAGGGCACATAGACATCGGGCAGAAAGTGCATCTCGACCTTGATCAGGCCGTCGCCCTGGCAGGCCTCGCAGCGTCCGCCCTTGACGTTGAAGCTGAAGCGGCCCGGCGAGTAACCGCGCGCGCGGGCCTCGGGCACCTGAGCAAACAATTCCCGCAGCGGAGTGAACAGGCCGGTGTAGGTGGCTGGATTGCTGCGCGGTGTGCGGCCGATCGGGCTCTGGTCGATGTCGACCACCTTGTCGAACAGGTCCATGCCCGAGGCTGACTTGAAGGGCGCAGGTTTCTGGCTGGCACCATTCAGTTCCGCCGCAGCAAGTCGGTACAGGGTGTCGTTGATCAGGGTCGATTTTCCCGAGCCCGAGACGCCGGTCACGCAGACCAGCAGGCCGGCCGGAATCTCGAGGTCGACGCTCTTCAGATTGTTGCCGCTGGCGCCGATCAGGCGCAGAACGCGATCGGGATCTACGCGCTTGCGTTGGGCAGGAATCTGGATCGCACGCTGGCCAGACAGGTATTGCGCGGTGATCGAACGCGGTGCTTTGAGAATCTGCGCATAGCTGCCCTGGGCCACGATCTCTCCGCCGTGCACGCCAGCGCCGGGGCCAATATCGACAATATGGTCTGCAGCGCGAATCGCATCCTCATCATGTTCCACCACAATCACGGTATTTCCGAGATCGCGTAGACGCAGCAGGGTGCCGAGGAGCCGCTCATTGTCGCGTTGGTGCAGGCCGATTGAGGGCTCGTCCAACACGTACATCACGCCGACCAGGCCGGCGCCGATCTGCGAGGCAAGACGAATGCGTTGGGCCTCGCCGCCGGATAGCGAATCGGCCTGACGTTCCAGGGTGAGATAATCCAAGCCGACGTCGACCAGGAAGTGCAGCCGTTCGCGAATCTCCTTGACGATCTTGGCGGCGATCTCGCCGCGCCAGCCCTCCAGCTTCAGCGACTCGTACAGCTTCAGGCATTGATCGATCGGCAGGGCGGTGATCGACGGTAGGTTCTGGCCGTCGACGGTGACATGACAGGCGCTGCGATTGAGGCGCTGACCGCTGCATTTCGGGCAGGGTTGTTCGGAGATGAATTTCGATAGCTCCTCGCGCACCAAGGATGACTCGGTTTCCCGATAGCGGCGCTGGATGTTGTTGATGATGCCTTCGAACGGATGTTCGCGCGTTGACTTGCGCCCGCTCTCGGTCATGTAGGTGAATTGAATCGCCTCGCCGTCACTGCCGTACAGGATTGCTTCGCGCGTTTGCTTTGGCAGGGTCTTCCAGGGCGTGTCGACATCGAATCGGTAATGCTTGGCCAGCGACATCACTAGCTGAAAATAGTAGATGTTGCGTCGATCCCAGCCACGCACCGCACCTGCGGCCAGGCTCTTGTCGGGCTGGGTGACGATACGATCGGGGTCGAAGAACTGACTGACGCCCAGGCCGTCACAGCTCTGGCAGGCCCCGACCGGGCTGTTGAAGGAAAACAGTCGCGGCTCAAGTTCGGGCAGGGCGAAGTCGCACTCCGGGCAGGAGAATCGCGAGGAGAACAGGATTTCGGCGCTGCTCTGGTCATCCATGGGCGCAATGATGGCCAGTCCGTCGCCCAGCTTCAGTGCCGTTTCGAATGACTCCGCCAGGCGCTGCTGAAGATCGGCGCGCGGGCGGAAGCGATCAATCACCGCTTCGATGGTGTGCTTCTGCCGCAGGGCCAGTTTCGGCACGGCATCGAGTTCCACCACCTTGCCATTGACTCGGGCGCGCACCAAGCCCTGGGCGCGCAGTTGCTCGAACACCTGCTGGTGTTCACCCTTGCGCTCACGCACCACCGGCGCCAGCAGCATGAAGCGCTCTTCGCCATTGAGCTGCAGGGTGCTGTCGACCATCTGGCTGATGGTCTGTGCTTCCAGCGCGTGACCATGATCCGGACAATGCGGACTGCCGACTCGGGCATAGAGCAGGCGCAAATAGTCGTAGATCTCGGTGATCGTGCCCACGGTGGAGCGAGGATTGTGCGAGGTCGACTTCTGCTCGATCGAAATCGCTGGCGACAGGCCTTCGATATGATCGAGGTCGGGCTTTTCCATCACCGACAGGAACTGCCGCGCATAGGCCGACAGCGACTCGACGTAGCGGCGTTGACCCTCGGCGTAGATGGTGTCAAAGGCCAGCGAGGACTTGCCAGAGCCGGACAGGCCGGTGATCACGATCAGCTGATCGCGGGGCAGCTCAAGATCGATGTTCTTCAGATTGTGCGTGCGCGCACCGCGAATGCGGATGCTGTCCATGCTTCTTCACTGGCGGCATTGGGGGGCGACAGTCTAACCAGTCGCCGCGCTCAAATTTTGCGAACGCCGACTGACCGACGCCCACTACCGGTTGACGAATTCGTCTCTCAGCCATTCGCTGAGCATGCGCTTCTCGTAGCGCAACGGGTCGGACATCCGCGACCGATGATGTAACTCGAAGCCCAGATCACGGATCGACGCCTGTCCTTCGCGCAGTACATTGCCAAGCTCGTCGGTGAGACGGTAGTGAAAATCGAGTTTGGGCGGGTACACCGAGCGAATGATGCGGACGTCGCGCATTTCCAGCCGGGCGGTGGGTTCGCGGTCGCCGGCCAGATCGATATCGGTGAACTGGACCAGCAGGCGTTGTCCGGGCTTCAGGTAGCTCGGTGCCTGCTGCTGCAGAAATTTCCGTAGCTGGCGAAAATTCGCTTCGCCTTCGCGCTGGTGTATGCCTTTGCCGTAGTCGGCGTCGGTGTATTCATCCGGGTTGAGGAACTCGACCTCAACCGACGTCGCTGACATGTCCTGACCGAGGGCTGAGGATGCGGCCAACAGCAAACCGAGCAGGAGCGGAATACCGGTGCGCAGATTCATGTCTCGTCCCCGAGGTGGGCCTTGCGACAGGATAAGCCCAAGTCTGCGCCCGTCCCAGTGTGGTCGCGGCGGCCAGTCAGCTGAGGTTGGATGCCTGATTGTTCGGTCGGTAATTGACCAACGGCCTCCGTACGGACTACAATCCGCGGTCTTTCTGCCAGCAAAGCCGATTTCGGTCGCCGCCGGTAGAGTGTTTCAGTCCGACAGAAGAACTACAGAGGCACAACATGTACGCAGTCATGGTCACCGGTGGCAAGCAGTACCGGGTAATGAAAGGCGAAGTCCTGCGCGTCGAAAAGCTCGACGTTGAGGCGGGCAGCAAGGTCGATTTCGACCAGGTGCTGCTGGTGGGCGATGGCGACAAGGTCACCGTCGGTGCGCCGCTGGTTTCCGGCGCCAAGGTGTCGGCAGAGGTAAAGAACCACGGCCGTCACGACAAGGTGCGGATCGTCAAGTTCCGTCGCCGTAAGCACCACCGTAAGCAGGCGGGCCACCGTCAGCACTTCACCGAAATCGAAATCACCGGTATCAGCGCTTAAGCGCGACCGTAGCCTGGAGCATCAGTCATGGCACATAAGAAGGCAGGCGGCAGTACCCGTAACGGCCGCGATTCCAACCCCAAATACCTCGGCGTAAAGATCTTCGGCGGTCAAGCCGTGGAAGCCGGCAACATCATCGTCCGTCAGCGCGGCACCCAGTTCCATCCGGGTAGCGGCGTCGGCCTCGGTCGTGATCACACCCTGTTCGCCCTGGTCGATGGTCAGGTCGAATTTTCGGTGAAAGGCGCCAAGAATCGCCGCACCGTTAGCGTGAAGACCGTCGACGCCTAAGTCGCACCGTCATCGCGCGCAAAGCCCCGCCTCGGCGGGGTTTTGTGTTTGTACGGCCGGGATTCGAGATTCGGGATTCGGGATTCGTAGAGCGGCTGCCCGCTGCTCGACACTTTCCCGTCAGAACCTGACCTGTCCAATCTGGCTAAACTTCAAGCAGTTCGGTATCTGTACTGGCGGCTCAAGATTGCCGCACTTGCGAATCCCGAGTCCCGAATCTCCCATCCCGGCTCTCCAATGAAACTCGTCGACGAAGCTGATATCCGCGTATTTGCCGGCAACGGCGGCAACGGCTGCTGCAGCTTTCGCCGTGAGAAGTTCATTCCCTTGGGTGGGCCGGATGGTGGCGACGGCGGGGACGGCGGCAGCGTTTGGCTGCAGGCAGATGAGAACCTCAATACGTTGATCGACTTTCGCCACCAGCGCATGTTTCGTGCGCAGCGTGGCGAAAACGGCATGAGTCGACAGATGTACGGCAAGAAGGGTGAGGACATCATCATTCGCGTGCCGGTCGGTACTCAGGTCACCCAGGTCGAGAATGAAGAAATCATGGGCGACCTCACCGAGCACGGACAGTTGCTCAAGGTGGCTCAGGGTGGCAAGGGCGGGTTGGGCAATATTCACTTCAAGAGTTCGACCAATCGAGCGCCGCGCCGTACCACCTCTGGTACGCCGGGAGAGGAACGCGAGATCCGGCTCGAGTTGAAGTTGCTGGCGGATGTGGGCCTGCTTGGCTTTCCCAACGCTGGCAAGAGCACGTTCATTCGTGCCGTATCTGCTGCGCGGCCGCGGGTGGCGGACTATCCGTTCACCACTCTATATCCCAACCTCGGCGTGGTGCGTATCGAGCAGCACCGCAGTTTCGTGATCGCCGATATTCCAGGCTTGATCGAAGGCGCCGCCGAAGGCGCTGGTCTGGGCATCACCTTCCTCAAGCATGTGCAGCGCAATCGGCTGCTGCTGCATGTGGTGGACATCGCGCCCTTGGTAGATGAAGTCGATCCGGTGGAGCAGGTGCGGGCTTTGGAGAAGGAACTGGAGAAGTTCGACCACGAATTGCTGGAGCGACCGCGCTGGCTGTTGCTGAACAAGGTCGATCTGCTACCCGAGGATGAGCGTGAGGCGAAAATTCAGGCGGTGTTGAACGCGCTGGATTGGCAAGCGCCGTGGTTTGCCATCTCGGCGATTGCCGCGCAGGGCACCGAGCTGGTCTGCCAGAAAGTGATGCAGGCTCTGGATGCCATGCGCGCAGCCGAGCGTGAAGCGGCGGATGAAGCGTCTGCGGCGGCCTCTGCAAGCAAGTCGGCCGAATGAGCCTCGGTGGTCGGAGTCAAGTGACAACAAAAAAGCCGGCTTGCGCCGGCTTTCTCGTAGGTTCCGTCCGTTATCGATCAGGCGATTGCGCGAATCCGCGCGTTCAGCCGGCTCTTGTGACGAGCGGCTTTGTTCTTGTGGATCAAGCCGCGAGCGGCGAAACGATCCAGAATCGGCTGGGCAGCCGAGAAAGCATCGGTGGCGGCTTTTTGATCGCCGGCGTCGATTGCCTTCAGAACTTTCTTGACAGCAGTGCGCAGCATCGAACGCTGAGCGACGTTACGCGCATTGCGAACGACGGTCTGCTTGGCGCGCTTTTTGGCGGACTTGATATTGGCCAAGGGAAATTACTCCTGAGATGAAACGGACGGAACCGAATGAGACCGCCAATTATGGATGCTGGCTATGCAATCGTCAATGATCGCGAGTAGGTCATGAAAACTCAAGACAGTCGGGAAGAGGCCGCCAGCAGCGCATCCGCCTTGGCGCCCAGCGGTGACGCCGACCCCGGGCAGACCACCCAGGCCCCGCGACTGGCCAGATCCGCAGGCGCATTCGGCTTCATGACCCTGTTGTCGCGCATCGCCGGCTTTGCCCGAGATGTGCTGCAGGCGCATCTCTTTGGTGCCGGCGTGGCCACCGATGCGTTCACCATTGCCTACCGCATTCCCAACTATCTGCGGCGCATTTTCGCCGAAGGTTCGTTCGCCATGGCCTTTGTGCCGGTGTTCAACGAGCTCAAGCAAAACGGTGACGAGCGAGCGTTGAAGGATTTTCTTGACCACGTCGCCGGCGCGCTTTGTGCCGCTGTCCTGGTAATCACCGCGCTTGGCATGCTGGCAGCGCCTCTGATCGTCTCGGTGGTTGCACCGGGCAGCCTGCAGCAGCCGGAGAAATTTGCCCTGACCTCCGAGATGTTGCGGATTGTTTTTCCCTACCTGTTCTTTATTTCGCTGACCGCCCTGGCGGGTGCCGTATTGAACAGCATGCAGCGCTTTGCTCTGCCGGCCTTTACGCCGGTTCTGCACAACCTGTCGGTGATCGCCGCGATGTTGTTGCTCGCCGGTCTGCTTGATGTGCCAGCCAAGGCCCTGGCCTGGGGCGTGTTCGTCGCTGGAATTGCCCAGTTTCTGCTGCTCTGGCCTAGCCTGGCACGGCACGGGATGCTGCCACGGCTGCGTTTGAACCTTGGTCATGACGGAGTGCGACGGGTGGGCAAATTGATGTTGCCGACGCTGTTCTCATCGTCGGTGGCGCAGATCAATCTGATCATCGGCACCGCGTTTGCGTCTTTGCTGGTGGCCGGCAGTCAGACCTGGCTTTGGTACTCTGATCGCTTGGTGGAATTCCCGCTCGGCCTATTTGGCGTGGCCATCGGCACGGTGATTCTGCCGCACCTGTCGCGACGCTCCGCGGCCGCCGATACGGCCGGGTTCTCGCGCGGCGTCGACTGGGGGCTGCGAATGATCTTGCTGGTTGGCTTGCCTGCTGCCGCCGGGCTGGCCCTGTTGGCCGAGCCCTTGGCAGTGGTGATTTTTCAGCGTGGCGCGTTTACTGCCGAAGACTCCTTGATGACCGCCCTGGCACTCACCGCCATGAGCATCGGGGTGCCCGGCTTCATGTTGAGCAAGGTGCTGGCGCCGGCCTTCTTTTCGCGTCAGGACACCAAGACCCCGATGCGAGCCGCGCTATGGACGGTGGCGATCAATGTCAGCCTGACCGTCGCTATCGTCACGCCGCTATGGTTGAACGGTGTGCCCGGCGCGCACGCCGGTATCGCCTTGGCCACCGCGCTGGCGGGTTTGGCCAATGCCGCCTTGCTGTGGCGCGCCTTGCGTCGTAGCGGCGGATTCGAATTGCAGGCCGGCTGGCGGCGATTCCTGTGGCAGCTGCTGTTGGGGCTTTGTTGCATGGCGGTTGCCGTGCTCGTCTTGCGACAGCAGGTGGGAGATTTTGCGCGCTATGCCGAGTGGCAGCGCTGGGGCTTGTTGCTGGCGGCGGTGGCCACGGGGGCGCTGACCTATGGCCTGGGCTTGCTGCTTGCCGGACTGCGGCCGCGCCAGTTGCGCCACCATTGAGGGCTGCAGACTGCGCATGCTGCACTGCAAGGTATACTCGCGGCGATGAGCAGGCTGTTTAGGGACGTCGGTGGCGGGCCGTTGAGTTCGCATCGCAGCGTGGTCTGTATCGGCGCCTTTGATGGCCTCCACCGGGGGCACCAGGCGTTGGTGCAGAGCGCGCTCGATCGCGCGCGCCTGTTGCAGGCCCAGTCCGTCGTGCTCAGCTTCGAGCCGTTGCCGCGCGAGTTCTTCCTCGGCGACAAGGCACCGCCGCGAATTGCAGGTTTCCGCTCGCGCGTGCAGATGCTCAGTCAGCTCGGGATCGACTGGATCGGGCTGCTGCGTTTCAATCAGCGGCTCGCCAGCATGAGTGCCGAGCAATTCGTCGAACGGGTGCTGGTATCGCGGTTGCGGGCCGCCGAAGTCTGGGTCGGCGAGGACTTCCGTTTTGGCAAAGGCCGGGCGGGGAATCCACAGTTGTTGGCCGAGTTGGGACAGCAGCACGGATTCGATTGCCGCATTTTCGATCGCTTCGAACTGGCAGGAGAACGCGTCTCAAGCTCGCGGGTACGACAGGCCTTGGCCGATGGCGACCTGGAACACGCCAATCATTTGCTCGGACATCCCTACCGCCTCAGCGGTCGGGTAGTGCGCGGCCAACGGCTTGGGCGCAAACTTGGGTTTCCCACCGCCAATATCCGACTGGCTGGCCGACGCTCGGCCCTGGACGGCATCGTCGCTGCCTGGGTGCAGGGTGTCGGTGAGGCGCCCTGGCCGGCGGTCTGCAGCATCGGCACTCGCCCCACAGTGGGCGGAGTCGAGCCCTTGCTCGAAGTGCATCTGTTCGACTTTGACGGTGATCTCTACGGTCAACGACTGACCGTCGATTTCGTCGCCAAGCTGCGCGATGAAGAGAAGTTTCCCGACTTGCCCAGCCTGGTCGCCCAAATGGAACGCGATGCCGTCCAGGCGCGCGAGATACTTAACTCCTTGAGCCTGTCCATCGATGTTTGAATGGACGGGCTCAAGGATGCAGCCCATGGACGGGCTGCTTGCGCGCAGCGACGTAGTCGCTGTGAAGCGCCCGCGAGTCCGGGCCTGTAACGGATTCGCGGGACTTGAAGTTGAGCACGATGTTCAAGCTTCAAGTTCCCGAACCAATCACAAAGACGTTGAACGGAGACTGGCGTGAGTCAGGATTACAAGAAGAGCATCCATCTGCCCGCCACCGACTTCCCCATGCGCGGTGATCTGCCCAAGCGCGAGCCGGACATGCTGGCTCGCTGGCAATCGCAGGGGCTGTACCAACGCATTCGTCAGCAGCGCGAGGGCAAGCCAAAGTACGTGCTGCATGATGGCCCGCCGTATGCCAATGGGCCGATTCATCTTGGTCATGCGGTCAACAAGATCCTGAAAGACGTCGCAGTGAAGTCGCGCCTGATGGATGGATTCGATGCGCCCTACATTCCGGGCTGGGACTGCCATGGTCTGCCGATCGAACATGCGGTTGAGAAGAAGCACGGCAAAGTGGGCAGCAAGCTCGATGCGCCGGCTTTTCGCGCCAAGTGCCGCGAGTACGCCGCCGAACAGATCGACATCCAGAGGGCCGATTTCATTCGCCTGGGTGTGCTTGGCGACTGGGAGAATCCCTACCGTACGATGGATTTCCGCTTCGAAGCCGACATCGTACGCTCGCTGGCCAAGATCGTCGCCAATGGCCATCTGAGCCGTGGATTCAAACCGGTGCATTGGTGTTTCGACTGCGGCTCGGCCCTGGCCGAAGCCGAGATCGAATATGCCGAAAAGACTTCGCCGGCCATCGACGTCGCCTATCCGGCGCGAGACGCCGATGCCGTGGCTCGCGCCTTTGGCCTTGCCGATGCCGGCGCAGCGGCGATCGCAGTGCCGATCTGGACCACCACGCCCTGGACCTTGCCGGCCAGCCTCGCGGTCACCCTGGGGCCAGAGCTCGACTACGTGCTGGTCGAGGGGCCTGCGCTAAGCGGGCAGCGCTGTCACCTGGTGTTGGCCGAGGCCTTGGCGGCCGCGGCGCTCGCACGCTACGGCGTCGAGCAGGTCAAGGTGCTAGGTAAGACGAAAGGCGCAGCGCTGGAAAACCTGCTGCTCAGTCATCCGTTCTACGACCGTGAGGTGCCACTGATCATCGGCGATCACGTTTCGGCCGAAGATGGCACTGGCGCGGTGCACACCGCACCCGGCCACGGCCAGGAAGACTTTGCAGTGGGCCTGAAGTACGGCCTGACCGAACGCTACAGCGCGCCCGAGTTGAATCCCGTTGGCGGCAACGGTGTGTATCTGCCAGGCACTCCGCTGTTTGAAGGCCAGTTCATCTGGAAGGCCAATGACAGCATCATCGGCCTGCTGCGGGAACGAACCGTGTTGTTGTGCGAGAAGAAGCTGCAGCACAGCTATCCGCACTGCTGGCGGCACAAGACGCCGGTTGCGTTCCGTGCCACGCCGCAGTGGTTCATCTCGATGGATCAGGCCTGTCTGCGCGAACAGGCCATGGCAGCAATCAGCGAGATCGGCAAGCAAAAGGGCTGGTTCCCCGAATGGGGCGAGGCGCGTATCCGTTCGATGATCGAAGGCCGGCCGGACTGGTGCATCAGCCGTCAGCGCACCTGGGGTGTGCCGATTGCCCTGTTCGTGCACAAAGTCAGCGGCGAACCGCATCCGCGCTCAGTTGAATTGATGGAACAGGTGGCTCTACGCATGGAGCAGGGCGGCATCGATGCCTGGTACGCACTCGATCCGGCCGAGCTGCTGGGCGCCGAAGCAGCGGACTACGAAAAAGTCAGCGATATTCTCGATGTCTGGTTCGATTCCGGAGTAACTCACGAGGCGGTGCTGGCTGCGCGGGGGCTGGGCAAGCCGGCCGACCTGTACCTGGAAGGCTCCGATCAACACCGCGGCTGGTTCCAGAGCTCGCTGCTGACCGCCATCGCCATGGATCGTGCGGCGCCGTACAAGCAGGTCCTCACCCATGGTTTCACCGTCGACGAGCACGGCCGCAAGATGTCGAAGTCGCTCGGCAATGTGGTGGCGCCGCAGGAAGTGATGAAGACCCTGGGTGCCGATATTCTGCGTCTGTGGATCGCTTCGACCGACTATCGCAACGAGATGTCCTTGTCGCAGGAGATTTTGAAGCGCACTGCCGATCTTTATCGCCGCGTTCGCAATACCTGTCGCTTCCTGCTCGGCAATCTGCACGGTTTTGACCCGGGCCAGCATGCGGTTCCCGCGGAAAAGATGGTGTTGCTCGATCGTTGGGCCGTGCATCGTGCTCAGGGATTGCAGCAGGAGATCACCGCCGCCTACCAGCGCTACGACTTTGCCAGCGTGGTGCAGAAGCTGGGCAACTTCTGCAGCGTCGATCTCGGCTCTCTCTACCTCGACGTTACCAAAGATCGTCTTTACACCATGGCGGAGAACTCGCTCGGCCGGCGCTCGGCGCAGACTGCGATGTTCCATATCGCCGAAGCCCTGGTCCGTTGGATGGCGCCGATTCTGAGCTTCACTGCTGACGAGGTTTGGCATCATTTGCCGGGCCAGCGCGAACAGCACGTGCTGTTCGCCACCTGGTATGAGGGGATGGCAGCGCTGCCAGCGGATGCCGCCCTGAGTGCTGAACAGTTCGATCAACTGCTGGATCTGCGCGAGGCGGTGTCGGCGGTGCTGGAACCAATGCGAGCGGGTGGTGCAATTGGCGCCTCCCTGGAAGCCGAGGTTGATCTGTATCTGCCAGACCAGTGGCTGCAGAGCCTGCAGCCGGTGCAGGACGAACTGCGCTTCCTGTTCATTACCTCCTACCTGCGCCTGCACCCGCTGAGTGACAAGCCAGCGGATGCCAGCAAGGCTGAGGGTCTGGAGGCTTGGATCGTGGCCAAGGCCAGCGATCACGGCAAATGCATCCGCTGCTGGCACTACCGGGATGACGTGGGCCAGCACCGCAGTGAGCAGCCGGAGCATGATCATCCGGAGGCCTGCGGTCGCTGCGTCAGCAATGTGGCGGGCGAGGGTGAGGTGCGGCTGTGGTTCTAAAGCGCACGGCGCCGAACGCGCTGCCTTGGCTGGGCCTGTCGCTGCTGATCATTCTGCTCGACTACCTCAGCAAGCAATGGGCTCTCGATACGCTGACCATGCATAGCCCGGTGCCGGTGATCGAGGGCTTCTGGCAATGGACCCTGACCTTCAACTACGGTGCCGCCTTCAGCTTCCTGAGCGAGCATGGCGGCTGGCAGCGCTGGTTGTTCAGTGGTCTGGCCATCGTGCTCAGTGCCTTGATGACCTATATGCTAAGTCGGACCGGTCGCGGTGACTGGAAGCAGGCCCTGCCGCTGGCGTTGATCATTGGCGGCGCGATCGGCAATCTGATCGATCGTATTCGCTACGGTTATGTGGTCGATTTCGTCGACTGGTACTGGCGGGATTATCATTGGCCTGCATTCAACGTCGCCGACTCCGCTATCGTGGCCGGGGCCATTGGACTGGCCGTGTTTGGCTTCGTCGGCGGTGAGCAGGAGAAGAAATGATGCAAATCGTCTTGGCCAATCCGCGCGGGTTCTGCGCCGGAGTCGATCGGGCGATCGAGATTGTCAATCGCGCGCTGGAGAACTTCGGCGCACCGATCTACGTGCGGCACGAAGTGGTACACAACAAGTTCGTGGTCGAAGATCTGCGCTCTCGCGGGGCGATCTTCGTCGAAGAACTGGTCGATGTGCCGGATGACTCGATCGTTATCTTCAGCGCGCACGGCGTTTCCCAGGCCGTGCGCAAGGAAGCCGAGCAACGCGGCTTGAAAGTGTTCGATGCCACCTGTCCGCTGGTGACCAAGGTGCATATGGAAGTGGCGCGGCATTGCCGGGCCGGACGCGACGTGGTGCTGATCGGCCACGCCGGTCACCCCGAGGTTGAAGGCACCATGGGGCAGTGGCAGCGCGAGGCCGGTCGTGGCCAGATCTATCTGGTCGAGTCGGCAGCGGACGTCGCCACACTGGAAGTGTCGCAACCGGAAAACTTCGCCTACACCACTCAGACCACGCTGTCAGTCGATGATACGGCCGCGGTGATCGCCGCCCTGCGCGAACGTTTCCCGAAGATCGACGGCCCACGCAAGGATGATATCTGCTATGCCACGCAGAACCGCCAGGATGCAGTGCGGGCCATGGCCGATCGCTGTGAAGTGGTGCTGGTGGTGGGCTCGGTAACCTCGTCCAACTCGAATCGTCTGCGCGAACTGGCCGAAAAGCAGGGCGCCCGGGCATTCCTGATCGACGGTGCTGACGACATCCAACCCGAATGGCTGAGCGACTGTTCACGCATCGGCGTCACCGCCGGCGCCTCGGCGCCGGAAGTGCTGGTGAAGGGCGTCATCGCCCGTCTGCAGTCATTGGGTGCCGGCGCGGTAGAAGAATTGTCCGGGGTTACCGAGAGCATGGTCTTTGCCCTCCCCAAGGAATTGCGCGTGGCGGTACAAGTGTCTTGCTAAAGATCTGATTCCTGCGTATACTTCGTGGCTCACTGCTGCGGGGTGGAGCAGTCTGGCAGCTCGTCGGGCTCATAACCCGAAGGTCGCAGGTTCAAATCCTGCCCCCGCTACCACATCAGCAGTGAAACGATACGGCTAACTCGGCAACGGGTTGGCCGTTTTCGTTTCTGACGATGATGCAATCGCCGGTCAGTTCGCGCAGTGCTTTGTGGCCAGTCGGGTTTCGCGCGAGCACATCTGGCACGCATCGATTCGCCTCTCAGGGCGATACGATGGGCGTTGTAGGGCAGGGCGAGGACGGGCATACCCGAGACAGCACGCTTGGGCCATTCGAACCCACCTGGCTGGCGCGGTGCAACGGACTGCCGATGTGAACCATCGTGACCTTGGCGGCAAACCGGACTAGCATCGGTGACCAGGGGTCAGACACAGTGAGGTGGCGACGATGTCTCGCGTGGTCAAATGCGGCTTGATTCAAACCTCGATGGCGTGCCCGGTGGACCAGCCCTTGGCCACCATTCGGCAGGCCAATATCGACAAAACAGTGGGTTTCATCGAGCAGGCTGGCAAGGCCGGCGTGCAGATCCTGTGCATGCAGGAGATATTTACCGCGCCGTATTTTTGCGCCGAGCAGAATCCGCGCTGGTACGACAGTGTCGAAGCGATTCCTGACGGCCCAACCGTTCGCTTGATGCAGGACATCGCCAAACGGCTGCAGATGGTGCTGGTGGTGCCGATCTACGAAGAGGATCAGCCCGGTGTGTTCTACAACAGCGCAGCGGTGATCGATGCCGACGGTCGCTATCTGGGCAAGTATCGCAAGCATCACATCCCGCATTGCCTGCCGGGGTTCTGGGAAAAGTTCTACTTTCGACCTGGCAATCTGGGCTATCCGGTGTTCGACACCGCCTATGCCAGGATCGGGGTGTACATCTGCTATGACCGCCACTTTCCGGAGGGCGCACGCGCCCTGGGGCTGGGCGGCGCCGAGATCGTGTTCAATCCTTCGGCGACAGTGGCAGGATTGTCGGAATACCTGTGGAAACTGGAGCAGCCGGCGCACGCGGTGGCTAACGCCTATTTCGTCGGCGCGATAAATCGAGTGGGCACCGAAGCGCCGTGGAATATCGGCGAGTTCTACGGCCAAAGCTATTTTTGTGATCCGCGCGGACAGTTCTTGGCGCAGGGTTCGCGTGACCATGACGAGCTAGTCGTCGCCGAGCTGGATCTGGATCAGATTCGGGAAGTGCGCAAGGTCTGGCAGTTCTATCGAGACCGACGCCCCGATAGTTATGGCAGTTTGGTGGAACCGTAGGTAAAGGCGGCCTGCTGAGCGGCGCTGGCGGCCAGGAGCGGACGGTGGCGCCTTGTTGTCCTTCTCCCTTTGGGGGAAGGTGCCCGAAGGGCCGGTGAGGGTACGAATACGCCGTGGGTGTGGTTGCAAACGACCGTTGAGGACACCCGGCCCTCACCCCCGGCCACTCCCTCGGGGAGAAGGGGCGCTTCGGGTCGCCGCCACGCTGGCTGAGCTTGTCGAAGCCAGCCGACCCAGCATTGCAACCTCAATGCTCGCGTGGGTGCCTTCAGGGCTCGCTTCGGTGAGGCACCCTTCGACAAGCTCAGGGTGCGTCAAGGCGATTTCATCGCTACCGCGCCCGGACTCTCGTCCGGCCTTCGGGCTGTCTCTCAGTGCGAACAGGGCAACTCGAAATGTGTTGCCTTTGATGGACTGGAAGTTGAGGCAGTACAGCCAGATTGTTTTGCATTGCTCAGGCCTGATGCCGCCACGAAGTCTGCGCCAGGCGACGCGCGTTGGCTTCGGCGTAGGCCGGCCCGCATGCGCGCGGTAGATAGCGCCCTGCGCCGCGCTCGGCGCGCAAGTCGCCATCGGTCCAGACCAGCTTGCCGTTGGCGATGGTGTGCACGGCGATGCCGGTGACCGTGCGGCCCTCGAACACATTGAAATCGATGTTCTGATGGTGGGTCTTGGCGGATATCGTTCGCGACGCCTGCGCGTCCCATACCACCAGATCCGCATCGGCCCCCACACGCACCGCACCCTTGCGTGGATACAGATTGAAGATCTGTGCGGCATTGGTGGAGGTGACCCGCACGAACTCACTGGGGGTCAGTCGGCCACTGCCCACGCCGTAGTGCCACAACACTGACATGCGATCTTCGATGCCGGCGCAGCCATTGGGAATCTTGGTGAAATCGTTCTTGCCGGCGGCTTTCTGCGGCGCGCAGAAACAGCAGTGATCGGTGGCGGTGGTTTGCAGATGTCCGGCCTGCAGGCCCTGCCAGAGCGCATCCTGATGATGCTTCGGTCGGAACGGGGGGCTCATGACATGGCCCGCCGCGAAGGTGAAATCCTCGCTTTGATAGACACTTTCGTCGATCAACAGGTGACCGGCCAACACTTCGCCGAACACTCGTTGACCTTCGCCACGCGCGCGGGCAATGGCATTCAGCGACTCCTCGCAGGAAACATGCACAACGTAGATCGGTGTGCCCAGCACCTCGGCGATGCGGATGGCACGGTTGGCTGCTTCGCCTTCTACCGCAGGGGGTCGCGAGAGCGGGTGTGACGACGGCCCAGTCATGCCCTTGTCGAGCAGCTGCTTCTGCAGCTGGAATACCAACTCACCATTTTCGGCATGCACGGTCGGTAGCGCACCCAGCTCAATGCAGCGGCTGAAGCTGTTCACCAAGGCCTCGTCGTCGCACATGATGGCGTTCTTGTACGCCATGAAGTGCTTGAAGCTCTGAACGCCATGTTCGGTTGCCAGAACGCCCATGTCGCGATGCACGGTCTCGTCCCACCAGGTCACGGCGACATGAAACGCGTAGTCGCCCGCCGCCTTTTCAGCCCAGCCGCGCCAGGTGTTGAATGCCTCCATCAACGACTGCTGTGGGTTGGGTATCACGAAGTCGATGATCGAGGTGGTGCCGCCAGCGATGCCGGCCGCCGTGCCTGAGAAGAAATCGTCGCTGGCAATCGTGCCCATGAAGGGTAGTTGCATGTGGGTGTGCGGGTCGATACCACCCGGCATCACCAGACAGCCACCGGCTTCGACGATCTGACATCCGGTGGGCGCCGCGAGATCCTCGCCGATGGCCACAATACGGCCGTTCTGGCACAAGACGTCAGCGCGATAGCTGGTTTCAGAATCGACGACCGTTCCGCCGCGAATCAACAAGTTCATGACCAGCCTCCACAAGACGAATTCAGAGCGACAGCTTTAGCGCAAAGCCGATTAGGGTGCAAGAAGCGAGTCCAGGCTTGGCTTGGGCGAACATTTCAGCCTGGGAATGCCCTTATCGCGACCGCGGACTTAGCAGGTAGTAAAGACTTCCCGCAACCAGGAGTCCAACGAACCAGGCATAGGCATAGATGGTCTCGAACACCGTGGGCACCGAGGCTACGAAGCCCGCTGCCTTCAAGAAGCCCGGAAGATTCGGCAGCACGCCAGCAACCAGGGCCAGCAAGGCAATTAGGTTCCAACCACCGCGATAGCCATAGGGCCCACGGTGGTTGAACAGGCCGTCACGATCGAGTTCGGTGCGGCGGATCAGGTAGTAATCGACCAACATGATGCCGGCAATGGGTCCCAACAAGGCCGAATAGCCGATCAACCAGGTAAAGATATAGGCACCGGTGGTTTCCAGCAGCTTCCACGGAAAGATCGCAATGCCGATGCCCGCTGTGATGTAGCCACCCATGCGAAAGGAAATCTTGCCCGGCGCCAGATTGGAAAATCCATTGGCTGGGGCTACCACGTTTGCCGCCAAGTTGGTCGTTAAGGTCGCCAGTACCAGGGCCAGCAGTGCAATCACCACGCCGACCCCGCCCAGGCGGCCGGCGAGTGCAACCGGATCCCAAATCGCTTCGCCGTAGATCAATACAGTGGCCGAGGTCACCGCCACGCCAATAAAGGCCAACAAAGCCATCGGAATCGGCAATCCGATCATCTGCCCTAACATCTGGTCGCGTTGTGACTTGGCGTAGCGGGTGAAGTCAGGAATATTCAACGCCAAGGTGGCCCAGAATCCGACCATGGCGGTCAAGGACGGCCAGAACACCGAAGCAAACTGTCCCTCACGTGGGCCGCCCGCAGCGAATTGCGACGGTGCAGACAGCATGGGGCCGAAGCCGTCGGCCGCGATGTAGGCCCAGAGCAGCAATCCCAGGCACATCAGTATCAGCAAGGGCGCGGCCAGCAACTCAAGCCAGCGAATCGACTCAGTGCCTTGTCGAATGAACAGCACATGCAGCGCCCAGAACGCCAGGAAACAAAGGGTTTGACCGATGTCGATGCCAAGCAGCGGCAGCTTTGAACCGGCAATGGCGTTGTCGCTGAGCACATTGACTATGGTGTAGATGGCGGCTCCACCGACCCAGGTCTGAATGCCGAACCAGCCGCAGGCCACCAGACCACGCAGTACGGCGGGCAATTTGGCGCCGCGCGTGCCGAACGAGGCGCGCAGCAGCACGGGAAACGGGATGCCATGCTTCGTTCCTGCGTGGCCAATCAACAGCATCGGCACCAGCACAATGACATTGGCCAGGAATACGGTGAACACGGCCTCGTTCCAGGACATGCCTTCACTGATCAGGCCGGCGGCCAGCATATAGGCCGGCACACACACCACCATGCCCACCCACAATGCCGCGATCGCTTTCCAATCCCAGTGTCGATCAGACTGAGCGGTGGGCAACAGATCCTGATTGACCAGATCGCCATCGCCTTGCGGCTGCGTGCTTTGAGATGTTGCCGACATCGGTGCCTCCGGTGGAGCGGTTGAAGGATGCTTGGGTGCGGGATGATTGTGAATTCCACTTTTCAAATGTTGCGAAGGGCGATCTACAGGTTTCTATGTTTTCCGCATCTCCATGAGCCGGCATCGTAACTTGTTGATTCGCGGAGCTCGCGCTTTGCTCCCCTCTCCCCTGGAGGGCGGGGTGAGGGGGCGAGGTGCCGGAAATTCCCCCTCACCCCAACCCCTCTCCCTCCAGGGGAGAGGGGCTTCGTAGCGCGCTTTCCCCGCAGGGAAAGGCGCTTGTAGCGACAGTTACTTGATCGGAACGATCAAGATCTATCGCCCGCAGAGATTAACAAGTGACTTGCTCACGAGGCATGCAATCTCCGCCTTGATGCCCGGGATGCGAAGCTGCGTTCATCAAATCGCCTTGTCGGTCTTGCGCATCGGGTTGTTGGGGTGGGTAGTCCAGTCGGCGAAGCCGCCGTCATCAACCCGTTGCATGGTGATGCATTTATCCACCGGGCAAACATGCATGCACAAATTGCAGCCGACGCATTCGGCGTCCACCACTTCAAACAAGCGAACGCCGTTTTTCTCTTTGGTAATCGCCTGGTGCGCGGTGTCTTCGCAGGCGATGTGGCAGAGCCCGCACTTGATGCACTTGTCCTGATCGATGCGGGCCTTGATGTCGTAGTTGAGGTTGAGGAATTGCCAATCGGTAACGTTCGGGATCGCCTTGCCGACAAAATCATCCAGAGTGCGGTAGCCCTTGCTGTCCATCCAATTGGACAAACCCGAGATCATGTCCTCGACGATGCGAAAACCGTAATGCATTGCTGCTGTGCACACCTGCACCGACCCCGAGCCCAGGGCCATGAACTCGGCTGCATCCTGCCAGGTACCGATTCCGCCGATGCCGCTGATCGGTTTGCGGTGAGTTTCGGGGTCGCGGGCGATCTCGGCCACCATATTGAGCGCGATGGGGCGAACGGCCGGGCCGCAATAGCCGCCGTGCGTTCCTTTGCCATCCACCGTCGGCGTCGGCGCCATCAAATCCAGGTCTACTGACACAATGGAGTTGATGGTGTTGATCAGCGACACCGCGTCGGCGCCGCCCTTGAACGCAGCGCGAGCCGGGGCGCGTATGTCAGTGATATTGGGCGTTAGCTTTACGATGCAGGGCAGCTTCGAATGCTGCTTGACCCAGCGCGCCACCATTTCGATGTATTCAGGCACCTGGCCCACGGCCGAACCCATGCCGCGCTCGCTCATGCCGTGCGGGCAGCCGAAATTCAACTCCACCGCATCGGCGCCGGTGTCTTCGACTTGCGCCAGTATCGATTTCCACGATTCCTCGTCGCAGGGCACCATCAGCGAGACGATCATGGCGCGGTCCGGCCAGTCGCGCTTGATCTGACGTATTTCGGCCAGGTTAACCGCCAGCGGTCGATCGGTAATCAACTCGATATTGTTTAAGCCGGCGATGCGCTGGCCATTCCATTGCACCGCGCCGTAGCGTGAGCTGACGTTGACCACCGGTGGATCCAGCCCCAGGGTTTTCCATACCACGCCGCCCCAGCCGGCCTCGAATGCGCGGTTGACGTTGTACGCCTTGTCAGTCGGCGGTGCCGAAGCCAACCAGAACGGATTCGGCGAACGGATGCCAGCAAAATTGCAAGTCAAATCAGCCATGCGTCTTCTCCGTTGCCAAGAAGCGGTCAATCGCCTGCGCTGCCCGCTTGCCGTCTTCCACCGCCTGAACGGTAAGATCCACCTTGCCGCCGACGCAGTCGCCGCCGGCCCACACCTTGCTCAATGAGGTGGCGTAGTTCGAGTCCACCACGATGCGGCCTCCCTTGGTGGCCAACACTTCGTGTTGGCCCGCCTGCAGTGGGGCGGAAACCAACACCTGTCCGATGGCTTTCAGCGCAACATCGGCGTCGAGCGTGAAGTGTTCCCCGCTGCCCCGTGCCTTGCCGTTGGCATCGGCTTCGGTGTACTCAAATTCGACCGCCGACAACTTGCCATCGACGCCGATAAACCTGCTCGGCTGCGCCCACTCGATCACGTGTACGCCTTGCTCTTTGACGAAGGCCTGTTCGTGGGCGGTGGCGCTCATCGAGGCGGCGCCCCGGCGGTAGACCATATACACCCATTCGGCGCCAAGCTTCTTGCTCTGCACCGCAGCATCAACCGCGGTATTGCCACCCCCGATGATCACCACACGGCGTCCCACTGGCATCTGTTGCAGATCCTCGCACTGACGCAATTGCGCAATCATGTCGACCGCATTGGCCACGCCGCTAAGCTGCTCACCCTCGATGCCGAGGGCATTCACCCCGGCCAATCCCATGCCCAGAAAGACTGCGTCGTACTCAGCACGTAGTTCCGCCAATGACAGGTTCTTGCCGAGTTCACGGTCGCTGACGATTTCGATGCCGCCAATCGACAGCAGCCATTGAATTTCCCGCTGCGCGAAGTCGGGCACCTTGTAGGCGGCGATGCCGTATTCATTGAGCCCACCGGCTTTTGGCTGGCGGTCGAATACCTGTACCTGGTGCCCGCGCAGCGACAGGGCATGCGCGCAGGCGAGGCCAGCCGGGCCGGCGCCGACCACCGCTATCTTCTTGCCGCTGTCGCTGGCGCGCTGAAACAGCGCAGCATTTTCTTCAAACACCCAGTCGGTGCCGTAGCGCTGCAGGGCGCTGATTTCGACCGGTTTGTCTTCGTCGGTGTTGCGAACGCAGACACCCTCACAAAGAATCTCGGTCGGACACACCCGAGCACAGATGCCGCCAAAAATGTTGGCTGACAAAATGGTCTCGGCCGCGCCGCGCAAGTTGTCCGTGCTGATGCTGCGAATAAAGCCCGGAATGTCGATGCCGGTAGGGCAGGCGGTGATGCAGGGCGCGTCGTAGCAGTAATAACAACGCTGCGATTCGATCAACGCCCGCTGCCGATTGAGCGGCGGTGCGACATCCTCAAATGCGGCGGCCAGCTCTTCGCTGGAACGGCGTGCCGCGGCGATATCGCCAACTTGCTTTCTTGCCATGTGTTTCCCCATTGCATCCCGCTCTCAAAAGACCTGCACAGCTTCCCCGAAGCCAGTACGTGTCGACTTTACTATCGTCCTGCACGCTCCAACATTGCGTGCAGCAATACATTGCAGCCCGCCTCAATCCACTCGGGCTTGGCGTCTTCCACTTCGTTGTGACTGATGCCGTCCACGCAGGGCACAAACACCATCGAAGTGGGGGCCACTTGCGCCAGATAGCAGGCATCGTGACCGGCACCCGACACCATGTCGCGGTGCGAATAGCCAAAGAGTTCGGCAGCCGCGCGCACCGAGGCGACGCAATCAGCATCGAAGGCCACCGGCTTGTAATAGAAAATCTGTTCCAGCGTGCTGGTCTCGACTCGGGTGTGCTCGGCAATGCGTGCAATGCCAGCTCGCAATTCGGCATCCATCCGACTTAACACTTCGTCTTCCGGGTGACGCAGATCGACAGTGAAAAACACCCGACCCGGAATCACGTTGCGCGAATTCGGATGCACCTGCAGCATGCCCACGGTGGCGCAGGCAAACGGGGCATGCGCATGGCCGATCTGGTTGACCAGATCAATCACCCGCGCTGCCGCCAGCAAGGCGTCTTTGCGGCGCGGCATGGGTGTCGGGCCGGCATGCGACTCCTGACCGGTAAACACCACCTCATACCAGCGTTGCCCTTGGGCATGACTGACCACGCCGATGGTCTTGTTTTCTGCCTCCAGAATCGGGCCTTGCTCGATGTGTAACTCGAAAGCCGCGTGAATATCGCGGCCCCCTACCGGCAGATCACCGGCATAGCCAATCCGCTGCAGCTCCTCGCCCATGGTCTTGCCATCGATATCAGTGCGCGACAGACCGTATTCCAGCGTGAACACCCCAGCGAACACGCCGGACGACACCATGGCAGGCGCAAAGCGTGATCCCTCCTCATTGGTCCAGATCACCACTTCGATCGGTCGATCGGTTTCGATGCCGTGGTCGTTCAGCGAGCGAATCACCTCCAGACCGCCCAGCACGCCATAGATGCCGTCAAAGCGGCCGCCGGTGGGCTGCGAATCGGCGTGCGAGCCGGTGATCACGGGGGCCAGACTGTTGTCGCGGCCCGCGCGACGCGCAAACACATTGCCCATCTGGTCGACACTGATGCTGCAACCGGCTTGCTTGGCCCAGGTCACAAACAGGTCGCGGCCTTGCTTGTCGAGGTCGGTCAAGGCAAGACGACACACGCCGCCTTTCTCGGTTGCCCCGATCTTGGCCATTTCCATCAAACTGTCCCACAGGCGTTGACCATTCACGCGAAGGGGTGGAACAGCCTGTTCACGCGCGAAGTGTTCTGGTGCAGCATTCATTGCAGATCCTCTCCCGATCGGCTAACGCAACGTTTCCACTATTGAGATTTACGCATTGCGAGACAGGTTGGAAGCTCCCCTCTCCCCTTGCGGGAGAGGGGCCGGGGGAGAGGGGTAGGCGAAGCCATAGGCTCTCATTTCCCCCTCACCCCAACCCCTCTCCCGCGAGGGGAGAGGGGCTTTACAGCGCAGTCTCTCAATTCGGAAACCTCAAAAATGCTCGATTACAATCCTCAGCCGTTGGTGGGCATCACAAATTGCGCACCGGCGCGAATACTGGTTGGCCAGCGCGAAGTCACCGCTTTTAGCTTGGTGTAGAAGCGCACGCCCTCGGGGCCGTAGACATGATGGTCGCCAAACAGCGAGGCCTTCCAGCCACCGAAGCTGTGAAAGGCCGCCGGCACCGGAATCGGCACATTGATACCGACCATGCCGACCTGCACCCGTTGCACAAAGTCGCGTGCGGCATCGCCATCGCGAGTAAACAGGGCGGTGCCATTGCCGTATTCGTGCGCATTGACGCGCGTCAGGGCTTCCTCGTAGCTGGCGACCCGCATAATCTGCAGCACCGGCCCGAAAATTTCTTCCTTGTACACCCGCATGTCCGGTTGCACCTTGTCGAACAGGCAGCCGCCGAGGAAGAAGCCGCTCTCGTGGCCTTTTACTTGCACGCCACGGCCATCAACCACTAGTTCCGCACCTTCGGCGACGCCGCTATCGACATAGCCGCGTACGCGATCGCGATGGATGTCGGTGATAAGGGGACCCATATCGACATCTTCACCGCCGGGGCCGATCTTCAGCGCCCTGACCCGCGGTGCCAGCCTGGCGATCAACTGATCCGCCACCTCGTCGCCCACCGCCACCGCCACCGAGATCGCCATGCAGCGTTCGCCGGCTGAACCGTAGCCCGCTCCCATCAAGGCGTCGGCGGCCTGGTCCAGATCGGCGTCGGGCATGATCACCATGTGATTCTTGGCACCGCCCAAGGCCTGCACTCGCTTGCCGTGACGGCAACCGGTTTCATAGATGTATTTGGCAATCGGTGTGGAGCCGACGAAGCTCACCGCATTGATCTCGGGGTGTTCCAGAATCGCATCCACGGCGCGCTTGTCACCGTGCACCACGTTGAACACGCCGTCGGGCAATCCGGCCTGCTTCAACCAATCCGCCAGCATCAAGGAGGCCGACGGATCGCGTTCCGATGGCTTCAGAATGAAGCAGTTGCCGCAGGCGATGGCGATGGGAAACATCCACAGCGGAACCATGGCGGGAAAATTGAATGGCGTAATGCCGGCCACCACGCCCAGCGGTTGCCGCACCGAGCAGGCGTCGATGGCGCTGCCGACGTTCTCGGTGAACTCGCCTTTGAGCAAGTGGGGAATGCCGCAGGCAAACTCGACCACTTCCAGGCCGCGTGCCACTTCGCCCAGCGCGTCGCTATGGGTCTTGCCATGTTCGGCGGTGAGCTGCGCGGCCAGGGCGTCAGCATTGGCCTCGATCAGCTCGCGCAACTTGAACATCACCTTGGCGCGTCGCACCGGCGGCGTGGCCGCCCAGGCCGGGAACGCCGCCCGGGCGGCGCTAACTGCCAGGTCCACCGTCGCGGCCGTCGCCATGGGCAGCTCGCCGGTCTGTTGGCCGGTGGCGGGGTTGAACACCTTGCCCATTTCGCTGCCATCGCCTGCCACTCGCTGGCCATTGATGTAGTGCGGAATGCGTTGCGGTTGGGTGTTGACCACCCCCTGAAGCTTTTGCACGGGAACGCTCATGCGTGTCTCCCAAGTGAGGCGCGGGTAAGGCGCGTTAAGTAGGGCCCAGGCTCAGGCGACCGCGCGTATCGACGCGCGCAAGGCCTCGATCAGGGCGTGGATTTCGGTCGGCGTGCTGATCACCGGCGGGCCGAGCGCGATGGTGTCGGCAGTAAAGCGCACCAGGAAGCCGCGTTTCAACGCGTCCTCGAACAAGCGTACCGCGCGCAGTCCGGGTTGGCCCGGCAACGGTGTCAGGTCGATGGCTGCCGCTCCCACGCAGTTGCGGATGTCGATCACATTGGGTTCGCCGCGCAGCGAATGCACCCCGTCTTCGAGAAGTTTGCCGAGCTCGGCAAAGCGCTGCGGCACTTCGTCTTGGGCCAAGATATCCAAGGTGGCGTGTGCTGCGGCCACCGCCAAGGGATGCCCTGAATAGGTGTAGCCATGGAACAGCTCCACCGCATGCGCGGGGCCCTGCATGAAGGTGTCGTAGATCGACTGATCGGCAATCACGCCGCCCATCGGCACCGTGCCGTTGTTGACGCCCTTGGCAAACACCAGCAAGTCAGGGGTGACATCGAACGCCTGAGCGCCAAACCAGCTGCCCATGCGACCGAATCCGGTAATCACCTCGTCAAAGATCAACAGGATGCCGTGCTTGCTGCAGATCTCGCGCAGCCGCTTCAGATAGCCCTGCGGCGGCGGGATCACGCCCACCGATCCCTGCATCGGTTCAACGATCACCGCCGCAATGGTCGACGCATCGTGCAGGGCAACGATGCGTTCAAGCTCGTCGGCCAGGTGGGCTCCCCAGCTCGGCAGTCCGCGCGAAAATGCGGTCTCCGCCGGATTGTGGGTATGCGGCAAATGATCGACGCCGCTGAGCATGGCGGGTGCGAACATCTTGCGATTGGCCACCATGCCGCCGACCGAAATGCCGCCGAAACCGACTCCGTGATAGGCCTTCTCGCGACCAATAAAGCGCGTGCGCGAGGCCTCGCCGCGCAGGCGATGGTAGGCCAGGGCGATTTTCAGCGCGGTGTCGACGCCTTCGGAACCGGAGTTGGTGAAGAACACCCGGTTTAGCTGTCCTGGCGCCTGTTCGGCGATGCGCTGGGCCAACTTGAAGGTGGCCGGGCTGCTGATCTGGAACGCAGGCACGTAGTCGGCGACATCGAGTTGTCGCTTGACCGCTTCGGTGATACGCGGGTCGCCGTGACCCAGCCCGCAGCACCACAGGCCAGATAGGCCGTCGAACAGTTGCTGTCCCTCGACCGTGGTGTAGTAGGCGCCCTTGGCGCTGGCCATCAAACGGTCGAGCGGTCGATGCTGCTTGAAGTAGCGGTTATGAGTGAAGGGCATCCAGTACGGATCGAAATCCAGATCCGTCACCGCTGCCGGTGAGCTGTTAGTTTGCGTCATTGCCTGCTGCGCCCCCTTGGCGCGTCGGGGCCGGCCAGCCCCTGATGTTTCTTGTGGTCGGGCACAACGTTAACCACGAATGCCACCACGCGTCCATAGCCTGGTGAGGTTGCGCTCCAGATGACCAAGCGAGCGGCTTCGTTCGATCGGATCTCGCATCCGCAACCCCGCTGTGCGCTACGCCCACAGCCGGCCCCTTAACTTAAGGGGCCTCCGAACCGCCAAAGCTGCTCCGAACAGATGTAGGGTGGGCCGTTCGACAGGCTCACGACAAGCCTGTGGCCCACCGTTGGCGACACGATGGTGCTCGCCGCCACCCACCCGGAATGTGCTGTTTTTCAAAAACTTGCTAGCTATTCGCCGATATCCTCGTTCCACAGCGCCGGCTTTTCGGCCATGAATCGACGCATCAATTCGATGCAGGTCGGGTCGTCCAGCACTTCCAGCGCCACGCCGCGGCTACTGAGCAGGGCTTCTTCGCCAAGGAAACTGCGATTCTCGCCGATCACCACACGCGGAATGCCATACAACAGGATGGCGCCACTGCACATCGGGCAGGGCGATAGCGTGGTGTAAAGCACGCATTCTCGATACACCGAAGCCGGCTGACGCCCAGCGTTCTCCAGTGCATCCATTTCGCCGTGCAGCACGGTCGAGCCCTTTTGCACCCGGCGATTGTGGCCGCGACCGATGATGATGCCGCGATGTACCAAGACCGACCCGATCGGAATCCCGCCTTCGGCCAGTCCAGCTTGAGCTTCGGCAATCGCCGCCTGCATGAATTCATCCATGTAATCCTCTCCATTCCTTGGCAGCGTTCGGAAACCGCCGAGTGCCTTGCCTGAACGAACAGTAGGGGTTTTCTCAGCATGTTGCTTGTTGCACTGCAGCAAAGGCCGGCGGCCGGTACGGGCCTGAATCGTGTAGGCGGGAAGGGGCTCCCGGCGCGATGGCCTTGACGATGCGCTCAGTCGAAGCGCACATTCAGCAACGTTGGGGCGCACTTGAGTTGACTCGAAAGTCGCCACAACAGCCCGAATGGGGGGCACGAGCGAATGGGCGTCAGCGCAAGAGTGCGGGCCTCAGCCGAGTTGGCGCCAATGGCGATGGCGCGCGCCGCTCGATTTGCGCTCGAAGTGCTGGTTGCCTGCCTCGTTACCCTGATCATTTCGTCAGTCTCTCAGGCCGCAGCGAACGAAGTGTTTCGCTCTGGATTCGAGCTCGAATCGTGGTTGGATCGAGCCGAGGTCCTCCCAGCCCCCAGCACGGTGTTGGACGCAGACGCGCTGCCTCAGGTTGGCATTCGCTGGAACGATGGCGAAAGTCTGACGGGGCCTTGGGTTTTGGTGTTGGACGGGGTGGAAATCGGCGCCTCCGCGGCGCACAGCCCCAGGGAGGTTATCCACACGGCGAGCACTCCATTGGCGGAGGGCCGACACCAGGCCGAGTTTCGCTATGGCAGTTTGGTGAAATCCTGGTCGTTCAGCACAAGGACAGACCCTGAAGTCCTGGATCTTTCTCCTTTCGGTCATGTTGAGGGGGATGACTCACAACCACCGATTCGTGCCGAATACACAGATGTCGGCTCTGGCATCCACCTCTCAAAAGTGCGCCTTGTCTTGGATGGCGTGGATGTTACCTCAGGGGCGGACATTCAAGAGGGAGGGCTGAGCTACACGCCTTCCACCCCATTGGCCGACGGCATCCATCGTGCGGACCTTCACTTGGAAGACCGGGCCGGCAACCAGGTATTGCGGCTGTGGGGATTTGTAACCGGCGCTGATCCGGAAATCTCGATTGAGTCTCCGAGCGAATCGCTTCTTCGCTATGCCGACCCGCTCGAAGTCCGGGCTCAGGTCAGTATCACTCGAGGGGCGCTTCGGCGAGATTCGTTGCGTCTGTTCTTGAACGAAACCGATATTGCCCCAGAGGCCGAGATCGAGTGGGATGGCGAACGGCGCGCCACAGTTCGATACGCACCGAGTGCGCCGCTCGCATCGGGTGCCTATCAGGTGGCGATTGATGTTGCCGCAGAGAGTGGCAAAAGTGCTTGGGCGCTGCGTGCGTTCGAGATCGACATTGAACATCAGTACCGGTTGGAGATGGTCGGCACCATCGAAGACTCGTACTCCTCCAGCATGCGAGTCGTGGCATTGGCCGAGTCCACCGCAGGCGCTCCAGGCACGATCCTGATTGCCGGCCAGGAGTCCGACGATCGAGTCCGCACGGAAGAGGGGGTTGAGTATTCCCGCGAGGTGAGCTTGACTCCGGGGCCGAATCTGATCGAGATCGTCGCGCAGTTTCCCGACGGTGAAACGCGGCGTATAGAGACGACGATCACGTATCACGCGCCGACGCAGATCGAGGTGTTGGTGCCGGCCGACCTATCGACCCTGGGTCCGATGCCCGCCGAGGGCAGCGCCACACCACCGGGCGGTGCGACGAACCTGACCGGCGCGGTCCAGCGTCCCGTCACCGTGCGTGGTCAGAGCAGTGCGCCGCTGACCGAAGTGCTGATTAACCAGCAGTTAGCGCAGCTGGCCGACGATGGATTGAGTTTCAGCTTTCCCGACTTTTTCTTGCACGAGGGCAGCAATCTGCTCTCCGTAGTGGGCACCGACCAACGCGGCCATACGGTGACTTCGCAAATCACTGTATTTGTAGATCACACAGCGCCCTTGCTGACTATCGAGTCGCCGAGTGAGCAGGCCATCACTTCGCAGGCCCACATTGATCTGCGCGGAACGGTCAATGATGCCGTCGAGGGGCTGATCGGGGCGCCAGAGCCGACGGTCACTGTGGACAACACCACCAATGGCGAAACCGTCACGGCGATCGTCAGCGACCGCGGCTACCTGGCCCTGAAGTTGCCGCTGGAGATCGGCCACAACGCGTTGCGGGTCTCCGCCACCGACGCCCAGGGCAATGCCCGAAGCCAGACCCGCGAGGTGGTGCGCATCGCGGTGGGCAGTGCACGTCTGACCCGTTTTGAAGGGCATAACCAACAGGGCGAAGTCGGCAGTGAATTGCCCGATCCGTTGTCGGTCCTGGCGCTGGATGCCGAGGGTTTGCCGCTGGTGAACCTGCCGGTGCGGTTCGATATCGTCCGCGGCTCGGGTTCCCTGCGCGGTGGCACCGAACCCGAGCGCTTTGATGGGGTAAACCTGTCGCGCAACCTGATCGTGCACACCGATGCCAGCGGCCAGGCCCAGGTGTGGCTGACCGTGGGCCGCGAAGCGCGGCCCGGCAGTGACGCGGTACGCGTCTGGAGTGAACAGATCGCCGAGGAGGTGATGTTCATGGCCAGTGCTGAGCGCGGAGCCGCCCAGCGCGTGTTCATCAACGGTGCCAGTGGCCTGCAGTACCTCAGCACCGACAGCCAACCGGTGGAAGCCCTGACCGCGGTGGTGGTAGATCAGTACCAGAACCGGCTGCCGAATGTCCCGGTGGAATTCAAGGTGATGCTGGGCTCGGCGCGCTTCAACGGCGTCGGCACCAGTGCGGACGGTCAAACGCAAACGGTGATGACCGATCGCAATGGCTTGGCTGCGGTACGCCCGATGAGTGGCAGTGAGCCGGGTCAGGTGGTGATCCAGGCCGAGGCGGTGGACGCAGATCGTCGGGTGGGCGGTGCGGCCTTTCAGCTGATGGTGTACGCGGCCACGGCGGGGCCGACGCAGTTCGCCGGCTTGGTGCAGGATCACATCGGAACGCCGTTGGCCGGCGTTCGACTCTCGATTGGGCGGACAGCGCTGACGGCGCTGAGTGACGAACGCGGGTACTTCCTGTTCAGTGATCAAGTGCCGCCCGGCAAGATCGACCTGTTTGTCGACGGCCGCGAGCTGCGCGTGGAGCGCAACGGCGAGTGGCTGGAATACCCGGCACTGCACTTCGAAACCGCGGTGGTCGTCGGTCAACTGAATCAGCTGCCGCATGCGGTGGTACTGCCGCCAATCAACCACGGCCAAGCGAAAATCGTTGGCGGCAACCAGGACGTCGAATTCACCCTGCCGGGCTGGGAGGGTTTCTCGATGCGGGTAAAGGCGAACAGCGTGACCTTCCCCGACGGCAGCCGAGAAGGCCCCTTGGTGGTGACCCCGGTGCATGCTGATCGCTTGCCGATGGTACCGCCCGGACCGGGCAGTCTGTTTATGGGTGTTGCCTGGACGATCCAGCCCACCAACACGCGGTTTGATCCCCCGATCGAGGTGCGGATACCCAACACCCTGGGCTTCAAGCCGGGCGAAACGGCGCCGGTGGTGCAGTGGGATCACGATCTGGCGATGTTTGTACCGATGGGCCGGGGCACGATCGACGAGTCCGGGACGCAATTGATCACCGACCCGGGGTCAGGAATCACCAAGGCGGGGTGGGGTGGTCCGGTGACCACACCGACGCCTGCGGCACCGGGGCCGACGGATGATACGGCGGAGAATCCGCCTGATTGTGATTGTGAAGACCGGCTGGGGTTAGAAGGAAAGTCAGATGAGGTTTGTCCTCCACTTTCTCCAGAATGCCCTACATTTGATATTTGCGACCGCTTGGGCTTGCCGCGCAAAGGTGGTAGGTCCACCGGCAGAATTGAGTTTGAGTTCGACGAAGTAGAAGATCTCACCCCGCCCGCCGGCGCAATTGCTGCCTACTATGCATATCCGGACCTGGCAAACACTCCTGGTCAAACTGTGTACGCCGACTGGAAGGTGGAACTGGATGCCTGGTGCTCCAAGCATCGTCAGTGGGAGTTTTCGGTGAAGCGTGTTGCTATAAAATCAAAGCTCGGCTGGCCGAAGAATCCCCGATTTGAAGAGCTCGACGCGACAAGGTTGTCAGGCTTTCTTGCGCAAGATACTCGCGAGAATTGCAAGTATGGTGAGCGAGCCGAACTGTCGTTGAAGTATTCCTACTCAAGCCACTATGAAGGCGTGCAGGGTGGTTTGCCGGACGGTCAAAATTCCGAAGTGGCTGCTCTTCTATCTCGTGGAGTGAGGGAATTGCCGCCTCCACTGGGCTGCACAAACAACTGTCAATGGGGTGCAAAGGCCGCAACGAAGGCCCACGAAGGTCAACATCATCGGAGGTTTAAGAATGACGTGTTCACCAGCAATGGATTGCAAAGACTAGTCGATCTAGTCGAGCGCAGAACAAGATTCCCTGTTCGCGAAGGTGATACCGTGGATGTAGCCATCAACGGCGCTGCCCTGAAGAATCGCATTCTCGAGTGGATTATCTCGATCCACGAGTTGGGTGTTGTTTCTGGAGAGTATGTGTTAGACCCCAATCAGCAAAGATACATCTACAAGCATATTCGTCCCGATGATTTTTATAACTGCTCTGTAAATTCACTCAAACCCACATGGGAAAGAATCAACTCTTCAAACCAAGCTTTAGGCTGCTCTAACAGGCTGCTGAAATACCTCCTCGCATCGTAAACTTGTCTCATCCTTCAGATACACCGCTGGCAAGGAAGCCCGATGCGCGGAGCCGATGTCTTCATGGAGCAGTTGTTCACGGTCCGTA
>NZ_JACYTR010000026.1 GCF_014841215.1 Pseudomarimonas arenosa
GCTGCTACGCAGCAACGGCTACTTCGTAGCCTGCGCCTTCGCTATGCTCGGTCGGCTGCTGTCGCAGCTACGCGGGACTGCGTCCCGATCTCGCCCAAGTGGGCCCACCACTTGGGCTCGTCGACGCAAAGTCCTCGGTGATCATCCGCGCCCCCTCATGCAATATCCGGGCTAGAATCGATCACGACAGGTGTTTGATTCTCGGCAATCTGTTGGACGCACCCTTTGAACTGGTTTTATCGATGGCCCTGCTGATCAACGACCTCTGCATCAACTGCGACGTGTGTGCGCCGGCTTGCCCGAACACCGCGATCAGTCAGGGTGAGGTCATCTACGAAATCGATCCGGCGCGCTGTACCGAGTGTGTCGGGCACTTCGATGAGCCGCAATGTCAGGTGGTGTGTCCGGTCGAATGCATCGAGTTGGATCCGGCGCACAATGAGACCCAGCAGCAACTCGAAGAAAAACTGCGCGGGCTGTTGAACGAATCGCTCGGATAGGCGCGACAAGCGAACGCGCAAGGATGAGGGCTTCTCAATGACCCGCCAGATTGCAGGAGGTTTGATGCTCGCCTCAGTGTTGAGATGGATTAGTGTGTTATGGCTGGTTAGCTCGTCGGCCTGGGCCGAGGGTGATGCCGGTTTGCGTGATGGCCGCGACGTGCTGCCGAAGCAGGTCGCGGTGGCCACGGCCAACGCTCAGGCCACCGATGCCGGCCTGGAGATTCTGGCCCAGGGTGGTAATGCCTTTGACGCCGCGGTGGCGATCAGCGCCACCCTTGGTCTGGTCGAACCGGAAAGCTCCGGTCTGGGCGGCGGCGGCTTCATGCTGCTGCATGTCGCCGCCGATGGTCGCAACGTGTTCATAGATGCGCGCGAGCGCGCGCCGCTGGCGGCCAGCCGCGACATGTATCTCAACGCCAGCGGCGCCGCCGACCGCGACAAGGCCGTCAACGGTGCCTTGGCTGCGGCGATTCCCGGCTTGCCCGCAGGCCTGGTGCAATTGTCGCGCTATGGTCGGCTGCCGCTATCGAAGTCGCTGGCGCCGGCGATTCGTCTGGCTCGCCAGGGCTGGCGCTTTTCGGCCAAGAACGCCTCGATGATGGGCTGGCGCAAGGAACTGCTGGCCCAGGATCCCGGTGCTCGCGAAATGTTCGTCCGCAAGGGCCAGTTGCCCGAGGTCGGGCAGGTCCTGAAGAATCCGGACTATGCAGCGGTATTGGTGAAGCTGGCCGAGCAGGGTCACGATGGCTACTACCGTGGTGAACTGGCCCAGCGTCTGGTCGATGGTGTGCGCAATCTGGGGGGCATCTGGAGTCTGGAGGATCTGGCCCGCTACCACGTAGTGGAACGCGATGTTCTGAGCTTCCGCTACCGTGGCTTCCAGATCATCACCGCGCCGCCGCCTTCCTCGGGCGGTGTGGCCCTGGCGCAAAGCCTGCAGATTCTGGCGGGATTCGATCTGCCCTCACTTGCAACGGTTGATCGAGTACACCTACTGACCGAATCGATGCGGCGTGCCTATCGGGATCGGGCGGTGTACCTCGGCGATCCTGATTTTGTGCAGGTGCCAACCGCCCTGCTGGCCTCGCCGGAGTACGCCGCCGGTCTGCGTGCGGCCATTCATCCGGAAAAGGCTACGCCGAGTGCCTGGCTGCCCGGTGTGACGCCACTCGGTGAGCGCGAGGAAACCACCCACTTCTCGGTCATCGACCGCGAAGGCAACCTGGTGGCGGTGACCCAGACGGTCAATCTGCCTTACGGCAATGCGGTATCCGTGCCCGGCACGGGCTTCCTGTTGAACAATGAAATGGACGATTTCTCGGTCAAGCCGGGCGTGCCGAATGCGTTCGGTCTGGTCGGCGACGACGCCAATGCGATCGCCCCCGGCAAGCGGCCGCTGTCGTCGATGACGCCGACCTTCCTGATCGGTCGCGATCGGGTCGCCGTACTCGGAACCCCGGGCGGCAGCCGTATCATCAGCATGGTGCTGCAAGGTGTGCTCAGTCTGGTCGAAGGCCAGTCGCCCGAACAGGCGGTCAGCCGCCCGCGCGTGCACCACCAGTACTTGCCTGATGAGCTGTACTTCGAGCCCAATGCGTTGGAACCGTCTGTACAGGAGGCATTGCAGGCGCGTGGCCACCTGTTGAAGCAACTCGACAGCAGCTGGGGCAATATGCAGGCAGTCAGCTGGGATCGCCGCACCGGCGAAGTACAGGCAGGCAGTGACCCGCGCTGGAAGAGCGTCGGGAAAGGTGGTGTCGGCGAGGGCCGGCAGGGCGATCAGGCGGTATTTCGCTAGCCGCTCGATCAAACGCTGTAAGGAGGCGATATGAAACTCTGGTCGATCATCGGCAATTCGCAGCGTCTTGATGGTGGCGCCATGTTCGGCAATGTGCCCAAGGCGATGTGGTCGAAGTGGCTGCAGCCGGACGAACAGAACCGCATTCCCTTGGCCTGCCGCGCCTTGCTGGCAGAGCCGATCAATGGCAAGACGGTACTGTTCGAAACCGGCATTGGTGCGTTCTTCGACCCCAAGTTGCGCGAGCGATTTGGCGTGGTGGAAGATCGCCACGTCTTGCTGGAAAACCTGGCGGCGGCAGGTTTTCAGCCGGATGACATCGACGTCGTGGTGCTCAGTCATCTGCATTTCGATCATGCCGGCGGCCTGCTGCAGGCCTGGCAACCCGATGCCGAACCCGAATTGGTGTTCAACAAGGCCAGATTCGTGATCAGCCGCGCGGCCTGGGAACGCGCCTGTGACCCACACCCACGCGATCGCGCCAGTTTCATTCCGGCGCTGATCGATTTGTTAAGGAGCAGTGGGCGGCTGGAACTGGTGGACGGCGAGCATTGCGACAGCCTCGGCGATGCGGTCCGCTTTCACTACAGCGAGGGCCACACGCCGGGCTTGTTGCTGTCTGAGATTGTCGGGCCGGGTAATCATGGCGGGCTGCTGTTCTGCGCTGACCTGATCCCGGGAAGGGCCTGGGTGCATTTGCCGGTCACCATGGGCTACGACCGCTATCCGGAAAAGCTCATCGATGAGAAGCGCGCCCTGCTGATCGACCTGATGCAGCGCGAGGTGCGGCTGTTCTTCACCCACGACGCCGAGTGCGCCTTGGCGCGGGTGGTGAGCGCCGACGGCAGCCGCTTCAGCACTGACCACGAAGTCACCGAGTTGCACGCCCGTGCCTTGGGTGAGCATTGAATGTCGATGAACATTGGAATTGGGGGAACATGATGATAAGCAGAGCAAAGATCGGTTGGGCCACGTTGGGATTGCTGTTTGCCGTGACAGCGCAGGCTGCGGTGTACGGTGAAGCCTTGCCCGCGGGCGAGGCGCGCGAGCTGAGCGCTGCCCTGGCCGAGGCCAAGTTCGATCAGCCGCAGTTATTGAGCGGGCGCATCACCGAGGTCTGTCAGAAACAGGGCTGCTGGGCAGTGCTGGAGCATGAGGGAGCAAGCGCGCGCCTGATGATGCACGAGCACAGTTTCTTTCTGCCCAAGGATTATCGCGGCAAGGCGCGGGTCTACGGCACGCTGCGCCGCATCGATCTGTCGAAAGCAGAAGCCAAGCACATGGCCGAAGAGAGCAGCAAGCCGACTGCGCTGGCCGATGCCGAGTATCGCGTCGACGCCCTCGGTGTTGAGCTGCTGGAGGCAAGCGCCAGTCATGGCGATTGAAACAATCAGCCGCCAGGGCTGGTTCAGTCGTCTCAAGGGTGCCTTCTTCGGCATCCTGTTTGGCTTGATCTTCGTCGCCGGTGCAGCCGCGCTGCAGTTCTGGAACGAGGGTCGCACGCTGCGCCAGGCCCGTCTGCTCGAAGCCGGTCGCCAGGATGTGGTGGAACTATCGGCTATGGGTGCGGAGAGTCGGCGTGCCGGTGGCTTGGCCTATGTGCACGGTGAGCTGCGCGCCGACGGTCAGCGTCTTGATCCAGAGTTCAATCAGGTGGCTGAAGGGCTTGGATTGCGCCGACGGGTCGAGATGTTTCAGTGGAAAGAGCGCAAGGAGACCAAGGAAGAGACCTCGGTCGGTGGCTCCAAGACCACTCGAACGCGTTATTACTATGAGCAGGTCTGGGATGATGAGCTGATCGACAGCGATCGGTTCCAGGAGGCGGCCGGCCATCAGAACCCCGAACGGATGCCGTTTGAGAGCCAGACCTGGAAGGTCGAGAAGGCCAGCCTGGCCGACCTGCAGGTGGAACCTGAAGTGTTGTCCGAAGTCGGCGGCTGGAGGCCGATGGCACCGCAGGCCGATCGCTTGCCCGGCAATCTGGCCGCCAGTCTTGGCGTGGAAGCTGATCGGCTCACCACCGTCAACGGCGAACCGCAGATCGGTGACGTCCGAATCCACTTCGAGCGACTGCCGGACGGACCGGTCAGCGTGGTCGGGCGCGTACAGGGCGATCGACTTGGTGTGGAGCGTCGAGAGCTGGGCGAGTTGCTGCTGCTGGAGCGCGGTGAGCACAGCGCCGAGCAGCTGTTCAGTGCCGCCGAGAGCCGCAACTCCGGGCTTGGCTGGGCCATTCGCGTCGGTGGTTTTGTATTGATGTGGATCGGCTTTGGCATGGTATTCGGGCCATTGGCCGTGTTCGCCGATATCCTGCCCTTCCTTGGGCGATTGACGCGAATGGTCACCGGGCTGATCTCCGGCGTGCTGGCCGGCTTGATCAGTTTTGTGGCGATCGCCTCGGGCTGGCTGTATCACCGGCCGTGGCTGCTCGGACTGATCGTCATCGCAATTGCCGGCCTGATTGCCTGGATTGGCCTGAGAGCGCGCAAGCCAACTCCGCTGGCGCCGCCGTCATCGATGCCGCCGCCACCGCCTTTGTCCTGAGGATTCTTCGTGAGCCCAATTGATTCGTTGTCGAGTCCGGCGCGCCGTCGACTATTGCTCGGCGCAGGCGCGCTCGGCGCTGCCGGTTTGATGCCCTTGGGCAGCATGTTGGCGCAGGCCGGCGAAAGTCGTTCGCAGTCACTTGGCAAAGGCTTTGGTGCACTCCGGCCGGTGCGTGATCTGAACACCGGGTTGCCCTTGCTGGAGTTGCCCGAAGGCTTCAGTTACACCAGCTTTGGTTGGGCGGGCGAATCGCTGGAAGGCGGCATCGCTTGTCCCAACAGCCACGACGGTATGGGTGTCGTCGCTGCCGATGGTGACCTGATCACCCTGGTGCGCAACCATGAGGTGGTGAAGGCGGCCGGTGCCTACGGGCCGAGCGAGAGCTGGTATGACCCGGTCTGCCAGGGCGGCACCGTTAACCTGCAGTTTGATCTGGCCACGCAGGAATTGCGTCGCACATGGCCAAGTCTGTCGGGCACCATGCAGAACTGCGCCGGCGGCGTCACGCCCTGGGGCAGCTGGCTGAGCTGCGAGGAATACGTGGCCGATGCCGGCATGTTGGATTCACGCGGAGGCCCGCCGCTGCAGAAGGATCATGGTTTCGTCTTCGAGGTGCCGGCCAGTGGTGTGTCGAACGCCATCGCGCTGCGCGCGATGGGGCAGTTTCGCCATGAGGCCGCCGTTGTGCATACGGCGACCGGCGATGTCTATCTCACCGAAGACGGTGAGCCATCGTCGGGCTTCTACCGCTTTGTTCCGACGCAGCCCGGCAAGCTGGCCGCTGGCGGCCAGTTGTTCATGCTGAAGGCCAAGGGGCGTGTTGAGTTGCGCTCGGGTTTGAAGGTAGGGCAGAAGTTCGCCGTCGAGTGGGTGCCGATCGATAACCCCGATCGCGGCTACGACCACCAACGGCGCAATATCTTTGGCGTGCAGCGACAGGGCTTTGCGCAAGGCGCTTCGCGCTTTACCCGACTGGAAGGCTGCTTTGTCGACGACGACGCCATCTACTTCACTGCCACCAATGGCGGTGATGCAGCCTGCGGCCAGGTGTTTGTCTACCGTGCCAATAGTGCCGAGCTGGAACTGCTGTACGAGTCACCTGATGCCGCGGTGCTCGATTATCCCGACAACATCTGCATCAGCCCGCGCGGTGGCATGGTGATCTGCCAGGATTCCAAGCAGGATCGACAGCATCTGTACGGATTGAGCAGTAACGGCCGGCTGTTCGCGTTCGCCAGGCAGAATGTCCTGCTCGACGGCGCCAAGGGCTTTCGCGGCGATTATCGCGGAGCCGAGTGGGCTGGCTCCTGTTTTTCACCCGACGGCCGCTACCTGTTTGCCAATATCTATAGCCCGGGGTTCACGGTCGCCATCACCGGCCCGTGGAAGAAAGGATTGATCTGATGCACACGCCCCCCATTTCCGCCTTGTACATCGCCTTGGGGGCCTTGCTGCTGCTCGGCTTGACCTTCCGTGTGATCGCTGCGCGACGTGCCAGCAAGATCGGGCTGGGTGACGGTGGCGACAAGCGATTGCTAGGCGCCATGCGAGTGCATGGCAATGCCGTCGAGACCTTGCCGATACAGCTGCTGCTGCTGGTGATGCTGGAATGGAGTGGTGTTGCGCCGATCTGGATCCACCTGTTGGGCACCGCCGTGCTGCTGAGTCGCGGGTTGCATGCCTGGGGCCTGAGCCGCCATCCAGGCGTTTCGTTCGGGCGCTTCTGGGGTACCTTGATCAGTCTCGGTCTGATGCTGGTGATGCCCTGCTGGTTGATCTATCTGCTGCTTATCGGCTGAATTTCACGTCTGATCAATAGGCTAAGAAGACCCGGCGCGGCTGCCATCCGGATTGAACTCGACGAAGTACAGGCCGGCGTACAGTTTGGGGTCGATGGAGTATCCCTCTGCCATCTTCTGGCTCAGCCACAGCGCGGCTTGGGTGCGCGGGATCTCGTGGACGATGATTGCTTCGGTTTCATCGCCGCCGCCGGCGCTGACCTTGCGCAGTCCGTGAGCGCGGACAAAGGCGATCATCTCGTTGCTCATGCCGGAGGATGAGGGGCCGGCCATCAAGTACTCGACACGCTCAGCGGTCCAGCCGGTTTCTTCTTCCAGCTCACGCAAGGCGGCCTCATCCAGGCTTTCACCTGGCGACAGATCACCGACCAGCCCGGCGGGCATTTCAATCGACTTGGCTCGCACCGGAAAACGGTATTGCTCGACGAACAGGATGCGATCTTCGGGCGTCACCGCCACGATGATCACCGCCGAGTCGGCATTGGTGCGTTCGGCGTACTCCCAACGACCTACCGCCTTCAGGCGCAGGTACTGGGCTTCATGCAGGGTCACTTCATCCATGTGATGCCTTCCGGCTTGAGCAGGGGGTCATCCTATCCTGTCCGTAGTATCCATCGGGTGGGCAACGGTCGCCTTGGATCGAACCGGGAACCTTTTGCATCGGCCTGGGTCGGAGACGGCCGATCCTCGATTTTCGCCGAGCTTCCATGAGATTACTGATTCTGATTGCTGCTTTCCTTGTTGCGCCGGCCTTGACCCAGGCGCAAACCACGGTGCTCGGCGCTGACGCCAGTAGCGTCGAGGGCCCGGCGGTCAAGCCGATTGATCAAGAGCTGGCCAAGATCAATGAGCCCGAACCACTGTTGGCTGAAGTGGCGCGAGCGCATGCCGCGGGCGACATCGACACGCTCGGGCGCGTCTATCGCCGACTAAGCCAATTGCGCCCGCACATCGGGCAATACAAGTACGAAATGGCCGCCGCCTTTGCTGCCCAGGATTTCAAGACGTTGACCTACAACGCGCTGCTCGAGCTGCAGGCACAGGGCTACGGCTTTGATCTGGCCAAGGATCCGCGCTTCCAGCCGGTGACTACCACTGAAGTCTGGGAATACATCGTGCAGGCCTTCGAAGCCAACCGGAAGCCGTTCGGTGAGGCCAAGCTGATGGCGACCCTGCCGAAGGATGACTTGCTGATCGAGAGCGTGGCCTGGGATCCGACCCGCAAGGCAGCTCTGGTCGGCAGCGCACGTGAGGGCACGGTTTACGTCGTTGGCGCCGAGGGGGAACTCACTCCGCTGGTGAAAGCCGATGACAAGAACGGCATGTGGGCGGTGTTCGATCTGGCGGTCGACGCCAAACGTGGTGTGTTGTGGGTAGCCTCGACGGCGGTGCCACACTACAAGCGCTACAACGCCGAAAAGGACCTCGGCCGCGCGGGCGTGTTCAAGTTCGATCTGAAGACCGGCAAGTTTCTGAAGAGCTACCTGTCGCCGGTGGTGATCGGTCAGAGCTTCGTCATCTCTACCCTGGGGCTGGCGCCGGATGGCACGGTGTTCGCTGCCGATGGCGTCAACGACGCGGTGTATCAGGTGCGCGACGACCGTTTCCAGCGGCTGTTCCATGTGCCGGTGCTGGGCAGTATTCGTGGCCTGGCGGTGAGTGGCGACGGCAAGATCCTGTATTTCGCCGATCATGAGCGCGGCCTGTTTGGCTACGATCTTGCAACGGGCAAGCCGTTTGAAGTGATCGGCTCGTCGAAGCTGGCCCTCGGCGGCATCGAAGGGCTGCAATGGTGGCGCAATCAGTTGGTCATCGTGCAAAGCGCCATGAAGCCGGCACGCGTGATGCGCCTCAAGCTCACCCCGGATGGCAAGGCAGTGGCCGGCGTGCAGCCGCTGAGTGCCAATCAGCCGGAAGTCAGCTTGCCGACCTTGGCGACCCTGGATGGCGACCGTCTGCTCTTCGTGGGCAATTCGCAGAAGCTCAGCTACGACCGTTTTGGCCTGCCGAGGAACAAGGATCGGCTCGAAGGCACGCGCCTGATCGAACTCGATCTGAATTTCGGCGCGACGCCGGACGCGATGCCCGAGTAAGCACGGCCCGAGTAAGCAAGGCCGCTCGCGGCGGCGTCAGCCGCCGCTGGGCGATCAGGGCAGTTCGGCAATCCGTCGTCGGGTCATCGGGCCGATGCGCAATTGCTCGAGCAAGGGTTGCAGCGACACTTGGTCCGGTGCCTGCCGGCGGTAGGCATCGGCCTCGCTGGCGACCGGCGCGTCCAAGGCGATGGTCGCCACGCGCTTGAACAGGCGGGCCATGTCGGCCTGTTCACGCAGCCGAGCGGCGTGCGCCTTGGCGCCGCGTAAACGCAGAAACGGGATTTCTTCAACGCGCTGCAGCAGTGATTCCAGGCTGTCAAAGTGATCGAGCAGGGCACTGGCGGTCTTGGCGCCGATGCCCTGCACGCCAGGAATATTGTCGACGGCGTCGCCGGCCAGGGCCAGGAAGTCGGCGATGCGTTCGGCACGCGCGCCGTAGCGGCCATGGACATCGGCGTGACCCCAGCGCTGATTGCGGGCGAAATCCCATTGCTCGTCACCTGGACAGAGCAGTTGCGACAGATCCTTGTCGGCCGACACGATCAGTCCGCGAAACCCCTGGCCACGCAGCTGGCCGAGCACACTGCCGATCAGGTCGTCGGCTTCATAGTGGTCGCTGGACAAGGTGTGCAGGCCGAGTGCGCGACTGAATGCCTGGCAATAGCGGAACTGGCGCTTCAGTGATTCCGGTGCCGGATCGCGGTTGGCCTTGTAGGGTGGGTACCACTGGTTGCGAAACGAGCTCTCCAGTGCCTCGTCGAAGGCCACGGCCACATGGCTGGCACGATGGCGTTCCAGCAACTCGAGCAGGAAGCGGGCGAAGCCATGCACCGCATTGACCGGCCAATCTTCGTGATCCACCCACTCATCCGGCATCGAGTGCCAGGCGCGAAATACGTAGACGCTGGCGTCGACCAGCACGATTTCCTGTTGCATTCAGAATTCCGCGTCTCAGCTGTGACGATAGAAGGAAAGCTTGTCCGCCAGGGCAGGGCGCACGCGCTCCGGCGGCACCTCGTCGGCACGGCCGAGATGGATGAAGCCCAGAATACGCTCGCCATCTGACAAGCCCAACTGCTTTGCCACCGGTGTGTCGTATGCCGCCCATCCGGTCAACCACTGCGCTGAGTAGCCCAGGGCCGCCGCGGCCTGCAAGACTGTGTAGCATACACAGCCCCCAGATAGCAGTTGCTCCTGCTCGGGGATTCGTTCGGTTGAGAGAATCGTGCTGACGATCACGAGCACCAGTGGCGAGTGGCGAAAGCGCTGTGGGTCTTTTTGCAGAACGCTTTCGTTGGCCTCTGGTTCGCGCTGGCGGTGTCGTTGATACAGCCAGTCGGCAAAGGCGCCCTTGTGTTCGTCTTGCAAGGCAAGCACACGCCACGGGGTCAGTTTGCCGTGGTCGGGTACCCGCATGGCCAACGCAACGATCTGCTCAAGCTCGGCTTGATTCGGAGCGGGGGACTGCAGCTGAGCGCAGGGTACCGACCGTCGGGTTTGCAGGAGTTCGAGGGCGGTCAAGGCTTTACTCATTTGAAGATTCCGTTGAAAGTTGATGGATTCGTGATCGACAACACGTTTTGTTCCCAAGGAAGCGAGAGTGTCATCACGCAATCAGGTCACTTTTGGTCACTATACTGACTACGTGTCGAAAGGCGCGATTGATACCCAAAGAGCATTCATGGAACCCAAACCGTCCAGCAATGTGATTGACCTCAGCAGTCGCGGCGTCCCCGCGCAGCCGGCTGCTCTGGCCGAGTTGCGTCTGCTTTCGACCCGCCGGCTGCCGGCGTTGGTAGCCGAAGTGCTCGATCGTGCTGACGATGCCCTGTTCGATTTCGTACAACGTACCAAGAGCAGCACAGAACAGCAGGATTACTTCGATGCGATGCGCGAGTTGCGCCGGCAGCGTGCCCAGGTTGAGCAGCGCTACCGTGATCGACTGGCCGAGGTGTTCTCGGCGCTGGAGAAGCGCCAGCCGCGCAGCGCCTCACTTGCCCAGGCACCGGCGACCAGCCTCGACGGGCTCAGTCTGGTCGGCACCGATGAACTGGAGGAGCAGCTGGCCTGCGATCAACTGATCGCGCAGGCCGACCGCCGGCACAGCGAAGGCCTGCGCCAGTTGGAGCGCCGTCTGGCTGTGGCGGCCGGTCTGCAGGAGATCAGCGCCGACCAGAATCCGATCGGTGCGCATCATATCTGCCAGGCTTTCCGCTCGGCGCTGGCCGGGGTGGAGGCATCGATCAAGGCGCGTCTGGTTCTATACAAGCTGTTTGAGCGTGAATTGCTCGACGCGCTTGGCGGACTGGTGCATGACGCCAATCACCGGCTGCATCAGCTCGGCATCATGCCGGCGATGGCGCCGGCCAAGGCGCCGCCGCGCCGGGTTCAGGAGAGTGAACCACGTGGAGGCAGCGAGGAGCGCGACGGTATTCGTCGTGAAGTGGTGCGCGACCGCAGCGATGGCAGCGAGTCGGGCTATGCACCGCGGGGTGATGCCCGCCGCGATCGTTCCTACGGCTCGGTGTCAGGCAGCGGCGCCCAGCATCCGGCCGAGTCGGTCGATCAGATCTTCAGTTCGGTGCGCGAGCTCTGCGAGGCCGTGCTGTCGGCGCAGCGCTCGACTGCCGCGGCGTCCGAGGAAGCTGGCGGTCCGGCGCGCGTCTATCTGCCTGAGAGCCATGCCCTGTCGGCACTGCAATCCTTGCAGAAGGAGCTGCCCCAGGCATTGCTCAATTCGATCGACGACCCGCAGCTCTCCCTTAGCACCTTGCTCAAGCGGGAGCTGCTGAGTCAGGCCGAGCGGCTCAATCTGGGTGACCCGGGGGCCGAGTTGGCAGCGCAGGACGAGCAGGCTCTGTTCCTGGTCGGCATGCTGTTTGACGTGCTGCTCAGCCAGCGCAGCTATGAGCGTCCGGTGCGGCGCCAGTTTGCCCGCCTGACCGTGCCGTACGCTCGCGCCGCCCTGCTCGATCAGCACCTTTTTGCACTGAAGACCCACCCGGCTCGTCAGCTGTTGAACTCGCTGGCCGAGGCTTGCGACGGTAACCGTGGCGAATCGGCCGCCGAGCGCGATCTGCTTGATCGGGTGGGCACGGTGGTCGACCGACTGATCTCCGAGTTCAACGAAGACATCGCGATTTTCTCCGAGCTGGAAAGCGATTTCCGCTCCTTCCTTGATCAGCATCGCAAGCGCGCCGAGCTGGCCGAGCGACGCGCTGCCGAAGCGCAGCGCGGCAAGGAGCGACTCGACGAAGCTCGCGCCATGGCCGCCATGGAGTTGGCCTCCCTGATGGGGGCGCGCGAAGCGCCACCGGTGGTGGATCAGTTCCTGTCGCGTTACTGGACCCACCATCTGGCCGTTATCTTTCTCCGCGAGGGTGGTGAATCTGCCCGTTATGCGGATGCCAAGCGCTCAGGCGAGGCAGTGTTCCAGGCTTTCCTCGCCTGCGAGACCGGCGCCGATCTGCCGCCGGGGCTGGCTGAAGTGGCGACGCCGATTCTGGCCAGCTCGGGCATTACCGGCCCGGCTGCCAAGGAAGTGGTGGATGCGGTCGAATGGGTGTTGCATGCCCTGCGACTGGGCCGGGTCGAGGCAGCTCGCAAGCATCCGCTACCTTCGGCTTTGCGTGATGCCCTGGAGGCGGAAGAAAAAGCCGCCGCCAGCGAGCAGAGCGAGGCCACGGCCGAGACCGCCGCGACACCTGTCACCGACACGACCGAGGTGGCGGCGGCCAAGGTGGACGCCGCCATCGCTGCCAGCAGCGAAACGGCGCAGCCGGAACTGCATGTGGTGGCCGAAGGGCCGGCAGAAGACGAGTACGATGCCGCCGACATCGAGCAGATCGAATCTTTGCAGGTGGGCGCCTGGGTTGAGTTCATCGGCGACGACGGCAACTCGATCCCGACCAAGCTGAGCTGGGTAAGCCCGATTTCCTCTCGTCTGCTGTTCGTAACCCGCCGCGGCATGCGTCACTGCGCGGCTTCGCCGCAGGAGCTGGCGGTGATGATCAAGCAGGGCAAGCTACATCTGCGCGTCGGCGACAGCGCCTTCGAGCAGGCCATGAATCAGGTCCTTGGCCGTTTGCGCGAGGCGGTACCGGCACAGCGCGTCGGCTAATCAGGCAGTCAGCCTCCGGATCCAGAGCCGGCCCTCCCGGTCGGCCGCGATTGGCCGACAACTCTGCCCAGCGCTCGATCGGCGATCTCTTCATTCCCGGTCGCCCTGCCGGCGACCCCCAAAGTTGCAGCGCTTTGCGCTAGCATCCTGGCGGGGAGTCCATTGCCGGGGGTGTTATGCCGATTACTGTTGCGGCGGTGCGCGAGAACGCGCCAAATGAGCGCCGGGTGGCGCTCACGCCGGAAATCACCAAGAAACTGAAGGGCTTGGGCGCCGAACTGCTGGTTGAGCAGGGCATCGGTGCGCGTGCGCACATTCACGATGAGGCCTACCAGGCCGCGGGCGCCGCGGTGGCCGAGCATGCCGATCAAGTGATGATCAAGGCCGATGTACTGCTGAAGGTGCAACCGCCAACCCTGGATCAGATCAAGGAGCTGCGCGAGGGCAGCGTGATCATCGGTTATCTGGCGCCGCACACCGACGATGAGCGGATCAAAGCCTTGCGCGATCGCAAGATCAGCGCGTTTTCGATGGAACTGCTGCCGCGCACCACGCGTGCCCAGGCGATGGACGTGTTGAGTTCGCAGGCCGGTATGGCCGGCTACAAGGCGGTCTTGATCGGCGCCCAGGTCTCGGGCAAGTTCTTTCCCATGCTGACCACTGCCGCTGGCACCATCCGGCCGTCGAAGGTGCTGGTGGTGGGGGCCGGTGTCGCAGGTCTGCAGGCGATCGCTACCGCACGTCGCTTGGGTGCCCAGGTCGAAGGCTTCGATGTGCGCCCGGAAGTGAAGGAACAGATCGAGTCCCTCGGTGCCAAGTTTCTCGACCTCGGCGTGTCTGCAGCTGGAACCGGTGGTTACGCACGTGAGTTGACCCAGGAGGAGCGCGCCGAGCAACAGCGCCGGCTGGGCGAGCACTTGAAGAACATCGATGTGATCGTCACCACTGCGGCCGTGCCAGGCCGGGCCGCGCCGAAGATCATCACCGCTAGCATGGTCGAAGGCATGAAGGCCGGCAGCGTCATTGTTGATCTGGCCGCCGAAACCGGTGGTAACTGCGAGTTGACCAAGCCGGGTGAAACGGTGGAGTCGCACGGTGTCACCATTGTCGGGCCGCTCAACCTGCCCAGCATGGGGGCGATCCATGCCTCTGACATGTATGCCAAGAACCTGTTCAACTTCCTCTCGTTGATGCTGATCGAGGGCGAGCTGAAGCTGGATTTCGAAGACGATTTGATTGCCGGCAGCTGTCTCACTCATGGCGGTGAGATCAAGCATGCCGCCACCAAGAACCGCGTGGAAGGGGCCTGAGCATGGACGGATTCGTCGCGCTTTATATTTTCATGCTGGCCGCGATTACCGGCCACGTCATCATCTCGCGGGTGCCGGTCATCCTGCATACGCCGCTGATGTCGGGTTCCAATTTCGTCCACGGCATCGTCGTGGTCGGCGCAATGATTGCGCTGGCTCACGCTGACACCACATTGGAAAGGGCAGTGGGTTTCATCGCTGTCCTGCTCGGGGCTGGCAACGCAGTCGGTGGTTATGTGGTGACCGAGCGGATGCTGGAAATGTTCAAGTCGAGCAAGAAGGGAGATAAGTAATGAGTCTGCCTGTGATTCTCGACTTTCTGGCCAAGGCAAGCTATTTCGCCGCCGCGGTGCTGTTCATCGTCGGCTTGATGAAAATGGGCTCGCCGGTTACCGCGCGCAAAGGCATTCGCTGGGCCGGCGTCGGTATGGTGATTGCCACCGCGGTGACCTTCATCGCACCGTCCACCTGGGGCGATCACGGCATCGATCAGACCAATCTGCTGCTGATGATCATCGCCATCGTCTTGTCGTACTTGTTCTGGATCTGGGGCAAGAAGGTGCCGATCACCGACATGCCGCAGATGGTGGCGATCTTCAATGGCATGGGTGGCGGCTCGGCGGCAGCGATTGGTGCAGCAGCCATGCTGCAATCGGCTACGTTCACCGGCACCTGCGACCCGGCGGCGCTGCAAGCGCATCTGTGCCTCGACACTACCTATGCCGTGCTGGCCGTATCGGGAGCATTGATTGGTGCGGTGTCGTTCTCCGGCTCGGTAATTGCCTGGGCCAAGCTCGACGGCAGGTTGGACAAGCGTTTCACCTTCGCCGGCCAGCAGGTGGTCAATCTGCTGATCTTTCTAGGTCTGGCCGGTCTCGGTGCCTACCTGATCTACAGCCTGGAAGTGCCGATTATCATCGCCTTCTTCGTGGTTGCCTTGCTGTTCGGTGTGCTGATGACCTTGCCGATCGGCGGGGCCGATATGCCGGTGGTGATCTCGCTATACAACGCGTTCACCGGCTTGGCCGTGGCCTTCGAGGGCTATGTGCTGCAGAACGAGTCGCTGATCATTGCCGGTACCGTGGTAGGTGCCGCCGGCATGCTGCTGACCCAGCTGATGGCCAAGGCGATGAATCGCCCGATCACCAATGTGTTGTTCAGTAACTTTGGTGGCGGCGGCGCCAGCGCAGAAGAGATCAAGGGTTCGATGAAGCCGGTCGAAGCACCGGATGCGGCATCGTTCCTGTACCTGGCCGAGCGGGTGATCGTGGTGCCTGGCTACGGCATGGCCGTAGCCCAGGCGCAGCACAAGATGTGGGAGCTGTGCAAACAGCTGATCGCCCGCGACAAGGAGGTCAAGTTCGCCATCCATCCGGTGGCCGGACGCATGCCCGGTCATATGAATGTGCTGCTGGCCGAAGCCGGCGTGCCCTACGATCTGATCGCCGACATGGACGACATCAATCCCGAGTTCAAGACCTGCGATGTGGCAATCGTCATCGGTGCCAACGACGTGGTGAATCCGGTCGCCAAGACGGACAAGTCGAGCCCGATCTATGGCATGCCGATTCTCGATGTGATCGATGCCAAGCAGGTGATCGTGATCAAGCGCGGCAAGGGTACTGGTTTTGCCGGCATCGAGAACGCGCTGTTCTATGCCGAGAACTGCCGCATGCTGTATGCCGACGGCCAGGAAGCGGCGAACAAGCTGATCACCGAGTTGAAAGCGCTGGATGGTGGCGGCGGGCATTAGCCGGGCGTGTATGGAGTAGGCTCTGCGCGGTGGGCCATAGGCCCACTGTACAAGGGCGAAGGTAGGGTGGGCGTGCCGCCCACCGACCTGACTTTCATCCTGATTCAAGCCGAGCCAAGTGTGAAGTTCTCAACACCGATTCCCATTCTGCGCAGCTTCGATGAAGCAGCTACACGCGCCTTCTATATCGATTTCCTCGGTTTTGAAGTCGACTGGGAGCATCGCTTCGCTGACGACTTGCCGCTGTACATGCAGGTCCACCGTGGCGATCTGCTGCTGCATCTCTCCGAGCATCATGGTGACGTGACTCCAGGTAGCGCCCTGCGCATTGAAGTCGATGACCTCGATGCCCTGCACGCTGAATTGCAGGCCAAGCAATACAAGTTCGCCCGCCCAGGCATCGAGACCATGCCCTGGGGCATGCGTGAACTCAGTGTCAAAGATCCCTCCGGCAATCGGCTGGTGTTTTACGCAGCGATGGAAGCGTAGGGCGGGTCTTGACCCGCCGCTTCTGCTTCGTTTGCGTGAGCTGATCCTGGCGTGTCGTGTGTTTCTTTGAGTCAAGGCCGAGCCCAGCCCCGCCGCTTCTGCGCCGACCGGGTGGGCTGACCATGGCGTTTTGTGTGTTTTCCTGGCGGGTCAAGACCCGCCCCCCGCCGGGCATACCCAACGGATAAGGCTCGCTTGGCTGGCCATTGATTCCCGCCGCGGCTGTGCCACCATGGTGGCGTGCGGGCGACAGGGGGCCTTATGAGTACCCGACTGACCAAGCTAACTGGCAGACGCTTTCTGCTGCTACTTCTGGGGCTACTCGTTCTCGGCTTTTCCCTGACCTCAATTGCCAGCTATCTGGCGGCGCAGTCGGCCATTCACACCAGCATTGTCCGAACCGAGCTGCCCCTGGTGGCCGACAACGTGTATTCGGAAGTGCGTCGCGACCTGATGGCTCCGATCCTGATTTCCTCGCTGATGGCGACCGATACCTTCCTGCGCGACTGGGTGCAGCAGGGCGAGCAGGATGTCGATGCGATCCAGCGTTATCTCGCGGCCATCCAACAGCGCTACGGTACGGTCACCAGCTTCTTCATCTCCGATCCGACTCGGAACTACTATCACCCCAACGGCATTATCACTCGCATCGAACAGAGCGACCCTCAGGCCGCGTGGTACTTTCGTGTTAAGTCGCTGGCCGAGCCGTACGAGATCAATGTCGATCACGATACGGTGAATCGAGATCGCCTGACGATCTTCGTCAACTACCGTGCAGTTGATGAGAGCGGAAAGTTCATCGGCGTGGCCGGGGTCGGGTTGTCAGTCGATGCGGCAGTCAAATTGTTGGATCAGTACCAGCAGCGCTACCAGCGTCAAGTGTGGTTTACCGACAGCAGTGGTCGAATCATGCTGACCAGCGCCGGTGGCGGGCCGTTCGGCGCGCGGTCGGGACAACGGATGCAGGACATCCCCAGCTTTGCCCCGCTGTTTGCGCAGATGCCTAAGGTGACGCCCGGCGGATACACCTACCAGATTGAGGGGGCGGAGAACTTTCTCAAGGTCAGCTTCATCAGTGAGCTTGAGTGGTACTTGATGGTGAACCGGAACGATCAGGGGGCACTCTCCGGAGTGCGTCGATCGCTGTACACCAATCTGGCGGTGTTCATTCTGGTCACCATCGCGGTGCTGGTGCTGGCGCAGTGGGTGGTGGGGCGTTTTCAAGAGCATATTTCCGCCTTGGCCAACACCGACCTGCTGACCGGTCTGCCCAACAGGCGCTCGTTTACGCTGCTGGCCAATCAGGCCTTGCTCGAAGCTGGTCGAGATCAGGTAGCGCTATCGATCCTGATGCTGGACATCGATCACTTCAAGCAGATCAATGACCGTTATGGCCATGGCGTGGGCGACTCGGTGATTGCCGGAGTGGCCTCGGCCTTGCGTGAGAACCTGCGGGCCTCGGACATATTCTGTCGCTGGGGCGGCGAGGAGTTCATCGTGCTGCTGCGCGACACGTCTCTGAGCCTTGCGCTGCAGCTCGCTGAAAAGGTGCGATTGGCGATCGGCGCATTGGACATCGAGCTGGGCGCGCATTCGCTACATGCAACAATCAGCGCGGGGGTCACTGAACTGCTCCACGATGAGCCACTTGAAGCGCTGATTGCGCGGGCTGATGCAGCCCTGTATCAGGCCAAGGCGGCGGGGCGCAACTGTGTTGCCCCGGCGCTCATTACACAGCCCTCAGCAGGCGAGGCACACAGCGCATCAGTTGACGGCTGAGATCAGGCCGGCAAGACCCGACACAGAAAGCCCTTCAGATACTCGGTTTCGGCAATCGCTGCCTGCAGCGGATGGTCGGCGGATTGCTGCAGCTGGGCAATCACCTGAACCTGGCGATCGAGATGCCGGGCGCCGGCCTGAATGGCCTCGAGCAGGGCGCTGCGCGACATGTGATAGCTGCAGGAGGCGCTGACCAGCAGGCCATCGCGGGCCAGCACCTGCATGGCGGCTTCGTTGATCCGACGGTAGGCTAGCGCACCTTCCTTGAAGTCCTTCTTGCGTTTGACGAAGGCCGGTGGATCGACGATGACGATGTCCCAATGTCTGCGCGCTGCACGAGCATTGCGCAGGAAGTCGAACGCATCGAGTTTCACTGCTTCGAGGCGATCGCTGACGGCGTTCAGTTCGGCATTGCGCTCGACCCGCTTGACCGCGTCGGCCGAGGCATCGACGCAGGTGACGAACTCGGCGCCTGCCGCCGCTGCGCGCACGCCCCAGGCGCCGACATAGCTGAACAGATCGAGTACCCGAGCGCCCTTGACCAAGGGCAGCAGGAGCTCTCGGTTGGCCCGCTGATCGTAGAACCAGCCGGTCTTCTGGCCGCCGCTAACGTCGATCTCAAAGCGTTGCTCGCCCTCCTGAACAAGGAGTTCGCTCGGCATATCGCCGAGACTGCACAGCACTTCGCTGCCCAGTTGCTCCATGCCGCGGGCGCTGCTGTCGTTCTTCCAGACGATACTGCGTGGCTTCAACACCTTGATCAATGATTGATCGATCTCCTCGCGCAGACGCTCCATGCCGGCGGTGGTGGCCTGGGCGACCAGCACATCGTCGAAGCGATCGACCGTGAGGCCGGGTAGGCCGTCGCTTTCGCCGTAGACCAATCGGTAGTACGGCTCGCGATACAGGCGCTCGCGCAGGGCCAGAGCGACATTCAGTCGATGGGTAACCAGCGAACGATCGATCACGTGCATCTGCCGGTCGACCAGGCGCGCGCAGATCAGGCTGTTGGGATTGACATAGCCGCTGCCGATCGCCTTGCCGTTGTTTGCCGCGATCACCACCGGCTCGCCTGGCTGGAACTGATTCAGCGGACTGAGCTTGGTATCTACTTCGTTGCTGAAAACCCAGAGATGGCCGGCACGCAGTCGCCGATCTTCGCCACGCTTCAGATACAGCACCGGGAAATCACTCTCGGCAAGGGCGTGATCGTTTGACTCAGGGTGATCGCTCATGGCGCATTCCGGGCAGGGGCATAGGGGGCGTATTCTATGCGCTTCGGTCCCGCTGGTTGCCGTCCGGTCGCCGGCAGGCGGTTACTTCGCGTTCGGGGGCGTCGATGGGCAATCGTCTGGCCACCGCTGCAAGCCTGTATCTGCGCCAGCATGGCGAAGATCCCGTCGACTGGTGGCCGTGGAGCGAGGAGGCTCTGCACACGGCAGAGCGCAGCGGACGACCGATCCTGCTGTCGATTGGCTACTCGGCCTGCCATTGGTGTCACGTGATGGCGCATGAGAGTTTTGCCGATCCCGCCGTGGCCGAGCTGATCAATGCCAACTTCGTGGCGATCAAGGTCGACCGCGAAGAACGGCCAGATCTTGACCGCAACTATCAGCTGGCACATCAGGCACTCAATCGGCGTGCCGGCGGCTGGCCGTTGACCGCCTTCCTCGATCCGTTGCTGCGGTTGCCCTTCTTCATCGGCACCTATTTCCCCCCGAATGCGGCACATGGGCTGCCGGCATTCAGTGATCTGCTGAGCAAACTGGCCACCTGGTATGGCGAGCATCGCAAGGATTGGTCGGTCGAAGTACGCGGGTTGGCCGACTTTCTGCAACAGCACGGTGTCGATCCTGCTGAGCAAGGCCCCTTGCATCGTGGCCCGATAGACGCTGCCGCGGCAGGCCTGCTGGCGGCGGTTGACTGGCAGCATGGCGGTCGCCAGGGAGCGCCGAAGTTCCCGGCGCACAGTGAGCTGGCCTGGGGGCTGGGCCGACTGCCGCGCTGGCAGCGCGACGCCTCGACCGATCCGCTCGATGCACTGCCCATCGACGTGTTGGCGCAGCAAAGTGCGCTGAATGCTTTGCTGCGCGGCGAGCAGCGTGAGGGTGGTGCGCCCGAACATGCCTTGTTCAGCATGGCGCGGATCGTCGACAGCGGTTTGCAGGATCACATCGGCGGTGGCTTCTTTCGCTACTGCGCGGATGCCGACTGGAACCTGCCGCATTTCGAGAAAATGCTGTACGACAACGCGCAATGGCTGAGCAATCTGGCAGAGGCACAGCAGGTCGTTCCCTCGAAGCTGTGGCGCGATGCCGCCTTGGGTGTGGTTCGCTGGCTGCAGGAAGAGATGAGCCTGCCGGAGGGCGGCTTTGCTTCGGCGCTGGATGCCGATTCCGAGGGCGGTGAAGGCGCGAGCTATGTCTGGACGCAGCAGGAATGGCGTGCCTGCCTGGGCGGCGATGCGGGTTGGATGGCTGAAATCTATGGCCTCGACCGCGATGCCAATGCTGGCAACGAACACTGGCATCTGCGGCGTCGGCTTGGCGAACAGGGCCTGTCCGAGTTGGCCGCACGCTTGCAGCTCGATGAGTCGCAGCTGCGCAAGCGGATGGAGCAGTTGAAGCGCGGACTGCGATTGCAGCGGGGACAGCGTCCGGCTCCGCAGCGCGATGAAAAATGTCTGACTGCAGCCAATGGCCTGCTGCTGCGAGGCCTGGTGCAGGCAGCCCGGGCATTCGATCGCAGCGACTGGCTGGAGCTTGCGGTGGAACTATGCGATCAAGTGAGCAGGCGGGTACGCGACGGCAGTCGCTTGCGCGCGCTGGATTATCCGCAGCAGCGCGGCGGCCCCGGCTTTCTGGACGACTACGCGGCCTTGTTGCTCGGTCTGATCGAGCTGTTGCAGGCGCGCTTTCAACCGTTGCTGCTGGAGTGGGCAATTGAACTGGCCGAGAGCTTGTTGCGCGATTTCGAGCATCTGGAAGTGGGTGGCTTCTGGTTCAGCGCCCATGATCAGGTCGAGACCGTGCACCGTGGCAAGCCGGTATTCGATGACGCCGCGCCGGCTGGCAATGCGCTGGCAGCCCGGGGCCTGCAGCAGCTGGGCAGTCTGCTGGCCGAGCCGCGCTACATCCGCGCAGCCGAACGCAGCCTGCGCTCAGCCTGGTCGAGCTTGAGTCAAGCGCCCGATGGCTGTTGTTCGATGTTGCAGGTATTGCAGGCTCACCTGCGGCCGCCGCCGGTGCTGATTGCCCGGCTGGCCAATGTCAGCGAGCATCAGCGCTGGCACCGGGCGCTGCAGCAGGCCGAGCAGCAGCGCTTTGATGTCTATCGGCTGCCCGCGGCCGATAGCCTGCTGCCGACCGCCCTGGAGTCAAAGCGCTGGTTGAGCGGCGGTCGAGTGTATTGGTGCGAGGGGGTGCGCTGCCTGCCGCGCTTCGACAACCCGGTAGCCTTGCTCAGCGCAATGGACCGTTTCGCCGAGAACGCCTCCGGCTGAGCATGTTCAGTGCTTCCACTGCGGCCGAAAAAGCCATGGCGAAATACAGGTAGGAGCGCGGGATGTGCATGCCGAAGCCATCGGCGACCAGGGCCATGCCGACCAGGATCAGGAAACTCAGCGCCAGCATCTTCACTGTCGGGTGCTGATCGATGAACTCGCCGATCGGATTGCTGGCGAAGATCATCACCAGCACCGCCAGCACGATGGCCGCCACCATGATCGGCACCTGACTGACCATGCCGACGGCGGTGATTACCGAGTCGAGCGAAAACACGATGTCGATCACCGCGATCTGCGCGATCACATAGCCGAACACCGCCGCCGGTCGGGTGTGGATGTCCTCGGCCTCGTCGCGACCTTCGACCGTGTCGTGGATTTCCATCGTGCCCTTGAACAACAGGAACAGGCCACCGCCGATCAGCACCAGATCGCGCAGCGAAAAATCCTGACCCCACAGCGAGAACAGGGCTGCGCCGCGGCTGGCCAGGAAGGCCAGAAACAGCAGCAGGATGATGCGGGTGACGCAGGCCAGGGCCAGGCCGATCTTGCGTGCAGCGGGTCGCTGATCATGTGGCAGGCGGCTCACTGCCACCGAGATGAACACCAGGTTATCGACCCCCAGCACAATCTCCAGCGCTGCCAGGGTGAGCAGCGCCACCCAGGCATCGCCACTGCTCAACAGTTCCAGCACCGATCAGCCTGCCAACCGGTCAGCCAGCTGCGGCCACAGCAGCAGGCCCCACACCAGCAGCACATTCATCATCAGCACGAACACCGCCGCCGAGCCCATGTCCTTGGCCCGACCGGCCATCTCGTGATGTTCGGCGCCGTAGCGCTCGATCACCGCCTCGATCGAGGAATTCAGCAACTCGGCCGCCAGCACCAGCAACAGACAGCCGACCAGCAATACGCGCTCGATCGCGTTTTGCCCAAGCCACAGGCCCAATGGCGCAAACAGGCAGAACAGATAAACCTCAAGGCGGAACGAGGCCTCCACTCGCCAGGCGATCTTCAGACCCTTCAGCGACCAGATCGTCGCTTTCCAGACGCCGAGTGGGCCGCGCGGCAACAGACTGCCTTCGTTATCAGCCATGAGCAGACTTCGCGAACAGTGCGGGGAACGCAATCAAATCGGCGCGCATCCGTTGACCACCTCGAATACGGAGAAATACGGTGCCATCAACACGCAAGGCGGGCGCCATTCTGCCCGTGCGGCGAGCGGGCAACAAGGGCGGTAAGTCAGGCGCCGTTGACCGGCTTGCGTCACAGCTTCTACGGGCGCTCGTCTGATACGCCGCAGGGCAGCCTTGGATGGCGTAGGCTTTCAGCCCTGGCAGCCATTCAAAGGAGCGATCGATGTTCAACGCAGAGCGCATGTTAGGACAAATGTTGAGCGGTGCTTTGGGCGGAGCCATGGGCGGCGGCAGTCGACGTCGCCGCGGCGGTTCGATGCTCAGCGGCGCCGCCAAGGCGCAGATTGGTGTCGGTCTGTTGGGGGTGGCCATGGCGGCCTGGGAGCACTACAAGCAGAGCGATGCGCCGGCGGCTCGGGCAGAACCCGGAAACGCGGCATCCACAACAGCGGGAATCGCTGCGGTGCCACCGCCGCCGCCACCGCCGATGCCGGAGATGACCCGCGCCGCGCCGATGATGGATGTGCGTCAGCAACAGGCCGCCTTGCTGATTCGGGCAATGGTTGCGGCAGCGGCGGCAGACGGCGAGATCGATGCTGATGAGCGTGCCGGCATCATTGATCGTGCTCGTGTGCTGGGCGATGAACCGGAGGCCCTGGCTTTCCTCGAGGCGGAGATGCGCCATCCGCTGCGGATTTCTGAACTGGCCGCGCAAGCGCCGTCGAGTTTGCGTCAGGACGTGTATGCCGCGGCGATTCTGGCCATCGAAGTGGATTCAGAGCACGAAAAGCGTTGGTTGGCCGATCTCGCCAGTGCGCTGAAAATCGAGCAGTCCGAGCGCGCCGCCATCCATCAGCAGCTCGGACTGTCTGCATAGGGATTTGCTTTGCCCGGTTGGGCTGACAGGAATGATTTCAGTGCTTGAAGTTGGACTGGATGTTCAAACTTCAAGCCGCAGGATCGAAACTACACAAGAGGTTTAAGCATGAGTCAGTGGTATCTCAGCTACAACGGCCAGCAGACCGGACCGCTTGATCAGGCCGCGGCGGTCGATATGGCCAGCAAGAATCCAAACGGCTATTGCTGGCGTGCCGGGTTTGCCGAATGGCTGCCGATTTCGCGTTGCGCCGAGCTCAGCGCCGGCGGTGGTCAGGCCCTGGTGCCGACGCCGCCGCCGACCGGGCGCCGCGGCGCCGATGAGATCGATTTCAAGATCTATGGCGAGGACATGCAGTTTGTCGAGATCGAACTCGATCCGGGCGAGAGCGCGGTGGCTGAAGCCGGGGCGATGATGTTCAAGGATTCGGTCGTGCAGATGGAAACCGTGTTTGGTGACGGTTCGCACTCCGGCCAGGGCGGCAGCTTCTTCGACAAGCTGGTCGGCGCCGGCAAGCGCATCATTACCGGCGAAAGTCTGTTTACCACCATGTTCAGTCACGCCGGTCAAAGCGGCAAGGCCAAGGTGGCCTTCGCCGCACCCTATCCTGGCACCATCATTCCGCTCACCCTGACCAACTACGGCGGCAAGATCATCGCCCAGAAAGACAGCTTTCTTTGTGCCGCGCGTGGCGTGTCGATTGGCATCCATTTCCAGAAGAAGGTGATGACCGCGCTGTTCGGCGGCGAGGGTTTCATCATGCAGAAGCTGGAAGGCGACGGTCTGGTGTTCGTCCATGCCGGCGGCACCATCGTCGAGCGTGAGCTGAAGGCCGGCGAGCGGATCGACGTCGATACCGGCTGCGTGGTCGCCCATACTTCCAGCGTGGACATGGATGTCAAGCCGGTCGGTGGCGTCAAGTCGATGCTGTTTGGCGGCGAGGGCGTTTTCCTCGCCACCCTGACTGGCCCAGGACACGTCTGGCTGCAAAGCCTGCCGTTCTCGCGCATGGCCGGACGCATCCATGCGGCGGCCCCGCAGCGCGGTGGAAGTCGTGGTGAAGGCTCGGTGCTGGGTGGCCTGGGCAATCTGCTGGATGGCGACAACAGCTTCTAAGTCTGCGTTCAGAGCAGGCGCATGAGCGACGCGCCTGCCCTCCTGTCACGCGCCTTTCTGGCCGCCCTGCCGACCCTGGCGGGGCGCTCGGCGCTGCTCGATCTGCAGGATTGCCTGCAAGCGTCCCTGGTCGACATCGATCAGGGCTGGACGCTGGCCGATGATCTTCACCTGACCTTGCGCTTTCTCGGCGACCTGTCGCCAGCGCAGGCCGAGTCATGGTGCGATTTCGTCACGCAGTTGACCCTGCCGCCGAGCTTTGACTTGTGCTTCGAGCGGCTGGACTTCTGGCCGCCGCGGGCGCCAGGGCTGGCTGTGGCACGCTTGGTCGGCATCCCAGACTTGAGCGATCTGGCGCTGCGCTGCGAGCAGCAGGCTCGGGCTTGCGGCCTGCACGCTGAAACCAGAAGCTATGTGCCGCACATCACCCTGCTGCGCAGCAAGCGACGTCTATCGCGCTTGCCAGCCCTCAAGCCGCAGCCATTCTCCCTTGGGTTCGAGCGTGTGGCCCTGATGATGCGCGCCTCACCGGCCCAGGCCAGCGCTCGCTATGCTGTCCACGCAAGCTGGCCATTGACGGGCGCTGCAGGCGGGCTCATTGAACCGGCCAATTGATTTTCAATTGGCCGGTTCATCGTCATGCCTGGGTTGTCGTGCTTTTCGCTACCCAGGAACCTCGCTTTGCGAGACCGCTGGGCAGTAGAAGATCGGCTCCCTAACCCCACCCCAGCCCTCCCCGAACATCGGGGAGTTCCGGGGCACCAGCCGGCGCGCGAAAATTCAGTGCGCATCGGTCTCTCCCAGTGGGCGGATGAGGCTCCGAATACGCCGGGCGGTCGGCCAACTGATTCCACGTTTCTCACTCGCCGCGGTGCCGAGCGTCCGCTCAGTGTGTCGAGCCGCCGCCGATCCACACCTGACGTGGCGGCAGCCCGCCAATCCAGTAGCTAAGTTCGGCCGGTTGCTCGGCATCCCATAGCACCAGGTCGGCGCGCATGCCGGGCTTGAGCTGGCCCCGATCGGCCAGGCCCAAGGCACGCGCGGCGTTTACCGTGGTGCCGCGCAGGGCTTCTTCCGGGGTTAGGCGGAACAGGGTGCAGGCCATGCTCAAGGCCAGGCGCAGCGAGGTGATCGGCGAAGTGCCCGGGTTGAGGTCGGTGGCCACCGCCATCGGCACGCCCAGCTCGCGCATCCGCTGAATCGGTGGCAGCTGGGTCTCGCGCAGGGCGTAGAACGCAGCCGGCAACAGCACCCCGACCGTGCCCGCGCCTGCCATCGCCTGTACACCTTGTTCCGATGTGTACTCGATATGGTCGGCAGACAGTCCCTTGAATTCGGCCACCAGGCCGGCGCCGCCGCCATCGCTAAGCTGATCAGCATGCAGTTTCACCGGCAGCCCCAGTCGACGCGCGGCCTCGAACACTCGCCGGGTCTGGGCTAGGCTGAAACCGACGGTTTCACAGAAAGCGTCGACGGCATCGGCTACCCCACTCACCGCGACCGCCGGCAGCATTTCATGGCAGACCAGGTCGATGTAGTCATCGGCGCGGCCGACATATTCCGGCGGCAGGGCATGGGCGCCAAGAAAGGTAGTGCAGACGTCCTGGCCGGTGAGGGCGCCCAGTTCGCGCGCCACCCGCAGCATGCGCAGTTCGTCCTGCTCACTTAACCCATAACCCGACTTTACTTCCAGCGTGGTGACGCCGTCGGCCAACAACTGACGTGCCCGCTTCTCAGCGCTCAGCAACAAAGCATGGTCGTCGGCTTCACGGGTGGCGCGCACGGTGCTGGCGATGCCGCCACCGGCGGCAGCGATGTCCTGATAGCTTCGTCCCTGAAGTCGCATTTCGAACTCGTTGGCGCGATCGCCGCCAAACACCAGATGGGTGTGGCAATCGATCAGGCCGGGAGTGAGCAAGGCGCCGCCGGCATCGATGACCTGGCCATGGCGCGGCGCCGAGTCACTGTCGCCGACATAGGTGATCTTGCCCTGCGACCAGGCCACAGCACCTGATTCGATCATGCCGTAACCCTGTGCTTGATCCAGGCGGCAGACGCGGGCGTTGAGCACGCAGCCGCTGTGTAGATCGGGAGTTGAGTCTGTCATGGTGGGTGCCGGGTGGTTGAGCAGTGCTCCATTCTGCCTGGGTCGGAGGCGGATGTCGGCCCCGCAGCCGTAGGCGCTGCCCGTGGCAATCATGTGAGGGTGGCGTGAGCAGTGGTCTATTGATTCGGCAACTTGAAGTTCGAACATCCTGTTCAACTTCAATTTCCGCGCGTCGGGTACCGTTCGACAGGCTCGCGGCGGGCATGCCCGTATGCGCGGGCGCTTCACAGTGACTGGGTCGCAGCGCGCGAGCAGCGCTGCTCCATTGAACCGGCGGCCTTTCTGAATTCCTAACCATCGACTAATGCGGCACTAACACCGCGCTAAAACTGGCTTAAGTTGCGGCCTGCATTCTGTGCGCCATGCAAGGAGATCACTGGAGCGAGGATGCGCGGATGCCAACTATAGAACCTGCCATCGGTAGCAGATTTTCCCACGCCCGTTTGCTCGATGCGCAGCATCCCGAGCGCGGCAAGGCGGAAGCCTTTGTGGCGGAGGTTTATCAGGCGCGATTTTCTGCGCGGATCACCGAGTTCATGCCGCACTTGCTGTGCTTCTACCAGCACGAGCAATTGGCTGCCGTGGTCGGCTTACGTTGCGCGGCTCGCGAAACGCTGTTCTGCGAGACCTATCTCGGTGGTGCCGCTGAGTCGGTTATCGCTGAGCAGGTGAGAGCGCCGGTCTCACGAAGGCAGATCGTCGAGATGGGCAACTTTGCTGCCAATGATGCCGGTACCGGTCGGCGTCTGATCCTGTCCTTGATACCGTTGTTGAACGAGGCAGGCAGTCGCTTTGTGATGTTCGTGGCGACTCGCCAGCTGCGCAATGCCTTTGCCCGGCTTGGTCTGCAGCCGATCAGTCTGGGCGCGGCCGATGCGCAGCGTCTGGGTGCCGCGGCCGGGCAGTGGGGGCGTTACTACGACGAGCAGCCCCAGGTCATGGTCGGCGATCTGACGCGCGCCCCAAGCTGGGCTACGGCGCCCAGCGCGCTTGACGCCTGCGCGAAGGCCGCGTCGACGATTCGCTCGAACAATCCCTTACTGCAGTCCAGACTTTGTGTGGAGTCTCGATGAGCGCGCTCTGGAAAGCCCTGGCGTCGGCGCTGAGCCAGCCTGCATGTCGACTCTCCGACTCCCATGCATCCATCCGCGGTGCAGATCTGCTCGCCGCTATCGAGCGAATCGCCGACCGCTTGCTTGGCCTCGGAGTGAGACGCGCAGCCAGCCGACTGGACAATGGCCTGGCCTGGCTGAACTTCGAGTTTGCCTTGCAGTCGCTGGGTTGTTTGCATGTGCCCTTGCCGACCTATTTCAGCCCCGAGCAGGTCGGGCACGCGCTCGACTTGGTCGGGGTTGATGCCCTGTTGCTACCGGCGGGGGTTGCGCCAGCTGGCGCGGCGTGGCGGCCGCTGAGCGACTGGCCGCTTGCCGCCACCGGTTTGTGGTTGCGCGAACCCAGGTCGACCCCGCTGCCTTCAGGTGCGCGACTCGTCACTTTCACTTCGGGCACCACGGCCCAGCCCAAGGGCGTTTGCCTGGAGGATGAGCTGCTGCTGCGGGTGGCGCTGTCGTTGGGCGAGGCCAGTGCCGCAGCTCGGGTGGAACGACATGTATCGGTGTTGCCGCTGGCCACCTTGCTCGAGCAGGTCGGTGTGATGGCAGCTCTGCTGGCGGGGGCGTCGGTGCATCTGCCGTCACTGTCGCAGTTGGGCTACAGCGGTGCCAGCGGTCTTGATGCGAAGCGCTTCCTACACACCATCGCCGTCGCCAGGGGGCACAGTCTGATCCTGGTGCCACAATTGCTGGAGGGTCTGATCTGCGAACTCGAGGCTGGTTTCGAACTGGCCCAGCCGCTGCGTTTTGTCGCCGTCGGCGGTGCGCAGGTGGCAGCCGATCTGCATCAGCGCGCCGAGACGCTGGGTTTGCCGGTGTTCGAAGGCTACGGCCTGAGTGAATGCGGGTCGGTGGTAGCGCTCAATCGACCCGGTTCGAACAGGCCCGGCAGCGTCGGCCTGCCCTTGCCGCATCTGCGGCTGCGCATTGACCCGAACGGCGAGCTGCAGGTCGCCGGGGCGCGCATGCTGGGCTATGTCGGATCGACGTCTGGCGATGACGATGCGTTGGATTCGGAGTGGCTGTCGACCGGCGACCTGGTCCGCTTCGATGATGATGGTTATTTGTATATCGCCGGACGGCGCAAGCATCAGTTCATCACCGCCTACGGTCGCAACGTCAATCCGGAGTGGCCGGAGGCGGCGCTCACGGCGCAGCCGTCGATTGCGCAGGCCTTCGTGCATGGCGAAGCGCGACCGTTCAATGTCGCCGTGCTGGTGCCCAGAGGTTCTGATCGGAGCGATGCTGAGCTACAGGCTGCGCTCGATCAGGTCAATGCCAGCCTGCCCGACTACGCGCGCATCAGTCGCTGGCTGCGTGCCGAGCAACCCTTTGCCATAGCCAATGGGTTGGCGACCGCGAACGGCAGGCTGCGTCGCGAGGCCATTCTGGCCCGCCATCAGGACGCCATCGAGCTGCTCTACGCCGCATCACCCAACCCATATCGTTCCGCTGGACGGGAAATGGGTCTGGCGGTGTGATCCGATCCACCATCAACAAGGGATTGAACATGGGCTTTCATCAACAGCTGTTGCACGAGACTGAAGCTGCGCGTCAGCGCATGCTGCGCATTCCGATCATCGGTCGGGCGCTGCAGGGCAGCATCGATCGAGATGACTACACCGCTTTCCTCGGTCAGGCCTACCACCACGTTCGTCACACTACGCCGCTGCTGATGGCCTGCGGTGCGCGCTTGCCGGCGCGCCTGGAATGGCTACGCAGCGCCTTGGTGCACTACATCGAAGAAGAGGTGGGGCACCAGGAGTGGATACTCGATGACCTGGTGGCATTGGGGCAGGACCGCGCACGGTGTGCGCAGAGCGAACCCTGGTTTGAGACCGAGCTGATGGTGGCCTACGCCTACGACACCATCGCCCGCGGCAACCCGGTCGGATTCTTCGGCATGGTCCTGGTGCTGGAGGGCAGTTCGGTGGCCTTGGCAACACAAGCGGCCCAGGCCATCGAGCACACTCTCTCCCTGCCTCGAAATGCGTTCAGCTACTTGCGATCACACGGTGAGCTGGATGCAGAGCACACCGAATTCTTCGCCGGGCTGATGGATCGGCTGGATGACGCTGAGGATCAAGGCGCGGTGATTCATGCGGCGAATCGCTTCTATCGCCTGTACGGCGATATGTTTCGAGCTCTGCAGGCTCGCAGCGCCCAGATGGCGGAGGCGGCCTGATGCGCATTCAAGCTTCCTGCGATGTGCTGATCACCGGCGCCAGTGGCGGTATCGGCAGTGCTCTGGCACTGGCCTGCGCAGCACGCGGGGCGCACGTGCTGGCCTGCGGCCGCAACCGCGACCGCCTGGACGCCATCGTTGCCCGTGCCCGGTCGATGCCCGGCCGGCTGCAGACGCTGCGGGCGGACATCGGCAGCAGCGAAGGCCGCTCGAGCCTGGTCGATGCCACCACTCGATTCAATGGGTCATCGATGGTTCTGCTGCACGCAGCCGCCCGCAATCAGCTTGCCCTGTTCGCTGACCAGACCGAACGCGATGTTCAGGAAATCATGCAGATCAATGCGATCGCGCCACTGGCGCTGACGCGTGCCCTGCTACCGATGTTGCTGCGACGTGAATCGGCCGCGGTAGTGGCGATCGGCTCGACCTTCGGCAGCATTGGCTATCCCGGCTTTGCCAGCTACTCGGCCAGCAAGTTTGCCTTGCGCGGCGCGATGGAGAGCCTGGCGCGGGAATACGCCGACAGCAGCCTCTGCTTTCAATGGCTGGCGCCGCGCGCCACCGACACGGAAATGAATGACGCTCGGACCCGTGCCTTGAATCAGGAGCTCAAGGTGGCGGTCGACGCTCCGGAAAAAGTCGCCTTGGCCATTCTCGATGCGATTGAGGCCGGCCGTCGACGCCAGCAAATTGGCTGGCCGGAAAAGCTGTTCGCCCGTCTCAATGGCGTGTTCCCCGAATTGGTCGACCGCGCGCTGCGCGGCCAGTTGTCCGCCATACGACGCCATGCGCAACCTGCTGCGTCTGTTACCGAAGGAGTCCTGTGATGAAACTGCAACTTGCCCTGTCCATTGGTCTTTGTCTGTCTCTTGCGGTGCCAGTCGCCGCGCTGGCCGACACTGTAGAGTCGGCGTCTGTTAACGAAGCACTCAGCGCGGCCGCCATGCCGCAGCAAGGGCTGAGTCCGGCCGATCAGGCCTTGGGCCTGATTCAGACCCGTTGGGCCGAGATCAAGTATCAAGTGGCGCAAAAACAGCAGGATGACGCCTATCAGGCGCTGCTCGCCGATGTGGACAAACTACGTGCTCAGTATCCAGATGACCTGCGGCTCGCCGTGTGGCAGGGCATCATCCTATCAACCCAAGCTGGGGCTCGTGGAGGGCTGGGCGCGCTGTCCCTGTGCAAGCAGGCGCGCACGGTATTCGAGCAGGCCATCGCCGCCGATGCCGCCGTGCTGGAAGGCTCGGCCTACACCAGTCTCGGCAGCTTGTACTACCAGGTGCCTGGTTGGCCGATTGGCTTTGGCGATGACGACAAGGCCAAGGAGCTGCTGTTGAAGGGCTTGGCGATCAATCCAAATGGTATCGACGCGAACTTCTTCTACGCCGATTTCCTGTTCGACCAAGGCGACTATCAGGGCGCTGCCGCGGCATTGCAGAAGGTGCTGAGCGCGCCATCGCGTCCCGGCCGCGATCTGGCCGATCAGGGGCGACGCGAAGAAGCCGAGGTGCTGCTGGCCAAGGTCAAGCGCAAGCTGAGCTGAGCCTGGAGTATTGCGCTGGGTCCTGGGCAACGATCCGGCGTCGCTTGAGGCATCATGAGCGAGGAACTGCCGTTGATCGAGGTGATCCGTGCGGGTATTGCTGGTTGAGGATGATGCCTCCCTGGGGGCCGGGCTGCAGACCGCCCTGCGCTCGGCAGGCTATACCGTCGATCTGCTGACCGATGGCAATGCGGCCGTGCTGGCAGCCGAGCACGGTCATGCCGAAGCCATGGTGCTTGACCTGGGCCTGCCGCGGCTGGATGGCATGCAGGTGATCCAGCGACTGCGGGCGCAGGCATCTGACCTGCCGATCCTGGTGCTGACGGCACGTGACCGGGTCAGTGAGCGGGTCGCCGCCCTCGATGCTGGCGCCGATGACTTTCTTGGCAAGCCGTTCGACTTGAGTGAGTTGCAGGCGCGCCTGCGTGCCTTGATTCGCCGTCGCGCCGGCCGCCGCAGCGAAACCTTGAGCTGTGGTTCGCTGGTTCTTGATCCGGCCAAGTTCGAGGCGCGCATCGACGGGCAGCGTCTGGAGCTGCCGCGGCGCGAGTTTGCCCTGCTGCGACTTCTGGTCGAAGGGGCTGGCAGGGTGGTCAGCAAGGATGCATTGCAGCAGCACTTGTACGGCTGGGACGATGATGTCGGCAGCAATGCACTGGAAGTGCATGTTCATCACTTGCGGAAGAAGCTGCCGAATGACTGGATCCGCACCGTGCGTGGCGTCGGCTATATGCTGATCGAGCAGCCAGGAGCGGCATGAATTCGCTATCGCGCTGGTTGCTGATCGGGATTCTTTGCGCCTTGTTGCTCAGTGGCTTGATCAGCGGCTATGCGGCCTATCGATCGGGTCAGATCGAGGCCGGCGAGCTGTTCGATGCCAAGCTGGCACATTCGGCCCGGGTGCTGCTCAGTCTGATCGATCAACGTTTGGCTGAGGGCGACCCGCCCACACAGCCGATCGTGGTCGACGTCTGGTCAGGGCATGCCGAAGGGCGCGGCGGAGATCTCGCTACAACGGAAGGTCATGCCTACGAAACCAAGCTGGCGTTCCAGGTCTGGTCGGCGCAGCGACAGCTGTTACTGCGCTCGCACAGCGCGCCGGAGCAACCACTGGGGCCGGTGACGCCGGGCTTTCACTCGGTGCAGCTCGACGATGGGCAGTGGCGCAGCTTTGCGCTGCAGGCTGCCAGCGGTCGCTGGTATGTGACCGGTGAGCGCGATGACGCGCGTCGAGAAATCGCCGAAGAAATTGCCGCGGGCTTGCTGTTGCCGCTGCTACTGCAGATTCCCCTGTTGGGCCTGTTCATTGGTTGGCTCATCGGCGTCGGTGAACGTTCACTGCGGCGGGTCGTTGCCGAGGTGGAAGTGCGTGCTGCGGATCGTCTGCAGCCGCTTGAAATCGGCAAGGTGCCGAGCGAGATCGCGCCCCTGGTCAGCTCGATCAATCGCCTGCTCGGCGGTTTGCGTGGCGCGCTCGAGCGCGAACGTCGCTTCACCGCGGATGCGGCGCACGAGCTACGCACGCCGCTGGCAGCGCTGCAAGTGCACCTGGACAATATGCGCAATGCCGACTCGACCTCGGCGCGTGACGAGTCGGTCGAGCGCCTGCAGCAAAGTGTCCATCGCATGCGCAGAATGGTTGAGCAGTTGCTCGAGCTGGCCCGCCTGGAGCCCGAGCACATCCGCGAGGGGGTCGAGTCAATCGATATGGCGGGCCTGGCACGCGAGGTAATGGCAGAACTGGCGGCGACCAAGTCAGGCTGCGCCCATAACATGGAGTTACGGGAGGAGGATGGCTTGCCCCGCGTCAGTGGCTGGTCGGCATCGATTGAGATCCTGCTACGCAATCTGGTCGACAATGCACTGCGTTTCTCGCCACCGGGCAGCGATGTGCGGGTCAGTCTGGCACAGCGCGACTCGCGCCTGGTGCTGACGGTGGAGGACGGCGGGCCGGGCCTGGAGCAGCACGCTCATCAGCGGGTGCTGCAGCGCTTTCATCGCGAACTGGGCACCGGGGTCGAGGGCAGCGGTCTTGGGCTCTCGATCGTGTCGCAGGTGGTCAGCCTGCACGGCGCCACGCTGCAGCTGGAGCGTTCAGTCGATCTCGGCGGTCTGTCGGTCTCGGTCAGTTTTCCCTTGCACCGCTCAGATCAGCAACTGGCTCGGTTACCAAATAGCAACGGTACGTTGCAGGGGTTCTGATGGCTGCTACGCGTCGCTGGTGCCTTTGTGGCCGCGCAACAGGCGCTCGACCGCGGCGCGACCCGCGTCGAGCACGGGCGGTGGGGTGCGGTATTGGGCTGGGCTGGCACTCAGCTTGATCGGGTTGGCCAGCATTGGGATGCCGTCGAGCTCGATCTTCATGCCCAGTTCCGCGGTCAGTGGGTGCTCCAGGGCCTGCTCGACGTTCAGCACCGGCGCGGCCGGTATGTTGCACTGCTGCAGCAGGTTGAGCCAGTGGCCTCTTGGCTTCTGTGCAAACAACTCGCTCAGTTGCGCAATCAACTCATCGCGATGTCGTACCCGGTCGGGATTGCTCTTGAAGCGCGCATCCGTGCCCAACTGCGGGCGCTCGATCACCACACAGAATTCCCGCCACAGTTTGTCGCTGGCTACCGCCAGGGCGAACCAGTCATCGCTGGCGCGAAAGGTCTGGTAGGGCACGATATTGGGGTGGGCATTGCCATAACGAGGCGCTGCCTGGCCACTGAACAGTGAGTTCGATGCGACATTGGCCAGCATCTGCAACTGACTGCCGAACAGAGAGACGTCAACGTGCTGACCGCGGCCGCTCAGTTCGCGCTGGCGCAATGCGGCCAGAATGCCGATGGTGGCGTTCTGTGCGCAGAACAGATCGGCCACAGCGACACCGACTTTCATCGGCTCGCCGTCGACAGCGCCGGTGATCGACATCAGGCCGGCTTCTGCCTGCACCACGAAATCAAAGCCGGGTCGTGTCGACTGCTCAGTGTGGCGGCCATAGCCGGAAATTGAACAGACGATCAGCGTCGGGTAGCGCTCACTCAGGCTGGCATAGTCAAAACCCAGGACACGCTCCTGGCCGCCGCGAAAGTTTTCGATCAGTACATCGGCCCAGTTCAGCAATTGCTCGATCAGCGGTGCCTGGGCCGGGTCTTTCAGATCAATGGCGATGGCCTGCTTGTTGCGGTTGGCGCAGGTGAAATAGGCTGACAGTTCGCCGCGAAACGGCGGTCCCCAGCGACGCGTCTCATCGCCTTCCGGCGGCTCGACCTTGATTACCTGCGCGCCGAAGTCGGCCAGGGTCTGACTGCACCAGGGCCCGGCCAGGATGCGGGAAAGATCGAGCACTTTGAGGCCGTCGAGGGCGGATGGCATGTTCGGGCGATCGCGATCGGTGGACAATGGGGCAGGCTGCGAGTGTAATCCGCCGCAGAGCAGGAGGTTGGAATCGCAATGGACGGAATCAAGCGTTACTTCGCCGATCACGTGTGGATGGTGGACGGCTGGCATCTCGATGTCGCCATCGACATCGATGCCAGCGGGCACTTTGTCGCCCTGGTGCCGCGAAGTGAACGTGGTGATCGCGACTACCTGGGGCGCTGGGTGGTGCCCGGGGTGCCGAATCTGCACTCGCACGCCTTTCAGCGCGCGATGGCCGGGCTGGCCGAGCGCCGTGGTCATCTTGGAGGGCATGAGCAGGACAGCTTCTGGACCTGGCGTGAAGTGATGTACGCCTTTGCTCAGGTAGTTGAGCCAGAGTCACTGCAGGCCATCGCCGCTCAGCTCTACCTGGAGATGCTCGAAGCCGGCTACACCCACGTCTGCGAATTCCACTATCTGCACCATGCGCCGAACGGCAAGCCGTACGCTGATCCAGCCGCCATGTCGCGGGCCTTGCTGGCCGCCGCCGACGAGGTCGGCATCGGCATCACCTTGTTGCCGGTGCTGTATATGAGCGGTGGCTTCGACGGTCGCCCGCTCAGCGAGCGACAGCAACGCTTCCGCTGTGACGTCGATCAGTATCTACGACTGTTGGAAACGGTGGAGCAGGCCTGCGGCCCGCGGCACAATGCCGGTCTGTGCTTTCACAGCCTGCGAGCGGTGCCGGAAGCGTCGATGCGCGCGGTGCTGGAAGCCAGTCTGGCGCCGCGGCCGGTGCATATCCATGTCGCCGAGCAGCAGGCCGAAGTGCTGGAGTGCGTAGCCGTTCGCGGCGCCCGCCCGGTGCAATGGCTGCTCAACAACATGCCGCTGGACGAACGCTGGAGCCTGATCCATGCCACCCACGTCGATGCCGACGAGATTGCCGGCATGGCGCGGCAGGGCGTGGTGGCTGGGCTGTGCCCGAGTACCGAGGGCAATCTGGGCGATGGCCTGTTTCCGCTGGAGCAGTTCATGAAGGTGGGCGGGCGTTTTGGCATCGGCTCGGACAGTCATGTCTCGGTCTCGCCGACCGAAGAGCTGCGTTGGCTGGAGTACGGCCAGCGGCTGGTGTCGCAGCGGCGCAATATCGCCTTTTCGACCAATCGCAGCACCGGCGAGGCGCTTCTGACCTACGCCATCGGTGGCGGCGCGCAGGCCAGTGGCGCATCGATTGGCTGGTTCGAGGAGGCCGATGTCGACGCTTACACACAAGGTTCCCGCGCTGATCTGATTGTGCTCGACGAAACAGCGCCGGCACTGGTGGCGCGCGACAAGCCTGCGGTGATCGATAGCTGGCTGTTCTCCGGCAATCGATCGGCCATTCGTCATGTGATGGTGGGCGGCGAATGGCGCGTGCGCGAGGGGCTGCATCCGCAGCGGCTGCGGATCGCCCAGCGCTATGCCGATACGGTGTCTGCACTGAAGGGGTAGTTGATCGAATCACCGGCAGCCTGACCTCGACTTCGATTCCTGCGGGCCCCTTTAGCGAGTTTGCGGCCACGTCGACAGCATGGGGTTGGAGGGGGATGGACGATCGCTCCGAACGGTGGTGGGCCACAGGCCCACGTATAGGAGAAGCGTAGGGTGGGCTGCGCCGACCGATGACGCGGATGATCGCCGGGTGCACTGAAAAGCGTCGTTCGATCACAGATTCGATGTCGCTTCCTTGCTCGGATCGAAGCCCGCCATATCTTCCACCAAGGCGTGCAGGGCGCGCCGCAGTGGAGCGAGGTCGGGCAACGAGGCGTCAGAACCCAACGCCGCTTCGATCTCCCCGGCTTGTTCGGCGATCAGTTCAGCGCCCAGAGTGGCGGCCATGCCTCGCATGGAATGGGCTAGATGTTCGGCTTCGCTCGGGCGTTGCTCTGCCAACATGGTTTGCAGTTCGCTGGCTGCATCTGCGTACTTGTCGACAAAGCGCTGCAGCATCCGACAATAAAGCTCTGTGTGACCGGCTGCATAACGCAGGCCGGATTCGGTGTCGACACCACGCAGATTCGGAAGACAAGCCGGTGCCCTCGCGTCTGCCGTTGGCACTCCACTGGCTGCAGGGGGCTCGGTTGCTTGGCTTTGGCCCTCTGTGTCGACTCTCCGAAAGCGCAACACCGTGCTAATTAGCAGGGCCGGGTCGACTGGCTTGACCACGCGTCCCTGCATGCCGGCATCCAGGCAACGACGCAGTTCTTCCTTCAGCGCGTGCGCGGTCATCGCCAATACAGGGAGTTGCGCCGGGTCGTATTGCTTTCGGATGCGGCGGGTGGCCTCGAGGCCATCCATTACCGGCATTTGCACGTCCATCAGCACCAGATGAGGCAGCTCGAATTGACTCAGGTGACTGAGCGCCTGCCGGCCATTTTCAGCCCAGTCCACTTCGGCACCCACCGCTTGCAGAATCTCGAGGGCAATCTGGCGATTGATCTCGTTGTCGTCCACCAGCAGCAGCCGTACTCCGCAAAGGTCACCAAGACGCTCATCGGTGGTGCTTTGCTCGGCCAATCTGGCACGCCCCAAAACCGAACCTATCGAGTCGAACAGCACCGAGGCCGTCACTGGTTTGTTGAGAAAGCCGTCGAACAGTTGCCTGGCTTTGGAGTCGCGAAATACGCGGTCACCGAAGGCAGTGCACAGAATCATCCGGGGGCTGCGTTCCGAATACAGTTGACGGATGTTTGCACCCAGGGTCAGGCCGTCCATGCCCGGCAGCTTCCAGTCGATGAGCGCGACATCGAATCGGGGCGCTTCCTGCTTTCGCATTTCATCAAGGGCCCGTTCAGCGCTTGGGACCGCCAGCGGCTCCCAGCCAAACTGCTGGATTAGTTCCTGCATCACCTGGCGTGCGGAAGGATTGTCCTCCACGATCAGCACGTTGCAAGCTGTCGGCTCGTGCTTCGAGCTTTCAGCCTGGATCGGCTCAGCGCGGCCGAAGTACAGTCGAAAGTGAAACTCGGTACCGCGACCGGGTTCGGACTCGAACTCAAGCTGACCGCCCATGAGTTCGACGAGTTGTCGGCTGATTACCAGTCCGAGTCCGGTGCCACCGAAACGCCGAGTGATGGAGCTGTCGGCCTGGGCGAAGGCCTGGAACAGTCGCGACTGCTGTTCTTCTGTCATGCCGATTCCGGTGTCGCGACAGTGGAACTCTATGCAAACGTTCGAATCATCGGCTTCCACTTGTTGCAGTTCGAGGCAAACCTCGCCGGTCTCGGTGAATTTCACCGCATTGCCGGCCAGATTGACCAACACCTGGGTCAGCCGAAGCGGATCCCCGATTAGCTGAATATCTGCATCCGTTTCATCGCGAACGACGAACTCGAGATCCTTGCTTTGTGCCCGGTGTGCTACCAGGGCGATGACCTTTTCAAGTACCTGCTCGATCCGGAATTCGGTTTCCTCCAGCTCCAGCATGCCGGATTCCACCTTCGATACGTCGAGAATATCGTTGAGCACGCCGAGCAAGGCCTGGGCAGCCTGCTTAGCCTTGTCGCTGCAGTCTCGCTGGCGATCGTCAAGCTTGGTTTTGCCGAGCAAGTGCAGCATGCCGAGCACGGCATTCATTGGCGTACGAATTTCGTGGCTCATGTTGGCCAGGAACTCGGATTTCGATCGATTGGCGGCATCGGCCGCCTGCTTGGCTTCACGCAGGCCCTGCTCCAAGGCCAGCTGATCGCTGATGTCGCGGTTGATGCCGGTTACGACCTGTGGCCGGCCGTACTCATCGTGCTCAACGATGGAAGCGGCCTGGATGTGCCGAATCCGCCCGTTTGGCAGGCAAATACGAAATACCGGGTCGAACCTGCATTCACCAGCAAGCGCCTGTTGCAGTCTACGTTCGGTGTCTTCGAGGTCGTCTGGATGTATCCGCGACCGCCAATGTTCGTAGCTAAGCCCCTGCTTGCGCAAACTCAGCGGCCAGTCGTAGATCTCGAACATGCGGTCGTTCCATACCAGGTGGTTGTCCGTGAGACGCCAAGTCCAGACACCCAGTTGCGCTGCATCGACCGCAGTTTGAAACCGACTGTGGGCGGCACTCAGCTGCTGTTGTTTGCGCTCCAGTGCGCTGACGTCGGTGGCGACGGCAATGTAGCCAGTAGTCTGTCCGGAGTCGTCCGACAGGGCGCTGAACACGAGTAGCACCGGTACCTTGTGGCCGCGACAGTCTATCCACAGCCAACGACGCCATTCACGGTTGTGGTCGGCAGATTCGGCACGCAGCAAGATCTCGATGGCTTGCGGCGGCCCGGCCGGCGCGGACAGGCCGAGCTGAGTTGCGCGTTCGGCGAGTTGATGCGGATCCTGAAACTCGCTGATATGGCGCTTGCCAACAACGTCCGGAGCCGCGTAGCCAAGCAGGCGTTCGGCCTCAGGATTGAACAAGCTGATTCGCCCGCTGCAATCGGACGCAATGATTGCGCTGCCGGCATTGGCGACAATAGCGGCGTGCAAGGCAGACATTCTTCGGAGATTCGCCGTACGTGCCTCCACCTGCTGTTCCAGCGACCGATTCAACTCTTGAATCTCTTCCTCGTGCCGCACCTGCGCGCTGATGTCGCGCAGCGTGGTAGCTATACCGGTTGCTGGCCCTTGGCTGTTGCGAATGGCAGCCAGGGTGAAGGCAACTGGGACAGTTGCCCGCCCGGCCCCACGGCACTCGGTCACCAGGGTGACCACAGGTACCCCAGCGCGAATGCGCGCTTGCGCGGATCGGATATGATCGCGCGCTTCTCCCTGCGCGATCAGCGCCGCCAGATCCTGGCCGAAGGCCGAGCTCGTATCGATACCGAACAGAGTGTGTGCGCTGCGATTCCAACTTCGTATCCGGCCATTCAGATCGGTGGCAACAATGGGATCTTGCGCGGCGCTCACTAGGGCGGCCAGCAGTGCTTGTTTCTGGTGCTCTCGAGAGCGCAATCGTTGAAACCAGCCCGCCAACAAGGCCGCCAGCACGGTGACGCCACCGCTCGCGCTTGCAGCAGCCCAGCGGGCTGCTGCTACCTCGTGTTCCACAAGTCGCTCGGGGGCCATCAGGATGAGGGTGGCGTGATGATCGGGGCGCGACGAATCTAGCTGCAGCCTGCGTCGATAGAATCGAACCAGTCGGCCCCCTGCTTCCGCCCGCTCCAGTCTCGAAGCATTGCCGTCGGCAACAATAAACTCATCCTGCCAGCGTTGCGGCTTGCCGAACTCGAAACCATAGGCTTTGCCGGATTCGGGGTGAACCAGGAAATCTCCACTATCGTTGATCACGTACAGGGCAAATGGTGAGTCAGGATCGGTGGCGACGGTGTCGAGCAGCACCGTGGCATCGAGGTTCAGTAGCACCGCTCCGTAGGCGTTACCATCGGGGCCGTGTACCGGTGTGCCAATGCGTAACACCGGAGTGTGTGGCAAGGTGATTTCACCGTACTCGCGGTTGAGGTCGATCTTCGACACATACGCTTGGCCGCGGGGCAGTTGGCTAGTCTGCAAGAAATAGTCGCGGTCGCCCTTCGATTGCAACGCAGACTCGGCAACCGTTTCCACCGAGTCACCGTGCCGATTGACCCGCACCAACTCGCGACCACGGCCGGCTCGACCGATCAGGCGCAACTGCAAAACGTCGGGGTTCGCCCAGGCAAAGGCCTGAAAGATGGTCTCCAGGCGTGATTGCCACAGTTCGGTTGTGCTGTTCTCCTCGGCATCAAAACCCTGTTGGAGCAGGGCCCGACCGATGCCCGGCACCGGCGGGGTGTCGGCGAGAAAGAGCACATCGCGTCGCCGCCGTTCGATTTGCCGCTCCAGCGCCCGAACTCGCAATTCGGTCAGGCGCGCCAGCTGCTCTTCCATTTCGCGCAGCGTTTGCTGTCGCTCATGTTCGCCGACACCCAGGGCTACCAGCGACGGCACGAGCAGCACGAGTAAGAACATCCAAAGCCAGCGACCGTGGGCTTTGAGGTTGACGAATTCGAAACGTTGCGGTCTCAAGGCCGAGGTTCCACATTTTCGACAGCAACAGCATAGCGCCGTTATAGCCGAGTAGCACCGGCTCGCTGTCGGCACGGATGTGAGCCTGGCGACGATCGGCCAAAACGGCGTTTGCAGCAGTCAGCCCGATTCGAACTTGTTGAACTCCACCCAAAAGACGCTGCCCCTGCTACTTGACTTGAATCCGATCTGGCCGCCCATCTTCTCCACCAGCAGTTTGGTGATGGCCAGGCCGAGTCCGGTGCCGGGGTGGCGGCGCTGGGTGGAGCCGTCGGCCTGCCAGAATTTCTCGAAGATGCGTGGCTGAAGTTCAGCCGGTATGCCGGGCCCTTGGTCGATCACTTCCAGGCGCACCCTGTTGCGCAGTTGGCCGGCTTTCAGCCACACCTCGCTGCCGGCAGGGGAGAATTTGACTGCATTCGAGACCAGGTTTGACAACACCTGGGCCAGTCGGTCGGGGGCGCAGAAGATGTCGGGCAGATGGTGCTCGCATTCCAGATGGAGACTGATTGAGCTGCGCTTGGCATACGGCTCAAGATCGGCCAGGTGCTGGCGCAGAAAGGGTTCGAGTTGCACCCGGCTCAGTTGCAGCTGCAGGGTGCCGATGCTGAGCTTTTCGAAGTCGAGCAGGTCATTGATCAGATGCGCCAGTCGCTCGCCATTGCGATCGGCGACCTCGAGCAATTGCGACGCGGCTGGTGGCAGTTGTAGCCCGGCGTGTTGCTGCAACAGGCGCACGGCGCCGCGCAGGGCGGTCAGCGGGGTGCGCAGTTCATGGCTTACCGTCGAGACGAATTCGCGTTTCAGCTGGTCGAGCTCATAGCGCTGCCGCATATCATGCAGTTGCACGCTATAGCGCCGTTCTTCACTGACTTCTACCCGGGTGGCGGTGAGTTCAACCGGCACCAGGGCGTTGGCGGCATCGGCCACGCTGGTTTCGAATCGCACCCGCTCATCGCTATGTCCCGCTAACCACTCGTTGAGTCGTTCGGCCTCGGAGAGCAGGGGCGACAGCGGCTTGCCCAGCAGGGCCTGATCGTCGTAGCCGAGCATCACCCGGCCATAGGCATTGATCGACAGGATGCGACCGGCAGCGTCCAGCAGCAGCAGACCCTCGGGTGAGGAGTCCACGATTGCCCGCTGCAGACTTTCGCTACGCTGCAATTCGCGGGTGCGTTGGGTGACCACCCGGGCAATGGCGCTTTCCCGGCTCGCCGCCAAGGTCATGGTTGAAGCCAGCAAGGCAGCAAACAGCAGGCCGGCCACCAGCACCAGCCAGGCCTGCCAGGGATGTCGACTTTCAACGAACCCGGGCAGGGCGTGAAACTCCAGCAGCCATCGTCGGCCACCCAGTTCCAGCAGGCGTTGCGTGCTGAGTCCGTTGCGTGCAACGGCACTCGACGCCGACAGCGAGGCGCTGGCGCTGTCAAACAGCAGAATTGGTGCCTGCTCATCGCTGCGATCGGTCATGCGGATACGCACTTCCGCGGTTGGCTGATCTTCTAGCGCGAACTTCAGCGTCTGTTCGATCTGCACTGCGGCTATGACGAAACCGGCTTCGGCGTGATCGGTACTGCTGACATAGCGCATGCTCAGCACACCCAGCGCGTCACCGCTGTCTTGCAGCAGGCGCAAGGGACGGGAAACCGCAACATCGCCGCTGGCACGGGCGCGCTGCAGCGCTTCCAGTCGCTGCGGGCTGGAGGCAAGATCAAAGCCTAGTATCGCTGCGTGGCGCTCGAATGGTTCCAAGAAGGCGATCGGGGCATGAAAGGGCGGTGCGTTGGCCGCGTCGGCCTGGCCCTGCTCCTCGCGTTGCCAGACCCGATAGCCAGGGTGGATCTGCCGCATTGCGGACTGGTGTGCAGACAGTTGCTCCGGCAACACCAGGGGCGCCCATTCGATCGCATTGATCGCCGGCCGATGGCGCAACATGGTGTTAACGAAGGTGCTGAATTCCTGGTGGTCGACCCGTTGGCTGGCGGCAAAGAAGCGCTCAAGCGATTCCAGTTCGGTGATGGTGTGCTGGACGCTGGATTCGATCTGATTACCGAGACGCTCGCTGATGCGGGCAAACGACTCGCGCAGATTAGCTTGCTCCCAGTGGCTGGCGGCGTAGAAAGCCCAGACCACCACGGCCAGAGTGAGCAGCAGCATCGGCACTACCTTGCGCGCCAATGGCCGCCAATAGCTGGCCGGCTGTGCCCACAGCATCAGCATGACCGGCGTCACCAGCAGTACGCCGATGCCATCGCCGACCCACCAGGTCAGCCAGGCAAAGGGCAGGGCATCCCAGCCGGGGAGCAATCCGGCCGCTAGCAAGGTGCCGGTGCCCACGCTGGCACCGATCAGGGGCGCCAGGCAGGCGGCGAGGATCGCGAATCGCCCATGACTGCGTCCCTCTTCAAAGGTGATCGGCAATCCGATAAAGCGCGCGATCAGCCAATGGCCGGCCAGTGCCTGCAGTGAAGAGCCGCTGGCAATCAGCGCGGCGATCAGCACCGAGAAAGCGCTGAAGCCACCGCCAATCCATATGTTCAGGGCCAAGGAGCCGAGCCAGACGCCGATGATGGCCGGTCGGCCGAACAATAGCAGGGCACCCAAGGCCACACCCGCAGGCGGGAAAATGGCGGTGGCATAGCCCGGCGGAATCGCCAGCAGCAGTCCGAGCCGGCCCGAAACCACGTAGGCCACCGCGATGATCAGGCTCAGCTTGGTCAGGGACAGCGCGCGTGCCATTCCGCTCCTCGGCGCCGGCTGCCGGGCCATTCTGCTGCGAACTGCATGCTAACCGATGTGATGTCGCTGAGTTGTGGCGGTGGCGTATACCTCACGCCGACCCCGGCCAAAGCCGCCGATCAGGGTCGGCCTGTCAGGCAATGGCCACCGGCATGCGCCGTCGGCCCCAGCTGCCCTGGTAGGCGCCGAAGCGACCGGCAATGGGCTGGCCGCATTCGGGGCAACGCGCCTGCTCATCGATCCGGTACTTGCCCAGCTGGTACCAGTCGCGTTCGATCAGCAGGGTGTCGCAGCCGGGACAGAACGTGCTGCCACCCAGGGAGTCATGCACATTGCCGGTGTAGACGTAGCGCAGGCCGTACTGCAGCGCGATTTGTCGTGCGCGACTAAGGGTGGAGGCCGGCGTGTGCTCGACGTCGGTCATCTTGTGGTCGGGATGAAAGGCGGAGAAATGCAGCGGCACATCCAGTCCCAGGTGCTGTGCAATCCATTCGCACTCAGCATGCAGTTCCGCCTCGCTGTCGTTCTTGCCGGGAATCAGCAGGGTAGTGATCTCGGTCCAGACATCGGTGTGGTGAACCAGGTATTCCAGGGTGTTGAGCACTGGCTGCAAATGAGCACCGCAGAGTCGATAGTAAAACTCGTCGGTGAACGCCTTGAGGTCGACATTGGCCGCGTCCATCGGGGCAAAGAATGCTTCACGGGCCTGTTCGGTGATATAGCCGGCGGTGACAGCCACTGCCTTCAGGCCGCGAGCATGGGCTGCCTCGGCACAGTCCATCGCGTACTCGGCGAAGATCACCGGGTCGTTGTAGGTAAAGGCAATCGACCGGCAGCCGTAAGCCTCGGCGGTGGCCGCCAATTGTTCGGGGGTGGCGGCCCCCGACAGCGTATCGACCTCGCGCGACTTGCTGATGTCCCAGTTCTGGCAGAACTTGCAGGCCAGATTGCAGCCGGCGGTGCCAAAGCTCAGCACGCTGCTGCCGGGGTAGAAATGATTCAAGGGCTTTTTTTCGATGGGGTCGATGCAAAAGCCCGAAGAGCGGCCGTAGCTGGTAAGCCACATCTGGCCGTCTTCCACTTGCCGGACAAAACAGGCGCCGCGCTGACCCTCGCGCAGTTTGCAGTCGCGTGGGCACAGATCACAGGCAATGCGACCGTCATCCAGTCGATGCCACCATTGGCCTGGATGGTTCATGCTGGCTCGCTCCAGTGCTGCACCTGATAGCGATATACACGCAGTTCCGCTGACCAGAAATCGGCTGCCAGTCCAGCTTTGTGCTTGAGCGCGCGCAGGAAGTCCGCCGGTTGCGGCAAGGCCTGCCAGACCTGCGGCAGGAAGGTGCCTCGGCGGCCATGCAACTCCAGCAGCAGTCCATCGACGCCAGGGCGAATCAATTGCAGCAGGTGTTGCTCGCTCTCGACCGCCAAGGGTTGCAGCGGCGATAGCAGCGAGACCTCGATGTGCAGATCATCGAGCTCATCGGCGCGCAGGCAGGGAAATCGTGAATCGTCAAAGGCGGCTGCGCAGGCGCTGTGTTCGATGGCCAATTCCAGCGTTTGACAGGCTTCCAGAGTTCCGCGGCAACCGCGCAGCTCACCTTGTCGGCGCAAGCTGACGAAGCAGGCCGCCGGCTGCTGCAAGGCCGGATGTGCAGCTACGTCGCCGACTGGCTTGTTAAGGGCCAGGCGAATCGCCCGTCGCGCACGCTGTAGCAGTGTCCTGCCCAGCGCCGGGTCCGGGTCCGCTGACATCCCGGCCGCGGGCGCTTCGCTGAATGCGACCGAGCAGTAGCCCACCACCCGCTCCGGGCTGCCGGCGGTGTCAGCCGAGGTGCGGCGGTCCAGCAGATGCGCTGTCATGCCGCGCCGTTTTGCCACCCGCAGCAGACCATTGATCGGTGTGGCGCCGCAGGCCTGTTCATGGTCCAACGGCTCATTGAGTGCAACGATCTGCTCCGTGGTGGCGCGATCGATCTGCATCGCCAGTCGTTGCGGCAGGTAGTGCGATAGATCCGAGCTGATCAGGACCAGGGTTTCTTCCCCACCCCACACCGCCTCCAATACTTCCGCGACTTCCTCCGCGTTGGCATGGCCCACCAGCACGGGCAAGACGCTGAAGTGATCCAAGGTGTTCAGCAGGAAGGGGAGCTGTACTTCCAGCGCATGCTCCTCTGCATGTACATCGTCGCGTTGAGTTACCTGTGACATCGGCAATAGCCGCTGCACGCCCTCCTGATCGACTTCGACCTCGCCCAATGGTGAAGCGAAACGGCTGTGCGTGGGTACTGCCAAGCCCTTGAAGCCAACCCGGTGCGCCGGGCCGAGCAGCACTACGCGTCGAATTCGGCCCGCCGCTGGCCGCAGTGCGGCATAGGCGCGGGCGGCAATCGGGCCAGAATAGACATATCCCGCGTGCGGCACGATCAGCGCCTTCGGAGGCGCCGATAGGGGTGTGGATGCAGCCGCTCCTTCACGCAACAGGCCATCGAGTTCGGCCTGCAATTGCCCAGGATTGGCGGGATAGAACAGTCCGGCCACGGCGGCCGGGCGCGGCTGATCGCTCAGCATGCGCACCTCCCGCGGCGTTTGACCTGGCAGATGTCAGGTCTTGTTGGTCACGCCTTAGGGACAGCTTGCGCCGCTGGGCGCGAAAATCAAGTCGACAAGTCAGCCGGCGCTCAGCTGTTTCAGCTGGTACAGGCTTTCCAGCGCCTCGCGCGGCGACAGTTGATCGGGGTCGATTTCGGCCAGGGCCTTCTCCAGCGCCGAGGGCGCGGCGGCAAACAGGCTGAGCTGTGGGCTGGGATCCTCGCGTCGCGGTGGCGCCGCGCCGGGTGTGCCTTCCAGTTCTTCCAGATAGGCGCGAGCCGCTTTCAGCGCGGCTTTCGGCAGGCCGGCCAGGGCGGCGACCTGCAGGCCGAAACTGCGATTGGCCGGGCCTTCCTTCACCGCATGCATAAAGACCAACTTATCGCCATGTTCCACCGCGTCGAGATGCACATTGACGATGCCATTGCCGGGCGCGGCCAGTTGGGTCAGCTCGAAGTAATGGGTGGCAAACAAGGTCATGGCGCGATTGGCGCGAGCCAGCTGCAGGGCGCAGGCCTTGGCCAGGGCCAGGCCGTCATAGGTGGAGGTGCCGCGGCCGATTTCGTCCATCAAGACCAGGGAATGCTCGCTGGCGTGATGCAGGATGTAACTGGTCTCGGCCATTTCCACCATGAAGGTCGACTGGCCGCGGGCGAGATCGTCGCCGGCACCGATGCGGGTGAGAATGCGATCGATCGGGCCGATCTCGGCCTCGCTCGCTGGCACGAAACTGCCGATATGTGCCAATAGCACGATCAGCGCGGTCTGCCGCATATAGGTCGACTTGCCGCCCATATTGGGGCCGGTGATCACCAGCAGTCGGCGCTCCGGGCCGAGTTCCACCGAGTTCGGCTCGAACGGCTCATCGCGTACCGCTTCCACCACCGGATGACGGCCATCGACGATGCGGATGCCGGGCTCATCAACCAGCCTGGGCGCATTCCAGTTCAAGCTCTCGGCACGCTCGGCAAAACCGCACAACACATCGAGTTCCGCCAGGGCGCTGGCGGCACTCTTCAGCGGCTGAAGGCGGACGTTGAGTTGGTCGAGCAAGTCTTCCCACAGCTGCTTCTCACGGGCCAGGGCCTGATCCTTGGCCGACAGCACCTGATCTTCGAACTGCTTCAGTTCCTCGGTGATATAGCGCTCGGCATTGGCTAGGGTTTGCCGTCGGGTGTAGTGGGTCGGCACCTTGTCGGCCTGCGCCTTGCCCATCTCGATGTAGTAGCCATGCACCCGGTTGTAGCCGACCTTGAGCGTGGCGATGCCGGTCTGCTCGCGTTCGCGGGCTTCGAGTTCGACCAGAAAGCTGTCGGCGTCTTCGGTGAGGCGGCGGAAACGGTCCAGTTCGGCATCGAAGCCATCGGCAATAACGCCGCCATCGCGCAGCACCACCGGCGGCTGCGGCTTGATCGCCCGGTTAAGCAGATCGGCTTCGTGCTCGTGGCCGCTAAGGGCGAGAGCGAGTTGGCCGAGCAAGCCTGTCGCCGCATCGTCAACCAATGCGGGCTGGTCTCCTCCCCTTGCGAGCGTGGCTCGATGGGGGAGGTCGGGAGGGGGTTGGCTTTGCGCCGCAAGGGGAGGAGTAACATCTAGCAAGGATCTAAGTTCAGGCAAGGCCAACAAGGCATCGCGCAAAGTACTGAGATCGCGTGGCCGGGCCGAACGAAGGGCGACTCGAGCGAGAATGCGTTCAACATCGCCAATGGCGCGAAACGCCTCGCGTAGCGGTTCAAACAATCCGTTATCGATCAGACTGGCGACCGCTTGATGGCGTTCTCTTAACAGCGCCTGCCGCCGCAGTGGACGATGCAGCCAGCGTTTCAGCAGGCGTCCGCCCATCGGCGTGATGCTGCTGTCGAGCACCGCTGCAACTGTGTGTTCAGTGCGGCCATCGATGCGGCTGTCGAGTTCCAGGTGACGCCGGGTCGCGGCATTCATGGCGATGCTGTCACTGCTCGATTCGACCGCGATGCCGGATAGGTGCGGCAGGGCTTGACGCTGGGTCTCTTCCAGATAGCCGAGCAGGGCGCCGCAGGCGGCGATGGCCAGCGCGCGGTCTTCGATGCCAAAGGCGGTGAGATCGTGCAGCTGATAGAAACGCAGCAGGGTGCGACGGCCGCTGTCGGCATCGAAGTGCCAGGGGCCGCGGCGCCGCAGTCCGCGGGCAGCGCTCAGAAACGCCGGCCAGCCATCTTCATCGGGCTGCAGCAGCTCGGCCGGCTCCAGCCGTGCCAGTTCGGCGCTGAGCTCATCCTCGCTGGCCAGCTCCTGCACCAGGAAGCGGCCGGCCGACAGATCGACCCAGGCCAGACCGAAGCCCTGCTTGCCGCGACTCACTGCCGCCAGCAGTGTATCGCGGCGCTCCTCCAGCAGGGCATCGTCGGTGACCGTGCCCGGGGTGACAATCCGCACCACCTTGCGTTCCACCAGGCCCTTGCTGGCCGCCGGATCGCCGATCTGCTCGCAGATCGCCACTGATTCGCCAAGCGCCACCAGCCGGGCCAGATAACCCTCGGCGGCGTGAAACGGCACCCCAGCCATGGGAATCGGCTGGCCGGCCGACTGGCCGCGCTGGGTCAGGGTGATATCGAGCAGCTTGGCCGCACGCCGCGCATCGTCGTAGAACAATTCATAGAAATCGCCCATCCGAAAGAACAGCAGAATGTCCGGATGCTCGGCCTTGGCGGCGAAAAACTGTTTCATCAGCGGGGTGTGTTCCGCTGTCTTGTCCTGACTCATGGCTGCCTGTGTGCGGGTGATGCCCCGGCCACCTGGCCGGCATGCGACCGCCTATTCTGCCTGTACCGGCCGCCGGCTGCATCGCGCAGACCCAGGTCGGGGCGATTGGCCTGCATACGTATGCGGTTGAATCTTGCCGCATCAGCGGCTTGCGAGCAGGCCACAACGGGCTACTCTGGCGACGCTGCAGCCGGAGGGGGCATGGCCGAACAATCCAACATCTTGCCTGTATTGGCGCCGCTGTCCGGGGTACGGGTGCCCTTATCGCGGGTGCCCGACCCGGTGTTTGCCCAGCGCATGGTCGGCGATGGCGCCTCGCTGGATCCGACCTCGTCAACCTTGCTGGCGCCGATCGATGGCGACGTAGTGCAATTGCATGCCGCACATCACGCGATCACCCTGCGTCACCCCAGCGGGGTCGACATCCTGATCCATATCGGCATCGACACGGTGACCCTGCGCGGTGAGGGCTTCACCCCGATGGTGCGGCTGGGCGATCGGGTCAGTGCAGGTCAAGGCCTGATCCGCTTCGATCTCGATCATCTGGCCTGCCGCGCGCGCAGCATGCTGACCCAGGTGGTGGTAGCCAATGGCGAGCGCGTGGTCGCGCTCCAGCTGGGGCGCGGCGAGCTGGAGGCCGGGCGAAGTCTGTTGTTCAGTCTGACGCTCAACAGTGACGATCGGTCAGCCGCCGCGGTCCACCGGGGCGATCAGCATGCGACGAAGGTCGAGTTGCCGAATCCGGCCGGCTTGCATGCGCGGCCGGCGGCGGTGTTCGCCGAAGCGGCCAAGCACTATCGGGCCGATGTTCGATTGCGCTTTCAGGGCCGCGAAGCCAATGGCAAATCTCTGGTGGCCCTGATGTCCCTGGCCACGGCGGCCGGTAGCGTGGTGGAACTGGTGGCCCGCGGGCCCGATGCGCGCGAGGCGCTGGGCCGCTTGGCCGAACTGTTGCGTCAGGGCTGCGGGGAGGATCTTCAGGCCGCCCGGGCCGAGGCGGAGCGCAGACCGTCGCTGGAAGTCGAGCGCGCAGCCAACCGCGCGGTCAGCGGCGAACTGCGTGGCGTCACCGCATCGCCCGGACTGGCCATCGGCCGCGTGTTTCAGTGGCGCCGCGGCGCGCTGCAGGTGCAAGAGCGAGGTGCCGACCCGGCCAGCGAACACCAGCGCCTGAGCCAGGCCTTGCGCGCTGCCGAGCGCAGTTTGCGGGAACTGCAGGTTCAATCGACAGATACCGCGCGTGGCGCCATCCTCGCGGCTCAGCAGGAACTGCTGCAGGATCCGCAACTGGTCGACAGCGCCTTGGCCCTGATCGATCAGGGCAAGAGCGCTGCCTATGCCTGGCAGACGGCGACCGAACAATCGGCCGCCACCCTGGCCGCCCTCGGCAATGCCTTGCTGGCCGAGCGCGCGGCGGATCTGCGTGATATCGGGCGGCGTGTGCTCGGCGAGTTGCTGGGCGAAGTGACCACCAGCGTGCAGTTGCCCGAGGGCTGCATCCTGATTGCCGAAGACCTCACCCCATCGGAAACCGCCGACCTCGATCGCCAGCGCCTGCGCGGCTTCTGCACCCGCGGCGGCGGCGCCACCGGTCACGTCGCCATTCTGGCCCGCTCGTTTGGTCTGCCGGCGCTATGTGCTATCGACCCACAGGCGCTGCAACTGGCCGATGGCCAGAGGGTGATTCTCGACGCCGATCGTGGCCTGTTGTTGACAGCTCCCGCTCCCGAACAATGGGCGCAGGCGGAACGTGATGTTGAGGAGGCGAAACAACGCGCCCAGCGCGAGAGGACCGCTGCTCAGCAACCGGCCCGCAGTGCTGATGGACAGCGCATCGAGGTGGTGGCCAATGTGCGTCACGCCGCCGATACCGCGGACGCCCTGGCCGCCGGGGCCGAAGGGGTAGGGCTGCTGCGCAGCGAGTTGCTGTTCGAACAGCGCAGCAGTGCGCCTGATGAGGACGAGCAGATCGCCGCCTACGCCGCCGTCGCGCGCTGCCTCGGCCAGGATCGGCCGCTGGTGATTCGCAGCCTGGACGTTGGCGGCGACAAACCGCTGAGCTATCTGCCATTGCCACGCGAGGACAATCCATTTCTCGGCCAGCGCGGTGTGCGGCTCAGCCTGGCTCACCCGGCGCTGTTTTGCACCCAGATTCGCGCGGTGCTGCGCGCCACCCAGGGCCATCGCCTGCATCTGATGCTGCCGATGGTGGCAACCCTGGAGGAGTTTCGCCAGGCCCGCGCCCTGGTCGCCGAGCAGGCAGAGCAGCTGGGTCTGGCCATGCCCTCGCTGGGCATCATGATCGAGGTGCCGTCGGCGGCCCTATTGGCCGAGCAGTTTGCCCGCGAGGTTGATTTCATGTCGATCGGCAGCAATGACCTGACCCAGTACACCCTGGCCATGGATCGCGGTCATGCCCAGCTGGCACAACACGCCGATGCGCTGCATCCTGCTGTGTTGCGCTTGATTGGATTGTGCGGCGATGCAGTCAAACGAAACGCTAAGTGGCTCGGGGTGTGTGGCGCGATGGCTTCCGATCCGCTGGCCGTGCCAGCCTTGCTGGGTCTGGGAGTGCGCGAGCTGTCAGTGGAGGCGCCGGCGGTGGCCGCAGTGAAAGCCGCGGTGGCGCGTTGTTATCTCGATGAATGCCGAGCACTGGCGCAACAACTGGTCGAGCTCGATACCGCCAGCGCGGTACGGGCGCGATTGAGCGAGTTTCAATCCCGGGCCCACGCCGCTCGTGTTGAGGAATCGGTCTGATGAGTGCTTGTGATGGGTCCGGCTCGTCTGGCCTCTCGATGAACTACCGGCATAACCTGTCGATTCGCCTAGGCCGCGCCTTGCTCCCCTACCCAGGAACCTCGCTGCGTGAGGCCTGGATAGGGAAAGGCCGGCTCCCTAACCCCACCCCAGCCCTCCCCGAACATCGGGGAGGGAGTTCCGGGGCGCAATCCGGTGCGGCGAAAATCAGCGCACATTGGTCTCTCCCCTGGAGGGAGAGGGGCTAGAGCACTTCAAGGGACACTAGAGATGTTCAAATCAGCATTCACCCTGCTGCAAAAGATTGGCAAGTCGCTGATGTTGCCGGTGGCGGTCTTGCCGGTGGCCGGCCTGCTGCTGGGTATTGGAGCGGCCAAGTTCGGTTGGATTCCGGCCGATCTGTCGCTGATGATGAAGATGTCGGGCGATGTGATCTTCGGCAATCTGCCGTTGATCTTCGCCATCGGCGTAGCACTGGGTTTCACCGAGAACGATGGGGTGGCGGCAATCGCGGCCACCATCGGCTACCTGGTGATGAATGCCACCCTCGGGGTGATGGCCGGCATCGTCGGCATCACCGCCGATTCGATCATGGGCATCCCCTCGATTCAGACCGGGGTGTTCGGCGGCATTCTGGCCGGCTGTCTGGCCGCCTGGTTGTTCAACCGTTACTACCGCATTCGGCTGCCGGATTATCTGGGCTTCTTTGCCGGCAAGCGCTTCGTGCCGATTGTGACGGCCTTGGCCGCGATTGGTCTTGGCATTCTGCTGGCTTTCATCTGGCCGCCGATCGGCAGCGGCATCAAGCTGTTTTCGCATTGGGCCGCGAATGAAGATCCGCGCACCGCGGCCACCGTGTACGGCTTGGTCGAGCGGCTGCTGATTCCGTTCGGCCTGCACCATATCTGGAACGTGCCGTTCTTCTTCGAGATGGGCACCTTTGTCGATCCCAGCAGCGGCAAGACGGTGTCCGGCGATATCAATCGCTTCTTCGCCGGCGACTCCACGGCCGGCGTGCTGGCTGGTGGCTTTCTGTTCAAGATGTTCGGCCTGCCGGCGGCGGCGATTGCGATCTGGCACGAGGCGCGACCGGAGCGGCGCCTGGCGGTGGGCGGCATCATGCTATCCGGCGCGCTGACCTCCTTTCTCACCGGCATCACCGAACCGATCGAGTTCGCCTTCCTGTTCGTTGCGCCGGTGCTGTACCTGGTGCACGCCGTGCTAGTGGCCAGCGCCCAGTTCTTAACCAACTCCTTGGACATGCACATGGGATTCACCTTTTCCCAGGGTGCCATCGATTTCGTGGTGTTCAACCTGATCGGGCCGAATGCCAAGAACGCCTGGTATGTGTTCATTCTTGGGCCACTGTATGCGCTGATCTACTACGGCGTGTTCCGTGCGGTGATCCGCTGGTTCGATCTGAAAACCCCGGGGCGCGAAACCGAGGCCACGGCCAGCGTCGCCAGTCAGCCCGGCAGCAGCCAGGCCGCCGCCCTGGTCGCGGCCTTCGGCGGCGCCGGCAATATCCGCGGCCTCGATGCCTGCATCACCCGCCTGCGCATCGAAGTGGCCGATCCGCAGCAGGTCGATCAGGCCAAACTCAAGCTGTTGGGTGCCGCCGGCGTGCTCATGGTCGGCAACAACGTGCAAGCGATCTTCGGCCCCTTGTCGGACAATCTGCGCACCGAGATGCAGGATTGCCTGCGTGGTAGCGCGACCACAGCGGGCGTAGCCCCGCCGGCAGCGCTGGCTGCCACCCCCACTGCTGTTACTCCGCCCTCCTCGATGGAGGACTGGGTTAAGGAGGCCGCCGAAGGTCTGCGGCAGGCCTTGGGTGGGATGGCCAATATTCTCAACCTCGAAGCGGTGGCATACACCCGCTTGCGTGTTGAGCTTGCCGATGCGCGGCGGATCGATGCCGAGGCGCTGAAGGCCGCTGGCGCTGATGCGGTGTTCGAGGTCAGGCCCGGCCTCTATCACTTGCTGGTCGGCGATCGTGCGGAGCAACTGGCGGCTGAGCTGCGCGCTTAGTCGAGCGCGACCTAGCCCGCCGTCAAAACACAAGACTTGCCAGCCTGGGTAGCCGGCGGGTAGCGTGTCGCCCTGTCACGTCACCCGCGCATAGCGCGCAATCTGAGGGCAATGCCGATGTCGAGCACGCAGGCTGCAGTGATCCCCACGCTTCCGCAGCAAGATTCCGCCGATCTGCAGGCGCAGCGGGCCTTTCAGTTATCGCTGGCGCGCACCGACTACAACTACATGCGCAGCTACCTCGAATCGGTGCCGATGTCGGCCGATCTGCCCTCGGCGGAGAAGTTCAGCCTCGATTACGAGGCGCAGGTGCTGAAAGTGTTCGTGCCCTTGGCCGAGAACTTCAAGCAAGCCGTGACGCTGCTGCTTGAGCGCGAGCTCAGCGAGGACATGCCGACCGACGCGCTGCGCGCCGTCGAGCAGGCCTACGACAAACTCAGCAAGGAGTTCAGTCTGCTGCACCCGGGGCGCGACGCCAAGGATCTGCAGGATCTTCTGGCCGCGCTGGCCGCCCTGCCGAAGGCGATCGAGGGCATGACCCGGCTGCCGCGCGATCTGGAGAAGATGATCACTGGCCTCGATGCGGTGTTCAAGGACCTGATTGCCAACGGGCCGACCGCCTTTCTGAAGTCGACCTTGTACGACATGCTGAGCAGCGACCACGGACGCAACTATCTGCGTCCGCGATCGCTGGAAGACTACGAGAACCAGTTCATCTCCCTGCCCAAGCCTTTGATGCTGAGTATCGAGCAGCAGTCCTGGATGCCCAAGGAGGGTTTGCCCTGTCAGCAGGACTGGTTCTTCGGCCACCTGCAGATCGCCGGCTTCAATACCACCCAATTGCGTGGTGTGGTGCTGGAGCGCGGCAAGCAGCGTGATGCGGCGGTGCTGTCGGAACTGCAGGCCAAGTGTCCGATCAGCGATGCGATTCTGCAGTCGGTCACCGGCGACTCGGCGATCACCCTGGCGCAGGCGATCCGCGAGCATCGTCTGTATGTGGTCGACTATGCCCAGCTCGAAGGCGCCAAGACCAACTCACTGCACGACGAACAGCGATACATCGCGGCACCGATTGCGCTGTTCTACTGGAATCCCACGCCGCCGCCGGGCTTTCCGCCGGGCGGGGCGCTGCAGCCGATTGCCATCCAGCTGGGTCAGCGCTTCGACGCCGAAGCCACGCCGATTTACACCCCGAATGACTGCGCGGGCGGTGATGACGCCAAGGGCTACAAATGGCAGATCGCCAAGTACATCGTCAATGCGGTATGTGCCATTCAACACGAATCGGTGGCGCATCTGGGTGACTGTCATCTGATCATCGAGCCGATGGTGGTGGCCATGCATCGGCAGTTGGCGACCAGCCATCCGCTGTACAAGCTGCTGATTCCGCATTTCCGCTTCACCATCAATATCAATGATGACGCGATTCATAGTCTGGTCGTTCCGGGTGGTGTTGTGGCCTGCAATGTCGGCATTGAAATCGAGTCCACCCTGGCCCTGGTGTCGCGTGCGCATCGTGCCTGGCGCTGGGACGAGCGTTTGCCAGAGCGCCAATTCGCCCTGCGTGCAGTAGATCAGCTGGCGGTCTTTCCGTTCCGTGACGATACCCTGCTGTTGTGGAAGGCGATCAAGCAATATGTTAATGATTACCTGCGGCTCTACTACCGCAATGACCAGGATGTGGCTTTGGATAGCGAGCTGCAGGGCTGGATCTACGAACTCACTGCGCCGCAGTATTGTGGTTTCCAGGGGCTTGATGGTCTGCAGCCCAGCGGTGATTCAGAGCGGCCGTGGAAGATCGATAGCCTCGACTATCTGATCGAGATGATCAGCCTGATCCTGTATACCGCCGGCCCGCTGCATGCCTCGGTGAACTATGCGCAGTATCCGTTGATGTCCTTTGTGCCCGGTGTGTCGGGCAGCGTGTACAAGGCCCCGCCCACACGTTCGACCCAGATCGAGTCGGAGCAGGACCTGCTGACCTGGTACACGCCCTTGGATGTCGCCTTGTACGGCGCATCTTTCGAGTTCCTGTTGAGCAGCGTGCAGTACGACACCTTTGGCCATTATGAGCACAACCCCCGCGACCCCTATTTCAAGGATCCGCGGGTAGAGCCGATCGTGGCGAAACTGCAGGCTGAGCTGGCCGCGATCGAGACCGAAATCCGCAAGCGCAATCAGTCCAGACCGATGCCGTACCCGTTCCAGCTGCCATCGCATATTCCGAACAGCATTAGTATTTAGGGGCGTCTTGGGTGCCCCGGAGATCGGTGTGGGGCAGGCGAGTTGGTACGGCAACGCTGAGCCACCGGCTCATCCAGTTCGATGTTCTCGGCTGAGCTGAGTCGGCCAGTTCAGCCGCATCGGAGACGCCGATCACCGCTTGCCCTTTCCGCAGGATCGATCTCGGCCATCTTAAGGATGGCTCTGGCAGAGATCACCTGAAAGGACTTGTCTGGCCTCTGTCGCACTCGCCAGCGCAAGCTCGTGCGCAAGGTTCTGTGTGTGAAAAACCGCACTTTTCAGTGGTCTGATTAGCAGTTTTTCGCGCTATTCCGAGCGGTCTGGCGAAACTTCTCAAGATTCGATTGCGTTTGGCCCGACAATCACATAGGCTTCACGCCGCTCCGCGAAGCGAGGTTGCGCTTGGGAGGGCATATCGTGCCCTGGGTTGGGTCGGTAGCACTCAACCAACCGGCGTTTGACGCGCATCAAGCTTGCTGAATCCTAGCCGCCCCGAAGAGCGGTGACGCTCCTGTCCTGCTGTTTTAAAGAGAAACGTCGTGTTCAAGTGGCTTGCCTCATTGCTTGTGCTTGCCCTGGCCCTGGCCATGTGGACGAGTTGGACGCGGGCCAATGTGGAATCGAACCACTATGTAGGATCGAGCTCCTGCCAAGACTGCCATCAGACTCAGCACGAAGGCTGGCATGACTCCGCCCATCGCAAGATGATGCGCAAGGCCACTGAGCCCGGCGTTATGAATGCCTCCTGGCACGCCGAAGGTGCGCCCGCATTCACCGAAGACGAAGTGGTCTGGGTGATCGGATCGAAGTGGGAGCAGCAGTTCATGGGTGCCGATGGGCATACCGAAACCCTGCTTCCCGCTGCCTGGTCGATTCTGCGCAGCGGCTGGAAGCTCACCGGATGGGATGGCTGGCAGGCGCCGGTTCCGTTGCGCCGATGTCATGGCTGCCACACCGTGGGCCTTGACGTTACCGACGGATCGTTCGTCGAGCCGGGCATTGGTTGCGAATCCTGCCATGGCCGCGGTGCCTGGCATGAGGAGGTGCACGGCTCTGGCGGCATGACGGCTGGCCTCGACGCGGAGACCTGCGGCCAGTGCCACGCCCGAGGCAACTCCCCTAGCGGTGAGTACTTCTTTCCGGTGGGCTTCGAGCCGGGCGGCAGCCTGGAAGACAAGTTCGTCTTTTCCCAACCCGATTACTTGCAGAACTCGTCGCAGTGGTGGGGAACCGGGCGTGAGCGGGACCGTCACCAGCAGTTTCAGGCCTGGCAGCGCGGTGGCCATGCCGACGCGCTGAAATCGCTCGGGTCGAGCTACGACGGCCGATTCGGTCCGGTAGAGCGCGAATGCTACCAATGCCATAGCGCCGAATACGCTGTTTTCCCCGAGAAGGCAAAAGACGCCGAGCTAGTTCCGGAGTTGGGTGTTACGTGCAGCGTTTGCCATAACGTGCACGGCGAACTGGATTCGCAGCGGATGACCTGTGTCGACTGCCACGACAACGGCGCGAAGCACCACGCGCAAGATGCCTTGGTCGATCACGTGCCATGCCCCGAGTCAGCCAAGGTCGAGTGCATCGACTGCCACATGCCGATCACCATCACGATTGGCGGTGAGTTGCGCCTGCGCAGCCATGCCCCTGGCATCACCGAACCGCAGCAAGCCGCTTCCTTCGATTCGCCGTCGAGTTGCGCCAACGGCGGCTGCCATAGCAATGCATCGAGTGAAGACATGCAAACCGCTTTTGACAATTTTTACCGTGCGGGCGATGCCCGTGCCTCGACCGTGGGCGAAAGGAGTGGCAAGTGAAGCAACTTGATCCATCAAGCACAGCGATGACCCGCGAGACCAGGGCAAGGCGACGCGCAGCAAGTATTACGCTGGCACTGATGACCCTGCTCTTCGCCGCACCGGTGATGGCGGTAGCGCCGCCGCAGCTTGATGCACTGACTTCGCCGATTGTCACCAATCCGGTCGTGGTGCAGGGCAGTGCAACGCCGGGCGCCGAGGTCAGCATCTTTGCCGGAACTCAGCTGCGCGCTAAGGGCGTGGCGGCGGGCGACGGGCGTTTTTCCATCAAGGTACCGTTCGACTTCGGCGACAACCCGCTCAGCGCGGTGGAACGGGTGGGAGCAGAGGTGAGCTCGCCGGGGAACACGGTCGTAGTGCAAAACACGCAGTCGGTGAACCGAACCTGGTCGGGTTCGATCAGCCAAGACACTGTGTGGACGCATGGCAACGGCGGCGCGTACTTCCTTTCCAGCAATTTGACCATTGCCCCTGGCGCAACGCTCTGGGTGATGCCTGGTGTCGAGCTCAAGGTGACCGGCTACTACTCGGCTGTTACCGTCAATGGCGCGTTGCGGGTCCTGGGCAGCACAGCCCAACCAGTGAAGTTCGTGGCGGCCAGCGGAACTGCTTCGGCCGGTCAGTGGACGGGCATCGTAGTCAATGCCAGCGCGACCGAGGTGTTAATCGAGCATGCCGAGATTCGCAACGCCATCAAGGCTGTGGAGTTCAACGCCAGCAGCGGCACCGTTCGCAAGTCGCTGCTCATTCATAGCACCACCGGCCTCTACGCTCGTGACGGCGCAACCCCGCAGGTGATTGATGGCAACACCATCACCGCCAATCACATCGGCGTAGAAGTACACACGCAACAGGTCAGCAATTCGGCCAAGAACCCGATGCCGGTGGTGACGGGCAACGCGATCTACGGCAACAACTCGTATAACTATCGTGGCAATGCCTACGCCAACCCCGATGCCGCCCGCCTCAATGCCCGCGGCAACTACTGGGGTACCACCGATGTCGGCCAGATCGCCCACAAGATCTATGATCGCTCGGACTACTACAATCACCCTGTCATCGACTTCGCCGGTTACTTAACCGCCGAAGGCCAGCCGGCCTTTGCTGGTAGCAGCCTCAACGGACAGATCCTCAGCGATCTCACCCTGAGTGCTGGCGTGCACCAAATTGAGGGCTATGTGCGTGTGGCGCAGGGGGCGACGTTAACGCTGGAGGCAGGCGCCGAACTGCAGTTCCCCTACAGCCAATTGTTTGTCGTAGATGGCTCGCTGCGCGCACTCGGAACGGCGGCGCAGCCGGTGAAGTTCCTGTCGAGTCGCACAAGCCCCGCAGCCGGTCACTGGCCCGGCATTGTGATCAACGCCAGCGCAAACGACGTGCTGATCGAGTACGCCGAAGTTCGCCACGCCGCCAAAGCGCTGGAGTTCAATGGCAGCAGCGGCACGGTTCGCCAATCGCTGTTGAGCCAGAACAGCACGGCGATCTACGCCCGCGACGGCGCCACGCCGCAGGTAGTTGATGGCAATACCATCACGGCCAACCAAACCGGGATTGAGGTATACACCTCGCAGCCGAGCAATCTTGCCAAGAATCCGGCACCTCTGCTGAGCGGCAACGCTATTTACGGTAACAGTGGGTACAACTACCGCGGCAGTGCTTACGCCAATCCCGATGCCACACGTCTCGACGCGCGCGGCAACTACTGGGGCACAACCGATGTCGGCCAGATTGCCAACAAGATCTACGATCGCTCGGATTACTACAACTACCCGGTCATCGACTTCTCAGGGTATCTGAGCGCCGATGGCCAGCCGGCTTTTGCCGGCGGCAGTCTCAACGGACAGGTCCTTAGCAATCTCACCTTGGGCGCCGGCCTGCACCAAGTTGAAGGCTATGTGCGTGTAGCACCAGGGGCGACCTTGACCTTGGCTGCGGGTGCCGAACTGCAGTTCCCCTACAGTCAATCTTTCGTGGTGGACGGTTCGTTGCGCGTGTTGGGCACGCAGGCGCAGCCGGTGAAGTTCGTTTCCAGCCGTGTGGCTCCGGCGGCGGGGCACTGGCCGGGAATTCTGATCAATGCCAGCGCAAACAACGTGCTAGTCGAGCACGCCGAAATTCGCCACGCCACCAAGGCGTTGGAGTTCAACGCCAGCACGGGTATTGTTCGCAGGTCGCTGCTTACTCAAAACACCATCGCAATTCACGCCCGTGATGGTGCCACGCCGCAGGTGATTGATGGCAACTCCATCACGGCAAACCGCGACGGCGTGGAGGTTTCAACCTCTCAGCCCAGCAATCCTGCCAAGAACCCTTTGCCGGTCGTGACGGGCAACCGCATTTACAGCAATAGTGGGTACAACTTTCGGGGTAGTGCCTACGCCAATCCCGACACCACTCGCCTGAATGCCCGCGGCAACGATTGGGGCACCACCGACGTCGGCCAAATCGCTAGCAAAATCTATGACCGCTCCGACTACTACAACCACCCGGTGATCGACTTTGCAGGGTACCTCACGGCAGAGGGATCGCCTGCGTTTTCTGGCAATAGCCTCAACGGGCCGCTTCTTGCCAATACCACCTTGGGTGCTGGCCTGCACCAGGTCGAAGGTTATGTTCGGGTGGCGCCAGGAGCCACCTTGACCTTGCTGCCGGGCGCGGAACTGCAGTTCCCCTACAGTCAATCCTTCGTGGTGGACGGTTCGTTGCGCGTGTTGGGCACGCAGGCGCAGCCGGTGAAATTCCTGTCGAGCCGGGCCTCTCCAGCCGCGGGGCACTGGCCGGGAATTCTGATCAATGCCGGCGCCAACGACGTGTTGATTGAGCATGCTGATATTCGCCATGCCGTTCGCGCGGTCGAATTCAATGCCAGTAGCGGCACAATCCGGAAGTCCTTGCTGACCCAGAACACCATCGGCGTCTACGCCCGTGATGCAGCCACGCCCCAGGTGATCGACGGCAATACCATCTCCGGAAACTTCAATGGCGTGGAGGTTTATAACCTGCAGTCGAACAATCCGGCGAGAAATCCCCAGCCTGTCGTCACAGGAAACGCCATCCATGGCAACAGCAACTTCAACTATCGGGGCAACAGCTACGCGAATTCGGCCAATGTCAGCCTGAACGCTCGGGGCAACTACTGGGGCACTACCGACCCGTATGCCATTGCTCAGAAGATTGATGATCGCGCTGATACCCCCTCATTTCCTGAAATCAACTACTGCGACTATCTGGATCAGCCGGGTGGTACGCCGTATCCCGGCGTGTATGCCGTGCGCACCAATGCCATGGTGATTGATCCGTCGGTATCGCAGGCCGGAAACATCGAGTTCACCACCAATTCGGCAGATCAGCTTGAAGTGATCATCAAGAAGCTCACCTCTGGTGAGGTGGTGTATTCCGAGGTGCTGGATTCGCCTTCGTGCGGCAAGAAGTCATTTCAATGGTCTGGGCAGACCCTCGCCGGCCAAGTGCTGGATGACGGCGTCTATGTCACTGCGTTCCGCAGTACGAGCGGCTCGCAGATCGTCGAACACACCGAACCG
>NZ_JACYTR010000027.1 GCF_014841215.1 Pseudomarimonas arenosa
GAGGGCCGTGCCAGCGCCGAAAGATCGCGAACACTCTGTTATCTCAACACCATCGGTCGAAACTCTCGCCCCGCTTGGAATTGCCGGATCTTTCGGCGCGACCTCATGAAATATCCGGGTTAATACCCAGCTCCTCCCTCTCCGCTGCGCTCGCTGGCGAATCTCGGGCACAAAAAAAGCCGGCGCGAGGCCGGCTTTTTTCTGCTAGCGGGTTTCCCCGCCCGCGGGTGGATCAGACCACCTGCACTTCCTCAGCCTGCATGCCCTTCTGGCCCTGCACGGCCTTGAAGGTCACCTTCTGGCCTTCCTGCAGCGACTTGAAGCCACTGCCCTGGATGGCGCGGAAATGCACGAACAGGTCCGGGCCGGACTCCGGGGTGATGAAGCCGAAGCCCTTGGCGTCGTTGAACCACTTGACGGTACCGCTTTGACGATTTGACATGTTTGACTCCTAAGTCAACCTGGAAAAATTACGCCCCCACCGGGACATCCGATAGAGCGACTGAGGTTGCTGGGAGTACATGAGACGATGAAGCGGCGGTCAATGACCGCAGCGGGGCACGATTCACTGTGACCCTGGCAAACGCAGTGCGCGTATCATACGCCGAAACTTCGAATTGTGCGAACACCTTCGTTCAGGTTGAAGGGTGAACGGCCGCCTGCTCGGATTCTTCGACGCGATTTCGACCGCTTCGCGATACAATGCGGGTCCGCTTTCGAGGGGCGCTGCGACCGTGACCACGGCCAGGCTCGGAAGTCATCACCGTTCCAACGGCGCCCTCCTTTGTTATGGAGACAACGCCATGAATGCTGTCGTCAAAGACATGCCGTCGCAGGACTACAAAGTCGCTGATATCTCGCTGGCCGATTGGGGCCGCAAGGAAATCGATATCGCCGAGCACGAGATGCCGGGCCTGATGTCGATTCGCAAGAAGTACGCTGCCGACCTGCCGCTGAAAGGCGTGCGCGTCACCGGCTCGCTGCATATGACGATTCAGACCGCAGTGCTGATCGAGACCTTGAAAGACCTCGGCGCGGATGTGCGCTGGGCCTCGTGCAACATCTTCAGCACCCAGGATCACGCCGCCGCCGCGATCGCCCAATCCGGCACACCGGTGTTCGCCTGGAAGGGTGAAACCCTGGAGGAGTACTGGGATTGCACCCTCGATGCCCTGACCTTCCCTGGCGACGGCTCTGATAAGTATCGGGGCCCGGAACTGGTGGTGGATGACGGCGGCGATGTCACCCTGCTGATCCACAAGGGCTATGAGCTGGAACACGGCTCGACCTGGGTCGATGGCCCGAGTGAGTCGGAAGAAGAGCAGATCATCAAGAATCTGCTGAAGCGCGTGCACAAGGAGCGCCCGGGCTTCTGGGGCAAGGTGGTCAAGGATTGGCGCGGCGTTTCGGAAGAGACCACCACCGGCGTGCACCGTCTATATCAGCTGGCCCAGGCCGGCAAGCTGCTGGTGCCGGCGATCAATGTCAACGACTCAGTCACCAAGTCGAAGTTCGACAACCTGTACGGTTGCCGCGAGTCGCTGGCCGATGGCCTGAAGCGGGCGATGGATGTGATGCTCGCCGGCAAGGTTGCGGTGGTCTGTGGTTATGGCGATGTCGGCAAGGGCTCTGCACATAGTTTGCGCGCCTACGGCTGCCGCGTGGTGGTCACCGAAATCGATCCGATCAATGCTCTGCAGGCGGCGATGGAAGGTTTCGAGGTGAACACCGTTGAGAACACCCTGGGCCGTGGCGATATCTATGTCACCACCACCGGCAACAAGGATGTGATCACCCTCGAGCACATGACCCAGATGAAGAATCAGGCCATCGTCTGCAATATCGGCCACTTCGACAACGAGATTCAGGTCGAGAAGCTGAACAAACTGCAGGGCGTGAAGAAGGTCAATATCAAGCCGCAGGTCGACAAGTACATCCTGCCGGATGGCCGCGAGATGTTCCTGCTCGCCGAAGGCCGCCTGGTCAACCTCGGCTGCGCCACCGGTCACCCGAGCTTCGTGATGTCGAACAGCTTTTCCAATCAGACCCTTGCACAGATGGATCTGTGGGCCAATCGCGAGTTCTATGACAAGAAGGTCTACGTGCTGCCAAAGAAGCTCGACGAGGAAGTCGCGCGTCTGCACCTGGAGAAGATCGGCGTTAAGTTGACCAAGCTTACCGACGCCCAGGCCGACTACCTCGGCGTGCCAGTCGACGGCCCGTTCAAGCCGGAACACTATCGCTACTAGGCGCTGCCGACTTGAATCCTGGAACGGGCGCTGCGGCGCCCGTTTCTGTTTGAAGAGTGATCATTCGAGCGAACGGCGACCCAGGCTAAAGCGCTATACTCGAACCACGTTCGGAGACGATACCGGTGGCGCCAATGGCTAAGCTGTATTCGCTTCTTGGAATCTGTCTCTGCGCGCTCTTGTTGGCCTGCGGCCAAGCCCCGGAGGCTCCGCCGGCAGCCCCTGCTGAGCCGCCTGCAACAGCGCCCTCCAGCACCAGCCATCTGCGCCTCGGCATCGATCAATGGCCGGGCTATTACCCAGCAGTGCTGGCCGACGAACTTGGCTATTTCGCCAACGCCGGCCTGACCGTTGAACTGCAGCTACCCGGCGACACCGATCGCATGCTGGCCGAGTTCGCCGCCGGTGAATACGACATGATCGGCGTGGCGCTCGGCGACCTGATCACCCTGAGTCGCCAGCGCGAGGATGTGGTGGTGCTGCTGGTGTCGGATCAATCGGCCGGAGGTGACGCCTTGTTGGCGGCACCCGGCTTCGAGATTCCATCCAGCGGCCCGGTACGGATCGGCACCAATCTCGGCGGGTTTGGCGAGCTGTTTATCCGCGAACTGCTGCCGCAAATGGCAATCGACCCGGCCCGCGTCGAGTGGATCAATATCGATGCTTCCAGCGTGCCCCAGGCCCTGTTGTCGAAGCAGATCGATCTGGGCCATTGCTGGGAGCCGTATGCCTCACAGGCCGAGGCACTGGGCGCCACACGTCGTTTCAGCAGCGCCGATACGCCGGGCCTGATTCCCGACGTGATCGCCGCCACCCGCCACGCTGCCGATGCCAATCCCGCCGCCTACCGAGCATTCACCGATGGCTGGTTCCGCGCCGTCGACTGGTGGCGCAGCCACCCGGAACAGGCCGCGCAATTGATTGAGCAACGACTTGCTCTGCCCGCCGGAGGCGCTGGACTCACCGGCATCGAATTGCAGGATCTGGCGGCGAACCAGCGTTTGCTGGGCGCATCAGGTGCCGCAGAGCTGGAGCCGGTGATCGACCGCTATAGCGAATTCTTTGTGGCCCGAGGTCGCTTGATCGATCCGATACAGGCAAAGGAGATGCTGATTCCAGAACTGCTGCCGTGAGCACGCGCAACTTCATCGCCTTGATGTTGCTGCTGCTGGCCGGCCTGCCGATGTGCGTCGGCGCCTGGCTGCTGCACGGGCGCGAGGTGCAGTCGGCGAGCAGCAGACTCGACCAACGCCTGAGCGCCTTGAACACCGAACTTAGCAACGAGTTAGGTCGACACATCGAAGCGGCGCTTGAGGCGGTCCGCGCCGACGGCAGCCTGCCCGGGCTGGCCGAAGCGGTGCTCACCGAGCACATGGAAACCGAGCAGCGCCTGCAGGTCAATCGCCTGCTCACCGCACTGAAGGGCCGTGATCCGCTCAACATGGCCGATATCAGTCTGCTCGACCTTAACGGCACTGTCCGTGCGTCGACCAATGCCAGCGTCGTCGGCAGTGACCAAAGCCAGTCTGAAGACTATCGGGCGGTACGCCAGCTGGCACGGCCATTCTGGTTCAGTGGCAACCGCGGCGCCGGTCAACGAACGGCGCTGCTGATCGCCGCCTCACCCATTCGCGATGTGCAGGACGAGCCAGTCGGTGTGCTGCGGGTGCAATACCAGGCCGCCATGCTGACCCAGATCCTGGACGGAGAAATTCGCGACGCTCCCGGCTTCGGCGCCCAACTGTTCGGCCCCATGGGCCAGCGCTTGGCGGAGGCTGGCGCCAAGGGCACGGCACTGGACTCCCAGCCGATTCCCGGCAGCGCCGCGCAACAGCTCGGACAAGGCACGGAGCAGCTACGAGCGCTGGCCAGTGTGCTGCCGCGCACGGGCTGGCGCCTGGTAGTGTTCGAGCCCGGCCAGCGTGCACTGGAGCGCCGCCAATCGATCGACCGGCGCTGGATCGCGCAAGCCAGTGGCCTGGCCGTACTGATGGCCGTCGCCGCCTGGCTGATCGGCCACTTGATTGCAGCGCCATTGATGCGCCTGACCAGTACCGTCAGCTCGATCGCGGAAGGCGATCTCGATCGCCGGGTACGCCCTTCGGGCAGTATGGAGATCAGACGCCTCGCCGAAGCTGTCAACGACATGAACCAGCGCCTGGCAGTGAATCTCAATTCGCTGACCCAGGAGCTGAGCCAGCGACGTGAGGCCGAGGCCGAACTTCGGGCAAGTGAAGAACGGCTCAGCACACTGATCGACCAATTACCTGGAACGGTCTACCGCTGCCGCTGGCAACCCGCCTGGCAAATGCTATTCATCAGTGCCCAGGCAAAGCAGCTGACAGGATACAAACCGGCTGCGCTGATCGGCGACCAATCCTTGAGCTATGCATCGTTGATTGCCGCAGATGACTTCGAAAGTACGCGCGAGAAAATCGAGCAGGCGGTGCGCGAAGGACGACCGTTTGAGGTTCACTACCGATTGTTTCATCGAGATGGCAGCCTGCACTGGGTGTGGGAGCGAGGCCAGGCTCACTATGGCGCCGAACACGAAGTGCAATGGCTGGACGGCGTTCTGTTCGACATCAGCGAAGCACGCCGTGCCGAGCTGTTGATCACTACATTGCGCGAGAGCATTGATCACCAGATTGGTGGCGACTATTTCAGCTCACTCGGTCAGGCGATCAGAAACGCGCTACGCATGAGCGCTGCCTTCATCCTGCGCTACCGACCGGGCCAGCCCTTGCAGCGGCTGACCACCTCAGCCGACGACGATCAATCGACGGAGGCCCTGGTTGAGATCTTGCGGCCGCTGTTCGAACAGATTGTCGAGCGCGGCGAGTTGCTGCTGGAAAGGGGCCTGCATCGGCAGCATCCATCGGTCGGACACGGTATCGATGGCATCGTCGGCATCGCCCTGCGCAACACCGCCGCGATACCGATCGGCGTGCTGGCGGTGGTTCATCGCCACCCGATTACCGATGGCAGCGCCGCCCTCGAGCTGCTGCGGCTATGCGCGCCGCGAACCGTGGCGGAGATCGAACGTGCCGAGGCCCAGGCACAACTGCAGACCCTGGCCGAACAGCTGGAACAGCGCGTCGAGCAGCGCACGGCCGAACTGCGCACCAGCCATCAGCAATTGTCGCAGGCGATGGATCAGGTGATGAACAGCGAGAAGCTGGCCTCGTTGGGCAGCCTGGTGGCTGGCGTGGCGCATGAACTCAGCACGCCAATCGGCAATGCCCTGACGTCGGCCACCGCCCTGCACAGCTTGATGCGGGTGTTCAGCAAGGAGAGCAGCAGCGGCCAGCTACGACGTTCCTCACTTGATCGGTTTGTCAGTGAAGGTCAGGAGGCGGGCGAACTGATCGAGCGCAACCTGCATCGGGCAGCCGAACTGATCAATCACTTCAAACAAGTCGCGGTGGATCAGACCAGCGCCAGAAGGCGCCGTTTCGATCTTAACACCACACTACAGGAAGTCCTGACCACCCTGCGGCCACAGCTCAAGCGCACAACCCATAGGATTGAATGCGAGGTACCGCCCGGGATCGAGTTCGACAGCTTCCCCGGCCCCTTGGAACAGGTGATCACCAACCTGATTACCAACAGTCTCGACCACGCTTTTCCCAACGCTCGCTGCGGCACGATCTCCATTCGGGCCGAGTCTTTGGGCGCGTCGGCGCGAATCGAGTATCGTGACGATGGCGTTGGTGTGCCGAGCGAATACTTGCGCCGGGTCTTCGATCCATTCTTCACCACCCGACTGGGCAGCGGCGGAAGCGGACTCGGCTTGTATCTGGTGCACAATCTGGTGCGTGGCGTGCTGGCGGGCTCACTGCGCATGGAAAGTACGGAGGGAAGCGGAACTAGCTTCTACATCGAGCTTCCACTTCAGCCCCCGCAGCTCGGTGATGGCAATGCGGAAGTCATCAACATCATGCATCGACAGGCCAACGGGTAAAGGAGCGCCACCGCTGTGAGCAACGATGACCTGGTAATCCTTATTGAAGAAGAGGACAGCCCGACACGCGAGCACCGGCCGAGTTGGAGCGTACTGGTGATCGACGATGACAGCGAAGTGCATGCGGCAACCTCGTTCGCCTTGCGCAGAGTGGAGATTCTCGGTCGGCCGTTGCAGCTCTGTCACATGCACTCCGCTCAACAGGCACGCGCACAACTACTGGATATGGAACCGCCGGCAGTGGTGCTGCTCGACGTGGTGATGGAAACCGAGGATGCAGGATTGCGACTGGTCGATTTCCTGCGATCGGACTGCGGCTGGAGCGAAACCCGCATCATCCTGCGCACCGGCCAACCAGGCCAGGCGCCGGAACTAGCCGTATTCGACCGCTACGACATCAACGACTACCGAACCAAGGCCGAATTGACCCAAACAAGGCTGATCACGGCAATTTCCGGCGCCATCCGCTCCTTTGATCAGATCCATACCATCGCCGAGAATCGCCGCGGGCTTGAACTGATCATTCGCTCCGCGCCTGATCTGCTCAATCAACGGGCAGTCACGACGTTTGCCGAGGGCGTGCTGACGCAGTTTGCCGCCCTGCTTCGGGTGCCCCTGGACGGCATCGTTTGCGCGCAGCGTGGCTCACCGCTCGACCCGGAGGATCTTCGCTTGTTTGTGGTAGGCGCTGCAGGCAGGCTTGCCAACACCGCACTGCAACCGTTGGATCAGCTGGAAGATCGCGAGATCGGTCTGTTTATCCGTCAGGCGATCGAACAACGCACTCACCAGTTTGAATCCCATCGCAGTGTCCTGTTTCTGAACGCGGCGGGACGCGATGCCGCGGTGTTCATCGCCGCCGGGCACAACCTGCTCAAACTGGACCGACAACTGATCGAAGTGTTCGCGGCCAATATCTCTGCCTGCTTCTCGAATCTGCAACGCTTTGAAGAAATCAACTTCGTCGCCTTCCACGATGGCCTGACGGGCATCGGCAACCGCGCTCAGTTGCTGCGCGACCTTGATAGCTTGCGCTGCCAGGGACAAGGGCAGGTCGAGCAGGCAGTGGCACTGATCGACATCCGACAGTTTGCTGAACTCAACGATGGCCTGGGGCAGGAACTGGGCAATCAGATTCTGATGACCGTTGCCAGACGAATACACGCACGATTGGGCCAGCACTGTGCGCTGGCCCGCGTCGGCGCCGACGTGTTTGCCATCGCCGGCCCTGCGGAGTGGGTCAATCCGCAGCAGCTTCTGGATCTGTTTGCCGAGCCCTTTGCCATCGCTGAACATAGACTTCATCTGCGGATCTCGCTGGGCTTGGCGCAGATCACGTCCGAGAGCGAGTCGGCCATCAACCTGCTCAAACAGGTCAGCATCGCCCTCAACCGAGCGAAGCGTAGTCTGAACCGTGATCACGTCTACTTCGAAAAGGAAATGGAGCACGACACCCGAAGGCGGCTGTCGATCATCCATGCCTTGCACGAGGATTTTCGCCGTGATCGGCTGGAAGTCTGGTTTCAGCCGCAGATCCGCGCCGATGACCAGGCCGCAGTCGCGATGGAGGCCCTGCTGCGCTGGACCGGCGAGCAAGGCTTCGTACAACCCCCCAATGTGTTTGTGCCGCTGGCAGAACACAGTGGATTGATCATTGAGCTGGGCTATTTCGTGCTGCAGCGCTCGCTCGAAGCCTTGAGTCGATTGAACGATCGCCCGGGCGCGCCGGTCAGGGTGTCGGTGAATGTCAGCCTGGCACAGTTCCGTCAGATCGATTTTCTGCAACGTGTACAACGCATCATTGCCGAATCAGGCCATCCGCCGCAGGCGATAGAACTGGAAATCACTGAATCGATCGCGATGGATGAACCGAAGGTCGTGAGCAATACCCTACGCGCGTTGCGCGCATTTGGCGTGCGCGTCGCGGTTGATGATTTTGGCACCGGCTACTCCTCTCTCACGCAGCTGCGGCAATTGCCGCTCGATGCGATGAAGATCGACCGCAGCTTTGTCCTTGATCTTGCTGAACCGGACGGTCGCTGGCTGGTCGAAAGCATCATCGCGCTGTCCAAGCGACTGGGACTTGAGAGCGTGGCTGAAGGCGTGGAATCGGCCGAGCAGGCCGCGCAACTGCGCGACCTTGGCTGCGATCTTCTGCAGGGCTACCATTTCGCCCGCCCGATGCCCCTGTCAGGACTGCTTGATTGGCTGGATCAGCGCGCCGCCTGATCTCCACCCAAACAGCCAGCTAAGCTCACCTCAATGGCATCGAGCGTCGCACTCACGGCATGCTCCAGCTGATCGCGTACTGCGAGCGCTGATTCCAGCCCGGCCGACTTGACTTGGGCCTCACACCGCGCAGCCGCTGCGGCCAGTCTTTCCAAACCTACCGTTCCACTGGTTCCTTTCAAGGTATGCAGCAGTCGCTGCACCTCATCCTGATCGGCGGCGCCCCATGCCGCATGCAATCTCTGCAGCCAATCGCGATGATTGGCCCGAAAGCTCCGCAGCAGCCGCTCAGCCACCTCATGATTTCCACCCAAACGAAGGGTGATGCGCTCAAGATCAAGCCACGAGGATTGCAGCTCGTCTGGCGTTGCGTCGGCTACAGAGAAGTGCTCGCCTATGTCGGATTGCGGCGCCCCGTCAGGCGATCGGGCCCGCCCCTCGATCCAGCTGGCGAGGCAGGCAAACATGCGTTCGGGCTGCACGGGCTTACCAAGGTGATCGTCCATTCCCGCATCCAGGCAGCGGCGCCGATCCTCGTCCATGGCGTTCGCGGTCATCGCGATGATCGGCAAGCTCAGCCGGCCGATGCGCCGAATCTCGCGGGTCGCAGTGAAGCCATCCATACCCGGCATCTGCACATCCATCAGTACCGCGTCGAAGCGGCCACCGCGCACCTGCTCGACTGCCTGTGCGCCATCGCTGGCCAGAACCACTTCGATGCCGGCGCGACGCAGCCATTCCGATGCCACCTGACGATTGACGTCGACATCATCGACCACCAGCACGCGCTTGCCACGCAAAGAGCGCGCCGTCGCTGCATCCCAAGGAGCCTGCGTCGCACCCGCACTCGGCGCCAGCGCATCGGCCGCGGCTGCATCGAAACTCAGCGTGAAGGAGAATTCGCTACCGCGCTGAGGACGGCTTTCGGCCTGAATCTCTCCCCCCATGGCGCGCACCAGACGTTGGCTGATGGCCAGACCCAGCCCGGTGCCGCCGTACAGGCGCGAAGTGGAACTGTCTGCCTGGTGAAACGGTTTGAACAGACCCTCGACCTGCGCCTCACTCATGCCGATGCCGGTATCGCGTACGCAGAACCTCAATCGTCGGCGCGCTGTTTCACTGCCTTGCTCCTCGACGGCCAGCACCACCTGCCCGCGCTCAGTGAATTTCACTGCATTTCCGGCCAGATTCCACAGCACCTGACCCAAGCGCAGACTGTCACCGACCAGCACCAGATCAGGATCGACCGCGGGCAATAGCAGGTTCAAGCCTTTTTCTTCGGCCCGCGCCGACACCAGATCCGCGACCCGACTGAGCACATCACTCAGTCGGAAGGGCGCGTGCTCCAGTTGCAGCTTTCCGGCCTCAATCTTCGACAGGTCGAGAATGTCGTTGATGATGCCCAGCAGGGACTCACTAGCATTGCGGATCTTCGACAGATAGTCGCGCTGCTGGACGCTTAGCTCGGTTTCCAGACACAGTCGCGACATGCCGATGATGGCGTTCATCGGCGTACGGATCTCATGTGACATGTTGGCCAGGAAATCGGACTTGACCCGACTGGCCTTTTCCAACGCCTGGGTGCGCTCCTGAACCTTTCGTTCCAGCGCATCGCGCTGTCGATGCAGGTAGGCCGTGCGGACCTGGATGAACAGGACCAGCGCAAGCAAGGTCAGCAGCGCAAACAGTACTCGCGCCCAGACGGTCTGCCACCAAGCGGGCAATACGGTCAGCGGCACTTCCAGCGGTTGCTGGGAAAAGTAGCCGGAGCGGTTGCTACCACGCACCTGCAACAGGTACTCGCCGGGTGCCAGATTGTTGTATGCCGCCTGCCGATGGCTGGCGCCGACCTCATTCCAGGCATACTCAAAACCGTGCAGGCGAAAGGCATAGCGATTGCCACCGGGCTGGCTGAAATCCAGTGCTGCAAACTCAACGCTCAAGCTGCGTTGCCCAGGCCGCAGAACCAAACGCTGGTCACTCAACGGCAATCGCGGCTGACCGTCGATGCGGATATTGGTCAGTACGATCGGTGGCTCGTAGCGCCAAGGCTGGTAGCGCCAGGGCTGCACCACCAGCAATCCCTTGCTGCCGCCGAACAGCATACGGCCATCGGCTAACGCGGCGTAGGCACGGAACCAGCCGATGCCAAACTCCACGCCGTCGGCCAGGGTCAACTCGTGCACGCTGCCATCCGCCGGATCGTGCACGAATTGATGAGTCCAGATACGCCCCTTGCTGTCCTGCAGCAGGTTGGCTCCGAACGAGCGCCCCGTCTGCGCTGAGACCTGCTGGAACGACACCGTGCCATCGCTGTTGCGCTGTCCGAGATGCAGCCCTTCAGCGGTATCGACCCACAGCCGTTGCTGATCGTCGATCAAGAGCCCGGTCACGCTGTGATGGATCAGGTCCGCGGACGCTGGCGAGCGAACCCGAAGCAGGCGGCTCTCGCTGGCCGAGTAGCGATACAGGCCCTGCAGTGCCCCGACCCAAAGCTGCCCTTCGGCGTCGACCTCCATGGCATTGATCGACAGGCCACTGCTGGCCAGCCCCTCGACTGCAACCACCTGCAGTTGATCGACGCTGGGCGGCACGCGATGCAATCCGCCGAGCGAGCCAATCCACAGCGTTCCATCGGGGGCGCGCAACAGGCGTCGCACATCGCGACCAACAAAGGTGTGGCGCTCGCCGAAGGGATCAATCTCACCGGACTCCAGGTTCAGGCGCAGCAGACTGGCGCCTCCCACCCACACCCAGCCGTCCACCGACGGTGCCAAGGCGCGCACGCGACCGGCCAGCATGCCGTTGGTGGCGGCCGGGAAGTGTCGAATGGGCGCCAGTCCATCATCGAGCAGCAGCACACCTTCGCTGGCCGAGCCCAACAATACCCGGCCATCCTGCAGCGCCAGCACGCTGTTGATATTGCCCTCGGCGAAGCCCTCGCCGAATTCCCGCAAGACCTCTATCGCCTCAGCTTGCGAATCATAACGCATGAGTCCACTGCCAAAGCCGCCCAGCCATACACCGCCTGCACGGTCAAGCAACATGCTTCGGATATCGTTGCCGGCCAGACCAAAGGGCCGGTCATGGGCATAGCTCAGCGACTGAATCAGTCGACCATCATTGCTCCGCCTCCGCTCCAGGCCGCTGCCGCGTCCGACCCAGACTTCATCATCGCTCACCTGCAGAAAGCTCTGGGCGGCACCGCGAATGTCTTCCGATCGACTGCCGGAACTGACCATGCGCAACAACTGCACTCGCTCAGGATCGATCATCGCCACCTGGCCGGTCTGCGTGCCGACCCACAGGCGACGTTGTCGATCGAGCAACAGGCTCCAAAGCACACTTCCGCTCAATGGCTGCGTACCGGAGACCGTGGCGGGCTCGGCATCGACATAGGCCTGCGCACCCAGCGCCAAGCGTTTCAATCCGTTCCAGGTGCCAATCCACAATACATTGAGTTTGGCGTCGAACTGCAGGGACTCGACCTGCAGGTCACCGGGCTGAGCTCGCTCGCCGTCGGCGTGGGTGTAGTAGCGCACGCTGATCGACTGCGGATCGACCCGCAGCACACCGCGGGCCGAACTGGCCATGTAGATGCTGCCATCGTCGGCCTCGACAATGCTGTGCACGCTGCCACCGAGTCCAGCCTCGGTGCTGCCACTGACTGGGATTCGGGTGAACCGACCAGTGGCAGGGTCGAACATCGCCGCACCGTCGCCCTCGGTGCCAATCCACAGGCGCCCGTCCGCCGCTACATACAGGGTTCGAATGTAGTTGCCCGGCAATGAGGTGGGGTCGGCCGGATCGCGACTGAAGCGCCGAAATTCATAGCCATCGAAGCGCAACAGACCGACCGTGCTGCCAACCCAGATCAGGCCGGAGCGGTCTTCGGCCAAGGCGGTAACGATGTGATCAGGCAGTTGTTCGACGTTGCCAAAGCGCTGAAAGCGCATGGCGCGCTCACTGACCTGCGTGGCGGCCAGGCAACAACTGCAGCTCAGCAGCAACAGCAAGGCGGCGATGACCTTGATGTTCAGCAAGCCCGCCGGACGGCGAGACGGCATCAGCTTGCGGATCGCGGAGTGACCAAACAAAGCGCTCCCCAGTCAGGCCCGGGCGAGCGCTGAGTATACGGGGCCCGTACGCCTGTTCGACGTGAGCGATCGGCAACCGCCAGTCAGTCGTTGCTGGCGTCTTCCGCGTCGGTCTTGCTGTGCGGCAGACTGCGTGCGGCGATCAAGCCGACCTCGTACAGCAGGCACATCGGGATGGCCAGCATCAGTTGCGAGACCACGTCTGGCGGGGTCAGGATGGCGGCGATGACGAAGGCACCGACGATCACATAGGGTCGCGCCTCGCGCAGTTGCTCGTCGCTCAGCCAGCCCAGCGTGCGCACGATAACCACTGCCACCGGCACTTCGAAACAAAATCCGAAGGCGATGAAGATCACCAGCACGAAATCAAGGTACTTGGCGATGTCGGTCTTCATCGCCACGCCATCCGGCGTCATTGCGGTGAGGAAGCCGAACACCGTCGGCAACACAAAGAACCAGGCGAATGCACAACCGAGATAGAACAGCAGCGAAGCGGATACCAGCAACGGGCGCGCCAATCGTTGCTCGTGGCGGTACAAGCCAGGCGCCACAAATGCCCACAGCTGGTAAATCACCATCGGCATGGAGATCACCAGGGCGGTGACGAAGGCCAGTTTCAACGGAGCGAAGAACGGGCTGGCCGGGTCGATGGCAATGATTTCACCACCGGCCGGCAGCACATTGAGCAGTGGCTGGGCAAACTGCGTGTACAGTTGCTGGGCAAAGGGCATCAGCGCAGCAAACACCAGCATCACAGTGACCACCGCGCGCAGCAACCGACCACGCAGTTCCACCAGATGCGCTACGAAACTCTCGCCGCGATCTTCCTCTGCACTGCCGCTCATTTGTGGCCGACTTCCTGCGCGTCTTGCACGGCGGGCGGAGCGGTTGCCTTGCCCGGCCCGGCCTCCTCGCGCTCGGCCTCTGCCTGCAGCGGTTCGCGCATCGCCCGCTCATCGTCAGCGCTGGCATCGTCGGATGTAACAGGTTGATCGACAGCGCTGTCTGTGCCATTCGCCGACACCGGCTCCTGAACTGAACGTTCCAGCGCCTTGGCATCGGAGGCGATCGACTGTCCCAGGCGATCGAGTTCGTTGGCCTCTTGCTGCAGGCTCTTCTTTAGATCAGCTTCCGCCAATTCGCGCTCCAACTCGTTGCGCACCGAGTACCAGGTAGCGCGGGCACGCCGCATCCACAGCCCGGCAGTGCGCGCGGCGCGCGGCAAGCGTTCCGGTCCCAACACCAGCAGACCGACGATGCCGATCAGCAGCAATTCGAAAAAGCCGATATCAAACATCGCCGAAAATCTGGGGCTTCGATCGGTAAGCGGGACGGCCCCGCGGGCCAGGTTGAACGCGGGTCAAGCTAGTCCTGACGCGATTTCTGCGCGCTACTCGCCTGCCCGTCGTTCTGCTTGGTAGGCGAATCCAACTTGCTCTGCTCAGCGCTCTTGTCGTCGCCCTCGTTCTCGGCCAGACCCTTCTTGAAGCTGCGAATGGCGGCGCCCAGATCGCCACCGACATTGCGCAGTTTCTTGGTGCCGAACAGCAGCACCACGACCAGCAAGACGACCAACCAGTGCCAAAGGCTGAAACTACCCATGAGTCAACAATCCTTGAATGAACCTTTCAATGATACCGCGCCATTGCGACAGGCGCGGACCAGACTGATGGCAGTTGCAAGTCGGCCGAGACTCGGTCCACCGTGGTATCAGCGCGCCGAATACTCTTCCAGGCGGTCGCGCAGGTCGACGATAGAATCATCGGGTCGCCCGACCCGGCCTTCGATGATTGCCCGGGCGGTGGTGTTGCGGCCGTACACCGCCTGATTGGCACGATTGTCGATCGAGATCACCGCACCATCCAGGGCCACACCCGCAAACAGGCCACGTGCACGTGAGTAACTGTAGATCTCCGCTTTCAGGTCACCATCGGTCGAGGCCGCTGCGGTGCGACCGACTGGACCGGCCGCCACTGAGGCATCCGCGCCCAAGGTGAACTTGCCATTGACGATGGTAGCGACGCCGCGCTGACTGCGGAACACCAGCACCACATCGGTCGACTGCACGCCGGCCTGGAAGCCAACACTGGCGCCGGCCAGCTTGATGAAGCTCGGGTTCGACCAGGTGCCGTCCTCGGTGCGCACCATCACCACCCCCTTGCCGGCTCGGCCACCGATAACGAAACCCGCCTTGACCACATTCGGGATGATGGCGATGGCGCGCGCGTCGCGCAGCAGCTTGGTTGGAATCGACTGCTCGGGCATGCGCATGATTTCATCCATCACCACCACGGCATCATTGACGCGCTTGTTCTCTTTCTCGCCCGCGCTCGCCGTCAGGCAGCCGAGCATGCTCAGCAGGAAGGCGAAAGTCAGCTTGTATGTGTTCACTCGATGCACCCACTCGGATCAACGGTTGGACGGGATAGCCTGAACTTGCGCAGGCAACTCGCTGGCGATGCTAGGCGGGCCAGCATTAACTCAAGGTTATCGGAGTGAATCCGGCGCCAGGGCAATCGGGGTTCGGCCAGCCGCCTACCCGCGGTTGGCGGCGTTCGCGGGCCTCAGGAAGTTTGGCGCAGGCGGCGAGCGCCTACGGCGACGGTCACAACACCGATCAGCCACAGCACCCACGGTGCTGCCACTGGCACCGCCTCAGGGGCGGCCGCCTGACCACCCGGCGTCGTTGAACACGGTGCCACCGGTGCGATCGCCAGGCCCTTCATGCCGACATCGTGATTGATCGTCGACACCACGGTCGCCGCGCCGGTTTGCAGGTCGACGCGGGCCACGCGTGTCGGGCGCGACGCATCGCGCGGGTCGAGCACCGCCCAGAGCACGCCACTGGCGTCGAAGTCGAGCCCGACATTCTCATTCGGACCACCGACTCCGAGCGCACCGACCAGGGTGGCAGCGGCACTGTCGCGATCGATTCGATACAGACCAGCATTATTGCCGACGCTTACGCCGTACAGCTGTTCGCCGCGTCCGGCCAATCCAGACAGTGCAGCGCCAGTACTGCCGACACGGCGCACCTCGGCATTGCCACGATTGACCTCCCACAACTCGCCGGTTTCTGAACTCAGCCAGAGCCGGTTGTCACAGGTGAATGCCAAGCCATAATCGAGCTGACCTTCGGGCCCCAGACCCGCCAGACCACTCAGCTGCCCAATCAGATTGCCCTGCCCGGTCGCTGAGTTGATCCGGATCAGGAAGTCGGTAGCTACGCCGCCCGAGCCGGCACTGGCATCGACCGCGCCCAGCAATTGGCCGCCGCTGTCCAGCGCCAGACCTTCGATATCGTTGTAGCCCACAGGCCCGATCAGGGTGAACTGACCGCTGCCGAGATCCAGGCGATAAAGATCACGGAAACCCACCCCATAGGCCATGGGCTCGGCCGCAAGCTGGCTCGACAGTAGTAGTAGTGCCACCAGCCAAAGCCGGAGCACGCCGCGGGGACGCATCGGGTCGTCCTTTTCGTTGTAAGTTTTGTGGGCAATCGTCACTGCGCCTGTTCCGGCGCTGCTATCAGGATAGCAAGGGATCCGGCCAGGCGGAAGCTCTGCCCCGTGCAAGATGGCCACCGCGGAGCTCAACCGTGCTCACGGCATCGGCACGGATTGCGTTGGAGAACAAGCTATCATGGCCGCCCGCGCCCAGCGGCGTGTGACCGCGCCTCGACCTTGGGTGCCCCGATCGTAGCCATTCGCTGACCAGCCAGGGCCAGGCATGCAATTCAAGGGAATGACCTCTCCACAGCACGCCACGGACGAGTTCACCGGGGTCTTGCTGGTGAACCTGGGCACACCGGAAGCACCAACGCCCGCCGCGGTACGGCGCTATCTGGCCGAGTTTCTGTCCGACCCACGGGTGGTCGAACTGCCGCGTGCCGTGTGGCTGCCCCTCCTCTACGGCGTAATCCTGCCATTTCGCTCGCCGCGATCGGCCCGCGCCTACGCCTCGATCTGGACCCCGCAGGGCTCACCGCTGAGGGTGTTCAGTCAGCAGTTGGCCGAAGACCTCGATCAGCATCTGGCTCGGTTGGGCTGCCGAGTGCGGCTGGCACTGGCCATGCGCTACGGCGCGCCGTCGATCGCCTCGGTGCTAGACCAGTGGCGCGACGCAGGTCTGCGCCGGCTGCTGGTGCTGCCGCTGTACCCGCAGTATTCGGCCACCACCTCGGCCAGCGTGTTCGATGCGGTGATGGACCAGCTGAAAACCTGGCGCTGGACACCAGAGCTGCGTTGGATCAACGACTACTACCAGGAGCCCGGCTGGATCGCGGCGGTGGCCGAACGCATTCGCGAGTTTCGCGCCAGTAACGGCGCCGGCCAGCATTTGCTGTTCTCCTTTCACGGCTTACCGCAACGCAATCTGATCCAGGGCGACCCTTATTTCTGCCAATGTCAGGCCTCGGCCCGTCGCATCGCCACCCGTCTAGGGCTCGCGGAGGGGCACTGGTCGATCAGCTTTCAGTCGCGCGTCGGCAAGCAAGTCTGGCTACAGCCCTACACCGAAACACATCTTGCCGATTTGGCCAGTAAGGGCATCAAACAGGTGGACGTGGTCTGCCCCGGTTTTGCCGTCGACTGCCTGGAAACACTGGAGGAGATCGCAGAACGCGCAGCCGAGCACTTTCTCGCCAGCGGCGGTGAGCAGTTGCGCTACGTGCCGGCGTTGAATGCCGAAGCCTCACACGTGCAGCTGCTGGGTCGTCTGATCCAGCGGCATGGACGCGGTTGGCCGGGCCTGGACACCGCTACCGCAGAGCTCGCCGAGCCAGGGCGCGAACAGCGCGTGGCCGCGTATCGAGGGCCGCAGGCACCATGAGCCACGCCCAGGAGCTACGCGCCACCGGCCGTGTCGAACTGACTGCCCTGCGCTTCAATCGCGGTGCAGGGCTCAAGGTCCTGGCCCTGCATGGCTGGCTCGACAACGCGATGAGTTTCGCGCCCTTGGCCGCGGCCTGGCCGGAGGCCGAGATCACCGCACTGGAGTTTGCCGGCCACGGTCATTCACAGCACCTACCGCCCGGCGCCTGGTACCACTTGATCGATTACCTCGACGATATCAGCGCCGGCATGACGCTGATGACCGAGGGCTGCGATCTGCTGCTCGGCCATTCCCTTGGCGGCGCCAGCGCCACCGCATTCGCCGCCGCGCGACCGGCACAGGTACCGCGAATGGCACTGATCGAAGCGCTCGGCCCGATCGCCTATGCACCGGAAGTTGCGACCCAGGCGCTGCGCACTGGCCTCGACGAACGCGCCGCACTGGCCAGCAAGCAACTGCGCCTGTTCGAATCGATTGAACAAGCTGTTGCCGCGCGCCTGGCGGCCAACCGCATGCAGCCGGAAAGTGCACGCCTGCTGGTCGAACGTAGCCTGAGGGTGGCCGGCGAGGGCTGGTGCTGGGCTAGTGACCCACGCCTGCGCGTCGCCAACCCGTTGCGGCTGAGTGAGGCCGCAATCCAGAACTGGATCGCCGCCATCGAGTGCAAGGTCTGCCTGATTGCCGCCGACCATCCACCGCCCTACTTCACCGAAGCCACTCGCCAATCGCGCATTGCCTGTCTTCGCGATTCGGAACAGCACATTCTGCCCGGTCATCACCATCTGCATATGGATGATCCGCAGGCCGTAGCCGCAGTGTTGAAACAGTTTGTGTAAGGCGGGGAGCGCTACGGTATTGCGGGGAATCAATGGGTTGTGCCATCGATCCATGGCAACGGGCGGCCGGTCGCTGCGGTTTGGCAAACGGCAGGAGGCTCCGTGCACCGCAGGAGTCTCTGAACTTGTTCAGAGATTCCCTAACAACGCCGCCAGCTCCTGCTTCAGTGCCAGCCCGTGCTGGCGCAGCCAGCGGCGCTGCGGCCGCCAGTCACCGAAGCGCGCTTCGACCTCGCGCCAGAACGCGGGGGAATGATTGGGCTGAATCAGATGACACAGCTCATGCACCAGCACGTAGCGGTAGGCATCGTCCGGCGCCAGGATCAGCGCCAGATCCAGTGACAGCGTCCCCCCCGGATTCAAGGCGCCCCACAGCGAGCGCAGCGGGTGCAGGCGAAAGCGCTGCGGTACGCGCGGCAAGCCGGGCAACAGCGCTGGCAACCAGCGACCAAGGTCGGCACGTGCCTGGGCCTGATAGAAGTCAGCCAGCAGCCTGCCCAGTCGTTGCTCACTGAACCCGGCCGGCGCCTCGATACACACGGTTGCGTCAGCCAGCTGGATACGGGCAAAGCGCGCCTCACGCCATACGATGGGGCGCGTCTCGCCGCGCAGCGGCAGGTGGTCGCGCTCGCGCAGCCCAGGTAGCTGTGGCGGTCGGTGCAGCTGCCACTGCTGACTCAGCCAGCCGCGGTGCTGCTCGACGAAGGATTCAGCCTGCCGCTCCGAAACACCCGGTGGCAAGGTCAGGCGCGCGCCCGCTTCAGACACCGTAAGTCGAAGTCGCCGGGCGCGCGGCTCAACCACCCAGCGCACTTGCAGCGGCGCACCGGATTCATCCACCGCACCGGCCAGCTCACGCACTTGAACCTGTCGTTTCATCTGCGACCGAGCTATCTGTGACTGGCCAGATAGCGTTGCAGATTGGCTTGCGCCTGCGACTTGACCTTGCCCGCCAGCACGGGCGTCCAGCCCAGCACCAACCCGATCGGCCCGAGCGCCTGCCGCGACCAGCGCCAGAAGGAGAAATGATCGCGGTGACGCTGAATCAATCCATCCTTGAATTCGAATTCCGCGTCGATGATGTTGTGCACCATGCGACCGGTGGCACTGAATCGATAGCGTGGCTCCCAGTGGGCGCTGCCACGCAGGTCATCTGCTGCACCGATACTGAACTCCAGGGCCCAGACGTCGCGGCCTTTCTGCCGCACCGCATCGCACAGCATTGCCCACATGCCACCAATCTCGCGGCGCCCGCGCAGATGGAACACCGGATCCTGAAACTCGGCGTCTTCGGCGTAACAACGAGCCATGGCCGGGGCATCCAGCCGCTGAAACGCTGTGTATAGGGCGGAAAGCAACTCTTGATTCGGATGGTTCACCGGCGCCTCGCAGGAATCCCATGGCAAGGCGCACTGTATCCCGAAATGCCTACTCGTAGGCACTGAGCTTGAATGCGCTCTCGATGACCGCGAACAGGCGGCGCAGTTCGCCCACCATCAAGGCGTAGCGCGCATCGAGCTCGGCGCGCACAGAGTCGAGCTCATTGCTCTCCAGCGATTCGACTGCGCCGTCAAGGAACTTCAGCTTGCGCACCACCAGATCGTCGCCGAGTACGAAGCTGAGGTGGTCGTCAAGGACCAGGGCCAGACGCGAGCACTGCTTGCCCGCTTCCAGGTGCTTGGCCACCTCGTCAGCGGTCAGCTCCTGGCGCTGGCACTTGACCACGGCGCCACGATCGACCGGATCCTTCAGTTCGCACTCATCGCCCAGACTGAGACCTGCCGGCAGCGGCTCGCCGGTCAGCCAGGCGGTCAGAATGCTGCGTGGCGCGATCTCTGGATTGACCGGCACGGCGGGAAAGCTGCCCAGGGCCTTGCGCAGCTCGCTGAGCAATTCCTCGGCGGACTTGCGCGACGAAGTGTCGATTGCGGCGATGCCAGCCTTCAGATCGAGATGGGCGGCGGTGCGCATCGGCTTGGCGAAGGCCTTTGGCATCAGCTCATGCAGCAGTTCGTCTTTCAGTCTCTTGCGCGCCCGACCGCCGAGGCGCTTGCCCTCGGATTCTTCGATCTCGGTAGCTTTCTTGGCGACCAGGTCGTTGACCACGGCTGAGGGCAGGATCTTGTCCTCGCCCCCCAACATCAGCCAGACGCCCTCATTGATCTGATGGCTCATCGCCGCATCGTCACGCCCGAACGGCGAAACGAAACCGCGCGAGGACATTTCCAGCGCGCCAACCGGCTTCAGCCGATGTTCGTCCAGCGCCACGTCGAGATCGTCCAGCGCATCGCGCAGGCTGTTCGGGAAGCGAAACAAAGTCAGATTCTTGAAGAACATCGGATTCACCTGGTGAGAGGCCAAGGAGCAGCACAGCGCAGTCGCGCTGAGACTCTCGAGGCAGTGATGAGTTAAGGCTTATGCAAGTTGCAACGCGATCGGCGCGGGCCTGCCGTCGGCTTCGACCTCGGCGCCGGAGCCGAGCCAGCCGTGCACATCGGGCAGCGGCGCAGCGGAGTGCCGACCCAGGGCGAGGAAGTCAAACAACTTCGGATCGGCCAGCTGGGACGGCCGAACATCACCCAGAGCGCGGGCAATGGTATCGATGCGGCCCGGAGTTTCACGATCCCATTGATCGATCATGCGCTTGACCTGCTTGCGCTGCAGGTTTTCCTGCGAGCCGCACAAGGTGCAAGGAATGATCGGAAACGCCCGTTGCTCGGCATACGTGGCGATATCGTCCTCCTTGACGTAAGTCAGCGGTCGGATCACCACATGCTTGCCATCGTCCGACAGCAACTTCGGCGGCATGGAGCTGATCTTGGCGTGAAAGAACAAGTTAAGAAAGAAGGTAGCAACCAGATCGTCGCGATGATGGCCAAGGGCGATCTTGCTAAAACCTTGCTCCTCGGCATAGGTATACAGCGCACCTCGACGCAGTCTCGAGCACAGCGAGCACATGGTCTTGCCTTCCGGCACCACCCGCTTGACCACCGAATAGGTGTCCTGTTCAAGAATCTTGTACTCGACGCCGATCGATTCCAGGTACTGTGGCAGCACATGCTCGGGGAAGCCCGGCTGCTTCTGGTCCAGATTCACCGCGGTGATGCTGAAGTTGACCGGCGCCTTCTTCTGTAGCTGCAGCAGGATATCCAGCATGGTGTAGCTGTCCTTGCCGCCGGACAGGCAGACCATCACGCGATCGCCTTCTTCGATCATTCCAAAATCGGCAATCGCCCGCCCGACCTGGTGGCGCAGGCGCTTGGCCAACCTGTTGTGTTCGTGTTCGAGCTTGCGCAGGGCAGCGTTCATCGCGGTACCGTGAAGAATCGTGAATGGATGGCAGCCGCCAATTTTACCCTTTCCGCGACCAGGAACCGGAGTTACCTTAGCGATTGTCCGGAAATGCCTCCGCCCCCGCGCAGTTCGGCTCGGGTAAGCTAATGCCCTGTCCCGGAAATAGATTGCTGAACTCGGCACGCGGAGGCGGCATAGCGGCGCCCTGCACGACAAGCAACGCAGTAGCGGCGCCGACAGAGCGGGTTCGCGAAGTACCGCTGGGAAAGACACCGGGCGACGCCGGGTACGGCGCCGCGACAGGTTTTCAAGGTCACGCAGTTGCAAGGAATTGCTGATGCACGATCGATTGTTGCCCAGTGGCGCGCGCGCATGAACCAGACCGATCCTGCCGAGCTGGTCCGCCGGCTGACCGAGCTGCGTACCGAACATCGCGATCTCGATCTGGCCATTGCTCAGCTGGCTGAATTGAATGGCCGCGACGAGTTGCAGATCAAGCGACTGAAGAAGCGCAAGCTGTTGCTGAAAGACTCGATCGCCAAGATCGAAAGCGCCCTGATTCCCGATCTCAATGCCTGAACTGCGTAGAACCCTTTTCAGCTGTGTGCTGCTGACGTCGCTGCTGACGCTGGCCTGCAGTCGGGCCGTGGCACCGCCCGACCTGGCCGCCGAGCAGTTGCGCGACCAATTGGCCGGCTTCTACAGCAGTGAACGGCAAGCCGAAGAGGATGCCGACTACTACCATCTTCAGCTGGCCCTGATTCCGATCCTACCGGGGCACCGCAACGGCGCCTGGCTGTATGTCGAGCAGGCCTTGGCCGAACACCCGGCCCGCCCACAGACGCAGCAGGTCTGGCGTCTGCAATCAAATGGCGAGACATTGATCGCGCGGCGCTATGCACTGGCGCAGCCAGAACGCTTCGTACGCGGCTGGGAGACCGGCTCGCTGGAGCAGATCGACCAGAAACAGCTGAGCCCGCTCGCGGGCTGCGATCTACATGTTCAGCAAGCCGATCAGCGCACCGATGCGCTCACCGGCGATGCGATCTGTCGGCTCGATTCGACCCAGGTCGAAACACGCGATCACTGGATCTGGCAAGACGATCGACTCAGCCGTTGGGAACGCGGCTTTGACCGCAGCGGCCTTCAGGTGAGAGGCCCCATGAACGGCCCCTACCTGTTCGATCGCGCCGGCCAATTCGCGCCGTTGCAGGGCGGCTTTTAGTTTCGTTCCGCCCTTCGGGCGGTGGGGGCCGGGTTTATCGACAGCACATCCGTGTACTGGCGAGCGGGTGATGATGAGAATCACCGCGCACATCGTGTGCGCGTTCCCACGGGCCCCGTTGATTGGCCATCCTGGCCGCAGCGCTCGTACTCCGAGCGCTGGGCGCGGAACCGAATGGTGAAGCGGTCCAAAGGGGGAAGTGCGCGCACCTTCCGTGTACAGCGCCGAGCAACGCAGCCAGGCTCGGGGAATGGCGCGCATGTTTGAGGCAGGTCAGGACCTACTCCATTTCCTCAACCTGCAGACCGCTCTTGCGTGCAGTCTCAGGGGTGATCTTCTCGATCGAATGGCGCAGTTCGCGCGACAGGATGATCTTGGCATCCTTGGCCCAGTTCTCCAGACGTCCGTCATAGGCCAGTTTGCCGCTCTCGTCAGTCCAGATGAAGCGCAGCTCGCGCATCTTGCCGATGAAACCGCGGAACAGGCTGCGGTCGAAGAACTCCGGTGCGGCCTGCGAGTAGAGCAGGGAGAGTCGCTGCGCGCTGAGATGGCACAGGGTTTCCAGTTCGCCCGCTGATACCGTGTTCGGGCCGTTCTTCACCAGTATCGAAATGGCGATGTAGTAGCGCTCGAAGGCCTGCTGCAGGCTGTGCGCGATCACGCGCAGCTGGAACACCTCGTCGGTCTGGCCAGGACAGCGCTGCAAGTAGCCTTGCTCGGCATCGAAACTGAACAGCCCGCGCCGAATGAATACATCGATCACCTTGTCGATGCGCTCGCCGAATTGCTCCGGCGTCCAGGGCAGGAACAGCTCGCTCTGCACGAAGGGGAAGATCAACTGCCCCAATCGGGCGACGCCGGCGCGACTCATGCGGCGATTGTTCTGGAAGCAACAGGCCACCCAGGACGCAGCGGCGAACAGATGCACCACATTGTTGCGGTAGTAGCTCTGCAGCACCCGCTCTTCGTCCTTGTAGGCCAGCACATCACCCAGTGGATGGGCGGTGCGGACCAGCACGCCAACCTTTTCGCCGTAGGCGATGATCTCCGCCGGAGACAGCGGCGTCACCGTCATGCGATCGGAAAACGGCACGCTTCTGGCAATGTCGCAATAGAGATCGATCTGCGCCAGCAGATCCGTCTCGGCAATCGCGTGCTTCGGGGTCGCCAGCAGCGACAGTGCGATCAGGTTGATCGGGTTGAGATCGGCAGCGCGATTGATATGGGTCTGGATGCGCCAGGCCAGCCGATCGACCGCCGTGTTAAGCCAGCTTGGCTTCTCGTCCGGTGCCGCCAGGGCATTGCGCCAGTTGGCATCAACGTCGTCCAGCACCTGTTCGAGAAAGATCGGCTCACCGAAATTCACCGTGACCTGACCGTAGCGATTGCGCAGCAGTCCGAATGAGGCGCGCAGCAGCCGGCCCAGACTTTCGCTTTTCTTCGGTTGACCGGAGAGCTCGTTGAGATAGCTCTTGCCCTCCATCAGCTTCTCGTAACCGATGTACACCGGCTGAAACACTACCGGCCGACGGTGCTGACGCAGGAAGGCTTTCAAGGTCATGGCCAGCATGCCGCCCTTGGGCGACAGCAGGCGTCCGGTGCGCGAGCGCCCGCCTTCGATGAAGTACTCGATCGACACGCCGCGACCCAGCAGAGTGGCCACGTACTCGCTGAAGATCACCGAGTACAGCGCATTCGATTTGAAGCTGCGGCGCAGGAAGAAGGCACCGCCACGACGCAGGATGGCGCCCACCACCGGCAGGTTCAGATTCACCCCGGCGGCGATATGCGGAGGCACGATGTGATTGACGTAGAGCAGGTACGACAACAGTAGATAATCGATATGGCTGCGGTGACAGGGCACGTAGATCACCCCATTGCCGGGCGCCACGTCCTTCAAGCGCTCGAGGTGATGCACGCTGACACCCTCGTACAGCTTGTTCCAGAACCAGGTCAGCATGAACGACCAGGATCGCACCACCGGATGTGAATAGTCGGCGGCGACTTCCATCGCCATTGCGCGCGCCTTGTTGTAGGCCGCTTCATAGCCAGTGCCATCGCGACGTGCCTGATCGGCGATCGCCCGACGCACCGACTCACTATCAAGCACGCCATCGACCAGGGTGCGCCGATGCGACAGATCAGGCCCGATCACCGCCGTGCGGATGCGGCGGAAATGTGCTCGCAGAACGCGCGAGACCTTGCGCACGGTGCGCTCCTGCGGCAGGCCCTCGGCCACTACCTGACGCAGCGAGACCGGATTCGAGAAGCGCACGATGGTATTGCGGCCGTTCAAGATCACCGACAGGAAACGGCGAAAGCGACCGACCAGGGTCCAGTTTTCCGAGAACAGCACCCGGAACCAACCTTCGTTGCGGTCCGGTGCTCGTCCGACAAAGATCGATACCGGCACGATCTGAACATCCAGATCGGCATCGACTTCGGCCGCCTGGACCAGCTTGGCAATCCCCTCGGAGTGCGTTCGTGAGCGCGGCCTTCGCAGCCAGAACCCATGCCGACGCGATAGCGCCACCATCGAGCGTCCCTTGCCCAGGAGATCACCGCCCTGCATCGAGATCAGCGGCGAGGGAAAGCCCAGCTCGCGACAGGCCCGTTCCAGGATCAGGTAGTTGGACACACCATAGTGCTCGACCACATAACACACGGGTCGGTTGAAGTCGATCAGATTGGCGTCCGGCCGGGCAGGCTCATGGCGGATCTGCAGCCAGGGCTCTGCCAATTTGCCAAGCCAGCGGAGCCAGAGCGGCACCCGCGTAGTCAGCTTGGCCGGCGCGCGCTGTGGCGACGCCGGTTCGGGCTGCTGTTCGGCTTGGTCTTCGGGGACGAGTGAGCCGCGGAATCGCTGTGCCATCGTAAGCTCCCGAGTCGGGGTGCAGAACGCACCCCGAGGTTAAGCGCTGGGCTTAGTTCGCGGTCGCCGGTTCTTCTTCGACGACTTCTTCCGTCGTCTCGTCCACCGGGCCGGCCACGGCTGCCGGCTTGTTCAGCTCCTTCTCGATTTCGGCCAGAGCTTCCTTGCCATACCAGCGGTCATCGCGCTTGATCATGTCGGTTTCGAAGCTCAGCGCCTCACCGAACAGGGTGTAAGCGACTTTCACCTTGGCGCTATCGGCCTGTTCGTTGACCACGTCGGCCTTGACGCTGTTCAAGGTCTGAGCGAGATCAAAGCCGTACACGGCCAGCACATCTTGCAGACCGACATAGGCCTGGCCGGCCTTGCCCAGCATCTGTTCGAACTCCATCGCCTCGACCTGATCCAGGGTCTGGATTTCCAGACCGCGCGCGGCCTTGACCGCGGCGGCGATGGCCTGCTTGGCCTTGTCGCGATCGAAGAACTTGGCGCCTTCCAGCCATTTGGCGGTGGCATCGAGCATGGCCGAGGCCTGCGCCTTCTGATCGGCGGTCAACTTTTCGCTCTCATTGATTGCCTGAGCGGCGAAACCGCGCCCCATGCCGATCATCAGCGGCATCTGCGCGGCCATTTCCTGTTCCATCTTGGCCAGCTGCGGTTCCAGCTCGGTGTACAGCGCGGTCTCGGCATCGGCTGCGGTGAGCTTGGCCATCATCTCAGCAAACTCGGCCTTTTCCTTGTCGGACGCCGGCTCTTCCTTGACCTTCTTGACCCACTCGGTCTTCATCTTCTCGTACTGAGCCGGCGGCACGGCGGCCTTCAGCACCGATACCAGGTCACCCTTGCTCATCGCCTTGGCAGAGGCAGCGACAGTTTCACCCGGCCCCATCGACTTAGCGGTGATGTCGGTGGTGGCTTGCTCGGACTGGCAGCCAATCAGGGCAAGCGAGAACACGCTGGCCGCGGCCAGACTTAGAAATCGACGCATGGGTTACTCCAAAGCAACGCGATGAAAACAGCCTCACACTTTAGCAAAGCCAGCTGACAATGCGCGACCGAAGGCAAAGGTGAAAAAAAAGAGCACCCGGAGGTGCTCTTGCAAACGAGTCCGAACTCAATCGGAAAGAGATGTCATGCCCGCCGTCCAGGCAAACGATGACGAGACAAGCGTACTTGAGCGCGATATCTAAATCAATACTTTAAGGAAAACTTCTTAACTATTGATATTTAAAGATTTTTCAATCTGAGATTGAAGCAGAAGGGCAGTCTGCCGGGGGTCGACTGCCTGCCGGATCGGCCGACCGACCACAATATGCGTGGCCCCGGCGGCAAACGCCTCGGCCACACCCACGGTGCGCTTTTGGTCGTCGCCACCGCCGCCGTCCGGCCGGATACCCGGGCACACGATCAGAAACGGCGCCGGATGTGCCTGACGCAGAGCGGCGGCCTCCTGGCCGGAGGCCACCACGCCGTCGCAGCCGGCACGGCGCGCAGCACTGGCCCGATCCAGCACCTGCGCCAGCGGATCGCGCTGCACACCCAGCAACTGCAGATCCTGCTGGTCGATCGAGGTCAATACGGTGACCGCCAGCACCTTCATGGCGCCCTTGGCCTCCGCGGCGGCTCGCAGCATTGCATCCTGGCCGGCGTGAATGGTGCAGAACTCCACCGGGTAACGCGATAGGCCGCGGATGGCGTGGCCGACCGTGGCCGGCACGTCATGGAACTTGAGATCGACAAAGACCTTCTTGCCGGCGGCGGCCAGGAATTCCAGCACGCCGAAGTAGTCGCCCGAGGTCAGCAACTCCATACCGATCTTGTAGAACTGCACCGCATCACCGAGACGATCGATCCATTGCCGCGCCTCGGCCGCGGTGGGCACATCGAGGGCAAAGATCAACCGCTCGCTGGACGCATACTCATTCATAGCGCAGGCCGCGAAGCAGGCACTCGTTGCCCGCTTCGGTCTCGCCGCAGCGCAGCCGGATGGCTGCTTCCCAGGAGCCGTAGGCCGGATTGGGCAACATGATCCAGCGTCGCCCCCACCAGTCGGCATGCTGCTGCACCAGCGCTCCGCGCTGTTCGATGCTGCTGCGATAGCCGTCGACGAAGTCGCCGAGGTTGTCACCAATCAACAGCACCACCCGATAGCGTTCGCCGATCCAGCGCCGACGGGTGCCTTTCTCATGCTCGGGCGCGCGCGGATCGCCGGCCAGAAACAGATTGCTGTTGTCGGCGGCGATCGGGTAGCCGAGCTTGCGCAGATTGTCAGCGGTGCCGGCGAACTCTTCCGGATAGGCGCGGTTGGTGACGAAGAACACCGTCACGCCCATCTTGGCTGCGGCGTCAGCAAAGGCCTGCGCCCCGGGAACGGCACGCGCGGCGCGCTCGTTGACCCAAGCCAGCCAGGCTTCACTGCTGTAGCGGCTGTCGTCACGAATATTGCGCGCCTGAAACGGTGAATTGTCGACCATGGTTTCATCGGCATCGACGATCACCGCCAGCGGCAGGTCGGCGTCCGGGCTGCGTTCATCGGCAGGCAGGGCGCTCCAGCTCGGATCATTGGCGGCCGCCTGCATCTTTTCGGTTGCGTTGTGAAAGGCAGCCAGCGTGGCGGCCTCGTACTCAGCCGCGGTTTGCATCCACAGCGTGGCGTTGAGGTTGTTGTGGGCCGAAACGGAGGCCGCGTCCCGGCTCACCGGCACCGTGCTGCAGGCGCTCAACGACAGGGCCAGAACCGTTACCAAGACGCGCAAACGCATCAGAACTCTCTCCACACTAATCAGGCAATCGGCGAAGTGTACACGCTGCGGTTTGAAGACCGCGGTCAATCATTGGCCAACAAGGAAGCGATGGCGCTGAAGCGATCCTTGGTGCGCTGCTGCTGCACCTCAGCGTGGCGCTCGCTGCTCTCACCATCGCGCAACAGGTCATCGGCGGGCAGTTCGTCGATAAAGCGGCTCGGGGTCAGCCGCAGCAGCTCGCCGTACTTGCGCTGCTCGCGGGAATAGCTGAGCACCAGCTGCTGTTTCGCCCGGGTAATCGCCACGTACATCAGGCGCCGTTCCTCGTCGAGTCGCCCCTCATCGATGCTGGCCTCGTGCGGCAGGGTGCCCTCCTCCACGCCGACCACGAACACGCAGGCAAACTCCAGCCCCTTGGCCGCATGCATGCTCATCAAACGCACCGCCTCACCGGCTTCACCGCGATCGGCATGACCGAGCAGGGCCAGCTGATTGGACAAGCCATCGAGGCCGGAGCCCTTGGCGCCCTCCAGCCAATTGGACAGCTCATCGAGATTGGCGCGGCGACGTTGAAATCCGCTTTCATCCTTGCATTGAGCGCGCAGCGCGGCCAGCAGACCACTGCTTTCCAGCGCGCGCTGACACAGCGCCGAGGGCGCCAGATCGCGCGCCTCGCTGCGCAGTCGATCGACGATCGAGGCAAATTCGCTCAGACCAGCGCCGGCACGGGCCGGTAGCTGCTTGATCAGGCCGATCTGACCGGCCGCCTTGCTCATCGGCATGCCGGCGTGTCGCGCCAGCTCGGCCAGCTTGGCCAAGGTGGTCGAACCGACTTCGCGCTTGGGCGAGCCAATCGCGCGCAGGAAAGCAGCGTCATCATCGGGATTGGCCAATACGCGCAGCCAGGCCAGCAGATCCTTTACTTCGCCGCGGTCGAGATACGCGGTGCCGCCCGAGAGGTGATACGGAATGCGCAGCAGCTGCAGCGCCTTTTCCAGCGGTCGCGACTGAAAGTTACCGCGGAACAGCACCGAGAAGTCGCTCCATTCCAGCTTGCGCGATTGCTTCAGGAAGCTGATCTCGGCGGCCACCCGTTCGGCCTCTTGCTCGGCGTTCTGGCACTGCCAAAGGCGAATCGGCTCACCCTCGGCGTGCTCGCTCCACAGCTTCTTTTCATACAGGTGAGGGTTGTTTGCGATCAGCGTATTGGCGGCGCGCAGAATGCGCCGCGAGCAGCGATAGTTCTGCTCCAGTGGAATCACCTTCAGCTCGGGAAAGTCCTTGCCAAGCTGGCCGAGGTTTTCCGGATTGGCGCCGCGCCAGGCGTAGATCGACTGATCGTCATCGCCCACACAGGTGAAGCGGCCGCGCGGCCCGGCAAGCAGCTGCAGCAGCCGATACTGTGCGGTGTTGGTGTCCTGATATTCATCGACCAACAGGTAGCGGATGCGTTCGCGCCAGGCCGCCGCCAAGTCCTCATCCTTAGCCAGCAGATCCACCGGCAAGCGAATCAGGTCGTCAAAGTCGACCGCATTGAAAGCGTTGAGGCGCTGCTGATACTCAGCATAGATCTCGGCCGCCTCTCGCTCACGCGGGCTTTGCGCCAGTGACAGCGCCTGCTCCGGCGACAATCCATCGTTCTTGGCCCGCGACAGCAGATGCTTCACGGCATCGACGGCGTCAGGCTTGGCGCCCTTCGGCAGCAACTCTTTCAGCAGCCCGGCACTGTCGTCGGCATCGAACACGGAAAAGCCACGGCGCAGCCCGGCCTTGGCGTGCTCGATCATCAGAAAGCGCAGCCCCAGGGAATGGAAGGTGGTGACGGTCAAGCCTTCGCCAGCATCGCCACGCAGCCGCCTGGCCACGCGCTCGCGCATTTCCTTGGCCGCCTTGTTGGTGAAGGTGATCGCGGCAATCTTCGCTGCCGGCAACTTTTCCACCGTCACCAGATGGGCAATCTTCTCGGTGATCACCGTGGTCTTGCCGCTGCCGGCGCCGGCCAGCACCAGCAAGGGGCCGCGGGTGTAGCGGACGGCTTCCATCTGGGCGGGATTGAGCGAGGCCATTGCGGTGTCGACTGCGAAAAACGGCCGGCGATTTTAGCCCGATTGACGCCGCGGGTCTTGCAGCAGGCTGTCGTTTTGCCAAGCGCGTATCTGGGCGACTACCCATTCAGGGTCATCCAGCGGCAAATCGTGCCCGGCCCAGGGATGCAGCTGATAGGGCAGCTGCCAGGCCTCGGCCAGATCTGCCGTGCAGGCCGGATCCACCAGACGGTCGCCGGCCGAGGAAAGCAGCAGCAGGGGAACCTTGGGGGCCACCAACGGCGCCCGAAACCGCAGGGCCGCGCGCAGCTGGCGCCAGGCATTGGCCCGAGTGACCGGTGCCTGCTCCCCGATCGCCATCCAGTGATCAATCAGTTGCTGACCGACCTCGCTGGCCAGCGGCACCCGACGGCTGGTCATCTGCAACACCTGCGCTTCCCAGTGGCGCCGATGCCCCCCCACGGCCATGCTAAGCACGCGCGGGTAGTTCGCCGGCCGCAAACGCCGATACCAGGGCGAGAACGGCCGCAGACTGGTATTGATCAACACCGCGCCGGCGACCTCATCCGGATGCTGAGACGCCCACAGGCAACTCAACATTGCGCCCATCGACATCGCCACCAGCACCCGCGGGCCTCTCGATCGTTCGGGGGCGAGCGCCGTTCTACAGGCCTGCAAGGTGGCCTGCAGGTCGTCCGGACTAGCATCGCGCGCCCGCTCACCGTTACCGGGCAGGTCAAGACACCGAACTTCTACATCTAGTTCCCGCGACAAACGTCGCGGAAAGTCGCCCCAGTGCCGTGCCTCTCGGGTCAGGCCGCGCAGCAACAGCCAGTGCGCGCTCATGCTGACGCCACCTGAAACCAGCGCTGCTGGGCCAGACTCGAGTGGCGCTGACGCGCTTCGCCCTGCGGCAGCCAGCGTTGGTAGCTCGCGGTCGCCCGGGTAAGGAAATCCAGCCAGGGCAAGTGGCGACGCAACACGCGCTGCTGCCGGTGAGCAATCTGCGGGTTGAAGATGCCCTGGCGGGAAAACAGCTGCCGCGGGTTCTTGCGCACCCAGCGCCAGGAGCCCATTTCCAAAGTCAGCGGCAGAAACACGCGCCCGCTGCCGGCGATCTGCAGATGCAGAAAGTCCCACAGATCGCCGTGGGCCAGATACTGCATGCCCTGCGGCTCAAACACGTAGGGGTGATGCGGATGGCTTTGTTCGAACAGCGCATGCAGGGCGTGCAACTCAGCCAGATGTTCAATCGGCCGGCGGGTATGCGCATAGGGAAACCAGATACGATCCTGCATGCCAAAGCCGGAGTGGCAATCCACGCTGACGGCAAATCGCCGACAACTCAATTCGCTGGTCACCAGCTGACACAGAGCCGCCGCCTCGACCTGCATCGGCACGCCCGGCAGGCCGCGAAACCAGGGCAGACGGGCACTGACGCGCTGGCCGCCGATCAGATAGGGCACCTTGTCGTCGGCGTCGACCGGGGCATTGCGCATCAGATCCACGCCCTGCGGGTTGGCCCGGGTGCGGCGCAGGATGCCGCCCGGATTGACCACCGGCATGAACACCAGACGCACCCGGGTCAGCAGATCGCGCAGGCTGTCGTCCCAGGGCAGGCGCGTCAGCAGATGCCGAAGCCAGGCCAGCACCACCATCGAACCGATGCGCTCCAGCCCGTGCACGCCACCAAAGAAACCGATCGCCGGCAGCTCGTCATCCGCCGCGCCCAGCGCCAGCGACCACAGCTGCAGGCGCTGCTGGCCGACTTCGACCTCGCCCAGCGAACGCGCATCGACGCAGCCCGCACCGAGCGCGAGCAAGGCGTTCAACTCATCAAGTTCGACTACCGACACCGGGCGATTCATTGGCGGAGATGCACCGAGCATAGCCCTGCTGCGCCGCGCTTGGTCACCTCAGTGTCTGTCATCGAACTGTCATCGAGACGATCTAGCGTGCCCAGCACGTCTCCCGACAGACCAGCACAATGTCCCAGTCCAGCGGCTTTAGCCTGCGCTGTCTTCCCGCCTTGCTGTGGGGTGCACTGGAACTGCTGGCCCTGTGGCGCGCACGCTGGCTCGGATGAGTTGAGGCGCTGCAGCAGCAGCGACGGCGGACTACACTGTTCGCCCCCGAAATCGGTCCTACCACCCCATGCGAATCTCCCCGGCGCGGGCCGCGCTCCTGCTCGGCTTTGCCCTGCAGCCCCTGCTAGGCCACGCCACACCACGCCCGCTGGCCGTGCTCGGCGACTCCGACAGCGCCGGCTACCAGGACAGCATCAGCTTCCCGCCCGGCTCGCCGGAGCGCGGCGGCGCGCATCGGGCACAAAGCTTTCAGTGGACTGAAGTGTTAGCGACGTTACGCTCCGCACAGCTCGACCTTGGGCCACGCGAAGAAACCGGCGTGGCAGGTTGGCGCGCGCGATTGACCGGCCTGGTCGGCGAAACACCACGGGCGCCGCGCAAGTTCGATCATCGGCATAACTTCGCCATCTCAGGTGCCGTGTGCGAAAACCTGACTGGCGGCAATTCACCGCAACTGCATGCCCTGACCCGACTGATCGCCGAGCAGCCCGCGCAGTGGCGCCGCGGCGCCGTGGTGATTCGCATCGGCATCAACGACCTCGGCGATGGCGACCGCTTGGCTGCGATCGCGACCGACCCCAACCATGCCGATTTCGTCCACGCCCGCACGCACTGTCTCGAACAGATTCAACAAGCGGCCCTGCAGCTGCGGGCGCAGCAGCCGCATCTGCTTATCGTGCTGGTGGGTCTGTTCAACAACGCGCATTGGGCACCCTATGTGCCGCGCTTCCAGCAAGCCGAGCAGCTGGCCAACATCGATCGCGCAATCGATGGCTTCGACTCGGCCCTGCGAGCCCTGGCCCACGGCGACAGCGGCATGCTGTTCTTCGATGATCGCGCCTGGTTTGCCGACACCTTCGGCGGCCGCGCAGACGACGGCTCAGCGGCGTATCGATCGCTGGCGATCGGCGATCTGACCGTGCACTACACGCAGGGCGATGCACCCGAGCATGCCATCCTCGCCGACGGCCACATCGGTACGGTGTGGAATGCATTGTGGGCCAATCACCTGCTGGAACTGCTCAACGCAGCATGGCATCGCCGCGGCGACCCTGAACCCGCCATTCCACCGATCAGCCAGGACGAAATCCTAGGCCTGCTCGGTCGCCAGTAGCCGCTCGGCATAGCGCGCCAGCAGGTCCACCTCCAGGTTCACCGCATCGCCGACCCGGTTAAACTCAAAGCCGGTGTGGGCAACAGTGTGCGGGATCAGCGCAACCTCGAATCCGCCGGTGTCGACCTCATTCACCGTCAGACTGACACCATCAACGGCGATCGAGCCTTTCTTGGCGACGTAGCGCAGCAGCTCGGCCGGCGCAGCGAACCGCCAGCGCTGGGCGCGTCCGTCCTGAACGATCGATTCCACCGCACCCAGCCCGTCGACATGGCCGGAAACGATGTGGCCGCCGAAGCGAGTAGTCGGCAACATGGCGCGCTCAAGATTGACCGAGCGCCCCAGCGCCCACTGCCCCAGGGTGGTACAGGCCAGAGTCTCGGTGGAAACATCGGCGACAAATGAGCTCGCATCGAACTCGACCACCGTCAGGCAGCAGCCCGACACCGCGATGCTCTCGCCCATTTCGACCTGATCGAAGGGCAGGCTGCCGACGTCGATCTGCAGGCGCAGATCGCCACCGCTGGGCATCATCCCCTTGACCTTCCCTCGCCCCTGTATCAATCCGGTAAACATCCACCTTCCTCGATCATGTTGAAATCGCCGGTTCAGATGCTGGGCACCGCAACAGGCCGCAGCCGCAGGCGCAGATCCTCGCCGACCTGGCGGCATTCCAGCAGGCGCCAGCGGCCCTGCTCAGTCAGCTCAGTGACACCCAGCGCACCCAGCGCCGGTCGGCTGTCGCCACCGAGCAGGCGCGGCGCCTGATACCACAACAGCTCGTCTACCAACTCGGCGCGCAACAGCGACGCCGCCAGGATACCGCCACATTCGGTGTGCAGCTCGTTGATGCCGCGCTCGGCCAACGCGTGCAGCAGTTGCGGCAACTCAACACCCTGTTCATTCGCCGGCAACGCCAGGGTTTGGCAGGGCCAGTCGGTTCCCTTCAGCAACTCGGGCGGCGCTACCAGCAGGGTCGGCGTGGCCCGATCATGGAACAGTCGCGCGCTGATCGGCGGCAGTCGACGATGAGCAAGAATCACCCGCAACGGCGGCGCGAATGGCTGATCAAGACGCACGGTGAGCAAGGGATCGTCTATCTCGACCGTTCGCGCCGAGCTCAGAATGGCGCTGCTGCGCGCCCGCCAGTACTGCACATCCTGGCGTGCGGCCGCGCCGGTCACCCAACGCGATGCTCCATTGGCCAGCGCGATACGCCCATCCAGGCTGCTGGCGAGCTTGAGTCGCACAAACGGCCGGCGACGCTGAACGCGGGCATAGAACCCCAGGTTCAGCTCGCGCGCCTGGGCCTCCATCAATCCCACCTGCACTTCGATGCCAGCCTCGCGCAGACGCTGCACGCCGCGGCCATTGACCTGATCAAACGGGTCGCCGGCGGCCACCACCACCCGTTTCACCTGGGCGGCGACCAGAGCCTCGGCGCAGGGTGGCGTGCGTCCGTGGTGCGCACAGGGTTCCAGCGTGACGTAAGCAGTCGCCCCGCGCGCCTGCGCGCCGGCTTGGCGCAGCGCAAAGACCTCAGCGTGGGGCCCGCCCGCCTGCAAATGCGCCCCCTCGCCCACCCAGGTTTCGCCCTGTGCGATGACACAGCCGACCCGCGGATTGGGCTGGGTGGTGAACATGCCGCGCGCCGCCAACTGCAGGGCGTGCGCCATGCTGCGGTGGTCAAAGACGCTGAATTCGCTCACCTCGGCGTCTCCGGACCCAGCTGCAAGCTCATAACGTCCACCGTTTGTCCGTATACCTCGGCTTGCGTGACGCTGTTCCAACCCAGGCGTTGGTAGTAGTCGCGATGAAACGGCGTGAACAGCCATAGCCGCGACAGCCCCTCATCGGCAGCGAAGCGACATAACGACTGAACCAGCTGTTTCGCCACGCCACGACCGCGCGCTGACGGTCGCACGTACAGGCTGGCCAGCCAAGATGAACCGAAATGGTCGAGCGACGGCGCGTCTTTCTCGACCAGACTCACCGAACCAAGCAGATCGCCAGCCTGATCGGCAATCAGGGTGTTTGGCCAGTGCTGCCGTTGCGCATGTTCAACCAGCTCATCGTGGGCAGCCTGCCGACTCCAGTCGGGGCCATACAGCGCACCCCACTCGGCGTAATGCCAGTCAGCCAGTCGGTCGACCCAAGCCGGCCGCTGCGACAGCGGCCTGACGACCACGTTCACTTGCTGCGCTTTTCCAGCGTATCAAGCAGGGGCAGCTGCAGACCATCGAAACTGGGCAGATCACGCTCCAGCCGCTCGATCTCCTCACGGAAAGCCTGCACATCCTCGAAACTGCGATACACCGAAGCAAAGCGCACATAGGCCACATGGTCGAGCTTCTTCAGCTCGGCCATCACGCATTCGCCAAGCCGAAGCGACGGCAGCTCACGCTCGCCAGCGTGGCGCAGCGCACGAATCACCTCGCTTACCGCCTTGTCGATAGCGCCCGCCGAGACCGGGCGCTTCTGCAGGGCACGCTCGAAACTGGTGCGCAACTTGCGCTCATCGAACGGCTCACGGCGACCATCGCTCTTGACGATCGATGGCAGCTTGATCTCGGCCGTCTCGAAGGTGGAGAAACGCTCGCCACAATGCGGGCACTCGCGCCGTCGACGCACCGCCGACCCCTCATCGGCCAGGCGCGAATCGATCACGCGCGTGTCTTCGTGCTGGCAGAAGGGGCAGTGCATTAGGAGTCGGGATTCGAGATTCGGGAATCGGGATTCGGGAACAAGCCGGCAAGTGCCAACGCTGAGGCTCGGTCATGAGCAGACCGCAGATCGAAGTCGAAATGCTGGGCTGTTTGCAGTGTCATACAAGTGCCGCGACGCTGATCACGAATCCCGAATCCCGGCTCTTCAGCCATACACCGGCAGTCGCCGACACTGCGCCGACACCTTGTCGCGCACGGCATTGATCACTGCCTCGTCATTCGGCGCGTCGAGCACGTCGGCCATCCAGCCGGCCAGGTCGATGCTGTCCTGTTCGCTGTAACCGCGTGTGGTGATGGCCGGGGTGCCGATACGCAGCCCCGAGGTAATGAAGGGCGAGCGCGGGTCGTTCGGCACGGCGTTCTTGTTCACCGTGATATGCGCCTTGCCAAGCGCGGCTTCGGCATCCTTTCCGGTGTACTCGCGGCCGATCAGGTCGATCAGCATCAGATGGTTCTCAGTGCCGCCGGAGACGATCTTGTAGCCGCGCGCGATCAGCGTCTTGGCCATGGCCTGGGCGTTCTTCACCACCTGCGCCTGATAGCTCTTGAACTCCGGCTCCAGCGCTTCCTTGAAGGCCACCGCCTTGGCGGCGATCACATGCATCAGCGGGCCGCCCTGGGTGCCTGGAAACACCAGGCTCTGGAACTTCTTCTCGATCTCTTCGTTGGCCTTGCACAGGATGATGCCGCCACGCGGGCCGCGCAAAGTCTTGTGAGTGGTCGAGGTCACCACGTCGGCGTGCGGCACTGGATTGGGATACACGCCGGCCGCGATCAAGCCGGCCACGTGGGCCATATCAACAAAGAAGTAGGCGCCGACCGACTTGGCGATCTCGGCCATCCGCGCCCAATCGATCTTCTGCGAATACGCCGAGAAGCCACCGACCAGCATCTTCGGCTTGTGCTCCTGCGCCAGGCGCTCAATCTCGCTGTAGTCGAGCAGGCCGTTTTCATCCACACCGTACTGCACCGCGTTGAACAATTTACCGCTGAAATTGACCTTGGCGCCGTGGGTGAGGTGGCCGCCATGCGCCAGGCTCATGCCGAGGATGGTGTCGCCTGGCTGCAGCAGGGCCAGATACACCGCCGCGTTGGCCTGCGAACCGGAATGCGGTTGCACATTGGCGTAGTCGGCGCCAAACAGCTGCTTGACCCGCTCGATCGCCAGCTTCTCGGCCACGTCGACGTGCTCGCAGCCACCGTAGTAGCGCTTGCCCGGATAGCCTTCGGCGTACTTGTTGGTCAGGACGCTACCCTGAGCTTCGAGCACCCGCGGGCTGGCGTAATTCTCCGAGGCGATCAGTTCGACATGGTCTTCCTGGCGTTGGCGCTCGGCCGCCATGGCCTGGGCCAGTTCAGAATCGAAATCGGCAATCTTCATCGTCGCGGAAAACATGCACGGGCCCTGCAGATGGGAAAGCCCACTATCATAAGCCGCTTGATGCCGATCAGCCGAATTGCACGCTCATATGCCCATTCCATCGCGCCCTGGCCGCGCCAAGATCCCGCAACCGATCCAGACAGCGCGCGCCGCGATTCAGGCCGGACGCCCACAGGAGGCCCTGGCGCCGCTGCGTAAGCACCTGAATCAACAGCCGAATGACGCCGCCAGCTGGGGCGTGCTGGGCCACTGCCTGCGGGTCAGCGGCGACCTCGGCGGGGCCGAGCAGGCACTGGCGCGGGCGGCGCGGCTGGATCCGCGGATGGCCGCCACCCTGCGCGAACAAGGGTTTCTGAAGCGCGACCAGGGCCAGGTCGTGGAAGCGGTGAATCTGCTCGGCCGCTACCTGCAGCTGCACGATGAGCCGGCGGTGCGCTTCGAGGCCGCGCGCCTGGCCGCTGATCTGGAGCCGCGGGTTGCCGAGAGCTTGCTGGCTCCGCTGCTGGCGGCCCACCCAAAGGCGTTTGAATTGGTCCTGCTGTCAGCGCAGATTCAATCCCGCCTGGGCCAGGTCGATAGTGCCATTGCGACGCTGGAGGCTCTGCGCCAGCAACGACCGAACGATTTCAATGTGGTCAACCTGTTGTACTGGGCTCGCGTGCAGCGCGGCGACGATGCGCTGCTACGGATTGATCTGGCACGGCAATTGGCCGAGTCGACCCAGGATGCCGAACGCTGGCTCAATCTGGCCCAGGAACTGCAGCATGCCGGGAGATTTGCCGAGGGCCGGGCCGCGGTCGAATCTGCGCTGCGCGCCAATCCCGACTTCCTGCCGGCGCACTGGGCCAAGTTCCAGTTGCCGCCCAGTCCTGCACCCGAGAGTGAGGCCGCGGTCGAACAGTTCCGCCAGGCCTGGGCCGAAGGACTGGCCCACTTCGAATCGATCGACTTCGAGTCCGGCAAGCACAACGCGCAGATCTGGGGCTGCGTCGGGCAATGCACCGCGTTCTATCGGCACTATCTCGGCGACGAGGTGGAAGATCTGCAGCAGCGTTACGGCAGGCTGCTGCGACGCATGATGCATGCGCTGGCGCCGGACAGCGCCGAGCGACCGCTACGCCAGGGCAAGCGCCGCATCGGCTTCGTCTCGGCGTATTTTCGCGAACACACCGTGGCGCGCCTGTTCGTGCCGCTGATCGAGCAGCTCGATCGCGAACGCTTCGAAGTCCATGTGTTCTCCCTCGATGATGTCGGCGACCGCTGGTCGCAGCGCCTGCAGGTGGGCAGCCTGTTCCACGCCGGCCGACGCGGCGCGCCGGAATGGCGCAAGCTGATTGATGCGGCGGAACTCGATGTTCTGGTCTACAGCGAGATCGGCATGCACCCTTTGACCCAGGGTCTTGCCGCGCTGCGACTGGCGCCGGTCCAGGCGGTGCTGTGGGGACACCCGGTGACCACCGGGCTGGACACCATCGACCTGTTCTTGAGCGCCGACCAGTTGGAACCCGCCGACGCCGACCGGCACTATCTGGAACCGCTGGTGCGGCTGCCAGACCTCGGCCACGGCCTCAGTGCTGCCGACCTTCCTGAACCGACGGCCCCGACCTGCATCAGTCGTCGCGAACAGGGCATCGAGCTGTTGTGTGCACAGTCGGTTTTCAAGATGCTGCCGGCTCAGGATTACCTGTTCGCGGCCATTCTGGACGCCCTGCCCAACGCACGACTACATTTGCTGGCCGACCACCGTGCCGATGTCCGCCACTGGCTGCAGCAGCGCATGGCGCGCGCCTTCGCCGAGCGCGGCAGTCAGGCCATTGAGCGCGTGCAGATTCATGGCTTTCTCTCCCATGCCGACTACCTCGGCCTGTCCAAGGTCAGCGATCTCAACCTCGACACCATTGGCTGGTCGGGCGGCATGAGTGCGCTGGACCTGCTGGCCGCTGGCCTGCCCACGGTATGCCTGCCCGGCAGCAGCATGCGCAGCCGACAAACCGCCTGTCTGCTGCAGTTGCTCGGTCTCGACGAGTTGATCGCACGGGACCAGGCTCACTACATTGAACTGGCTGTTTCGCTGGCACGCGCACCTGAGCGCCTGCAGGATTTGCGCCATGCGCTGCAGGAAAGGCGTAACCGCCTGTTCGGAAGCACCGCCACCCATCAGGCCTTGGCCGAGCTGTTGGCCGGCGTGGGTCGCGACAGCCGCGGCCAGCTGATCCTTCCACCTGGCCATTGAGAAACTCCATCCGGCCATCTTGATGCCGCATGTCTTGCGATCCTCGGCCTTGCCTGCGCGCCGTTGAGGCGCGCTTCGACAAGCGCTATGAGTAGTCAGCGAGCCTCAGGTTCATGGTTGGGCCGCGCTCCGACCAGATTCCAGTCAAAGCGTCGACTCACCACCATCACCGCGGCCAGCAGCCCGAACAAGGCCAGGGCGCCGACCAGCAAGGCAGTATCCTCGGCGCTCAAGATCAGATACAGCAACAGATACAAGCCGAATAGCAACGCGGTGAAACTGATGGTTCGCGCCCGGCTGCCCAATGCCGGGCTGATATAGAAGCCGATCAGACCGCCGCAAGCGGCCGCTGCCATGCTGTACGCCAGGGCGAACCCCAGATGTTCGGACAAGGCCAGCAAGAGCAGGAAGAAGAGTGCCATGGCCAGGCCGGTCAGCCCGTACTGCATCACATGTACTTCCAGCGCACGCAGCATCTCAACGAAGAACACCGTGCCGAACACCAGGACCAGCATCAGCAGGGCGTAATTGATCGCGCGTTCGGTCATCAGATAGCGGTCAACCGGGTCGACGAAGTTCACTCCGAGACTGCTCGACTCCAGCGCCAGACACTGGCCCTGCTCCTCGACACAGCGGGTCACTCTCGATTGAGCATCGCTGGCCAGGCGGCTGACACGCCAACGTGCGCTGAAGCCCTGAGCGCCCAGCGTTCGCTCGATCGGCAAGAAACTGCCGCTGAACCCGGGGTGTGGCCAATCGCTTTCCAAGGCCACCTCATTCGCATCGGCGATCGGCAACCAGGCCAGGCGTTGTGTGCCACTCAAGCTCAAGCCCACTTGCACCTGCAGGGCCGATGCCTGTACCTGCTCGACGCTCAGCTCGGCCTCAATACCCGATGGCATCCCCGGCAGACCGCCGCCCGGCAAGGCCGGCAAAGCGCGGCCATCGACCTGCCAGGTCACGGCGCCAATGCCGCGTGCATCTCCGACCGCCAGCACCAGGTAGGCTCGCTTGATCGTGTAGTCGACCTCGTCCTCGGCCGGCTGCCGGCTGAGGCGAGGGAACGCCGCGTTCAGCTGTTGCTCGGAATGGAACAGCAACGCACTGAACGGGCCGCGATTGCGGCGCTCACTCAGCGCCTTGGACGTTATGGTCAGACTCTCGGGAAACAGCACCCGGCGCTCAGTATACTTTTCGAAGTCCTCGAACTGTCGCAAGGTGCCGTTCTCGCTGACGCTGCGCTGCCGGCGCAGCGTGCTGACCGCTTCGATCACCAGCAGGGGTCCGACCACGGTCTGTTCACCACCGCTGGCGAGAGCGATATCCGCCACCACTTCGGCGCCACGCGCTTGACGCTCGGCCACCAGGCCATCGAGCATGGCCAGCGGAATCAACAGCACGATCAGCACAACGGCGATCAGCAGCAACTTGATAAACAGTCGTCTATTCATGTTTGTTCCCCGAGAGTCCCGAGCATTCAAGCTCTCGCAGGCGGCAAACGACGGGCCAAATTCGGGCAGATTCGGGCACGATGTCTGAATGATCGGGCACGTCTACCGAGCGCCGGCAGCGGCCGGCTCTTGTTACGCTACAGGCCATCATGGACAACGGTATCCTCTCGGCACTGGCAGCGGCGGTCGGCATTGGCTTGATGCTGGGCATCGAGCGCGAGCGCAATCAGAAGATTTCTCATCCGGAACAGAAGACCGCAGCCGGCGTACGAACCTTTGCCGTAGCCGCCCTTACCGGCAGTCTGGCTGCGCTGTTCGATCCGCTGCTGGTGTCCATTGGCCTGCTCGGCGTGGCGGGACTGGTCGTGATCGGCTATCTGCGCACCTCGCAGGAACAGCCCGGGATGACCACCGAACTGGCCTTGATCGTGGCCTATCTGTTGGGTGCCTTGTGTCATCGCGACCCGGTGCTGGCGGCCGGAATCGCGGTGATCCTGACCGTGTTGCTGGCGGCAAAGACCAAGATCCACCAATTCTCCCGCGAGTGGATCTCGGCGCAGGAAATGCGCGACGGCCTGGTGTTGGCTGCGGCGGTGCTGATCATCCTGCCGCTGCTGCCCAGTCAGCCGATCGATCCCTGGTCGCTGGTCAATCCACAACGCATCTGGTTGTTGGTGGTGTTGATCATGGCCATCAGCTCGTTGGGGCATTTTCTGTTGCGACTGATCGGCGCGCGTCGCGGATTGCCGTTGGCCGGATTCTTTTCCGGCTTTGTATCGTCCACCGCGGCAGTGGCGGGGTTTGGCGAACGCGCGCGCGCCTCGGCACAGCACCTGCGTCCGGCGGTGGCCGCGGCGATGATGGCCAACCTGGCATCGGTGTTGTTGTTCATTCCGGTGACCTGGGCGATCTCTCAGCAGGCCATGCGGCTGGCCTTGGCACCGATCGGCGCCGCGGCGGGGGTATTGCTGATCGGCGGACTGCTTGGCTTGAGCCGAATCCAGGAGGGCGATGACCCCTTGCCCAGCGCCGAGCAACGCATGTTTCGCTTGCGCCATGCCCTGTTGTTAGCCCTGTTCATCAGCCTGATCGTAGCCGGTGCGAGCCTGGTGCATCGCCAGTTCGGCGCTGGCGCCAGCGTGGTGGCCACTGTAGTGGCCTCGCTGGCGGAATTGCACGCCTCCGCGGCGTCATTGGCGCAATTGTTCGAACAGGGGGCGTTGTCTGAGCGCCTGTTCGGGTGGGGACTGGTGGGTTTACTGGTGGCCAGCAGCACGGCCAAGAGCGTGCTGGCCTGGCTTTCTGGCGGCCGCGGCTATGGCGCTCGGGTCACTCTGGGCCTAGCCATCATGTGCGCGACCGCAGCCCTCACGGTGGTCTTGCTGCCGGACGGATCGATACTGACCACGGCAGGTGAGTAAGGCGCTGGCATTCACATGACCTTCGCGACAGGACCAGGCACCCTGATGCTCTGAGCACTCAGCGCAGTCGAGCCCCGTGCCGATGCAGTCAGCCAACGCCGCAAGTCCGGAGCCGCCCCGCAGCCGTCCGTGGTTGAGTCTGTGTTTGCTGCTGTTGTTCGCGGGGTCGCCGATCGCCGCCGCGACACGCCCGCTGGATGTCGCCGACCAGGGCGCGCCGGTTTTTCAGGTATTCGGCGCCAAGGAAGGGTTGTCGGATGAAATCTGGAGCGCGGTCGGATTCGATCAGCAGGGCTTTGTCTGGGCCGGATCGGCATCGGGATTGGCGCGCTTCGATGGCTATCGCTTCACTCCCTATGAATGGCCCGAAGCACGCAGTCTGGTGCGCGATATGGCGCACGACGCCGACGGCCTGCTATGGGCAATCTTCGAACGCGAAGGATTGGCCAGCTATCGCGACGGCCAATGGCGGCTGAGCGGTAACCGCAGTTTCTCGCAGCGCTTCTCGCCGATCGATCCGCTCGGAGAGGCGCGGCAACTGTTCGTCGCCCAGGCCGATCTCAATATGCGGGTTGAACAGGGCGTTTGGGTGCCTGCCGAGCCCGGCAGCAGCAGCCTGCCCGGCGACCAGATCAAGCTGACGCGCACGTCCACACTGTACGGCGAGGCGCGCTGGTGGAGCGGCCGCAGCGATGGCAGCCTGTGGTTTCAACGCGTTGATGGCGAGCCTCTCTGGCAAGCCTTTGACCTCTCCGCCTACTCCACCAGCCAGATCACCGATCTGCTGCGCACCGAACACCGCGGCCGCGAAGAGCTATGGATACTCACCTACGGCGGCGGTCTGCTGCGCCTGCGCGACGATGGCGTGCGCGTGTGGCGGGCGGCGCGCGGCGAACTGCCCAGCGAAGCGATCTACTCCGCGGTGGCCACGCATGATGCCGAGGGCGAGCGCACCCTCTGGCTGGCCTCACGTGGCGGCTTGATCCGACTGCAAGCAGAGCAGACCCGCGCCTTTGATCGCCGCCACGGGCTGCCTTCGAATGCCATCCGCGGCATCAAGGCACGGCGCAGCATCGACGGTGAGGACACATTGTGGCTAGCGACCGAGGGTGGTCTGGCCCGTGCACGGATCAGCGCCAGTCCGTGGCAGATCGTGTCGTTGATCGGCGCCTCGGAGAACGGCGTATTTGGACTGTTGCTGGAACCGGATGACCACGGTGGCGAACGGCTGTGGGTGGGCAGCGCCAAGGAGGGGCTGGCCATGCTGCACGAAGGCCAGTGGCAGTATTTCAGCGCTGCCCGCGGCAATTTTCCCGACGCCGCAGTTCGCGGCATCTGGCGTATGGAAGGCCTGGACGGTGAGCCTCTGCGATTGATTGGCCTGGTCGATCGCGATCCCCTGCGCATCGAAGGAGCAGCAAGCTTCAGCCGTTTCGAAACCCCCTGGCCGAAGCAGAATGGCAACGCGCTCACCAGCGTGCTGTCGCGCACGGTCGCAGGCGAGCGCGAGCTCTGGATGGGCACCCTGCGTAGCGGTGTCTACCGCCAGGATCAGAGCGGCTGGCACAAGCTCGAGCTGAGCCAGCAGCCAAGGGCCTGGGCTGCATTCAGCCTTACTGAACAGATTGATTCATCGGGGCGCTCATGGATCTGGCTGGCGACCGATCTCGGACTGGCGCGCTTCGATGGCGAGCGCCTGCAGCTGCTGCACGCCCTGCCGGATCTGCCCAAAGGTGGCTTTCGCTCAATCACCCTGATGCCTGATCAGCACGGCCGCGCGGAACTATGGGCCAGCAGCCATCGCAACGGCGTGGTCCGACTCGATGTCAGCTCACCGGATCGGCCCCGAGTACTCACCGATGACCGCCTGCCAGCGGCACCTGATCCGACTGTCTACTCGGTACTGCGCGACAGCCAGGGACGCATCTATGTGTGTACCAATAACGGTGTGCAGAAGCTGGTGCGCGATGCCAATGGCGGCTACCGGCAGACCGTGTTCAGACGCCGCGACGGCCTGGTGCACGACGAGTGCAACAGCAACGGCCAGTTGATCGACGCGCATGATCGCTACTGGGTCGGCACCCTGGCCGGACTCAGCCTGTACGATCCGGCCCTGCAACCCGAAGCAGAAACCTTGCAGCCAAAGCCGCTGATTCTGACCCGGCTGCTGGTCGACGGCCTGGAACAGCTGACCCGCCGCAGCGAGCTGCTCATTCCCGCCGGCAGCCGTGACCTGCGCTTCGAGTTCGTGCTGCTCAGCGACCAACGCGAGAGTGAGACTCGCTACCGCAGCCGCCTGTTGCCTGATGACCCAGCATTCGGCGACTGGTCCTCCCTGCCCGGCCGCAGTTTCGGCCGCCTCGCTCCCGGCGACTATCTGCTCGAGATCGAGGCGATGGACTACGGCCAGACCTTGGGCCAGCCCCTTAGCATAGCGTTTCGTGTCGCGCCGCAATGGTGGGAACAACGCTGGGTGCAGGCCTCAGGCCTGCTGGCACTGGTGTGCCTGGCGGCCATTTTCGGACTCGCCTACCATCGCCAGTTGCGTCGGCGACAGCGCGAACTGCTGCAGCTGATCCAGGATCGCACGGCCGAACTTAACCAGGCGAATGCACGACTGACCGAGTTGTCCTATCTCGACCCCCTGACCCAGCTGGCCAACCGGCGACGCCTGATGGAAGCACTGGAGAAGGCCTTGCAGTATGGCCGCAGCGAGCAGAAATCGATCGGTCTGATACTGATCGACATTGATCACTTCAAGGATTACAACGATCACCACGGTCACCTGGCCGGCGACACTGCGCTGCGCGCGGTCGCCCAGGCCCTGAACAGCGCCAAGCGAGCGCGCGATCTGGTAGCGCGCTATGGCGGTGAAGAGTTTGTCTGTCTGCTGGAAGACAGTGACGCGCAACTGGTGGATCAGGTGGCCCGACGTATGCATCAGCGGGTCGCCGAGCTCAGCCCGCGCAGCCTGGGCAACAATCAGCATGGCGCCTCGATCAGTCTAGGCTTTGTCTGCCGCATACCGCGCCCCGGCGACCGTGCTGAGACCCTGCTGCAGGACGCCGATCTGGCCCTGTACGAAGCCAAACACCGGGGCCGCAATCAAATTGTCGCCCATCACGACCTGTCGATCTCGGCCTCCAGTTAAGCTACGCGTTAAGGAATGACGCGCTGGTGCTTATCCCGGATATATCCGGCTTATAGCGCCCCCGGCCGAGCAACCCAGCTCCCACCCTGCCATTCGGACTGCGCCTGCACCTGCCCCTGCGATTGCAGAAACTGCACGATCGAACGCACCGTGGTGGTCTGGTAGCGCCCACCGAGGCGATCCTTGACACTGTGCTCGGTGAACTCGACATTGCTGGCAAACAGGCCGCCGAGCAGTCGCTTCGAGTACGGCACGTGGATCACATCGGGGTGATAGCGCTGCCCACTCAGCCAGGCCTGCGCGGTGCCGCGATCGTCCGCTCCCGGCCGCATCGCCGCTGCCAGCAGTTCCAGCACCCAGGCGGTCGAGTTCTGGCTACGCTGCTTACCGGGCCGCGAGAGCAGGTTGTAATGCGCTTGATGCAGTGCCAGCCAGGTCGATTCACTGGCCTCGTCGGCCAACTGCCGAGCCAACGCCTCATCCAGCCAGATCAACCGGGCCTGCGGCGCTGCCAGATGATCAGCGAAGAAGTTGACCAGGCCCTCAACATAGAGATTGGACTCGGCACTGCCGCATTCATTCAACAGGTGCACCACGCTCCAGCGTCCTTCCGGCCTGTCGCGCAACAACACGCCGACATGCGAATAGACCAGGCCCTGCTCGGCAAGATCGGTGCCGACGCGTGCCACCAGGGCCGCCGGTGCATTGCGTCGCTCAGCTTCGTGCCGTACCGCCAAGGCCATCGCCACCGCGGTTTCAAGCTCGCCTGGCGTCACCGGCTCGGGCGAGCAGGCTTGGCCTGCTTCAACCTCAACGTGGGCCAGAGCGAGTATCAGCAGCACGACCCAGCGGCGCATCAGGGCACCCGCCGACGATGCATCATGGAACTGGCCAGCGCATTCGGAACAAACGCCAGCACTTCTCCCGCCAGCGAGAGCAGATAACCGCCACTGACGGCGGACACCGTCAGCACCGAGCCCGCCGCCACCCCGACGGCCGCCACCGCATGGGCAGAGAGCTGCAGGCTGAATTCAGTCGCCGCACTGGCACCCCGCAGCACCAGCACCGCACCCTCGCCGCTGGCCTCGACCGAGATCACCGCCAGATGACCAGCGGCGGCCAGCACATCCAAGGCCGCGCTGGGCAGACGCACCGAGGCCAAGGCGCTGGCTTCGGACGCCGCACTGAGATCACGCTGCGCCGCCGCCAGCGGCGCTGAGAGGGCCAAACTGAGCAGCCATACCACTGTTGCGGTCTTCATACGACTCTCCTGACGAATAGCTCAGCCCCAGCTTCGACTTGGCACTTCACACGTTCAATAAATTCGAACGAAGTGGCAAGATCAGACCAGACAAGTATCAACAACCGATACCAACGACCATGACCCTGAGAATCGAACTGATCGACGCCCTGAAACGCATGCTGAAGCAGCAAGGGCTGACCTATGCCGAACTAGCCGACCGTCTGACGCTCAGCGAAGCCACCGTCAAGCGGGTGTTCTCGCAGCGCTCATTGAATCTCGATCGACTGGAGCAGATCTGCGATGTGTTGGGCGTGGGCCTGGCTGAGCTCAGCGCCGAAGCCAACCGTCATCGCGAGCCCCTGGCTGAACTCAGCGTTGAACAGGAAACCGAATTGGTGAGCGATCCGGCCCTGCTACTGGCCTTGTATCTGGTGCTGAACCGATTCAGCGAAGCCGAAGTCAAACAGCGCTACAAGTTCACGGTCGCAGAGTGGACCTTGCTGCTAACCCGGCTGGATCGATTGGGGGTGATCGAACTGCAACCCGGCAACAAGTGTCGACTGCGCACCGCGCGCAACTTCCGCTGGCGTCGCAATGGCCCGATGCAGGCCCTGTTTCAGAAGCGCCTGCTGCCGGAATACTTCGCTGCGCCGTTCGAAGATGAACCCTCGCAGCTGATCCTGCTCAGCGGCATGCTCAGCGAGCGTGCCGCCCACCACCTGCAACGGCGGATGCAGGAACTGGCTGAGGAATTTGATCTGCTGTTGGCTCAGGATGCCGCCCTGCCGGCTGATCAGCGCCAGGGACTTAGCCTGGTGTTCGCCTGCCGGCCCTGGTCCTTGAATCTGTTCGACCGTTATCGCAAGACAAGGGCGCAGGAAGCCTCGAACGCCTAACTAACAGCTGCTGAGACTGATTTCAGCGGCCTGCGAAGCGCAGAAACGCAAAGGGCCCAGCATGACGCTGAGCCCTTTGACACCACAGGCGGCGATCGCCGCTGGAATCAATTAAACGCGACGGCGCACCAGCACCACACCGGCCAGGCTGGCCAGCAGCACAATCAGGGCCGCCAGGGTGTAATCGTTGCTGGCCGGAATGGTCAGCGGCTGGAAAGCACCCAGGGCCAGCTGACCACCCAGGTCGAGCTGGAAGGTGCCGCCACCGATGTCGCCCGGTGAGAACAGCGACACCACGGCGGTGTAGGTGCGGCCCGGCTGGATAATCACGCCCTCGGTGCCGTTGAAGGCGCTCAGCAGGCCGGCAGAGTCGTCATTGTAGGCCACCAGCCCGGTTTGCGCGTTGGCCGGATCGAACACGCAGTAAATGCTGAGCGTGGTGTCGGTAATGGTGGTACCGGCCGGATTGATCGTGGCCACCAACGGCTCGCCAGTGGCCGAGGTGGTGTGGAAGGTCACCGTGGCATAGGCCACACCTGTTCCAGACGCGGACAGGGTCGACGCTGCATTGCAGTTGTTGTCGACACTGCCGGTAAAGATGCGGTTATAAGTCGCCGGCCCAACCGAGCCCGACGAAGTCGCTGCCTTGCCAGAAGTGGCCGGCGCCGGCACCACATCCTTGGGCGCCTGGGCTTCGGGCACTTTCGCCACCAGCGGCATTGCCAGACACAAACCGAACAGCACTGACCAAACTTTCATGTACTTCCCCCTCCGAAATTGGACCAACGAGCGCAAACGCGAATACCGACGTCGGTCGCCCACCCGGCACCGACGCAGGCCGAGACTATGCGATGCTTCGGCCTTCAGCGCAAGTTAACAAATGCACCAGAAGGGGCTGCCGCAGCCCGAATTTACCCACCCTGCTAGATCGGCCGCCGCAGTGATGCACTGATCGGGGAACGGCTCTCACCGCTGCTGATCGGCGGGCTCTCGCGCCCGCGGCGGCGCGCGTTCAGCCTCGCTGTCGGCATCAGGCTCAGCCATCGGCCGGCGCCCGCTGTACTCCACGCTGCGCAGCCCACGCGCTGGCTGCGGGTACAGCCGCATCATCTCCAGTACCGCCTCAGGCACCGCGCTACCCACATGCAATCCGATCCGCTCAACTTCTTCCAGCGTGATGGGGTAGTCATGCGTCCACTGGCCACGACTCAGCTCATCGGCAATCAGCTCAGCGAGATCGTCTCGATAGCGATCGCCCAGCAGCTGCACCACGCTGCGGCGAAGCTGTTCGATCGCCATTTCCGCCTGATCGGCCAGAATCAGGAAGTCAGTGTCGATGCTGCGATCGCCCTGCCGCTCTACCGCACGTAGCACCGACGCCGCCGAATAGCCACCCAGCTGCGGATCGACTGGCCCCAGCGCGGCGTGCTCGCACATCTCGATCTGATCGGCGGCCAGGGCAATCAGGGTGCCGCCCGACATCGCATAGTGCGGCACCAAGGCGGTGACCTTGGCCGGATGCCGGGCCAAGGCGCGCGCAATCTGCAGCGAGGCCAGCGCCAATCCCCCGGGCGTATGCAGGACGATATCGATCGGCACCTCATCCGGCGTGTTGCGGATGGCATGGATCACTTCCTCGGCATCCTGGATATCGATATAGCGCATCAATGGCAGGCCAAACAGGCTGAAGGTTTCCTGCCGATGCACCAGCAGAATGACCCGACTGCCACGCTCACGCTCCAACTGCAGCCGCAAGCGGCGTCGCGCCGACATCAGCAAACGACGCTGAACCACCGGCTGCAGCAGCATCACCAGCAGCACAATCCAAACGATGTCGAACACGCCCACGCAAGCGCCCCCGTGATTGCCCTGCCCCGGCATTCAGCATCACCCCCAGCTAGGAGTTGGTCAAGCAACGAACCTGATGCGGCGGATGAACGCATTGCAAGAACACCGCTCAGACTTGCCTCCGGCCATACACCTCCACATAACACCGCGTTCACGCCGAGCCGATCGCACTGCCAGCCGAATCCACTTCGTTCCCTGTTGCCGGTAGCCTGACTCCGGGCCATACCGTCCGCCGCCTCAGCCCGACCGTTCGCCGCCACCGCTCAATTTCGCGATTGGGTTCGCGTATCGTCCTCATTGCGCGGCGTAGGGTGCGCCAATGCGGCGCAATCCGCCGGCAGGAGGTCGCATGCAACGATGGATCCTGTGGTGCTCATTCACACTGGCCGCGCCAGCGCTGGCCGTGGAGCCCTTTATCGCCGCTGCAGTTCCCAGCGGAAGTATTGACGTTCAACTCTGCCCCACCGAAGCGGTCAGCGCCGGGGTTCCGCATCTGGTCACCTTTGGCCTGCCCTTGCCGCGTGGATCCCTAGCCGCGGCCGGACTTTCCAGCGTTCGAGTCCTGCGCCAGGGCAGCGAGATCGCTGCCTTTGTCGATCAGCTCACGCCCTGGCGGCATCGCAGCGACCCTGCCATCGACGGCCAATCGGTGCGAGTGGCCCGCATCCAGCTGGAGTACAGCTTCGCGGGAACTGAATGTGAACTCGTACAGGTCAGCTGGGGCAGCACGTCGCGCCTATTGAATCGGCCGAGCCTGACAGCGCCGCGCACAGCCTGGCATCGCGCCAATACAGGCAGTTTCGCCAATGCCGATGGCGTCGACGAGCCCGATGTCTACGCAGTTCTGCCAAAACAATGGCTGGCCAAGGGCGTACTCAAGGGTGTGCAACACCTGCCGTTCGATGACAGCGTGAGCGCAACTCGCGACAACCCCGCCAGCACGGATGCCATTGAGCACTGGCCCGATCTGCAAGAACTCGATCATGCGCAGAAGAACAACTTCTACTCGCTGATCAATGAGGATGACCCCGCCGTCAGCCCTGCCAACCGTTGCCCCTACAAGACCGAGTTCGAGCCCTGGTTATACGACCGTGCGGCCAGCATGTACGTGCTGTATTTCCGCAGCGGCTCATTCAAGGCGCTACGCGAAGCCCTGCGTGCCTCGGAGTTCTATGCCAACCATATCAACGGTAGCGGCTACTTCAGCCTCAGAGATGGCGATAGCAAGTATGTCTACCCCGAGAATCTGGCCTACACCGCCTGGCTAAGTGGCGACACCACCCAACTCGCCCACCTGCCGGCGATGCTCAGCGCTCACGATGGCTTCTCGCACGTCTGGCAGAACAATCCCGATCGCTTCTGGACCGAACGCCACACCGCATTCAAGTTGCTCGCCAACACGGTGGCCTGGGAGCTCAACGGCGGCAGCACCCAACGCGATCGGGTCAGCAGTCACATCGCCGAACTGATCCGCCATCAGAACGGCGCCGATGGCGCAATTCCGCAGCCGAACGGATTCATCGATGGCGGTCTTTATCATCTCGGCAGCCAGCACGACTACGACTGGGACGAGACATCCTACGGCGCATCGAGCTGGATGAGCGTGCTGCTGATCGACGCTGTTTTGCGCGCCTATGCCAGCGCCGAAGACGCCGGCACGGCGCAGCTGATTCGGCGCATGGGCAATTTCCTTCGCACCGCCACGGTCGACACCACCGAGCACAGCTACGACAGCTACAACGACGCGCTCGCCCTGCCACGCTATGGCATGTTAAGCGATGGCAGCGATGGCCAGGTCAACTACGAAGATGTAGAGCACGCCCTGGACGTCGCAGCAGGCCTGGCCTGGGCCGGTTACTTCGCCGACCTCAGCGGCCAGCCCGATCCACAACTACGCCAACGCGCCCGCGACCTCTACTTCAGCTACGACACCGGCGTGAACTTCTGGATCCGCCCCGGCGGCCCCAGCGCCGGACTCACCGCCTACCGCGTTTCCCCCTGGCGCAAATGGGCCTGGGAACACCGAGTCAGCATCGGCCTGGGGTGGGCGCTGCAGGAAAACAGCGACACCGTGTTTGGCAACGGGTTTGAGTCTGACGGGCCTTGACCCGTGGTTGGGCGGGTCTTGACCCGCCGAAGGAACAAACGATAACGATCGGTGCAGGCCAAACCCCCGCACAACATCCGGCTCCGCCTCGAGCCGAGCAACCACCGAAAACCCAACAACAGAGCGGCAGGCGTAGGGCGGGTCTTGACCCGCCGAAGGAACACACGATAACGATCGGTCAGGACAAATCACCGCACAACACACCGTTTGCGCGCCAAAGCGCCGAATGAGATCACAGAGCGGCGGGTCAAGACCGTCGAGTCCCGCGGTTTGCCCAGAGAGCCAAACCCGGTCGCTCAGTGATAGTCCTCTTCACGCTGATGCCTAACCGCGATCATGGTCACCGTCTGCTCATTCTCAACCTCGAAAAGAGCCAAGTAGCCACTCGCACCAAACGGGATGATGAGCTCCCGCAGCAATGGATTGTCTTCCACGGCTTTTCGGCAGCAAAACGGCGAATGTTCGAGAAGCTGGATGCTCATGCGGATGGCCTCAAGCGCCCGCTCCGCCAGCACCAGGTCACCCTCGCGATCGAGCAGAAACTCAAACAAGCGCTCGAGATCGTCCGCCGCGTCTGGCGTGAATCGAACCTTGAATTTCACCGAGAACCGGTACGCTTCGCCGCATCAAGCCGGCCGGCCAAACGATCCAGGACGGTATCTGCGTCCACGTAGCCCGCCCCGGCGCGAGCACGCTCCTGTGAACGTAGCCCGCGGTCGATGAACTCCTGCGTCACCCGCCGACGTCGAATTTCCGCCCGTATCGACTGCTCCATAAAGGAGGAAAGCGTCTCTCCCTCGCGCAACATCGACTCCGCCGCCTCACGCAGTTCAGGCTCTACTCGCAGTGCAGGGATAGTCGAAGTCTTCATGGCGCCACCTCTTGCATTACATATGCGATACATAGTGACCTGAACCCGGCTGCGGAGCAAGCGCCGCTCGGGGCAAGGCGCGCGCGAGAACGCCGTCTGGCGAGCAAGCGCAGCGAAGCCCAGATCGCGGGTCTTGACCCGCCAAAGGAACACACGACACGGCCCAACCCAGAGTGACCTCATGCGGCGGTGGTTCGCGTAAACCTGTCATTGATCCCCATAGGGAACCCACGATATCGCGCGGTTCGCCCCCCACAACACCACGTTTACTCGCCCCACGGACCCCGGATTCGACCTCAGCCACGCAAAAAATGCGCGCTGCGCACCGGCTGAATCACCAACGCATGCGGCTCTGCCGGCCCCCAGTCGAGCGAAAGCGCCCCTTCACGGACATAGCGGTGAAACGTCGAGTACGGCCACTCCCGCGCAGTGGCGACAAGCCCGTGCTTGACCGGGTTGAAATGCACGTAATCGACATGATGTTGCACATCCCGCTCATCGCGCAGCAGCCGCTCCCAGTAGCGCCGTTGCCAGATGCCCCGCTCCTGCTTCAGCAAACGCCGCGCCGAGCGCCGCTCGGTGGCCGGAACCGCTCGCGAGAACGCCGTCTTGATATGCCGCCACCGTGTCGCATTGTCGGCATCGCCGTCCGGCAGCTTCCACACGCAATGCAGATGATCAGACAACACCACCATCGCCACCAGCTTAAACGGCCGCGCCCGCCGCGCCAAGCGAAACGCCCCACGCAACGCATCGATATGATCCACCAGCAGCGACCGCCGCCGCTCCAGCAGATTCACAGTAAAGAAATACGTGCCCCCAGGCACCCACACACGGCGATAGTTCGGCATACCCCAGCATGCCCGCATCCCCCCGGCCCCCGCCATCAGACAAAATCTGAAAAGCGAGTAGGATTAAGGCGAATCTTGACCCGCCAAGGCAACCACGACACCGCACAACATCCGGCTCCGCCTCACACAGAGCAACCACCGAAAACCAAAAAACAGAGCGGTAGGCGTAGGGCGGGTCTTGACCCGCCGAAGGAACACACGAAAACGATCAGTACAGGCCAAATCTCCGCACAACATCAGACTTCGTTGCACGTACGGAGTGGTTGCGGCCAAAGGCGGAAACAAAGCGGCGGGTCAAAAGACCCGCCCTACGCGGGCTGCCGCAGTGTTTCTGGGCCAGGCCGCTAGGCCGTGAACAGCGCAATTGCCAGACGCATGCAGGCAGGATCTCTCCACTCAAAGATCTGGACACCCATCATCCGGCCGAAGATCTGGACACCCACCATTTGATGCATCAAAGATCTGGACACCCACCATTTGGGTGGCCGGCGCAACGATCACCGGTGTCCAGGTGCGTCCATTCAATGATGGGCATCCAAGTCTGCGCGCAATTCTGCGCCCCACATCTTGGGTCTTGGGTGTCCAAATCTGCCGCAGTGTTTCTGGGCCAGGCCGCTAGGCCGTGAAGAGCGCAATTGCCAGACGCATGCAGGCAGGATCTGTCCGATGATCCGAATTCTTGCCTTCGTACGCATTTCAGACTGCCGAATGGCTTTTGGCGCGGCCATGCCAGTCGGCCTCGACCTCATGTTCGAGTCTACTTAACTAATTGATCTGGAGTGTCATGATGAAGCAGTTTCTTGTCGCCGTGGTATTGGGTGTTGCCTCAACCGGTGCAATGGCGATTGACATTGGCGATCCGCAACCGCCCGAGTTGCTCTGCGAAGGCGACTTCACGCTTGCCTGTATCACCCCGAGCAAGTGTGGTGATTTCTCCATCTCCGCTCACGGAGAGGTTTGGGGGGAGCAGATCTTGCGCAACAAGTACATCCACGAGATCTATTGGAATCGACACACGCCCACCGGCAACAAGCGCACGCGAATCCCCGAGGGATGCATCACCACCTGGTCTACTGACTTCCGTGGATGCCCGACTGCAGCGACGATCACCACGGGCTGCTACCTCAACGGTCAGACTCCAGCCCAGACCAAGGGCCAGTCGTATAGCGTAACCATCGACTAGCTCTGCCGTTCTTGCAGCGAGGTTGCTGTCAACGAGTATTCGACCTTGCACCCTTCAAACCTGGACACCCACCAAATCGCCGACAAGTACATCCACGAGATCTATTGGAATCGACACACGCCCGCCGGCAACAAGCGCACGCGAATCCCCGAGGGATGCATCACCACCTGGTCTACTGACTTCCGTGGATGCCCGACTGCAGCGACGATCACCACGGGCTGCTACCTCAACGGTCAGACTCCAGCCCAGACCAAGGGCCAGTCGTATAGCGTAACCATCGACTAGCTCTGCCGTTCTTGCAGCGAGGTTGCTGTCAACGAGTATTCGACCTTGCACCCTTCAAACCTGGACACCCACCAAATCGCCGTTGGTGGGTGTCCAAATCTTTGCGCAATACAGTCAAGCGGCATGAGGCAGGTCTTGACCCGCCAAGATAAACACGCGACAAGGTCTACTCTGGCCATCCGTCCGCACGCAACACTACGTTTTCGCGGAACATGATCAGCGACGCACTCAAAGCGACGGGTCAAGACCCGCCTTGCGGGTTTGTCGAAACCGACGCCCGGCAACTCAGGGCCGTCGCGCCGCACGCGCGTCAATCCACCACCGGCATCCGCCCGCCCTTGAGCCAGCGCTGCCCGATCGCCTTCGCCGTCTGCAGCAGCACATCAACCGTGCCGACAGCGCGCCAGTAACGATGCTCAATTCCGCGCACCTGACCGAGCCATTTGGATTCGTCACCAAACCGACGCAGCGCGGGCGGTGCCAATTCGCTGATCGCGCCCCGTTTATCGGGTCGCAACTGGCGACCGGCCCAGTCGACCAGTTCGATGTACTCGCGACCACTGATCGGAAGGAACCCTGCCATCGTCGGCCCCGCCACGGCGGCAATGGGTTGATCGATGGCATCGGCTGATTGCGTCTGCAACTTGCGCTGGATCGATGTGTGGTGAGAGCTGCGAAGATCGGCGGCCACCCCAGCGCGAACCGGATTCAGATCCACATAGGTCATGCAGGCCAAGACAGCTTGATCATCGAGCAACACCTGGCACTTGTAGCGCCCCTCCCAGAATCGCCCTGTGCAGCCATCTTCCTGATTCGCCTCGCGTGCGATCCACTCAGCAAGGCAGCGCATGAACCAGCTAAGGCTGCCCAACCGCAAACGCAGCTCCCGAATGCGTTCCTCATTGCCCGCCAAGGCCGCCGCCTTGCGCCGACACAGCTCGGGATCGATATCGCCGCCAACCTTGACCGGGCACAGTCTGACCCAACGCTCGGCCACCTCGGTATCGCTCCAGCGATCGACCGCTTCAGGAGCCATATGCACCACCACATGCACATGGTTACTCATTACCGCATAGGCCAGTACCGAGGCCGAGAACACCTCGGCCAGGAACAGCAGCCGATCCTCGATCCATTGCTTGCGGTGATCGAAGTTACGCCCGCTTAACGCATCGTCACCGCACAGAAACGCTCGGCGAACACAGCGCGACACGCAGTGATAGGTGCCGGAGACAGTTGGATCGATCAGTTGCGAACGCGGATAGCCCATGTGCACAGCTTCCCGCATTCCCCGCCCCACCACTATCAGACTTGTTCGATCAAACGGGTCAGACTTTTCCTAAATGGTGGGTGTCCAAATCCGCCGCAGTCGTGCAAGTGATCAGGCAGCACCACCATTGCCACCACCTCAAACGGCCGTGCCCGCCGTGCCGAGCGAAAAGCCCCCCGCAACGCCTCGATATGATCCACCAGCAACGACCGCCGCCGCTCCAGCAGATTGACGGTAAAGAAGTACGTGCCCCCAGGCACCCAAACACGGCGATAATTCGGCATACCCCAGCATGCCCACCTCCCCCCCACCCCCGCCATCAGACAAAATCTGAAAAGCAGGTAGGCGTAGGGCGGGTCTTGACCCGCCGAAGGAACACACGACACCGCGCCGCGCGAGCCAAGACCCCGCACAAAATCCGGCTCCGCCTCACACAAAGCAACCACCGAAAACCAACAACAGAGCGGCAGGCGTAGGGCGGGTCTCGACCCGCCGAAGGAACACACGACAACGCCCAATCCAGGCCACCATCCCCGCACAACACAACGTTTACGCGAACCACGGACAGAGGCGATCACACTGCGGCGGGTCGAGACCCGCCCTACGACCCTACGTTAACCCGCCGTACGCGCGGTAATATGACTGCAAGCCAATAAAGGTCTTCGGAATTGTACTGCCACGAGGCATAGCGGATAGTTCAGTAGGGCGGATCTTGACCCGCCAAGGGAACACGCGACACCGCCCCGCGCAAGCCAAGCCCCCGCACAACATCCAGCTCCGCCTCACACCGAGCAACCACCGAAAACCAACAACAGAGCGACAGGCGTAGGGCGGGTCTTGACCCGCCGAGGGAACACACGATAACGCCCAATCCAGGCCACCATCCCCGCACAACACAACGTTTACGCGAACCACGGACAGAAGCGATCACACTGCGGCGGGTCGAGACCCGCCGTACGGTCGTACGGCCTGCGGCGGGTCGAGACCCGCCGTACGGTCGTCCCGCGCAGTGGCGACAAGCCCGTGCTTGACCGGATTGAAATGCACGTAGTCGACATGATGGTGCAGGTCCCGCTCGTCGCGAAGCAGCCGCTCCCAGTAGCGTCGTTGCCAGATGCCCCGCTCCTGCTTGACCCGTCGTCGCGCCGATCGTCGCTCGATGGCCGGAATAGCTCGCGAAAACAAGGTCTTGATGTGCCGCCACCGCGTCGCATTGTCGGCAGCGCCCTCAGGCAGCTTCCACACGCAATGCAGATGATCAGGCAGCACCACCAACGCCACCACCTCAAACGGCCGTGCCCGCCGTGCCGAGCGAAAAGCCTCCCGCAGCGCGTCGATATGATCCACCAGCAACGACCGCCGCCGCTCCAGCAGATTGACGGTAAAGAAGTACGTGCCCCCAGGCACCCAAACACGGCGATAATTCGGCATACCCCAGCATGCCCACCTCCCCCCGCCCCCGCCATCAGACAAAATCTGAAAAGCGGGTAGGCGTAGGGCGGGTCTTGACCCGCCAAGGGAACACACGACACCGCCCAATCCAGGCCACCATCCCCTCACAACACAACGTTTACGCAAACCGCGGACGGCGGAGATCACAAAGCGGCGGGTCGAGACACGCCCTACGGCCCTTGACCCGCCAAGGGAACACGCGACACCGCCCAATCCAGGCCACACCCCCCCGCACAACACAACGTTTACGCGAACCGCGGACAGAGGCGATAACAAAGCGGCGGGTCGAGACCCGCCGTACGGTCGTGCGTTAACCCGCCGTACGCGCGGTGACCCGCCAAGGGAACACGCGACACCGCCAAATACGGGCCACCCAACCCCGCACAACACAACGTTTACGCGAACCGCGGACAGAGGCGATCACAAAGCGGCGGGTCGAGACCCGCCGTACGGTCGTACGTTAACCCGCCGTACGCGCGGTACGGGTTTGACCCACCGAAGGAACACACGATAACGATCGGTGCAGGCCAAATCTCCGAACAACACAACGTTTACGCGAACCGCGGACAGCGGCGATCACAAAGCGGCGGGTCGAGACCCGCCGTACGGTCGTACAGCCGATCTTTCCGGCCACCGAGCCAATCGCCGCCCATTGCGAGCCATACTCGTTCTGGTGCTCCAGCACCAGCCGAACCGCCCTCTCGCGGGTCTCTGGGGAGTAGTTTTCTGACTTTCTCATTGCTCGATCCTCTCAAAGGAAGGAGCCTCCGGGAAAGTCGGGGCGGTTCAGTAGGGCGGATCTTGACCCGCCAAGGGAACACGCGACACCGCCCCGCGCAAGCCAAGCCCCCGCACAACATCCAGCTCCGCCTCACACCGAGCAACCACCGAAAACCAACAACAGAGCGACAGGCGTAGGGCGGGTCTTGACCCGCCGAGGGAACACACGATAACGCCCAATCCAGGCCACCATCCCCGCACAACACAACGTTTACGCGAACCACGGACAGAAGCGATCACACTGCGGCGGGTCGAGACCCGCCGTACGGTCGTACGGGTTAACCCGCCGTACGCGCGGTACGGTCCTATGGGTTTAACCCGCCGTACGGTCGTCTTCGGATGGACTTCGGGTTTCGCTGTTCCTAGCCAGCTCACCGCCCGTACCCGGCCTCACCACCTGTGCGTGCTCCTACGGTCAAAGTTTCGCTTTCCGCTTCCTCCAGCCGCCCCTCGCGAGACGTGCCTTGCGGTTCCGCTTCGGTTGGCTCCATCACCTCCGGTTATTACCTCTCAAACAACAAGTCGATGCCCATGTCGGGCACACTAGGGCGGGTCTTGACCCGCCGAAGGAACACACAACAACGCTCGGTGCAGGCCGAATCTCCGCACAACACAACGTTTACGCAAACCACGGACAGAGGCGATCACACTGCGGCGGGTCGAGACCCGCCCTACGGCCCTACGGATTTCCTCTAACCAGCAGCCAGTAGGCCAGCCAATTTCCCGCATCCGGCGAATCCCAGTCTATTCCGTCGGGAGTCTCAGCCAGCCTCCTCACAGCAGGCGCTCCGTCATGCAACAGATCTTCCCATAGCAGCCCCGGCAGCCAAGCCGGTGACCTGCAATGACAGGGAATTCCATCCTCTACGGCGAGACTGAAAGCACCAAAAACTTTTCGCAATTCCGCGGGAGGCACTGGAAACCCAAGCCGATCCGACTTGACCCTCACCGACTGGGATGACTGGTTGGCCCAGGCACGGCGAACCACAATTGAAAATCGTGACGACGAATCATTGGCGATCTGCTCGCGTGTCTCTTTGATTGATCTGCCGACCCCCCCTCCATGTGCGTGCCACTCGTCCACCATTGTGCGCCAACTCTCTATGCATTCGGATGAATCAGAGAAGTATTCTCGGGTAAGTGGGGGCTCGGCATCTGTGCGGTTGCCAGCTACAGAAGTACCAATGCAAGAAATCAACAATAGCAATCGAAAGGGATTCATAGAGGGTCGCCTGGTAATCCGCTGTCGGCGTAATATGACTGCAAGCCAATAAAGGTCTTCGGAATTGTACTGCCACGAGGCATAGCGGATAGTTCAGTAGGGCGGATCTTGACCCGCCAAGGGAACACGCGACACCGCCCCGCGCAAGCCAAGCCCCCGCACAACATCCAGCTCCGCCTCACACCGAGCAACCACCGAAAACCAACAACAGAGC
>NZ_JACYTR010000028.1 GCF_014841215.1 Pseudomarimonas arenosa
GCTACGAAGTAGCCGTTGCTGCGTAGCAGCCGAACAACGCGGCAATCGGCGCAAAGGACCTCAGGGCGAATGCCCTGCGTAGCCGCGCAGCGGCCGAATGAGGGCCGTGCCAGCGCCGAAAGACCGCCAACACTCGGTTATCTCAACACCATCGGTCGAAACTCTCGCCCCGCTTGGAATCGCCGGATCTTTCGGCGCGACCTCATGAAATATCCGGGCTAGACTGCGATCATGTCACACGTCCCGGTTCACCTACTCAATGCCGACCACCTCGATGCGGTCCCGGCTCATGCTCTCAATGCCCGGCGCAACGATCACAACCGAGCATTGCGCCACGCGCAGTACCTGATACGACGCAAGCAGGACGGACGCTATCTTGGCCTGATCGGCCGCTGGAACGGCATGTTGCAGTTTCGCGCCTGGCAGGATCGCAGCTGCAGCGTCGAACAACTCGATCCACTGCTGGCCATGCTTGGCCTGCGTCGGCGCGATGCCCTGCACGGTCGACGGCCAATACGACTGGCGCAACTGCCGAACTGGCAGCTGGCCTTGCCCGGCGTCGGCAACGTACTGCTCGACTGGCTGGACCGGCTCAACGCCATGGGTATCGATGCCCTGGCCTACAGCGAATCCACCGGCCTGCCCTGGCAATTCGAACCGCCGATCCTGCGCTATGCCGGTCGCGACCGCTTCCAACGGCCGCTCTGGCTGATCGACTCCGCGGCCAAGTCCTGGGCGCGCATGCGCCGTGCTGCCGCCGCCGACGACGTCACTTTGGACGCCATCTCCGGCTTTCGTGGTTATGCCTACCAGTACGGCATTTTTCAGCGCAAACTGGCCCGCGGGCTCAGTATCGAGCAGATCCTGAAGGTCAATGCCGCGCCCGGTTTCAGCGAACACCACACCGGCCGTGCTCTGGATATCGGCTTCCCTGGCGAGCCTTCCGCCGAGGAAAGCTTCGAACACACACCGGCCTACGCCTGGCTTGACCAACACGCCAACGAGTTTGGTTTTCACCTGAGCTACCCGCGCAACAACCCGCACGGCATCAGCTTTGAGCCCTGGCATTGGTGTTGGCATGCGGCACTTCCCATGTAGGGTGCGCCTCGAGCGCAGCAACGGGCCTCAATTCATCGCCACAGGTCGTCGGGTGGGCCTGTGGCCCACCGCTGCCGCACCATCGAACCTTGCGCCGGTGGGCGGCACGCCCACCCTACGATGGCCGTCATCGGATTTAACCATTGGGTGCGCCTTGGGCGCAGCAACGGACCTCAATTCATCGCGACAGCCCGTAGACTGGGCCTGCGGCCCACCGCTGCCGCACCGTCGAACCAAGCGCCGGTGGGCGGCACGCCCACCCTACCAAAGCCAGGGCATAGGCTGCGCCGGGGAACACCAAGGCGCAGCCGATGGTTATGCGGTTCAGCCCAACAACGCGTTCGACTCGATCAACTCACCGATCGCACGGATGTCACCATCCATCGCCCGGTCACGGGTCATGAACGGAATGCGCTGACGGATCGTCTGCAAGGCCTGCTCCACCTTGGCCGAAGGCGAAAACTCACTGCCCGCGGCCAGCTGACGCAGCAGCTCCGCGCATTCGCTGCGGAAGGTGGCAAAGTCGGCGTGATCATGGCGCGGGGCGTTGACCACCTTGGCGCACAGGGCGTCGAGATCGCCGCGTCGGGCAAGACGGCGCGCCGCGTTGATCATGTCGCGGCGGTAGTCCAAGGCCTGCGCCGCGGTGTACAGCTCCAGCGCAATCACCTGCGCCAGGTCCTCGGTCATGTCCAGAACGTGACGCGCTTCGTTGGCGCCCATCGAGACGTGGTCTTCGGCATTGGCCGAGGTCGGGATGGAATATACCGAGGCCGGATGGGCGCGACTGGCCAGATCATTGACCAGGGCCGCGGCGGTGTACTGCACGATCATGAAGCCCGAGTCGGTTGCATCTTCGTTGCCGATCAGGAAAGCCGGCAGGCCATCATTGGTGGCCGGATCGACCAGCTTGTTAAGGCGGCGCTCGGACAGACTGGCCAGCACCGGGATCGCGGCTTTGACATAGCTCATCACCAGGGCCAGCGGCATGCCATGGAAGTGACCGGCCGAGATCACCTGATCCTCGATCACCTGGGCGCCTTCGGCCAGCGGGAACAGCAGCGGATTGTCGGTCACCGCATTCAGTTCCACCTCGATCACGCGTATCGCCTGCGCCACCGCATCGCGCACCGCGCCGTGCACCTGCGGAATGCAACGCAGGCTGTAGCTATCCTGCGGCTGATGCTTCTTGCCACCACGGAAAGGCAGGAAGCGCGCGTAGAAGTTCTCCCGCCCATGACGCTGCGCCGGCGGCACCCATTCCCAGCTGATATCGAAATGCTGCGCCTGATCTTCCGGTTCGGCCCAGCTGTCGGCCTGCCATGTGCGAAAGCGCGGAACCAGGTGATAAGGACAATCGATCAGGCTGGAACCATCGAGCAGGCCACGCAAGGCCGCCGCCGACTCCACCTGCCCCGGATGCGGGCGCAAGGCATGCACCTTTTCCTCGAAGGCGCGACCGCGGCCGGCAAACGCTTCCAGGGTCATCGCCGCGGCCAGATCGGCCTGGGCGATCAGCTTCTCCATCCGCCCCAGTGCCAGGGTGGCAGTGGCCAGCATCTGTGCTGTGCCATTGTTCAGTGCCAACCCTTCCTTGTACGACAGTTTGATCGGTGCCAGCCCGGCCCGCTTCAGCGCCTCGCCACCCGGCAGCCGTTCACCGGCGTACCAGGCCTCGCCTTCACCCAGCAACACGATAGCCAGGTGCGATAGCGGTGCCAGATCGCCGCTGGCACCGACCGAACCCTTTTTCGGCACCACCGGCACCACACCCTGATTCAGCATATCGGTCAGCGCTTGCAGGGTTTCGACCCGCACGCCGGAATGGCCGCGCATCAGGGTGTTAATGCGGATCAGCAGCATGGCACGCACCACGTCGGCGCTGAACGGCTCGCCCACGCACACCGCATGGGTGACGATCAGATTGTGCTGCAGTTCCTCCATCAGGCTGCGCCCCGAGCCATCCTGCTCGCCCAGGGCCTCACGCGCCCGATGCGCGCCCAGCAGCTTGTCGGCATTGCTGCCGAACCCGGTACTGACGCCGTAGATCGGCTCCTTGCGCCGCACCTGCTCGGTCAGGAAATCGGCTGCAAGTTGCACCCGCGCCAGACCCACCGGATCGAGTTCGACCCTGGATTGCCCCTCGGCCACTGCGCAGACCTGGGCACGGGTCAACGAGGAGCCGTCGAGACGGATGATTCGCGTGCTCATGCTGACACCTCGTTACCCGAACCGATGGCAGAGGATCCCATGGCACGCGACTGCTCGATCTCCACTCTTAGCGTGCTTGCCAGCTCGGCGCGGGCCACTTCGAACTGCTCCTGCTTGCGCATGTCCTTGACCGACACCACGTCGCGCGCCTCCTCGTCCTCACCGAGCATCACCACGAAGCGGATGCCCGCGCGATCGGCATGTTGCAACTGCTTGCCGAGCTTCTTCGCCTCAAGCTGCACTTCGGTATTGATCCCGGCGGCACGCAGCTGCTGCGCCAACGCCAGATACTTCGGCAAGCGCGCTTCATCGAGCTGGGCCACCATCACTTCCACACTGGATTCCGCTGTGCTGATCAGGCCCGCCTCACGCAATTGCCAATAGAGTCGGGTAGCACCGATGGAAATCCCCACGCCAGGCAGTTTCGACTTGGTGTAATGACCGGCCAGATTTTCGTAACGGCCACCCGAACACACCGAGCCGATCTGCGGGTAATCATTGAGAATGGTCTCAAACACCGTGCCGGTGTAGTAGTCGAGCCCACGTGCGATTGACAGATTAAGGCAGTAACGCTGTTCCGGCACGCCGAAATCCTTCAACAGACCCAGCACCTCACGCAGCTCGGACAGGCCCTGGTTGAACACCTCGTTGCCCTGCCCTAAGGCCTCCAGCCTGGCCAGCGCATTGTCGTAGCCGCTCGACCTGACCTGGACAAAGCCCAGCAAGCGATCCACCGCCGCGCCATCCATCGCAAAGCCTTCCCCGGTCAGCGTTTCGCCAACCGCTTCGGCGCCGCGCTTGTCCAGCTTGTCGACCTCACGCAACACCAGGGTCTGCTGCTCGGGATCGTCAAGGCCGAGACCTTCGAGGAAACCACGCATCAGCTTGCGATTGTTGAGGTGCACAGTGAACTCGCCGACTTCCAGTTCACTGAACACGGCATTGATTACTGCCGGCAGCTCGGCGTCGTAGCGGATCGACAAGGCATCCTTGCCGATGATGTCGACATCGCACTGATAGAACTCGCGGAACCGGCCACGCTGAGCACGCTCGCCGCGATACACGCGCTGGATCTGATAGCGACGGAACGGAAACGCCAGTTTGTGCTCGTGCTCGGCCACGTAGCGCGCCAGCGGCACGGTGAGATCGAAACGCAACGCCAGTTCGGGGGTGGCACCGGGCTCGGCCGCCTGCAGCGCGCCGGTCGACTGCAGGAAATATACCTGCCGCTCGGTTTCGCCACCGGTCTTGGTCAGCAACACCTCGGACAACTCCATCACCGGGGTTTCCACCGGCAGGAAGCCAAAGCGTTCGTAACTACGGCGAATGGTATCCAACATGCCCTGGAATGCGATCTGATCCAAGGGCAGCAATTCCAGGGTGCCGGGGGCGGTGCGCGGCTTGATCAAGTCTGCTTACTCCGAGCGATTTCAAGCCCACCATTCTAGCGGGCAATTGCAATACCGGCTCAGCTTCCAGACTGCGGCAAGCACCGGCGGCTCAACGGCTGACTTGGAGCCATTTGCCACCAAGGGCAGCGCCAGACTGTTCAGACCCGGCAATTCATGGCAGAATTGCGGGCTTGTCGCGGCCGTTGAGCCGCCCTTGCTGCTGCGCAATACCCCACGGGAACGGTTCCTAACGCATGTCCAAAGACGATTCCATCGAAATGGAAGGCACGGTCACGGAGGCCCTGCCCAACACCATGTTCCGAGTCAAGCTGGAAAACGGCCACGTGGTGATCGCCCACATTTCCGGCCGCATGCGCAAGAACTACATCCGCATTCTCACCGGCGACAAGGTGAAGGTCGAAATGACCCCCTACGACTTGACCAAGGGTCGAATCACCTACCGCATGAAGTAGGCGCCGGCCAGTCGGCCTTGAGTTCTCCCTGCAGACAGAAACCGCGTCCGCCAACGGCTTGAGCGGACGCCTGCCCGTTCCTGGTCGAAATGCCTGCCAGGGGGCCGCCGCGCTATAGGTCCCCGACTGACGTCGGCTGGCGCTCACAACGACTCCCGGCCAACTCCCCGCGGTTCAGTCAGCGCAATGAGAATATCGGCGTACCAAGCACAGTTAAGCCCCAAGGCTTCATCCTTGCCCAGGTCGCGCGTGCCGAGATCCAAGCGCGCCGAGTGAACGCCAAGCAACATCCAGGGCAGGTCACCTCGTACTCGCTCCGACTCATGCATGCGCATCACGACTGGCCCCCGCTGGTGCCTCGGTGGGTACGCGCCTCGGTCAGGAAATACCCCGCCCCCTGGAAACGCAATCCGAACGAGGAGGCGATCACCGCCTGACGCACCACTGGCATGTGATGCAGAAGGTCATGAAAGCCCAATGGAAAACCGACCACCAGCAACGCGCTACCCACTTCAATCACGGCGGCGTTGGGCGGCAGATGAGCAGGAGTAAAGGCGCGGTAAACGACGGAGCTGGGCAACGTAGGTGTTGGATTCCGGGCAAACCAATCGGCAGGCGAGTGTGGCGCGGCTCTGCCGTGACCGGCTTGCCGTGAGCTTGTCGAACGATTCCGCCAGACGCCACCCGGATGAGTGAGCATGTCGCCATACTGATCCGATCCAGCTCAATCGCCAGCGAATGTCGCTCGATCAATCGTGTCAAGCACCATCATGCCGCGCCCCCTCGATCTGAGCCATCCGCTTCATTGAGAAGGCAGATGTGTGCTGAGATTCATCACGAATATTTCCACTCGACGATTCTGTTCCCGACCGTAGTCCGACCGATTATCGCCGACAGGGGCGTGGCTACCCAGAGCCTCGACGTGAACGCGTGAGCCCTGAACACCTCGTTTCATCAGAAATGACTTGACAGCCTCAGCGCGCTGTTCGGACAACAGATGGTTGCGTTGCGGGTCACCAATGCTGTCTGCATGCCCAACCACTTTGATCTCGAGCTCGGGATGCCGACTCAGGTAGCGTGCAACCTCCGAAAGTGCGCCTGTGTCGCTCGACAAGTCGATTTCTCCACGCGCGAATGGAATCTCGGCCAACGCCATACCCCACGTAGTGTAGTCGGAGAGTTCAGACGCTTTGCTCTGGCTATGCCGCCGAGTTGCGCGACCGGGGTGCGCATTCGACGCATCGGCAAGGTCGGCCGCCGGCGCGTCCGACGCAACAAGCTCTTGATCGTCTCGCCTCGCGATCCTGGCATCAAACGCTTCCCGTCGAGCCGATTCTGAGGCATCCGCGGCGATCCATGCGCGGTAGGCCGAAGTTGGCGCCTGCCCTGGATCACCATTCGTCTGATGCGTGTGGGACGGAACGACCGAACACGAGGACAACAAGCCAGCACAAGACATCATGCTCAAAGCGACGGCCACAAAGAGCGGGCGATCAGCTCTCACCGCGAAGTGTCCGTTCGACCGGAGTTTCCTCTGGCATCACACGTGGCTTGATTTGGATCGACTTGAACCGAGATTCAGCATCAGGCGCCAATGGACCGCCTTGCGATGTTGGGGCCAAATGTTGGCCCGATCCATGCTTTCCATCGCCTGTCGACGGAGGTGACTGAGCGCGCGGCATCGTATCTAACACGACGCTGAGTCGGGGTGTTCGTTGGTGGGTCTTCATTGGCAGCTCCGGGAGAGTGTTGCGTGACGAGATAGACATTGCAAACCTCAGCATTGTCAAAGCAGCTTGCGCCTACTCAGGCGAGCCGTCGGTGCGTGGGCACACGCAGCACCACCCAACGAAACGCATTGTTGCGCGTCTATCATGAGAAAAAGCCGACCGGAGAAATGACTCTGCCGGTCGGCGTGCATCGGCTTGCCTCGCGCGCAGCAACGTAGTCGCTGTGAAGCGCCCGCGCGTACGGGCATGCTCGTCGTGAGCCTGTCGAACGGTACCGGATGCGCGGGACTGGAGGTTGATCAGGATGTTCAAACTTCAGGTTACCGAATCAATCACTCATCCGGCCGCGCGCATAAAGCTCGCTCAACCCGACTACTGCTTACGAACCGTCGGCATGTTGACCTTATCGATCTTGTGGATCAGTCCATTGCTTGAGGCAATGTCGATGGAGGTCACGTTAGCGCCGTCGATGCTGAAACTGGCGCCTACTGACTTGACCGGTGCGGACTCGCCTTGCACCGTTGCAGCCGAAGTCGACTTGCCCATGTCGGCAGCTGTGCGCCGCCCCTTGACCACGTGATAGTTCAGAATCGAGGCAAGTTCGGTCTTGTTTTCCGGCTTGAGCAAACGATCAAGTCCGCCGTCAGGCAGCTTGTCGAACGCAGCATCAGTGGGCGCAAACACGGTAAACGGGCCTGGCCCGCGCAGGATGTCGCCTAGGCCCGCCAACTCCACCGCTTTCGCAAACGTGTTGAGTTCACCGTGACTGGAGGCGGTCTCCAGCAAATTCTTGCCACTGGGCTTCGGAATGGATTGGATGCTCATGAATGTATCCTTGCTGCGGGGCTCGAGATCGATGAGCCAGATGCGGCAGCGGCCGCAGACGCCGTCAGCAAGTGCCGACGGATCGAGGCTCAGGGCGTCGAGGAAGGGAATGGAAGGCGCGGCTGAGTGGCCGTTACGACCTTGCGTCGTAGTGCGAAGCCAGCATGCGCCTTGCTAGCTGAACCTAACGAATTGCTGGAAAACCTCCATCCAGGAGGTAGTCAGCGAAAACGGCCGCGGCATTGCCGCGGGTCTCTGGCCCTGCGCCAGCGCCATCGAAGCAGCGCGAAAGCCGAGAGCGTCGACCGCAGAAAGGTGCTTCGCCAGCCTGAGCTGAGCGCGCGCTGCGTCGGAGACTGCTCTCATCCCATCGCTTCACTGCCCCTGCGACCCTGTCAGATCTTCCAGCTTGTTGCGCTGGCCATCCTGTCGAAGAGTGGGAGCCACGGTGCATCCGCACCGCGTTGGTCCGAGGAGCAGACCATGTTGGAGCTTCTGCGCAAGATCATCGGGCAACCGCCCGCGCCGCCAGTGGAAAGGCCCGTCGTGCGCCTTTCTACTACCCCCAGTCGCACGCCCAGCTTCGACTCGCGTCTGATCGATGTGTTGAAGCAGGACCATGCCGACCTGGTCGATCTGTTCCAGCAGATTGGACTGTGCGCCGAGCAGCGTCGCTATGCCGAAGTAGCGCCGATGCTACTGGCCTTCAAGACACGCCTCGAAAGCCATCTGATCGCCGAGAACGTGCGCTTTTACAACTACGTTGAGCGCAGCCTGGACGGCGATGAGGAGAACTACGCCTTGATGCGCAGCTTTCGCCGCGAGATGAACGGCATTGCCCGCGGCGTGGTCGACTTCGTCAAAGCCTACCAGCAGCATCCGCTGGACGATGACAGCCGCCAGGCCTTTCTGCGCGACTACCGGCAAATAGGCGGCTTGCTCACCCAGCGCATCGAGCGTGAAGAAAGCAGCCTGTATCCGCTGTATCAACCAATTTGATAGCGCAGCGAGGCATCCGATGTCTGCCAGTCAGTTCAATGTTGTTAACGCCGAGATCCATCAACTGCAGCATCAGCTGGAGCGCCATGCGGTGTTCAGCGCCTTGCGCGATCTCGACAGTCTGCGCGGCTTCATGCAGATCCACGTCTTTGCGGTGTGGGACTTCATGACCTTGACCAAGCGTCTACAGCGCGACTTTACCTGCACCGAGTTGCCCTGGATGCCGCCGGCCGACAGCGAAGCTGCGCGCATGATCAACGAGATCGTGCTGGGCGAGGAAAGCGATGTCGGACCGAACGGTCGCGCCGCCAGCCACCTCGACATCTATCTCACAGGCATGCGCGAAGCCGGCGCCTGCACGCACCATTTCGATCACTTTCTGGACTGCGTACGGGCCGGCTCCAGCCCACAACGTGCGTTGCGCGAGGCGGCCGTTCCAGCCTTCATCGGCGACTTCGTCTGCAGCACGCTTGACACCGCCTTCCACGGCAGCACGGTGGAGGTACTGGCCAGCTTCCTGTACGGCCGGGAAAACGTCATACCACGCATGTTCCAAGCACTGCTGGAGCAGTGGCAGATTCCCGAGTCCACGGTGCCCAGCTTCAGCTACTACCTGCGCCGCCATATTGAACTTGATGCCGACACCCACGGCCCGCTGGCCGAGCGCATCATGGACAGCCTGGTGGCCCATTCAACACGGCGTTTGGCCGAAGCCCGTAGCGCGGCGCGTGCCGCCATTCTGGCCCGAATCCAGCTTTGGGATGGTACCTGGGCCAGACTCGATCGACGGCAGCAGACCAGGGTAGAACCCGCCTATGCCTGAGACGATGCCGATGCGAGCAAGGCGGAGGGGAGCCGCCTTGTGCTGTGCCCCGGACGCTCTCACTGCCGAGTACAGCAGGTCGAGGGGGCGTCCGGGGCCCGCAGTCTGGCCGCGACCAGGTCTACGCGGCCCGGCGCGGCAGCCAAGCCGAGGGCTCGGCTGCCACAGCATCCAGCGCCTGCCGATCGATCGGCAGATGAAACGCCAGGCTAAGGACATCGCCGATGCGCCGGGGCCGACCGAGCACATCGAAACGCAATCCAAGCCCGCGCAGCAAGCGGGCAAAGCCCGCGCTGGTAACACCGATCAAGGCCTCCACGCCCTCAGCGGCGGCGTAGCCAAACAGACTGCGCAGCATCTCGATTGGCACTTGGCCAAATCCAAAGCCGGGCGAGTTGCCTGTTGTGCTATCGACGGCAAAACGACTCACTTCCCACAGCCGCTCGCCCGCCGGTATCGGCGCACCGTCCAACAAGGACGGGAACACGTCACGCAGCATGTTCGGCCCTTGGCTCGGCAGCAGTCGGCAACAGCCGTGGACGCTGCGTCGGGACAGGTCGTGGGCCACCACCCACAACGGACGCAATTCATCGAAGTGATCGCGCTCACGGCCCGCCCTGACCTGAACCTCCCAGCCCAGACGCTGACGAAACACGCGACAACGCAGTTGGTAGACCCCATCAAGCAGACCAGCACGAAGCAGTGGGGAATCTGCGCGTGCGACGGTGACCTCGATCATGGTGAGCCCTCATCGTTGGGGAACACCAGATAAGCGGGTGATTGAGGTCGACGCAGCTGTCAGGGTTTACAGGGTCGACGGGTTGGCAGTTTCGTTGCCTCGGCATTGCGGATTCAGGCAAACCAGCGCACCGTAACAGGCTGCTCAGACCTCCATCCTGGACGTTTTCAGCGCAACCGTTCCACAGATGCTGGAATGGGTCTCAGCAGCCTGCTAAGCGGCCCGCCCGTTGTCCAGGGTTCGCCTCTATAGAGGGCCTATCAATCCCATTGAGATCGCTTTCGCCACTGCCGCTTGCCGATTGCAAACGCCCAGCTTGCGCGAAGCATTCTGCAGGTGAAACACCACTGTCCTTTCGCTCAGCGCCAGCAAACGACCAATCTCCCAACTGGTTTTGCCGATACCTGCCCAGCTCAAGCACTCTCGCTCGCGTCGCGACAGCGAAATCGGATGCAGCGCACGTTTGGGTTGGATCAGGATGCGAGCCGACTCGTGCAGGTAGTGCGCCAGCAAATAGAGATCAGCGGCGATCCATTCGAACTGATCAGACCCACGTTGGCCCACGGTGAAGGAGACTACCCCCCAGCCGATTCCCGGCCCGTGTAGCGGCACGCTCATCCCATCGGCCAGACCAAACTCACCGGCCTCGTCAAACAATCGTCCGGCATGCGCCGTGCCGCTCTTGCTCGATACCAGCAGACGCGCTTCACGCCAGGTGATCGGCGTCGCATGCAGACGACAGTGCGCCACGGTGGGATCGCAGCTGAGATAGTCGCGCGCAAGATAGTGCTGCACCCAGGCCTCCGGATAGTCGCCCAGAACCTGTCGTTGCGTGCCATGCTGTGCATCGAGCCGGTCGGCAGCATACACCCAGTGCTCAACACCCAGGTCCGCCAGCAGCCGACTGGCGACCTGACCCAGCTCGGCAGCGTTGCGACAGCCCAGCAGCGCCTGCAACGAAGCAAGATCGACCCCCATCTGCGCGAGCTCCACCAGACCCGCATTCAGTCTGAATCCGCGACGGACAGGCAAAGTGTGACCGAATCCGCGATTTGACGAGCGCTGCGTTTCGTTCGACAGGAACGGAGGTCAAACAATATGTGCAATGCAATAAGCGCTGCTGGTGGCGGATCGATTTCAGGCTGAAGTCGTGACCAGGTCGCGGCGAGCGCTGGCGAGCCTGTCGAAGCCAGCCAAACGAAGCCGGGTGCTCGGATTTCGTTCGAAGCTGCCTTGGCCAACGCGACTGACTCCACATCCGCCGGCTTCGAATTGCCCTTGTTTCGCCCTGTCGATGCTCGCTTCGACGAGCTCAGCGAGCGGTGTGTGGGGAGTGGACCAACAGGTTATTCAGCGTGGCGATCTCTCGAAGAGCAAAGCGTTGCCACTCAGCCACGGCGCCGCTAACGCTGGCTGAACCTGTCGAAGCAAGCTAAACGAAACCAAGCGTTCGAGGGCCTTGGCCGAAGCGGCTGCCCTACCTGGCAGCCATGTCTCAATCCACCGTGGCCGGTAACAATCGATCGGCATCGGCGAAACAGTCCAGCTTGAGCTGCTCGTTCTCGACGCCGACATTGACCCGACCACCCGAGGCGAGCAGACCGAACAGCAGTTCGTCGGCCAGCGGGCGCTTGATCTTGTCCTGGATGACGCGCGCCATCGGTCGGGCGCCCATTTGCGGATCGAAGCCATGCTCGGCCAGCCACCGCCGTGCATCGGGCGACACGTTGAGCACCACATGCTTCTCGTGCAGTTGGGTTTCCAGCTCAATGATGAACTTGTCAACCACGCGCAGAATATGGTCGAAGTCCAGCGAACGGAACTGAATCACCGCGTCCAGTCGATTGCGGAACTCAGGTGTGAAGCTGCGACGAATCACTTCCATCGCGTCGGTGCTGTGATCCTGATGGGTAAAACCAATCGAACGTCGCGCCGCCTGCACGGCACCGGCATTGGTGGTCATCACCAGCACCACGTTGCGGAAGTTGGCCTCGCGCCCATTGGTATCGGTGAGCGCGCCACGATCCATCACCTGCAGCAGGATGTTGAACACATCCGGATGGGCCTTTTCGATTTCATCGAGCAACAGCACGCAGTGCGGTGTCTTGACCACCTTTTCGGTGAGCAGGCCGCCCTGATCGAAGCCCACATAACCTGGAGGTGCACCGATCAGACGACTGACCGAATGCGGCTCCATATATTCCGACATATCGAAGCGGACCAGCTCGATACCCAGCTGCATGGCCAGCTGGCGGGTAACCTCAGTCTTGCCGACGCCGGTCGGACCGGCGAACAGGAAGCTTCCGATCGGCTTGTTCGGATCGCCCAGACCCGAGCGCGCCATCTTGATTGCCGAGGCCAGCGAATCGATCGCTTCGTCCTGGCCGAACACCACCATTTTCAGGTTGCGATCCAGGCTCCGCAGCACATCACGGTCGGAGGCCGACACCTGCTTCGGCGGGATACGCGCCATGCGCGCCACGATGTATTCGATTTCCGACACATCAACGATGGCCTTGCGCTTGTCTTCAGGCAGCAGGCGCTGACGCGCGCCGGCCTCGTCGATCACGTCGATGGCCTTGTCCGGCAGCAATCGGTCACCGATGTGCTTGACCGATAGATCCACCGCCGCCTGCAGGGCTTCGGGGTGATACTGCACCTGATGATGCTCTTCGAACTTGACTTTAAGGCCGTTGAGAATTTCAACCGCCTCGGCAATCGACGGTTCGACCACATCGATCTTCTGAAAGCGGCGGGCCAGGGCGCGGTCTTTCTCGAATACGCCACGGTACTCCTGGAAGGTGGTCGAACCGATACAGCGCAGCTCGCCCGAGGCCAACACCGGCTTGATCAGATTGGACGCGTCCATGGTGCCGCCGGAGGCCGAGCCTGCCCCAATGATGGTGTGGATCTCGTCGATGAACAGAATGGCGCCCGGCAACTTCTTCAGCTGCGCGATCACGGCTTTCAACCGCTTCTCGAAGTCGCCACGGTACTTGGTGCCAGCGACCAGGGCACCGAGATCGAGGGCGAAGATGGTGGCATCCTTGAGCACCTCGGGAACATCCTCGTCAACGATGCGCTTGGCCAGGCCTTCTGCAAGGGCCGTCTTGCCTACACCGGCCTCGCCCACGAACAAGGGATTGTTCTTACGCCGACGGCACAACACCTGGATGGTGCGTTCGACTTCCTCTTCTCGCCCGATCAAGGGGTCAATCTTGCCATCGGCGGCCTGCTGATTGAGGTTGGTGGCGAACTCAGCCAGCGGGTTGGTCTTGTTCTCATCACCCTCGCCTTCACGCTGCGCCTCGGCGTTCGGCGGCACCGAGGGTTCGGCGCTGAGCTTGGCCACACCATGGGAGATGTAATTGACCACATCCAGTCGGCTGATTTCCTGCTGGTTGAGAAAGTAGACGGCATGCGAATCCTTCTCGCCGAACACCGCCACCAGCACATTGGCGCCGGTGACTTCCTTCTTGCCTGAGCTTTGCACGTGGTAGACCGCGCGCTGAAGCACGCGCTGGAAGCCCAAGGTGGGTTGGGTATCGCGACTGTCATCGGCCGGCAGCACCGGCACGGTTTCAGCGATGATGCCGCGCAGGTCGCTGCTGAGACGACCGAGGTCGGCGTTGCAGGCGCGCAGCACCGCCAGCGCGCTCGGATTGTCGAGCAGCGCCAACAACAGGTGCTCCACGGTCATGAACTCATGACGCGCTTCGCGGGCCTGCTTGTAGCACTGGCCGATGCTGTATTCGAGATCTTTGCTGAACATGGTGTCTGCCTTCTCCTCTGGCGAGTGTACCGCCTGTCCTTGATCTCAGATGGGGGCGATTAGGCCGGTTCCATAGTGCACATCAAGGGGTGTTCGTGGCGTCGCGAAAACTCATTCACCTGCGCCACCTTCGTTTCTGCGACTTCTCGCGTGAAGACGCCGCAAACGCCGCGTCCTCGGGTATGTACGTGCAGCATGACCTGGGTCGCCTTTTCGCGGTTCATGGTGAAGAAGATTTGCAGAACCTCTACCACGAAATCCATGGGCGTGTAGTCATCATTCAGCAAAAGTACGCGAAACAGGGGCGGTCGCTGTACTTCCGGCTTAGCCGTCTCAACCGCCAAACCGTGATCGTGTTCATGTTCGTGCTGGGGGGAATTCGGGTCACTCATGGCTGCATGATACCGCCCCGAACCGCTCTTCCGTGTGGTTTTCGGCGCAACTGCGTGCCGATGTGCGGCGGGTCCGCGCTGATCACCGAGCCCGGATCGCCGACGGAATTCCAGCCATCGGCGTGCTCGCGATACCATTCAGGGTCTGCTCGGCCTCACCGGGCGAATTTCCCCAACCATCCAGCTGAGGGCCCATGAGCGAAGCGGAGTCGACTGATCGCACTGTGTTTCAACCCGATGTCACCGTTGCCTGCGTGATTGAACGCAATGGGCGCTACCTGGTAGTGGAGGAGCGGGTGCGCGGTGAAACCGTGGTCAATCAGCCGGCCGGCCATCTGGAGCCGGATGAATCCCTGATCGAGGCGGCGCGCCGCGAGACCCTGGAAGAAACGCGCTGGGAAGTGGAGATCCAGGGCTTGATCGGGGTCTATCAATGGCGTGCGCCGGACGGCACCCACTTCGTTCGTTTTGCCTTTTCCGCCAAAGCCTTACACGAGCATCAGGAGCGCAATCTTGACAATGGCATCCTGCGGCCACTGTGGCTGAGCCTGGACGAGCTGCGCTCGGGCGCGCATCGGCTGCGCAGCCCACTGGTGACGCGCGTCATCGAGGACGCTGAGGCACGCAGGCCGACGCCACTTGAGTGTCTAGTGCATTTGTCATGAGCGCTGAGGTGGGCCAAGGTCTGGTAATGGTTGGCGTGTCCGGCGGCGTCGATTCGGCCGTCGCTGCCCTGCTGCTGCATCGGCAGGGCCTACGTATCGCCGGTCTGTTCATGAAGAATTGGGAAGAGGCCGACGATGGCGGCTGCCGCGCTGAAGACGATCGCAAGGATGCGCTCAAAGTCTGCGCAGCCTTGAACATTCCGTTTCACCATGCCAACTTCGCCAGGGAATATTGGGCCGGCGTGTTCGAGCATTTTCTGGCCGAATACGCGGCTGGACGCACGCCGAACCCGGACATTCTCTGCAACCGTGAAATCAAGTTTCGCAGCTTTCTTGATCATGCCAAGGCCCTGGGTGCCGACAAGATAGCCACCGGTCACTATGCCCGGGTCGCTGAACGCGATGGTCTGTGGCGTCTTCTGCGTGGCCGCGATGAGCGCAAGGACCAAAGCTATTTCCTGCATGCACTGGGCCAGGAAGCCCTGGCATCGACCCTGTTCCCGGTCGGCGAGCTGGAGAAGAGCGAGGTGCGTGCGGTCGCCGAGCGCGCTGGCCTCGGTGTGCACGACAAGAAGGACAGCACCGGCATCTGCTTTATCGGTGAGCGTGATTTTCGCGAGTTTCTGGCCGGCTACCTGCCGGTCAAGCCGGGACCGATCGTCGACACCCGAGGCCGAGGGCTGGCCGAGCACAGCGGTGTGTTCTTCTACACCCTGGGCCAGCGCGAAGGGCTCAATATCGGCGGTATCCGCGGCAGCGATGGCACGCCCTGGTACGTGGTTGACAAGGATGTGGCCAGCAATACCCTTATCGTCGATCAGGGCCACGACAGCCCGTTCCTGCATTCCACTGAACTGAATGCTTCAGCGGCCACCTGGACCAGCGGAGTCGCCCTGAACAGCGAACTTCGATGCACCGCCAAGACCCGCTACCGACAGACTGACGTTCACTGTATCGTGCGCCCGCTCAATGAAGACGGAGCGCTCCAGGTGCAGTTCGATCAGCCCCAGCGCGCGGTAACGCCAGGGCAATCAGTGGTGTTCTACCTTGATGATGAGTGTCTGGGCGGCGCTGTCATTGATTCCACCAACGCCCCCATAGCCCAATGGAGACACGCGGCATGAAGGAACGTGCCCTGGCCTTGGCAGGATTGCTGCAATCCGCCGAAGCCGTCACCCGCCTTGCCACCGGCGAGCCGGTGCGAAACGACATCGTCGAGAACTGCGTAAGTTCGATCTTTCGTCTTGATGCCCCGAGCACCGAAGCCATTTTCGGCAAGGCCGAGAATCTCCGCCGCGGAATGGAGCTTCTAGCAGCTCAAGCTGCGGGTAATGTCTCCACTCAGGCGGTACACCTGCGCATCGCACTTACCGTGTTGCAGGTTGAACGACGACTGATCGCCCGACCGGATCTGCTGCAGAGACTGCAGCAGGGCATCATCGATGCCGAGCCCGCCGGCAACCAGTTCGGACTGACCTCGGAAGAGCTGCACGCCCGGCTTGGCGAGCTGTACGCACAAACCATCAGCACACTGACGCCCCGCGTGCTGGTTCAGGGTGACCCCGGACTGCTGTCACAGAGTCGCGTGGTGATGAGCATCCGCACCCTGCTACTGGCTGCCGTTCGCAGCGCGGTGTTATGGCGCCAGCTGGGTGGTAGCTACTGGGATTTCTTCTTGCGCCGCGGAAAGATCGCCCACGCCGCACGAACCTGGTTGCGCGAGATCGATCACTAGGGAAGGTCTGAACAAGTCCGTCCTGGACTTTTCAGACGCGCCGAGTTCGGCACAGGTCCGAACTCGTTTCGGCCGCTCCGCGGCTAGTCCTGTCGCAGAAATACGTTTCGTAAGGCGCGCGATCTTTTGCAAGATTGAGTCGGCGGTGGCGATCCACTGGAAAGGGGTTGCGTCAGCGTTGTATCGGGTTACGAAGAGCTCAATCTCACCATCCGCGCGCAATCGGCCCATCAGCGTTTCCCGCAACCAAGCCCGGAAAAGTATACGTCATTTATGAATTGTATTTATGCGACATGACACTAGGTCGAGCTTCGCTCGAATACGCTGATCAACAACGTACGTTGTTGATCGCGGCGGTGCATCCGTGCACCGCGATCAAGGCGCCATCAACGGCGCAATCTGAATACCGAGACCGCTTCGCCCAACTTACTGGCTTCCTCACTTAGCGCCCGGGCCGCGGCGCTGGCCTGCTCTACCAGGGCAGCATTCTGTTGTGTTGTGCTGTCGAGGTGATTGATCGTGTTGCTGACCTGACCGATGCCGCTAGCCTGTTCATCGCTAGCGGCACTGATTTCTGACATCAGCGTTGAAACCTGTCCGACTTCGGCCACCAGACGGCCGATCGTCTCTCCTGCTTCATTGACCTGAAGGGCCCCCTTTTCCACCGCCTGCACCGAATCGGCAATCAGTTGTTTGATTTCCTTCGCTGAGGTTGCCGAGCGCTGCGCCAGCGCCCGCACTTCCGAGGCGACCACGGCAAAGCCACGCCCCTGCTCACCGGCACGAGCCGCTTCCACGGCCGCATTGAGCGCGAGAATATTGGTCTGAAACGCAATGCCATCCATCACGGAGATGATGTCTTCGATCTGCTTCGATGCGGCGGTGATGTCACGCATGGTGTTGACTGCCTGACGCACCGTATCGCCGCCGCGCTGCGCAATATCCGAAACGCTCTCGGCCACCTGCCGACCACTGCGTGCATTGGCAGCATTTTGCTGCACTGTCGCTGTCAGCTGCTCGACCGACGAGGCGGTTTCTTCAAGATTTGCCGCCTGCTGCTCACTGCGTTCGGAGAGGTCGGCATTACCGGAGGAAATCTCGCTGGCTGCACTGTCAATCACCGAGACCGCTGATTGGATCTGGCCAACGATCTGCGCCAGACGATCGACGGTCTGATTCGCATGCTCGGCCATTTCGGCGAAGGCGCCACTGAAGCGCTCCTCAACACGACGCGTCAGATCCCCCTCGGCCAGTGCCTGTAGCACCCTGGTCAATGACGCCAGCGATCCGGAGAATGCCCCCAACACCTGATTGATGCCACTGGCCACGACAAGATTGTGTCCGCCCTTGTTGTGCTCCGTGATGCGTTGATCCAGCCGTCCTTCGCTGGCCGCGGAAACCACCTGCTCGACTTCGCGCTCGATGGCCAACTCCTCGGTGCGGTCCGCCCACTCGGTCACATAACCCACGGTATGGCTTTCGGCCAGGACCGGCGTGACCGACAGGTCAAAGGTCAGTCCATTGATTTCAAGTCGCGCCCGGTGGGTCGAGTTCAGCTGCATGAGTTGACTCCGACGTGCGCCCGGATCCTTGTGGAAACGATCGATCGACATGCCCACCAGAGTATCGGCGGAGAACTGCGGTATCGACTCAGCGATGCGTTGTTCATGGCGCTTGAGCAAGGCAGCCAGCGATTGATTGACGAAAACCACCCGGAACTCATGATCAGCCACCATCACATTGGCAGAGGCGACTTCAAGAGCGCGCCGCACGCGGGATGAAGCCGCTGCCTCGCGCTCGGATTTCTCCAATTGATGGCCCAGCCGTATCTGCGTCGACTTCAATCCCCGCAGTACCCGCCCCACCTCATCGCCACGCGCAACGTCCACCGGATAGTCGAAATTGCTTTGTGCCATCGCTTCGAACCCGTCGAAGGCGCCCTGCAACCGCCCCGATACATCGCGCGCCAGCCACCAGGCGGAGTACGCTGCGAAGCCGGCCATCGGCCAGAATGCCAGCCGCAATCCAGCACCGGCCTCGCTCTCGGCGGGCAGCAGCAGCAACAGGGCTGCATACCCCACCCCGAACATCGCCAGCAAGAACAAACGGGTAGCTAAGTTCAACCGCCACAGCGGATTCCAACGAGCACTGAGGCTCGGCTTCTGCATCTGGCCGTTGACCATCCGCGCGCCGCGCAGGCGACCGGCACGTACTGCGGCAAAGTCGCGCTCTGCATTATCGATCAAGTCCCGTGAGGGCCTGCGCCGTACCGACATGTAGCCGGTCACTTTTCCAGCGGTATCGAACACCGGTGTTACGTGCGCCAGAACCCAATAGTGATCGCCGTTCTTGCAGCGGTTCTTCACCACGCCCACCCACGGAAGTCCCTGCTTCAGCGAGCGCCAGAGATCGGTAAACGCAGCTGGCGGCATATCAGGGTGACGTACGATGTTGTGTGGACGACCAATCAACTCATCACGGCGGTAGCCGCTGATCTCCACCATGTAGTCGTTGACATCAGTGATGATGCCGCGTGTATCGGTGGTTGAAGCGATGCTGCGCCCTTGCTCGAGTTCCACTTCGTGGCCCGTAACAGTTCGGCTACTCGGGTGTTGCGTCTTTGGCGGGGTCGCTTCTGAAACAGCTGCTGCAGCTCGAAAATTGCCAGTCATTGCCTACTCCTGAACAGACCTGAGTGCCTACTGATTCGGCAACTTGAAGTTTGAACATCCTGTTCACGTTCAAGCCCCGCGCGTCTGATACGTGTCCGTACGTGCGGGCGCTGCACAGCGACTAGGTCGCTGCGCGCGAGCAGTCCATGGACTGCTCGATTGAACCGGCCAACCGAAACATCGACTGGCCGGTTCAATAAGAGGCTGCTGAGACTCATTTCAGCAGTCTGGTGCGGCGCCTAAAAGACGACGCGCTCGAAAGACGAGCCGCAAGTGTTTGATTTCCCGCAAACCGTTCGACGGGCTCACCGCAAGTGTTGCGCGGCTTCGCCGAGACGGTTGACGCTGAAAACCTCCAAGATGGAAATGCTTCAACCGCCTGCAAGCATGCACGCGTCGGTCAGTAAACCATATCAAGACTGCACGACTCCAACTTGATTTCAATCAAGCGAATCAGAAAGCTGCTCGCTTCACCTTGTAGTTCACAAGGAATCCACTGGGGAAGGCCTGACCAAGTCGATCCTGGACTTGCTCAGACGCGCCGAGTTCGGCACAGGTCCGAACCCGTTTCGTCCGCTCCGCGGCTACGTCGAGCTTCGCTCGAATACGCTGATCAACCACCGACGTTGTTGATTGCGGCGGTGCATCCCCGCACCTCGGGAATCTCTGAACTTGCTGCGAGATTCCCTTGACCAGAGCAGGCTGCCGGCCTCGAACTAATTGCCAGCCACAGTGTGACGCCAGCGTGCAACGCGCATGGAATCTGCTGCCCCTGGCACAGCGTCTCTCGCCCACAAGGAAATCGCGACCACCATGATCGAATGCCCGAAATCACCGCGCCTTTATCAACCACGGCAGGCCAGCAGCTGAGCCGAATCCGTCAGGCCTGAGTCCGGGCGGATTGCAGCTTGTGATCAGTACTCGAAACTCGAGCCAAACACCTGGCTTGGAATCCACACGCTGAGATGTGTGGGCCAACCTACATTGCTACCGACTTCACTGTGCATCGCTGCGAAAATGGAGATACCGCCGAGTTGTTCGGCCGGCAACGGGGGCACAGGGATACTTAACTCGAAACTTCCGCCGACCTGAATCTCTGCCGTGCCATCCGGGTGACATTGCGCCAGTACCAGGTCGCTGCAGCGATACTCACCGTAGGACAGCATCTCAGGGCCGGCGTACGCGTTCAGCCACACAACAGGTGCATCACTGGGCCCCAGGTTGTAAACCTGAAAGTTGATGAACCCATCCTCGATTCTGGGGTATTGCGGATCGAACGCCGTCGTCATGACCACGCTATGCACCATGGCTACGCTGATGGCTTCGGCATCGATGTCATTTTCCGGATTGGGGTCGATGCGGTCCGATTCAACGAAACCGCCCAGTCCAATCAGGCCATGGGCATTGGGGCGCAAACGCGCACGCAGACGGGTCGAGGCACTTTCTCCAGCAGCAAGGGGCGTGTTCAACACGCAGCTGGCGCGGTCAACGCTGCTGCTACAGCGCGAATCAATCAGTTCGAAACCGGGATCGAAGGCAAACCAAATTCTGTGCTCATTGACTGACTCCGGGCCGGCATTGCTGACCTCGGCATCCAGGTATACCGAGGTTCCCGCGCGACCTTGGTCATCCAGGTTCAATGCCAGAGCGAGATCGGCGTAATAGCCTTCGGCCTTGAGCATGGCGCTCCAGCTTGGCGCCGTCACTGCCAGTGAGCCTGCACCGAAGCAGGCGGATGTGAATATCAGTTTGGCCAGACGTTCGTCAACCGTCAGAACGCCTGCGCCGTCTCGATGTCGGCGAACGAGCGACTTTCTTCGATGGTCATTCCGGCACACGCTGGCACAAGACAGGAACCATTTTGCCTCCAAGCGCAGGACTCAACGCAAGTATGCGGCCAGGGCATGAAAGAAATCGCGGCCACCAGGGCCGCGATTTCGGTACCGCCTATGGTCGAAACGACCTGTAGATCAGAACGTGATCGCCCAGCGATCGAGATAGCCGGTATCGGCATTGGCCGAATCGCGCACGCGCAACGTCCAGCTGCCGTTCAAGGCTTCCGACGACAGATTCACCGTGTAATTGCGAATGATGTTGTCGGCGCTGCCACCCGAACGGTTGTGCAGGTTGTAGACCGACCCATCTGGCGCAATCAGGTCGACGGTCAAGTCACCGATGTAGGTGTGCTTGATGTCCACTGCCACCTGTGTGCTCGACAGACCGTTTCCACTGCGTCCGGAAACGCTGATTGGGCTGTTGATGGTGGAATTGTCGTTAATCGTGTAGTTGCTCTCATTGGCGTAAGTCTGAGTACCACCACCGCCAGCAGTGTAGCTACCGGTGAGGCTGACGCCGGAGAAGCTGCTGTAGGCGCGCACCATCACATAGTACGTGCCGGCCTGAGCAGACGAGATGTTGCAGGTCTCGTTATTGCTCGAGCTCCAGGAACGGCAGTCGTAACTTGATGTGGTGGGTGCCGAGCCAAACTTCACGTACAGATCGGCATCACCGCTGCCACCGGAGGTGACGAACCTCAGGTTGCTGGCCCCGGCAGGCACCGCCATGGTGTAGTTCAATGCCTGGCCGGTCGACGCCGACAGGCCGGTCACCGGCACGCCGTTGCTCAGCGTGGTGCCGCCACCGCCGCCCGATTGGGTGGTCGCGGAGGCAATGCTGGAATAGCTGCCGTTGTTGCCGGCACCATCGTAGGCCCGCACGCGGTAACGATAAGTGGTGGAGGCGCTGAGCCCGCTATCGCTGTAGCTGGTGGACGAGGTAGTGGCGACCTGGGCGAAGTTGGTGCAGCTGGAACCCGAGCAACGCTCCAGCTTGTAGCCGGCCAGGCCCGATCCGCCGGTGTCGGTGGCGGCCGACCAGCTCAGGCTGATGGCGCTGCTGCTGGCCGCACTGGCACTGAAATTGCTCGGCGTGCTGGGCGGCGTGGTGTCGGTTGGCGGCGTGCCACCGAACAGCGAGTACAGCAGACGGTTCGGAGAACCCGAGCCGGCACTGCTGACCACGTTCGGGGTTGAGGCCGCGATGATGGCATTGGTTACCTGCGAGGGCGTGGCGGTCGGATTGTTGGCCAGGTACAGGGCCGCGACGCCAGCGACATGCGGCGATGCCATCGAGGTGCCGCTGATCGTATTGGTGGCCGAGTTGCTGTTGTACCAGGCCGAGGTGATCGACGAGCCTGGGGCAAAGATGTCCAGGCAGTTGCCGTAGTTGGAGAAGCTCGAGCGGGCGTCGGAACTGGTGGTGGAGCCGACGGTAATCGCCGCCGCGGCACGCGCCGGTGAATAGTTGCAGGCATTGCTGTTGTCATTGCCCGCAGCCACCACTACGGTGACGCCGGCATTGACCATGTTGTTCACCGCGGTATCGGTGGCGCTATCGGCACCGCCGCCCAGGCTCATATTGGCCACCGCCGGCTTGACGTGATTGGCCGCCACCCAGTCCATGCCCGCGATCACCCCGGAGTTGGTGCCGCTGCCGCTGCAGTTCAGCACACGCACCGGATACACCCGAGCGCCCTTGGCGATACCGTAGGTAGTGCCGGCGACGGTGCCGGCAACGTGTGTACCGTGACCGTTACAGTCGGTGGTGCCGCGGCCATCGTTGATCGAGGTATAGCCAGTACCCATGCGACCGGAAAATTCATTGTGCGTACCCAGCACACCGGTGTCGATGATGTAGGCGTGCACATTCGAGGCCGTTGTGTCGTACACGTAGGTGCCATTCAATGGCAGATTGCGCTGATCGCTGCGGTCAATGCCCCAGGTCGCGCCGGACTGGGTGGCATTGATGCTGACGTAGCCATCTTCCTGCACGTAGTCGACCCGATCATCGGCCAACAGTTGCGCCAGGGCCGCATCGTCGGCCTGGACGACGAAACCACGCAGAACGTGCGAGAAGCTTTGCCGCACCTGCATGCGATGTTGTCGCGCCAGTTGCTGCGCCATCTGCGCGACTGGCGGCACGGCACGGTTTTCATTGCCCATCGCGGCGACGGTGTCCTTCAATACCACGATGTACTGGCCGGGCACCGGCTGTGAAGTGATGCGGAAATCTGCCTCGGCCTGAGCGGCGCCAGCGAAAGCCATTGATGCAGCAAGAGCGAGCGCAGTGCGGCGCACCGCACGTGTAGACGTTGGTGTCTTCACTATGTTTCCCCTAGTTGAAGTGCTGGGGCCGACCTACGTCCACCACACATCCAGCGTTGCTTCCAACCAGAAGGCCATGCGTCCCCTGTGTGTCGCCCCTACGACACAACGCATGGCTTGGGTGGATGCCTTCGGAGGGCCCCTCAGCCCCGTCGGCGAACTGACGCTAGCAATGGTGGAACTGGTCGTCAAGAAGAATGTGCAAAGTTGGGGCATTGGATCGGATAGACAGCCAAATAGCTGTCCTCTCTACCCTGCGAAAGTCAGCCGTTCGGCCGGCTTTGGTCGGAATACACACCAAATGCCAGCAAATGCCTGTTCGATGCCATGGATCTTTTGCGCCGATGCCCTCCGTGTCTTCCTACCGTTGGTCGGCAGACCTTGCCCCTATTCGGGTCAAGGGCTGGCCGCGATCGGGCAAGTTCGTCTTCGTACGGCAGGCTTGCTCGCCAAATCGGCGCGCTCATCCTGGCATCGCCCCTGACCGGTGCAGCGGCCCGTTCGACCTCCCGTCGCCGGTGCACCGAATCCATTCGCCCGCGTATGGAACCTCGGGTTAGGCTGCCGACGCAGTCGAGGGAGGGGAACCCCGCGGACGCCGTCCGCGCTGACTGACTGGGCAATCCGCAGCATCTGCTACCGGGCATCGATCGGGGGATCGGCCTGGCCGAGGAGCACGATGGCGTGATGGTCAGGGACGATCGGTAGATGGCATTGCTCGGACCAGGGAAGGCAGATCGCACTCTGCCGTCCAGCTACGCGGCAAGCGGCGCGTGGCGGACCTACCTGTGAGGGGAACCATGAACCTGTCGTTTCGCCTAAGCAAGTACTGTCTCATTGCCGTCGTGTTGGGGCTGGCCATGGTGGCCAAGCCGCAAACTGCCCAGGCCCAAAACAAGCCGGTGGTGGTGTTCGTGCACGGCTTTCTTGGCTTCTGTCGCGATGAGGCCCTGGGCTACAAATATTGGGGAGGGCTGGACGACCTGCAGCAGCAGCTGAACACACAGTACGGAGACGTCGAGGTCAAGACGGTCTGTGTCGGCCCGGTGAGCTCCAGCTACGACCGCGCCATCGAACTGTTCTGGAAGATCAAGGGCGGTTGCATCGACTATGGCGCCGCACACGCTGCCCAGGCCGGCCATCAACGCCACTTCAAGAACAGCACCGAAGCGCGCAACACCGCCAGCGCACGTCAATGTCCGCGTGCCGATGCAGCGGAGATCAAGAATCGTGCCGTCTACCCGGCCTGGGATGCATCGCGACCGGTACACATCATTGCCCACAGCCAAGGCGGCCAGACCGCCCGCATGCTGGCGCAACTGCTGGCCGACAACGGTCGCAACCCGGAAGGCGACAGCGGCCTGTTCGCGCCCCACAATACATCGGCGGCGTGGATTCGCTCCATCACCACCATTTCCACCCCGAACGACGGCACCACCTTAGCCGACGCCATCGTCGACTTCGCTCCGTTTGCGCAGACCCTGGTGGCCGACATCGCCCTGTTGGCAGGCGCCAGTCCTGATCTCAGTTCGATGGTCTATGACTTCAAGCTCGATCAATGGGATATCGCCCAACGCCGCGCCAACGAGCCTTTCCACGACTATGCCGAACGCGTGCTCAACAACTCGCGCCGATTGTTCAGCGACCGCGGCGTTCGCGACCTCAGCCCGTTTACCCTGTCGCCCGACGGCGCCATGCGGGAGAACAGCTGGGTGCGCGATCAACCGGGCATTTACTACTTCAGCTGGAGCACCCGATCGAGCTATGCCAGCTGGATCACCGGATGGCATTATCCGCGCTGGGATGCCAACCCATTGATTGGCACCTTCTGCAGCCCGTTGTTCATGGGCAACTTCACCCGCAGTCGTGCACCATCAATCGATAGCAGCTGGTGGGACAGCGATTGCGTCGTCCCCACCCGCAGCCACCGCGCCCCGACCCTGCAGATTGCGCGCAGCGCCGCCATCGGCACCGCGCCGACCCATCGCGCAGTTCAGATACGCGACTTGCGCTACGGCGGCACTCCGCGCGCCGGCCAATGGAACTGGCTCGGCATGATGGAAGGCTACGACCACCTGGATATCGTCGGCTGGACCTTGTTCTGGAGTCCCAATGACAAGCTAAGCTGGTATCGGCGGCATATCGAGCGGTTGAAGGCCTTGCCGTAGGCCGATTCGCACAGCGGAATGCAAGACGGTGGGCGGCACGCCCACCCTACGTTGGCCACCGGATCCCGTAGGGTGGGCCTATGGCCCACCGCCTCTCTAGCCCGCACGCTGCTGAACCAGCGGCATGCTAGGTAAACCCCATGGACCTACGCCTACCCTCTGGCTTCATCTTCACCTCCGCTACCAGCAGTTCCATCAAGTTGGCATCGCTGGCCTGCTCACCCATCGCTCTCAGTCGACGTGCCAAGGCTGCGAAATCACCCGGGGTCAAGAGGTCCAGCCGATCCAGGCGCGATTCCCAGCTCACATCATCCAGCTCTCGGCGCAGCTGCCAGCGTTGAATCTGCTCGCGGAACAGGGCTCGTCGCTGGCTTGGTCGCAGATAGTCAAAGCGCAGTTTGAAATCGAACCGACGCAGGGCCGCCGGATCAATTAGCTCAAACAGATTGCTCGATGCCACAAACACGCCCTCGAAGGCTTCCAACTGGGTCAACAGTTCGTTGACCTGACTGATTTCCCAGCTGCGTTGCCCCGCCGAACGCTGGAACAGAAAGCTATCGGCCTCATCGAGAATCAGCACCGACTGTTCACGTCGTGCTTCGTCGAACGCCGCGGCGATATTGCGTTCGGTCACTCCGATGTAGGGGCTCTGCAAATCGGAGGCCCGCTTGCGCAGTACCGGCCGATCGATCTGTTCGGCCAGATGCACGGCAAACGCCGACTTGCCGGTGCCCGGCGGGCCGTACAGGCACAGGCGGCCGCTACCGCTCTGGCGCACGAAGTCAACCACCTGATCGAGATTGGCATCCGGGTTCAGGTACTCGCGATTGAACGGCGTGTTCAAGCGCGGCGATGGCAGTGGCGCGCCATGCTCAAGACGCAACACTTCCTCGATCGAGGCACGAGCGACACGGGTTGCCGCCTCCGGCGAGGTCGGCGCGACCCGGTCGATGACCCGGGCAGCACGGGCCAGCAAGGCTGGCGTCAGACCCGAGTGTTCGGCCCAGGCGCTGGATTCACCCTCGTCGATGTGGAACGCACCCAGATAACGATCGATCAAACGACGCCGCGTTGAACGCCCCGGCACGGGCACCTCCAGCACCAGATCGAAGCGACGCCGTTGCGAGGCTTCCAATGCCTCGACTTCGTTGCAGATCCACAGCGTTGGCACCGGGTTGCGCTCAAGACGCTCGTTAAGCCAGCCCTTGAACGACACCGAGCGCCCGACGCTGCTGCGTTCGGCACTGCGAAACACATCTTCGACTTCATCGAACACCAGCAGGGCATCGCGACGATCACGCAAGGCGCGCTGAGCCAGTTCGAATGCGCGCAAGCGTTCGTAGCCCTCAATCGGGTCGCCATCGTCGTCCGCCGTGCGCACCGAGTAAGCGCACAGTCCTGCCGCCGCAGCCACGGCCAGAGCCAGTTCGGACTTGCCGGTACCCGGCGGCCCAAACAGCAACACATTGGCTCCACTGGCACGACATCGTGCGCTGGCAGCCAGGTAGTCGCGCAGTCGCTCAACCTGAGTACCGAGGTGCGGGTAGTCCTCGATACCGAGCCGCGCGGCCTCCATCTGGCGAAAATACCGGCTAAGCACACCGTCCAGATCAACCCGGCGCAAGGCCAGATAATCGACCAGGCCCTCGACCAGTTCAAAGCGTTCCGGCGCCGCCGTGTTGTAGCGACCGTAGTCCACTCTGAGCAGCCCACTGCGCGACAACACACTGCGTTTCAGCAAGGTCCGTTGCACCCGGCGACGCTCAACCGCCAGTGCATCACTGGCGAAGTTGGCCACTGCAGCGGGCGAATGCGGTCGGTAGCGAAACTCCACACCACCAAGTTCCACCAGAAGATCGTCGCCCTGCACGATGGCGGCGAAGGCCAGCACGCGTGCTTCGTCCAAGGCCAAGCCAAATGCGGTCGCCAAGGCGCGTACCGGAGGCAGGTGGGCCGGATCCAACTCGCCAGCACCGCGCTCGGCGCGTGCCAGCGCGGCAGCGATGCGTGCGGCCAGAATTGCATCCGTCGCTCCACGCAACAACTCGGCGGCGAACGGCCGCAACCGCCCAAAACGATCCTTATCGCCGCTGGCGTCATTGAATAATTTGTTAAGCAGGCGCAGCGCCCAAAGCCTGCGCAAGCGCCGTAGCACACGGCGCAACTGAGTGTCGTTCATGTCCCTTCCCAGATCGGGAGTAAAGCTATCCGTCGAACCGAATCATTCGGCACGCGGGGCAAACCTCGCCGCGCGCCGGAGGCACGCGCTAAAGAGGCGCAGAAACCATCGATTTGAGTTGACGAATACGCACGGGAGCACCCAGCGTGATGAAGTGGGCGCGAACGATACGCCTGAACGTGACGTTGTGCAAGGGGGCTGAGTGGTTTGAATACCCAAAGCCCTTCTCCCACGGGGACCTGATTGGCGTCGTGTAGCAGCTCATCCCTCAGCACCTCGACCCCGTTCGCAGTGAGGTATCGAACTGCGGACGGCGGGCTTGCCGCGCCCATTCGGGCTTCGATCTGCCCTGAGCATTGCCGAAGGTTCGGCCCGAAAGGTTGAAAGGTATGAGAGAACAACGAGACTCGGGGCAGTTGCCAGGCTCGAAGGGTCCACTCATCGCCATCCCCCACCAATCAGCGGATAATCCCCGAATGCCCTGGCAGCATTTCCATCCGGCAACGGCGGCCTGGTTCCGCCAACGCTTTGCGGCGCCCACCGCGGCCCAAGTCGCTGCTTGGGAGGCGGTACGCAGCGGGCGGCATGTACTGGTGGCAGCGCCAACTGGCTCGGGTAAGACTTTGGCCGCCTTTCTCACCGCGATCGACCAATTGCTGCAGCAGGCGGTGAGCGGGGAGCTCGATGAGGCTACCCAGGTGGTGTATGTATCGCCACTGAAAGCGCTGTCCAACGATATCCAGCTTAATCTGGAACAACCGCTGCAGGGCATCACTGAACACCTTGCTTCACTTGGACTGCCCGCGGTGCAGCTGCGCAGCATGGTGCGCACCGGCGATACGCCGCAGGCCGAGCGCACGGCGATGCGCAAGTCGCCGCCGCATATCGTGGTCACCACACCGGAATCGCTGTACATCCTGCTGGGGTCAGAATCGGGCCGGCGCATGCTGGCCAGTACGCGCAGCGTGATTGTCGATGAGATCCACGCCCTGGCACCCAACAAGCGCGGCTGCCACCTGGCGCTGAGCTTGCAGCGACTGGAAGCCCTGTGCGGGCGCGGTTTGCAACGAATCGGGCTGTCGGCCACGCAGAAGCCGATCGAAGAAGTGGCACGTTTCCTGGTCGGCAGCGCGGCGATCGACCCGCAAGGCGTCCCGGATTGCGCCATCGTTGACGTCGGTCATCAACGTGCGCGCGATCTGGCCCTGGTGCTGCCTGATGCGCCCTTGACCGCGGTGATGTCGAATGAGGTCTGGGAGCAGCTGTATCGGCGCATCGCTGACCTGGTCAGTGCACATCGAACCACCTTGGTTTTCGTCAACACACGTCGTTTAGCTGAACGAGCCAGTCGCCACCTCGGTGAATTGCTGGGCAAAGACGCGGTGGCCGCACATCATGGCAGTCTGGCGCGCGAGCTGCGCCTGGATGCAGAGCAACGGCTCAAGCGCGGCGAGCTCAAGGTGCTGGTGGCGACGGCTTCGCTGGAGCTCGGTATCGACATCGGCCATGTCGAGCTGGTCTGTCAGATCGGCTCGCCGCGCTCGATTTCGAGCTTTCTGCAGCGCGTCGGCCGCGCCGGTCATGCGGTGGATGGCACTCCGAAGGGCCGATTGTTTCCGCTATCGCGCGACGAATTGGTGGAGTGCGTCGCCCTGCTCGATGCGGTGCAACGCGGCGAGCTGGATACCCTTTGCATCGAGCGCGAAGCACTCGACGTATTGGCACAGCAGATGGTCGCCGAGGTCGCCAGTCAGGACTGGGACGAGGCGGCGCTCTACGAGTTGGTGCGTGGCGCCTATCCGTACGCCGAACTCAGCCACGAGGCTTTCCGCGCCAGCCTGCGCATGCTGGCCGAAGGCTACAGCACGCAACGCGGGCTGCGCGCGGCGTACCTGCATCGCGACACGGTGAATCAACGACTACGCGCGCGCCGCGGGGCAAGGCTGACCGCGCTCACCTCCGGCGGCGCCATTCCGGATACCGCCGATTACCAGGTGATGCTGGAACCACAGGCTCAGTTGATCGGCAGTGTGCATGAGGATTTTGCCGTCGAGAGCCTGGCCGGCGATGTGTTTCAGCTCGGCAATCACAGTTATCGCATCTTGCGCGTCGAGCAAGGCCGCATCCGGGTCGAAGATGCACAAGGCCAGCCGCCAAACGTGCCGTTCTGGCTCGGTGAAGCGCCAGGTCGCAGCGATGCGCTGTCGCTGGCGGTGTCGCGACTGCGCGAAACCTGGAGTTCTGCTGACGATAAGGCAGCCCTTAGCCAGCGCCTGCCGCCGGACGAGGCGGCGTGGCAGCAACTTGACGACTATCTGCAGGTCGCTGGCATGGCGCTGGGAGGCTTGCCGACTCAACAGCGGGTAGTGATCGAGCGCTTCTTCGATGAATCCGGTGGCACCCAGTTGGTGATCCATTCGCCGTTCGGCAGCCGGATCAATCGCGCCTGGGGGCTGGCGCTGCGCAAACGCTTTTGTCGCCAGTTCAACTTCGAGTTGCAGGCCGCGGCCAGTGAAGATGCCATCGTGCTCTCGCTATCGACCAGTCATAGCTTTCCCTTGATCGAAGTCAGTCGTTATCTGCATTCGAATAGCGTGGCTGACGTACTGACCCAGGCCCTGCTCGATGCACCGATGTTCGGCCTGCGATGGCGTTGGAATGCCACCTCGGCCCTGGCCCTGCCACGCTTTGTCGGTGGCAAGCGAGTGGCGCCGCAGCTGCAGCGGATGCGCTCGGAAGACTTGCTGGCCAGCGTATTCCCCGATCAGGTGGCCTGTCTGGAAAACATCGTCGGTGAGCGGCAGATTCCTGATCATCCTTTAGTGCGGCAAACCCTGCATGACTGTCTGCATGAGGCGATGGATCTCGATGGCTTGATCGCGCTGTTGCAGCGAATCGAAAACGGCAGCATCGAGGTGGTCGCCCGCGAGCTGACTGCGCCCTCGCCGCTGGCAGCGGAAATCCTCAATGCCCGGCCCTACGCCTTTCTTGACGATGCGCCGCTGGAAGAGCGCCGAACCCAGGCAGTGCAGAGCCGGCGTTGGCGCGATCCGGCCGAGCTCGAACAGATCGGCAACCTATCTGCTGAGGCGATCGACAGTGTGCGCCAACAGGCCTGGCCGGAAGTGCGTGATGCCGAAGAGCTGCACGAGGCCTTGCTCGGCCTGGGCTGGTTCACCGAGCAGGAGTTGGCAGCCAACTGGGCGCCGTGGCTGGCGCCCTTGCAAGCGCAAGGCCGGGCCTGTCGGCTGCAGATCGATTCCCAACACATTGTTTGGTTGGCAGTCGAACGCCTGCCGCCGATGCTGGCGCTGTTTCCGGCAGCCAAGGCTGAGCCGCGTCTCAAGGTGCCAGACGAATTGGCAAGCATCGAGTGGAGCGCCGAATCCGCTCTGATTGAATTACTGCGCGGCCGCCTGAGTGGGCTCGGCCCGCAGACCTCCACGACCCTTTGCGCAGGCCTGCCGATCGCCGCCACGGCCGTCGAGGTCGCCCTGCTCGCCTTGCAGGGCGAGGGCTATGTGATGCGCGGCCGTTTCAGTTCCGATGCCTCGGCAGATCAGTGGTGCGAGCGGCACCTACTGGCCCGCATCCACCGCTACACCCTCGGCCAGCTGCGCCGCGAAATCGAGCCGGTGGAACCACGTGACTATTTGCGCTTTGCGCTGCGTTGGCAGCACCTTGAGGGCGAAAGCCGATTGAAAGGTCCGGATGCCCTGCCCGCCGTGCTCGCGCAACTCGAAGGTTATGAGGCACCGGCCTCGATCTGGGAAAGCGAACTGCTGCCCTCGCGCATTGCCGACTACGACATCGCCTGGCTGGATGAGCTATGCCTGTCCGGCCGCCTGATATGGAATCGCCTGCGCGGCAATCAGGGCAACACGCCCGCAGCCGGCCCGGTGCACAACACCCCGCTGGTGTTGCTGCCGCGCCGCCATCTGGCCTGGTGGCGCGCCCTGGTCGGTACGGCAGCGCAGTCGCGCCCGTTGTCCTCACGCGCACAACGATTGGTGAACTTGCTCGAAAGCCGCGGCGCGCTGTTCTTTGACGAGCTGGAACAGGCCAGCGGCTTGCTGCGAGTGGAACTGGAAGACGCGCTGGGCGAACTGGTGGCCACCGGCCGGGTGGTCTGCGACAGCTTCGCCGGCCTGCGCGCCCTGCTGCAGCCTGCATCCAAGCGCAGCACGGCTGGGCAACGCGCGGGACGCCGATCCGGCCGGCGCCCGGTCGCCATGTGGTCGAGCCTGGACAGCGCCGGGCGCTGGTCATTGCTGCCCGTTGTGCCAGCCGAAGCACCGGCGCGGGCTGAGCTGGTGGAACATGTCGCGCGTTGTCTGCTGCGTCGATACGGCGTCATCGCTTGGCGCATGCTGGAGCGCGAACCGGCCTGGCTGCCACCCTGGCGCGAGCTGTTGCGGGTGTTTCAACGTCTGGAGGCGCGCGGCGAAATTCGCGGCGGACGCTTCATCGCTGGGCTTTCCGGCGAGCAGTTCGCACTGCCCGAAGCCTTGACCGCTCTGCGCAAGCTGCGCCATCAGCCCGATGACCAACGCGAGCTGGTGCTAAGTGCGGCCGACCCACTCAACCTGGTGGGTTCGGTGCTGGCCGGCGAGCGTCTGCCGCAGCAGTCCGACGCCCGCATCTGCTACCGCAACGGCGTACCGATTGCGCGTTGTGTCGGCGCAGAGTTCGTCACCTTGCAGCCGCTGAGTGATGCCGAACAACGTCGACTTCGAACGCTGATGTTAAGTAGCGGCAAGCAAAGGCAGTTGCTGGCCGAAGTGCTGCCGGCCGCGGCGGACAAGGTTGTTGCTCGGGGCTGAAGTCCTGTCGGCCGCCTTCGGTTCGGCGCGACGGTAGTCGACCCAACCGGGTGCCGGCGCCATTGGCGGCATTTCAAGCAGCCGGATTCGGCCACCACTCGCTTCGGCGCAAGCATGACTTTGGTCACTATCTGGTGTTGTAGGTATGTATAACACTACATCCACACCCAGACGGAGTGATCCAATGAAACAGAAACTGTTGTCCATAGCCTTGGTTGCGGCGGGCGCCCTGGCCGCCAGCAGTCCTTTTTGGGCCGAGCCCACGCAAGCAGCGTCCGCCTACAGCGCGTCGACCAACGCACCGGACCCGGCGCGGCAGATTCAGGACTGGGCGCGCTTGTTCCGTACCGGCAATGTGCCCGCCCTGGCCCGCGCCGTGGTGCCGGAATCGCGCTGGGATCAACTGGTGGCCGCCTACGAGCTGCAGAAGCTGCATCCCTTGAGCGAGCGGGATCGTGCCCAGTACGCCGAGAAGATCAGCCGCTTGACGGCACCTGATGCGGTCGAGCAGTTGATGGTCGAGATCGAGCCGAAGCTGGAAGAGGCGCGGCCGCAGGCGCCCGGGGCACTGATGATGGGCATGGGGGCCCTGCAATTGGCGGCCACCTCGCCCGAAAGCGAGCTCACAGACGAGCAACGCCAAGCTCTGCAGAACGCCATCCCCGGCATTCAGGACTGGGCCAATCGCACCGATTTTCTGGATAGCACCACCATGCGCCAGGCACTGGGCTTGATCACCGAAGCTGCACGCCGCGCGCGCCTGGACAATCTCGACGAGATTCGTGGACTGCCGCTGGAGGCTGCCCTGGATCGCGCCAGCACCATGCTGGCTGCCGCCAAGCAAGCGACTCGCCTGTACGGGCTGGATCTGGATCAGATCGCCGATTCGTTGACCGTCGATGTGCTGGAGATGCACGGCGAATCGGCCCGCGTGCGCACCACCATCGTGTTGTTCGATGCCCCGGTGTCGTTCGAGCACGACCTGGAGCTGGTCGAGGGTCGCTGGTACGGCAAGGAAGCCGCCCGGCACCTCCGCGAAGCGAGCAGGTTCAGCGTCGAAGGCTGATCTGCCTGATGCAAACAAGAAACCCGGCGCTTGCCGGGTTTCTTGTTGCAGGGCTCACAGCGCGCTTGCGCGAATCTGAGCCTATCTGGATCCGGCAGTTTCAGCAGCCGGAGCGGCAAGATTCTTAGCCAGGAACTGCAGCAGTTGGGTGTAAAACTGCCTGCGATTTTCCGGCAGGTAGAAACCGTGCCCTTCGTTCTTCACGTACAGCGTTTCGACCGACACGCCGGCCCCGCGAAGCGCCTTTTCCATCAGCTCGGTTTGCTTCTGCGGTGCGATCTTGTCCTCTCCGCCCGCCACCAGCAGGACCGGCACGCGGATATTGGCCGCCACGCTCGTGACCGAACCGCGCTCCAGTGTCTCGCCCTCGCCGATCCATTCTCGAACAAAGGTGGCCTTCGAGCGGCTGTTGTTGTTCTCGTACTTGCTCAGCTCGACCAGATCATAGACACCTACATGGCCCACCGCGCAGCGATACAGATCGGGCTCTTTGGCCACGCCCATCAGCGAGGCATAGCCACCATAGCTCGCGCCGTAGAGGCAGATGCGCCCAGCATCGGCCACGCCCTGCTCGATCGCCCAGCGCGTGGCGTCGGTCAGATCATCCTGCATGGTGCCGCCCCATTGGTGGGTGGCAATCTTGGTGAATTCACGACCGTAGTTGCCTGAGCCGCGAAAATTGACCTGCAGCACCGCATAACCGGCACTGGCCAGCAGCTGCACCTCGTCGTTAAAGCCCCACACGTCGAAAATCTCGAACGGGCCGCCGTGCGGGTGCACGATCAAGGGCAGGGATTTTCCATTGCTGCCGCGCGGTACAGTGAGATAGCCATGGATGGTCAAACCGTCACGCGCCTTGAACTTGATCGGCTTCATTTCATGCATCTGCGCCGGGTCGAACCAGGAGCGACGAGTCAGCAAGTGCTCGGCCTGCTTGGCTTCGAGATCGAACATGTAGAAGTCGCCCGGATTGCTGGCGCTGGACACCTCCACCAGGGCCAACTTGCCGTCCTTGGTTTTCGAGCGCATGCGGGTGAAATGCCCGGGAAAGGCCGCCTCCAGCATCCGGTACTGGCGCGCCACAGCACTCTTCTCGTCGAAGAAAACGGCACGTGGCGGCGCATCGAGGTAGAACACGCCGACCGGCGCCTGGCTGCTGTGCCCATCGTAGATCAGGCTCAGCGGATCAACCTGTTCATCGCGCAACAGCTCAACATAGGCATTGGTCTTCGGGTCGAAGGTGACCAGTGCATCGGGCCCGCTGAGTTTCTCCGACTGCAGCAGCACGGTCTCTCCGTCGGCCATGAAGCCCAATGGAATCACGCGTACGCCGCTCTCTGCTTCGTCATTGAGCAGGCGCCATTCCGCATTGGCTCCGTCGCGATAGTAAAGCTTCAGCACGTTGTCGGCGCCCGCACCCACGCCCAGTCGAATCACGCCCTGGTGGTCCGAGACAAAACTGGCGCGACGCACCGGCACCCGCCCCACGACAGTGCGACGGCCGTTATAGACGTTCAGCTTTTCCGCTCGCGTGTAGGGCTCATCGGCACTGAAGGGCGTGACGGCGATGAGCACATGCTTGTCGTCCTCCGGCAGATCGTCGATCAAGGTGGCGAATACCGCCTCGGCCTTCTTGCCGCGGATGTGGGTGCCCAGTTCCTGCTGCACGCGGTAGCCGACCAGGATCTCACTCTTGCCGCCGTTGGCATCGACCGAGAACAACTCACCGGTCGGCATCGGCTCGGCCAAGGCGCCCGCGCGCTCTTCCACGTTGTACACCACGCGCTCGTCATTCACCCACCAGAAATCGCGCACGTGGGAATTGGCACCCAGCCCGACGAACGCCAGACGCTCATTGTTCGAGCGGCGCAGGATCACCAATCCGGTCTTGTCGCCGGTTGGCACCGTGGCAGCCAGATACTCGCCGGTCGGCGACAAGGTGATACTGCGGAATACATCGGTGCGGATAAACAGGTCCAGGTCCGGCGCACCGGCCTGGGCCGTTCCAGACATCAGGCCGAGCAACATCAGCAGCCCGGAGAGCGAAAAGCGAATACGGTTCACAGCAGACCTCACGAATAAGAGCACAACAAGAATCGCGGCGGATTCTGCACGCAGACCTCGGCCGACGCCAGTTTTGGACGCAATTTCGGACGCAGGCTGCGGCGGTATGTGACCGTATTGTGGCGTCCAGAGCCCGTCCGTGCCGCTGCCGCACTCGATGCCCGCCCGGAACAGTGGACCCAACGCCGACTCCGATTGTCGAAGCGTGCGCGGCCGATGCGGCACCCTACTGGCCCCTACGCATCGGTCTCTACCCTTGCGGGTGAATCGAGCTTTCGAACAGCGCAGCGACGAGCCGCCCCGCCGTGGATTGGGGACAGGGGCAATGGGTGATGGACGATCGCCAGCCTACTCAAACCCGCTCTTATACACTCCGTTCCCCCCGGTGGATTCGATCAGCACGCGCCGATCGTCATCGCTGAGCAGCACCACGGCGCCCTGCGGCAGCGTCGCCTGGGCACTGATCTCGACAAACGGCACATTGATATCCACGCTGCCGCTGAGGCCGAGCAGCAGCACGCCGCCGGCCTGAAGATCGACCTGGGTATCAATCTCGCCACTGCCATTGGGCGGTGTGCAGCTGCTGATCACGCAGTTCCACAGCACATTGGTCAATCCAATGATCGGCGATACGCGTAGACGCAGGCCGTTGGCATCCTGGGCGCTGTTGTTGCGCACCTCGACACTGTATTCGGCGAGCGTGCTGCCCTTGACCATCGCCTCGCCCAGCTTGCCAACCGGCGCGCCGCGCCAGATCGACACCGTCACATCGACGCCGTCGCCGACGATGATTCGACGAGTGACGGCCTGGCCACGATCGACGCCGCCGTTGGCCGTGCCGCCGTCATCCACCGCCTGCAGGCGGATGCGTGCGGCACCGCTGTTCCCGGTCAGCGTGTAGCTCAACGTGCCGCTTCCATCAATGCTGATGCCGCTCAGCACGCCGCTCGGGTCCGATTCCGTTGCGAGCTCGATGCTGACCGTCTGGTCGCTCTCATTGCCCGGGCCGGGATTGAACAGGCTGGCGAAGTCCGTTACTGCCTTCGCACCCGATTCCCCCGCCGGCCAGACCTCATTGCCGGCAAATGCCGCGCTCGGCGCGTCATTGACCGCGCCCACGGTAACTGTCGATTGCCCCTCGGTGAACGCGCTCGCGCCATCGGTCACCCGGACGGTGATCACCGCCACGCCGTTGGCATCTGGCTCCAGCTGCAGATCGAGTATTCGGTTGGCATCGTCGACGGTCAGATTAGTCGCCAAGTTCGCATCAGCAAGCAGGGTCTGATTATCGCTGGCCAAACTAACCACAAGATCAGCCGCCGGCGTTTGATCATCGCCGACGGTAAAGACCAGCCCGCTGCCAAGATCTTCGAGCAGGAACAAGGTCGGCGTTAGCGACAGCGTAGGCGCTGCGTTTTCCACTGTTACGTCAACGGTGGCCGTTGCTGCGAGGTAGTTGTCATCGGCGGCCTTGCTAGCAGTCACCGTGCAAGTGCCGACGTCAGTACCGGACAGTGTAGTGTCGGAGATTGAACAGAATGTGCTGCCGGCCGTCACAGCAAAGGTCACCGCACCGCTTCCTGACCCACCCGAGGTGCTCAGCTCGCTGTCTTCGCCAATCTTGATGCTGGCCGGCGTTGCGGAAGCCGTAAGCGTCGCCTGGCTGGCCTTGTCGACAACCACATCCACGCTCGCTGTCGCTGCTGCGAAGTTGCTGTCGGCTGCCTTGGTGGCCGTTACCGTGCAGGTGCCAACGCCAATGCCGCTCAGGATGTTTTCGCTGATTGAACAGAACGTTCCGCCACTGCTGATGGCGAAGCTGACGGCACCTGTACCCGAGCCGCCGCTGCTGCCAAGCGTGCTACTGCCACCAAAGCCGATGGTCGATGGACTCGCCATTGCGGTCAGGGCAGCCTGGTTCGCCCTATCTACCGTCACGTTCACTTCAGCGGTAGCGACGTTGTAGTAGTCGTCTCCCGCCTTGGTCGCGGTCACGGTGCAAGTACCAACTCCGATACCGGTCAACGTTGTGTCAGAAACATCGCAGAAATCGCTGCCCGCGGTGACGGCAAAGCCCACCGCACCGGATCCCGAGCCGCCGGTGGTGCTCAGCGTACTGGTGGCGCCAAAGACAATGTTCAAGGGGCTCGCTACCGCTGCCAAGTCAGCCTGCTCTGCGCGACTTACCGTGATGTCAACCGTCGCGCTGGCGGGGTTGAACATGCCATCCCCCGCCTTGGTCGCCGTCACCGTGCAGCTTCCCACGCCGATGCCGGTCACGGTCGTGGAGGAAACCTCGCAGAACTCGCTGCCGGCGGTGATGGCAAAGCTAACAGCGCCAGTGCCTGAACCGCCACTGGTGCTCAACGTGCTGGTGCTTCCGAACATGATGGCAGATGGATCGGAGCTCACGCTCAGCGCCGATTGGTTCGACTTTGCTGTCTCCCGAAACCAGAAGCGGTGATTCATGTTGTAGCCACTGGAATGCTGCGCGCCATTGCAGATGTACAGGTAACTGTCTGAGTTCGTCTCAGCCATGTAGAAGTGGTGCCAGCCGCTATTCGAACTCGTCCCCATGTTGATCGCGCATCCAGACCCTCCCATCGGGTTGTTTGAGACCACGTCGTAACAGTTAATGCCTGGCCCACCTCTGCCGCCGCATGAAAGAGCACCGGTCCAAGCCAATGTATTGTCAGACGCGCGATAGGAGTTCATGGTCGTCGCTGTCGACGACACAGGCATCTGCGCGCCGAACGTCCACGTGCCAGTGAAGTTTCGCAACACCACGTACTCGTGATTTCCGGTCGAGTAGGCACTGTTGTAACCCGCCTGATCTGCCAACACGTCGAAGTTCTCGCTCAATCCAATGATGGCGCGAATAACATCGTCAGACAGCTTGTACGGATTGCCCTTGAGCGTGAGTGCATCGGCCGTTGTCCCCGCGGAACCCGTCAGAGAATGAAGTCCGGACTGATACCAGGTCTTCAGTCCAAAGGTCCAACCGCCACCGTCTCTGACCATGTCGCAGACAACATCAACGCTGCCCAATGGACCCTCATCGTCGGGATCGATGCTGTAAACGCCCGACGGTGCTGCCGGATTGTTACCCAGTATGGACTTGCAGCTCTCGGCCCAAGCAGGCTGGCAGAGCGCCAAGGAAAACAATCCGAAAGCAATCCACCACCTGCTCATGGGTCTCACCTTCACTCTTGATGTTGAAGCGGTGATGGCCTCTGACCGCTTGGGGAAGCTGACGCCACTTGCGCGCGCGCTACACGCACGTCGCTCAACCTGTGAGCCGCTCGCTTCGAATCGCTACCGGCCTCAGAACTGGCACGATCAGCAATCAAGCTCGGCTGTACCGTCACGTGGGTCAGCAGGGTTTCAGCGTTCGCTCGAGACACACAAAGCACGCACAAGGCCACTAGCAGCCTCTTGAACATCGCCGGCCTCCTGCCCCGGTGATTCACCGGGTCTCACATAGTTTTAGCAGACTTCGTTTGGCCGTTAAATGGCCTATTCGCGAAATCTTGGCGGTGAGACAAGAGCGAAACAATGACTTGGCGAGTTAGGCAAAACGCACACTGGGGACGACCGTGCGGTCGGTGGCACTGGTCGACGCTAGCTCGTGAGCGACCTCGCACTTTTCGGCACCCTTCGGCAAGCTCAGGGTGCGTCTAGGATAGATCGAGCCTTGAGGCACAACATTCAGGACGCTGGGGGAAACCGGGAGTCATGCGCGTCGTCGCGCTACACCCTTCCCCTTGCGCTGCGCAAGCGGCGGAGGAAGCCGGGAGGGGCTCGACCCGCACACGAAACTCCTCACCCCTCGACCCCACCCCAACCTCCCCTCCGTTGCTACGCAGCGCAAGGGAGGGAGCTGGTTATCGAGTTCACCGTTCTTCCCTGCCCCTCGGCTGCTGCGCAGCCTGAGGGAGGGATTTAAGCGTTAAGAGCTCGACTACGCCGCTACGCCATCCGCTACATCTTTGTAATCCTGAATCTGATCAAAGTTCATGTAGCGGTAAATCTTGTCGCCGTTCTGGTTGATCACACCGATATCGGCCATGTACTCCTCGCGGGTCGGAATGCGGCCCAGGCGCGAGCAGATCGCCGACAGCTCAGCCGAACCGAGATACACATTGGTGTTGCGTCCCAGACGGTTGGGGAAATTACGTGTTGAGGTCGACATCGCGGTGGCGCCTTCCCGAATCTGCGCCTGATTGCCCATGCACAGCGAGCAGCCTGGCATCTCCATGCGCGCACCGGCAGTGCCAAAGGTGCCGTAGTGGCCTTCCTTGGTCAGTTCGGCGGCATCCATCTTGGTTGGCGGGGCCACCCACAAACGGGTCGGAATATCACGCTTGCCTTCCAGCAGCTTGGCTGCGGCACGGAAGTGGCCAATATTGGTCATGCACGAACCGATGAACACCTCGTCGATCTTGGCGCCGGCCACGTCGGACAGCGTTTTCGCATCGTCCGGATCGTTCGGGCAACAAACGATCGGCTCGATGATCTCGTCCATGTTGATCTCGATCACCGCGGCGTACTCGGCATCGGCATCGCCTTCCATCAGCTGCGGGTTGGCCAGCCACTCTTCCATCTTCTTGATGCGACGCGACAGCGAGCGGGCATCCTTGTAGCCCTCGGCAATCATCCATTTCAACAAGGTGATATTGCTGTTGAGGTATTCGATGATCGGCGCCTTGTCGAGCTTGACGGTGCAACCGGCAGCGGAGCGCTCGGCCGAAGCGTCAGCGAGTTCGAAGGCCTGCTCGATCTTCAGATCCGGCAAGCCTTCGATCTCCAGAATGCGACCGGAGAAGATGTTCTTCTTGCCTTTCTTTTCCACCGTCAGCAGACCGGCCTTGATGGCATACAGCGGAATGGCGTGGACCAGATCACGCAGGGTGACGCCCGGTTGCAGCTTGCCGGTGAAACGCACCAGTACCGATTCCGGCATATCCAGCGGCATCACGCCGGTGGCGGCGGCAAAGGCCACCAGGCCGGAACCGGCCGGGAAGGAAATGCCGATGGGGAAGCGGGTGTGGCTGTCGCCGCCGGTACCGACCGTATCCGGCAATAACATGCGGTTCAACCAGCTGTGGATGATGCCGTCGCCCGGGCGCAGCGAAATACCGCCACGGGTGGCGATGAAGTCCGGCAGTTCGTGATGGGTGACTACGTCGACCGGCTTCGGATAGGCGGCGGTATGACAGAAGCTCTGCATCACCAGATCGGCGCTGAAACCAAGACAGGCCAGATCCTTCAGCTCGTCTCGGGTCATCGGGCCAGTGGTGTCCTGTGAGCCGACCGAGGTCATGCGCGGCTCGCAATAGGTGCCGGGGCGCACGCCCTGGCCGGCTGGCAGGCCACAGGCGCGGCCAACCATCTTCTGCGCCAGGGTAAAGCCCTTGCCGGTGTCGGCAACTTCCTGCGGCAGGCGGAACAGCTTGGACGGCGGCAGACCCAGCGATTCGCGCGCCTTGGCGGTCAGACCGCGACCGATGATCAGCGGAATGCGGCCGCCGGCACGCACTTCGTCGAACAACACTTCGGACTTGACCTGGAACTCGGCGATGACCTTGCCGTCTTTCAGTGCCTTGCCGTCGTACGGGCGCAGCTCGACCACATCGCCGAGGTTCATCTGCGACACATCGAGTTCAATCGGCAATGCGCCGGCGTCTTCCATCGTGTTGTAGAAAATCGGCGCGATCTTGCTGCCAAGACACACGCCACCAAAGCGCTTGTTCGGAATGTAGGGAATGTCTTCGCCGGTCCACCACAGCACCGAGTTGGTGGCTGACTTGCGCGATGAGCCGGTACCGACCACATCGCCAACATAGGCGACCAAGTGGCCCTTGGCTTTCAGATCCTGAATCAGCTGGATCGGCCCGCGCTTGCCGTCTTCTTCCGGCTCGAATGGGGCGCCATCGCGCTTGTTCTTCAACATGGCCAAACCATGCAGAGGGATGTCAGGACGGGTGGTGGCATCCGGCGCCGGCGACAGGTCGTCGGTGTTGGTCTCACCCGGCACCTTGAACACGGTGATGGTCAGGCTCTCCGGCACTTCGGGGCGGCTGGTAAACCACTCGGCGTCAGCCCAGCTTTGCAGCACCGCCTTGGCGTGGGCATTGCCGGCCTTGGCTTTCTCTTCCACGTCGTGGAAGGCATCGAACATCAGCAGCGTGTGCTTGAGGGCCTCGCCAGCAATGGCGCCGAGCTCGGCATTATCCAGCAGTTCCACCAGGGGATGAATGTTGTAGCCACCCAGCATGGTGCCGAGCAGCTCGGTCGCGCGCTTCGGCGAAATCAGCGAGCACTTCTCGTTGCCAAAGGCGACCGCAGCCAGATACGAGGCCTTGACCTTGGCGGCATCATCGACGCCGGCCGGCACGCGATTGCTGATCAGATCGACCAGGAAATCACGCTCAGAATCGGCACCTTCACCCGCCGGCGGGTTCTTCAGCAGTTCGATCACATCGGCCGTCTGCTGCGCGGTCAAGGGCAGCGGCGGAATTCCAAGCGCGGCGCGCTCGGCTGCGTGGTGGCGGTAGGCTTCCAACATGAGACTCTCCGATGTGGTCAGGATACGGGCGGGGCTTTGGGTACGATCACCTTCAGCCCCTTGAAATAGTCACGAAAAAATCCGGCATCGCGAGTAATCAAGCCGGCGCACTGCAACAGTGCGTGGGCACCCACGATGAAATCGGGAACGGTTCGTGGCGACATAATGGTAGCGTTTCCACTGCTTCGCCGACGCTGATTGAAGCGGCGCTGCATTTCGCCGGCGCGGATCGCCGAACGGCGCTCCACCGGAAGGTAGCTCATGCCCATTTCCTCGACCACGTCCATGATGTCGGTGCCATGGCCGAGGCCAGCAGTGATTTCGCTGACCACGATATCGCACAGCACCACCGGGCCGCGGGCCAGCGCATCGCGCACACACTGCTCGGCCGCATCAGCCATCAACGAATCGTCGCCCAGCAGATCGATCAAGACGGAAGAATCGATGGCGATCATTGCTCAATCGGTCACTCGTCAACCGGATCGCTGGGCGCACGACCGCGCAGTTCGCGCATCACGTCATCGGTGCTGACGCCCTCGGGCAGTTTGAAGCGACCGCGGGCGCGTGAAATGGCGTCGTCGACGTTCTTGCGCAAAATGATGCGGCCGCCTTCGAGTTCGACCTTGAGCAAGGTGCCCTTGGTCAGACCCAGGGCATCGCGAACCGCCTTGGGAAGGGTGATCTGGCCACGTTCGGCCACCGTCGCTTCCATCGCCATGCCGTCACCCTTGCCGAAAAGTACGTACGAATTATACATACTTATGAATACGTACCCAAGCTGACATACCGACTCTGCGCTGAATTCGATCTCGGGTCGGTCATCAAATTGCGCGACAATGGCAGGCCCGGACCGTCCGAGGAGCGAGCCATGAGCAATTCCTTCGAGACCCGCGACCGCCTGACCGTCGGCGAACGCGACTACACGATCCACAGTCTGGCCAAACTCGGCCGCCTCTTCGATCTCAGCCGCCTACCCTATTCGTTGAAGATTCTGCTGGAGAATCTGCTGCGCAACGAAGACGGCGTCAGCGTGTGCAAGGAGCATATCGAGGCGGTGGTGCAGTGGGATGCCAAGAAAGAACCCGACACCGAGATCGCCTTCATGCCGGCCAGGGTAGTGCTACAGGATTTTACCGGCGTGCCCTGCGTGGTGGATCTCGCTGCAATGCGCGACGCGGTAGTCAAGCTGGGTGGCGATGCCAAGCGCATCAATCCACTGATCCCCTCCGAGCTGGTGATTGATCACTCGGTGCAAGTCGATGTGTTTGGTCGTCCGGATGCGCTGGATGCCAATGGCAAGATCGAGTTCGAGCGCAACAAGGAACGCTACAGCTTCCTGCGCTGGGGCCAGAAAGCCTTCGATAACTTCAAGGTCGTGCCACCGAATACCGGCATCGTGCATCAGGTAAATCTGGAAAACCTGGCCCGTGTGGTGATGGCCAGCGAGAAGGACGGTGCCGCCTGGGCTTATCCCGATACCGTCTTCGGTACCGACAGCCATACCACCATGATCAACGGCCTGGGCGTGCTCGGCTGGGGTGTCGGCGGCATCGAGGCCGAAGCCGCCATGCTGGGTCAGCCAAGTTCCATGCTGATACCGCAGGTGGTCGGTTTTCGGCTCAGCGGCAAATTGCCGGAAGGCGCCACCGCCACCGACTTGGTGCTGACTGTTACTCAGATGCTGCGCAAACACAGTGTGGTAGGCAAGTTCGTCGAATTCTTCGGCCCCGGACTCGATCACCTGCCGCTGGCCGACCGCGCCACGATCGCCAATATGGCGCCGGAGTACGGGGCCACCTGCGGCATCTTCCCGATCGACGATGAAGCCCTGCGTTATATGCGCCTAACCGGACGCGAGGATGATCAGATCGCCTTGGTCGAGGCCTATGCCAAGGCGCAGGGCCTGTGGCGTGATTCGTCGAAAGAGGCCGACTACAGCAGCGTATTGGCCCTGGACATGAGTGAAGTGCTGCCCTCACTGGCCGGTCCGAAGCGCCCGCAAGACAGGGTGCTGCTTTCGGACATGAAACAGAACTTCCGCAGCAATCTCGGCCCGCTGACCGCCAATCGGGACAGGGCGTCGGTACAGATCGCCGACATGGCTGCCGAAGGCGGCGGCACTGCGGTGGGCAACCACGAGATCGACACCAAGGGCCACACCCTGGTTGACATCCACAGTGAAAAGGTGGAACTGCATGACGGGGCGGTGGTGATCGCGGCGATCACCTCCTGCACCAACACCTCCAATCCGGCCGTCATGCTGGGTGCCGGCCTGCTGGCACGCAATGCCATTCGCCGTGGGTTGAAAGTGAAACCATGGGTAAAGACTTCATTGGGACCGGGCTCCCGGGTGGTCACCGATTATCTGGAGAGAGCCGGTCTGATGGACGATCTGGAAGCGCTGGGCTTCCATGTGGTGGGTTACGGCTGCACCACCTGCATCGGCAACTCCGGCCCGCTACCGGTGGAAGTCAGTGCGGGGATTGCGCAAGGCGATCTGGTGGTGGCCTCGGTGTTGTCCGGCAATCGCAATTTCGAAGGCCGGGTGCACGCCGAAGTGAAGATGAACTACCTGGCTTCGCCGCCCCTGGTCGTCGCCTATGCGCTGGCCGGCACGGTCGATCGAGACCTGAGCACACAGTCATTGGGCAAGGACCGCAACGGCGATCCGGTTTATCTGAAGGACATCTGGCCGAGCAGCAAGGAGATCCACGACTGCATCGTCAACGCGATCGGACCTGAGATGTTCAAGAAAAACTACGCCGATGTGTTTCGCGGCGACCAACGCTGGAACTCGATCGAATCACCCGACGGCGCCGCCTACGAATGGAGCGACTCGACCTATATCAAGCATCCGCCCTACTTCGAAGGCATGACGATGGAGGTGGCGAAGATCGCCGACATCAAGGGCGCGCGCGTGCTTGGGCTGTTCGGTGATTCGATCACCACCGACCACATTTCTCCCGCCGGCTCGATCAAGAAGGACTCACCGGCCGGCAAATACCTGCAATCGAAGGGCGTGCAACCGACCGACTTCAACTCCTACGGCTCACGCCGTGGCAACGACGATGTGATGGTGCGCGGCACCTTTGCCAATATCCGGATCAAGAACCTGATGCTGGGTGGAGAAGAAGGCGGCAATACCCTGCATCAGCCCAGCGGCACCAAGATGTCGATCTACGAGGCCGCCATGCGTTACCAGGAAGAGAAAGTGCCGCTGGTGGTGGTGGCCGGCAAAGAGTATGGCACCGGTTCCTCACGCGACTGGGCAGCCAAGGGCACCTTGTTGTTGGGGGTCAAGGCAGTGATCGCCGAGAGCTTCGAACGCATCCATCGCTCAAACCTGGTCGGCATGGGCGTACTGCCCCTGCAGTTTGCCGACGGTGACAGCGTGTCCTCGCTTGGCTTGAAGGGCGACGAAACCTTCGATATCACCGGCTTGGACGACGGTGGCGCCAAGCACGCCAAGGTGGTCGCACGACGAGACGGCGGCAGCAAGATTGAATTCATAGTGAAGGTGCTGCTGCTGACGCCGAAGGAAGTGGAGTATTTCCGTCATGGCGGAATACTGCACTACGTGTTGCGGCAACTGGCCAAGGCATAGGGAGGGGCACTGGCGCGCTGCACCGGTCGCGAGATTCATCGCACGATGTCGGGCCAGGGCCCGACCTACCACTCGATGTATTCGAGCAGCCAATCGTCGCCGTCCTGACGCCATTTGCTGACCACCTTGTAACCGGCCGCTCGCTCGGGAATCCAGCCCTCGGCGCCGGTGAGAAACACGTTGACGCTGATCTCGGCCCGCGGAACCTGAACCCGCAGGTCCATCGGACCAAGCGTCACACCAATCGACTGGTTGCGCAGGAAGTGCAGTACCAGCAATCGGCGCAGGCCGTCGCGGTCGAGCCCGTTGTGACCGCGAAAATCCTCGGCAACCAAATCCATGACCTCATCGGCCGCTTTGTCTTCGATCGCCTGCTGCATCGCCGCAACAGTCTCACTGAGGCGCGTTTTCGGATCGCCGCCTGAGCAGCCGGCCAGGGCCAGTAGCAGCGCCATCAGTCCGATCCAGGCAAGCGGTTTCATCGGAAACTGGATCATCGAACCATGCCCTGCCCCTGCTGCACCGCAGCAAACGCCAGCGTACGGATTCTGTTGTACCGATTCAGGTTCCATGCTCCAATCCAAGGCCTGCACGCGTCACATCCACCCAAGGTTACGCCACGAGGAAACGAATGACAGCAGCATGGCCCTGGCTCAAGCAGTATCCGAAAGGTATTCCGGCCGAAATCGATCTGGATGAGTTCCCTTCGATTGTTTCGATCCTGGAATCCTCGTGCGGCAAGTTCAAGGACAAGGTCGCCTTCGAGAATCTTGGCAAGACCCTGCGCTACCGCGACATCGATCGCTTGAGTAAAGCCTTTGCCTGCTATCTCATCCACCAGTGCAAACTGAAGAAGGGCGATCGCATCGCCCTTATGTTGCCTAACGTGTTGCAGTACCCGATCGCTATCTTCGGCGCGTTGCGCGCCGGCCTGACGGTAGTCAACACCAACCCGATGTACACCGCCCGCGAACTCAAGCATCAGCTTAACGATTCCGGTGCGACCGCCATCGTGGTGCTGGAGAACTTCGCCTCGGTGCTCCAGGAAGTACTGGCGGATACCAAGGTCAATCACGTGCTAGTGACCGGTGTGGGCGACATGCTGGGTGGCTTCAAGGGCACCCTGGTCAACTTCATGTTGCGGTACGTCAAGAAGGCTGTGCCGGCCTATCGTCTGCCCCAAGCCGTGAGTTTCACTCAGGCGCTGGCCGACGGCGCCCGGCACAGCCTACCCAGCGTCGAGATTCAGCCGGGTGACATCGCCTTCCTGCAATACACCGGAGGCACCACCGGCGTCTCAAAGGGCGCCATGCTGACGCATCGGAACCTGGTCGCGAACATGCAGCAGGCCTCCGCCTGGATTGGTCATCGGGCGGACATGGGCGCTGAACACATCATCACCGCGCTGCCGCTCTATCACATCTTCGCGCTGACGGCGAATTGCCTGGTCTTCATGAAGTTTGGTGCGGTCAATCATCTGATCACCAATCCGCGCGACATGCCTGGCTTCGTCAAGTCCTTGTCGAAGATCCCGTTTACCTGCATCACCGGTGTCAACACGCTGTTCAACGGCCTGCTCAACACACCGGGTTTCGACCAGCTGGATTTTACCCGCTTCAAGTTCGCGCTGGGCGGCGGCATGGCGGTGCAACGCGCGGTGGCAGAGCGCTGGAAGAAGGTCACCGGCTGCACTTTGTCTGAAGCCTACGGCCTGACCGAAACCTCTCCCGCGGTTTGCATGAACCCGCTTGATCTACCCGAGTACAACGGATCGATCGGTGTCCCGGTGCCCAGTACGGAAGTGTGTATCCAGGACGAGGAAGGCCAGCAGCTGGCGACCGGCGAAGTCGGTGAGCTCTGCGTGCGCGGCCCACAGGTGATGAAGGGCTACTGGCAGCGCCCCGATGAAACCGCCAAGGTGATTGATAAGCAGGGCTGGCTGCACACCGGGGACATGGCCAAGATGGATGAAGAAGGCTTCTTCTACATCGTCGATCGCAAGAAGGACATGATTCTGGTCTCCGGCTTCAACGTGTATCCGAACGAGATCGAAGACGTGGTTGCCGCCCATCCAGGTGTGTTGGAGGTGGCAGCCGTGGGCGTGCCTGACGAAAAATCCGGCGAAGCGGTCAAGCTGGTAATCGTCAAGAAAGACCCCGCCCTCGATGCTGCCGGCATAAAGGAGTTTTGCCGCAGCCATTTGACCGGCTACAAGCAACCTCGCCACATCGAGTTTCGCACTGAACTGCCGAAGTCGAACGTCGGCAAGATTCTGCGTCGCGAGCTGCGCGATAGCGCTACCGCCACACGCTAGTCAGATCCAATTTCATGGTTGCGCAGCGGGCATCGCCCGCTGCGCAGTCCGGCAGTGTAGCCGGCGCGAGCCCGCGAATCCTTACTCCAGCGCGCCGAGCAGCCTTCCTTGCCGCGCCAGCACGGCTTCCAGACCGTTCTCTGCGCTGCGGTTCAAGTGCTCGAACCTCAACGCCAACACGTCATCGGAGATTCGACTGACCCGCGCCTCCACCGAGGCCCCGGCGCTGCCGGCCGTGGGCACTTCAAAGATCACCGGCTGACCGACGCTCAGCTGAAGGCCGGAAACCGGCTCCAGACGCACGCCACTGAGGGATAAGTCGACAATCTGACAGACAAATGCAGAATCGCCCACCAGCAAGCGGGCCTGCTTGTCCAAGGTACTACGGCTGCGCCGCATGCCGGGCGCCTGACCACCGAAATCGCTCACCTGCCCGCTCCCTGCCAAACCCGCCAGTTGGCCATTGCTGCAAGCAGTCTAGCGCCAAGCCGAGCGGACGGCGAATCCTTCGAAGCGCATCTGCCGCAAACAGAAACCAGGGCGAATTTCGACACACAACTGCTGAAAAACGTCAGTCGAAAGGCAGCAAGAACTGTGCACTGGATCGCGCATCAGCGGCCGCCCCTCAATCTGGGGCGGCCATTGGGTGGGCGACCGCAGGAGCGAACCTGAATGCCATCACGCGGGCTTTCGCCGCAAAGACCACGGCAGTGCCGGCTTGCGCCATGACAGCGGTACGACGAAGACACTCTGCTTGCCACCCCTGTGCTGGCAACCCGCTACGCTGTCCCGGCCTCTGGGCGCATGTACGGGAACAGCAACACGTCGCGAATCGAGTTCGAATCGGTCATCAACATGACCAGGCGGTCGATGCCGACACCCAATCCGCCGGTCGGTGCCATGCCGTATTCAAGCGCGCGGATGTAATCGGCGTCGTAGTGCATCGCCTCGTCATCACCGCCCTCCTTGGCCTCCACCTGGGCCCGGAAGCGTGCCGCCTGGTCCTCGGCATCGTTGAGCTCGGAAAAGCCATTGGCAATTTCCTTGGCATTGATGAACAGCTCGAAGCGATCGGTGATGCCCGGCTCGCTATCGCTCTCGCGCGCCAAGGGGCTCACTTCAACCGGATAGTGGGTGATGAAGGTCGGCTGGATCAGTTTGCCTTCCACCGTCTCCTCGAAGATCGACAGCAGCAGCTTGCCCCAACCATCGCCCGGCTTGACCGCGATACCCAGCCGCTTGGCGTGCTCAGCAATCGCCGCCCTGTCCTGGCGCTGGAAAATGCTGATCTCGATCTCGGGGTTGCAGTGGCAGACCGCTTCGTCCATACGCCAGCGACGGAATGCCGGGCCGACATCGATGCTGGCGCCTTCCCAGACCAGCTGGGTGGTGCCCAGCACCTCGTTGGCCACATCGCGGATCAGCGACTCGGTCAGATCCATGACTTCGTTGTAGGTGGCATAGGCCTCGTACAACTCGAGCATGGTGAACTCGGGGTTGTGACGGGTACTGACGCCCTCGTTGCGGAAGTTGCGATTGATCTCGTAGACCCGTTCCAGTCCACCGACTACCAGACGCTTCAGATACAACTCCGGCGCCACGCGCAAATAGAGATCCAGATCCAGCGCATTGTGATGGGTGACGAACGGCCGTGCCGTGGCGCCACCAGGGATGTAATGCATCATTGGCGTTTCCACTTCCAGGAAACGGCGTGCGTCGAGCCAGGCGCGAATGGCCCGCACGATTCGCGATCGCTTGACGAAGACTTCTCGCGCCTCAGGCGTGACGATCAGGTCGACATAGCGATGCCGATATCGCTGTTCGACGTCGGCCAGGCCATGCCACTTGTCCGGCAAGGGGCGCAGCGACTTGGTCAACAGCCTGATAGCCTGCAGTTTCACCGACAACTCGCCGGTCTTGGTGCGGGTCAGCACACCGACCGCGGCCACGATGTCGCCCACATCCCAGTGCTTGAACGCCTCATAGCTCTCGCCCAGCGCGTTGGCCTGAAGAAACAGCTGCAAGCGGCCAGATTCGTCCTGGATCTGCGCGAAGCTGGCCTTGCCCATCACCCGCTTGGCCATCAGCCGTCCGGCCACGTGAACACGCCGTTCAAGCGCGTCGATGGCCTCGGCGGTCCACTGCTCCTTGTCGGCGAACTCCGCCTGCAGATCACCGGCGAATTGCTCTCGCCGAAAATCGTTCGGGAAAGCCACGCCCTGGGTGCGCAGCTGGGCCAGCTTCTGCCGGCGTTCGGCAATCAAATGGTTTTCGTCTTCAGACATCGACAGATTCCCTACACGCGGGTTCTTGACAACAGCTCATCGTGGATCTGATCAGTGGGCATCTGCGCGTTTCGAGCCCGCTTCCAGGCCCGACTTCAGCGCCGCCTCAACGAACTCGTCGAGGTCGCCATCCAGCACGCGCTGAGTATCGGTGCGCTCGACGCCGGTACGCAGATCCTTGATCCGGCTCTGATCCAACACGTAGTTGCGGATCTGACTACCCCAGCCGATGTCGGACTTGCTGGCTTCCAGCGCATCCTTTTCGGCATTGCGCTTTTGCATTTCCAACTCATACAGCTTGGCCGCCAGCATCTTCATCGCCCGATCGCGGTTGGCGTGCTGGCTGCGCTCGGTCTGACAGGCAACGACAATGCCGCTTGGCCCGTGGGTCAAGCGCACCGCCGACTCGGTTTTGTTGACGTGCTGACCGCCGGCGCCAGACGAGCGATAGACGTCCATCTTGATATCGGCCGGATTGATATCGATATCGATTTCGTCATCCACTTCCGGCGACACGAACACCGAAGTGAAGCTGGTATGGCGGCGATTGTCAGAATCGAACGGCGATTTGCGCACCAGTCGATGCACGCCGGTCTCGGTCTTCAGCCAGCCATAGGCAAAGTCACCTTCGACCCGGAATGTGGCGGACTTGATGCCGGCCACTTCGCCAGCACTGACTTCCATCAACTCGGTTTTCCAACCACGTGACTCGGCCCAGCGCAGATACATGCGCAGCAGCATTTCTGCCCAGTCCTGCGCCTCGGTGCCGCCAGCGCCTGCCTGAATGTCAACAAAGGCCGATGCCGCATCCATCTGACCGGAAAACATGCGCTGGAACTCAAGCTGTTCCACGCCACGCTGAAACTTTTCGACGTCGGACAGCACCGCTTCCACCGTGCCCTCGTCTTTCTCTTCAGCGGCCAGCTCAAGCAGCTCGCCGGCTTCCTTCAGACCATCGCTCAGGCTGCGAATGCCGACCACGACCTTTTCCAGGGCGCCTCGCTCGCGGCCCAGGGCTTGCGCCTTGTCCGGGGTGTTCCAGATATCCGGGCTTTCCAGCTCGCGGCTGACTTCTTCCAGACGTTCGACCTTGTGGTCGAAGTCAAAGATACCCCCGTAATGCATCAAGCCGCCCGGAGAGGTCAGCGATGCGGGCATGAATCGGATTGGTCTCGATCATGTCGTGTTCTGTTGCAGTGCAGTAAAAAGGTTGCAAAGAATAGCAAGTTCAGCCGTCCAGCGGGCCGCGAATCGCAGCTGCGATGCTAAGCTTCGGCCGATCGATTCAGCCCACCCCGCAGCTCACAGGGACTTCACGCTTGGCCCGGACCCGCTTCGATATCCCTGAGGTTCCTTCTCGTTGGCGCTACCTGCGCTGGCTGGCCCTACTGCTATTGCCGCTACCGCTGATCTACGGCCTGTCGTTGCACCACGCGCAATCCCTGGCCGACCGCGCCATCCTGCTCAGCCTGGGCGCAGGCCAGCTACAGCGCGACCTCGCCTGGGTCGATGTCCGCGGTCAGATCCACGTCGGTCAAGTCAGCTTTACCGCCGAGGGCGGTGACCGGGTCTGGCGTGCGGCGAAAGCCGAGATCAGCACACCGGGTTGGATCTGGTGGCTGGGCCAGGCTATCGAGTTCGACCCACGGCGACGCCCGATCAGTCGGCTGCGCGTGGAGTTTCGCCAGCTCGAGGTAGGCGACGGGCGCGAACCCGCGCTCGGTGAACTCGGGCCGGTGGGCGTGTCCGGCGCGCCGTTCGAGACCGAAGGCTGCAGTGGCGCACTCAGCTGGAGCGACAGCGAACTACGGGAAATGGGCATCGACCCGCAAGCAGCGCGCCTGCGCTTTGAGTTCCATAGTCGCGATTCCCTGCTTGAAACCGACATCGAGTACGAAGTGGCCGAGTCTTCACGGGCGCGACTGCTGCGCTCGCAGCGCCTGCCCATGCCTCTGACCGTCCTCCTGGTCGACCAATTTCCGCGCCTCACCCAACAGGAAACCTGGCAGGTGGAAGACCTTGGTTTCGTGCGCAAGCGTACCAAGTACTGCGCAGAGCGCAGTGCCATCAGTCAGCGGGAAATGATTGAGCGCCACCTGCAGAGCGTGAGTCGCTTGCTCGAAACGGTGGGCCTCGAAGCCGTGCCGGTGATGACCGAGTTCTATCGCCTGTATGCCCGCGACGGCGGCGACCTTAGCTTACAGCTTCGCTATCCAGAGCCTTGGGCGGCACACCCCGAGGCCACCTTGGGCCTGGATCAGGAGACGCTGGCCAGCAGCCAGGGCACCATGCAACGCGGAGAGGAATCAGCGGTGTTCCTGTGGCCAACCCGTCCGATTCGGGCCTTGCCTGAATGGAGTGGTGGCATGCCAACCTACGATGCCCTGCAGCGTGAACTGAACGGTGGTGGCATTGACCTGGGAATCGAGTCGGCCGCACCTCCCTTGTGGAGCCGCCGGCCGGCCGACCAGATCGACCTCAGCGGGCTGGGCATGCCCAACCTGGATGACGCCTACCTGCTACTGACCGGCGGCACTGCGGGCATCATCTCTGGAGATACTCCTGCCACTGAGCCACCGCCATCGGATGCGGTCAACACCGCCGATGCTGCAGCTCCGGACACCGCCCCCGCCACGGACGCAACGACCCCTGCCACCTCCACGCCTGCCGCAACGGCTTCCGGCAGTGCTGCTCGCGGCACCAGCAGCCCGTTGATCCCGCCGCCGCGCACCGTGGTCATCGGCCGCCAGAGCAAGGACATTGAGTGGGAGCAACTGCCCAATGCCGTGGGCAAGCGTGTACGCATCATCACTCAGAGCGGAGCTCAGCGTTATGCGGAGCTGATCGAGGCCAATGCCGACGAGATCCTGATTCGTACCCGCATCGGCGGCGGTATCGCTGAGTATCGGATCAAGCGCGAGGCCTTCCGCAGTGCGACGCTGGCTGACTGACCAAGGTCACGAAAGGCCAGATCGTGTCGAATCATTGCAAGGGCGATAGCGGTCGCGATTGCGATCCGCCTTTGATTGCCGCAGGCAACATCTGACGGAGGAACCAATGCTTAACCCACCGCTTCGACTCAAGACCTTGCTGGCGGCGACCGTGCTGGCAGCGATCGGTGGCTCGGCCCAGGCCGATACCCTGGTGCTGAATGCCCACATCATTACGATTGACGACGAGATGCCCCTGGCCGAAGCCATGCTGTTCGACGCCGGCGGCGTGATTCGAGCGATCGGCAGTCGTGCCGAACTTGAAACTCGCGCAGCGCAGGCAAGGCGCCTCGACCTCGGCGGAGCCACCGTGGTGCCGGGTTTGATCGACGCCCACGGGCACGTGCTGAATCAGGGACTGGCCCTGATGCGGGTCGACCTGGTCGGCACCGAAAGCAAGGCGGCGGTGATTCAACGCCTGCAGGCGTTTGCTCGCGACCTGCCTGCCGATAGCTGGCTGCTGGGTCGCGGTTGGGATCAGAACGATTGGCCTGGCGCCGATGGCGAGTTCCCCAGCGCCGCTGATCTCGACACAGCCTTCCCGGACCGTCCGGTGTGGCTGACCCGGATCGATGGCCACGCCGGCTGGGCCAATAGCGCGGCCATGCGACTGGCCACACGTGATCTTGACGGCAAATGGCAACCGGAGGGCGGGCAGGTACTGCGGCAGAATGCTCGCGCCACCGGGGTCTTCATCGACACTGCCATGAGCGTGATCGCGCAGGCGATACCAAAGGAATCAGAACAGGTGCTGCGAGAGGCGCTGAGGCGCTCCACCCAGCATTTGGTTCAATTGGGGCTCACGGGCGTGCATGACGCCGGCGTGTCCTGGGCACAATTTCAATTGATGCAGGGCTTGGCTGATCGCGGTGAACTCGCGCTGAGAATCTACGCCATGGCCGATGGAGACTCGGCCGCCCTGGAACGGCTGTGTCAGAGCGGTCCATATCGTCACGCCAACGGCCGGCTAAGCATGCGTGCGGTCAAGCTGTACTCCGACGGTGCCCTGGGATCGCGCGGAGCCCTGCTGAATGCGCCGTACAGTGATGCGCCCGATGTCACTGGCTTGCCGGTGATGTCACGCGACGCGCTGGCTGCGGCGATGAAGAAGGCCGCTGAATGCGGCGTTCAAGCAGCGACCCACGCCATCGGCGATGCAGCCAATCAACGGGTGTTGGATCTGTACCAGGACGTGCTGCATTCGGGCCACAACAAGGCTGGCGGCGATCATCGCTGGCGCATCGAGCATGCCCAGATCATTGCCCCATCTGACCTGGGCCGCTTCAGCAAGCTCGGCGTCATCGCCTCAATGCAGCCGACCCATGCCACCTCAGACATGCCCTGGGCCGAACAACGGGTGGGGCCGTCGCGCATCGTCGGTGGCTACGCCTGGCGCAGCCTGAGAGATCTGGGCGTCCATCTGGCATTGGGATCTGATTTTCCGGTGGAGAGCGCCGACCCCATGCTGGGCCTGTTTGCCGCCATCACCCGCCAGGACCTGCAAGGCCAACCGCTGCAAGGATGGTATCCGGCACAGCGACTTACCGCCTATGAGGCCCTGCGCGGCTTTACGCTGGACGCCGCCTACGCCGGCTTTGATGAGCAGCGCCTCGGCTCGCTGCGCATCGGCAAGCAAGCGGACTTCGTCGTGCTCCGGCGTGATCCACTGGCTTTGAATGGACAAGGACTGCTTGAGCGCCCCGTCCAGGCCACCTATGTCGATGGACAGCCGGTGTACCAACGCGCTGGAAATGATTGATCCGGCGACTCCAAGCTTGGGCTTCCCGTCCAACGTCAGTTCTGGTCAGTTCGGCCCTGCCAGGAGCAGCGTCTTGCTGCTTTTTGCGGTACTTGTATTGCTGCCCTGTTCGGCCCGTTCGCAGACCGTCTACAAGCATGTGGATGCACACGGCCGAGTGACCTACACCGACCGACCGCCCGACACTGACCAGTCGGTCGAAACCCGGCGCTTTCGTGCCGAGAATCAGCCCTTGGCTGCCTTGCGCTTTCAAACCGAGCGATCTGAACATATAGTTTGGGTACGAAACCTGGTCAGCGGCCCGATCGAAGTCGAACTCAGGCTGCTGGAGCCAGCGCCGGTGGTAGCTGCCCCTTCGCTGCCGGTGCGCCGCATGGTGGCTGCAAGCACCGAAGTCGCCGCGGTGCGGCTGCGTCCAGATGGCAGTGGACAAGCGGCGACGCTGTCGGTAGGCATGCGTGCCCTGCCCGGCGATCCAGCAGCTCGGCACAGTGAATTTCTTTACCAGTTGCCCTTCGAAACATCGAACTGGACGCTGGGACAAGGCTTCAACGGCAGCTTCAGCCATCAGGATCCGGAATCCCGCTACGCGGTCGACTTCGGCCTTGATGAGGGTACGCCGGTGAAGGCTGCTCGGGGCGGCATCGTGATGCAGGTGGAAGACGACTTTACCGGCAACGGTCTGGATCGGGAAAAGTTCGGTTCACGCGCCAACAATATTCGCATCCTGCACGACGACGGCAGCATGGCGATCTACGGCCATCTGTCGGTGGACAGTGTGATGGTGCGCGCTGGCGCGCGGGTGCAGCCTGGCCAGATCATAGGCGCCTCCGGCAATACCGGCTTCTCGACCGGTCCTCATCTGCATTTCGCGGTGCAGCTCAACCGCGGCATGCAGTTGCAATCGGTGCCGTTCCGCATGCAGGGGCTGCGATTGACCGGAGACTAGCAACTTGAAGCTTGAACATTCTGTTCAACTTCAAGCTCCGCGAGTTCGCTGCCGTTAGCAGGTTGCTGAAATACTCATTTCAGCAGCCTGATTTGCGCGCCACGGACGGCGCGCGCGGAAATCGAACACGCAAGTGGTTGATTTCCGGCATGGGTGGCGCGGCTTTGCCGCGACCGCTTGCGCTGAAAACATCCAGGATGGAGTATTTCAGCAACCTGTTAGACAGGCGGCGCGGACTCGCCGGCGCAGCACAGCGTGTCCTCGATGCGCTAGTGTCCTGTCGCAGAAATACGTTTCGCAAGGCGCGCGATCTTTTGCAAGATTGAGTCGGCGGTGGCGATCCACTGGAAAGGGGTTGCGTCAGCGTTGTATCGGGTTACGAAGAGCTC
>NZ_JACYTR010000029.1 GCF_014841215.1 Pseudomarimonas arenosa
CAGCTACGCGGGACTGCGTCCCGATCTCGCCCAAGTGGGCCCACCACTTGGGCTCGTCGCGCCTTGCACTCGACGCAAAGTCCTCGGTGATCATCCGCGCCCCCTCATGAAATATCCGGGCTACTAGCAGGGGTGCGCTGGCTGAGCCTGCCGAAGCCAGCATCGACGGAGCGTCTGAAGCAAATACGCCCGGCCCGTGTTCCGCGCCCTTCGATAGACTCAGTCCCCTACTCCAAGCTCAGCGACCGGCCCTTCGCCGAGAGTCTCGGGAGCGAAATCAGTTGCTGGAGCGAGCGGAGCAAGTGACCCTCACGCTGGCTGAGCCCGTCGAAGCCAGCAGAGCGGTGCTGGGAGATTCAGACTGGCGGTCTTCGGTCGGCACCCTTCGACGGGCTCAGGGTGCATGGGGTGTTGGCGTGTTGCTGTGGCGACTGCTCCAGCGCTGGCTGAGCTTGTCGAAGCCAGCATCGACGGAGCGGAAGCGCAGCAAAAACTGAGCAATCGAGTCCGTGCGACTCGCCGGCCAGCTACTGCCCGATTCATCGAATTCGCGTATACTCGCGCCTCTCGCGAACCGATCGGTTCGTCTGGTTTGCCGATATGTCGGGGCGTAGCGCAGCCTGGTAGCGCACTACAATGGGGTTGTAGGGGTCGCGAGTTCGAATCTCGCCGCCCCGACCATCGGGCAAACCTGCCGTTTTCGGCACACAGCACCAAGACGATGTTCAGGTCTGCAGGCGGAAGTAGCTCACCAGGCTCGAGAGCTTGTGGGCCTCGTCCTCCAAGGCCGACGCTGACGCCGTGGCCTCTTCGACCAGGGCGGCATTTTGTTGGGTGACGCCATCCATGTGCGTGATCGCCTGATTTACCTGCTCGATGCCGGCGGCCTGTTCATCCGAGGCCGCGGTGATCTCGCTCATCAGGCTTTTCACCCGCTGTACCGAGTCGACTACTTCACTCATGGTTTCACCGGCCTCATTGGTCAGTTTGGCGCCGTGCTCGACCCGGCCGACCGATTCGGCGATCAGCGTCTTGATCTCCTTGGCAGCCTCTTGTGAGCGTTGCGCCAGTTGCCGCACTTCGCTGGCCACCACGGCAAATCCGCGTCCTTGCTCACCGGCGCGCGCTGCTTCGACAGCGGCGTTCAGGGCCAGAATATTGGTCTGAAAGGCGATGCCATCGATCACTCCGGTGATGTTCTCGATCTGCTTGGACGCCGCCGAGATGCCATGCATCTGCTCAACCACCTGGTTCACCACCTTGCCGCCGCGTTCTGCCACCTGGGCGGCACTGACCACCAGGTGACCGGCTTCGCGCGACGACTCGGCATTCTGTTTCACGGTCGATGTGAGTTCTTCCATCGACGCTGCGGTCTGCTCCAGGCTGGCGGCCTGCTGCTCCGAACGCGCCGACAGATCGCTGTTGCCAGAGGCGATCTCGCTGGCTGCTGTATTGATGGCATCGACCGCCGAGCGGACCTGCCGCATCACTTCGGTCAGGCGTTCGACCGTGGTATTGCTGTCATCGCGCATGGCGCCGAACACACCACTGAAGTGGGTTTCGATGCGGCGAGTGAGATCACCTTGTGCCAGGGCCGAAAGCAGGGCTTGCACCTCGGCGATCGATTGCTCATTGGTTCGCAGCATGCCATTGACCCCTTCGGCCAGACGCAGGAAGAAGCCCTCCTTACCCTGCGTGCTAACCCGTTGGCCAAGATCGCCTTGGCTGGCCGCCTCAATAACCCGGGCGACTTCACTCTGCATCTCCACTTCCTGGGTGAGGTCTCGCCACTCGAGCACGACGCCGAGTCTCTCGCCTTGCTCTGATATCACCGGTGCCGCGGTTTGCGCGAAGGTGACGCTGCCGAGTCTCAGCTCGCTCTGAACAACACGATCCACCTTCATGAGTGGTGATGTTCCGGCTGGCTCAAGGTGCTGCAGCTGGTTGTGTTGGGGGGCTGTCGGGTCGAGCATCGGCAGTGCTTGGCCAAGATCGGACTGGTAACGCTTGAGCAGCGAACGCATGGCCGGATTGGCATAGGCGATCTTGCCTTCGGCATTGCTGATCAACATGGCAGTGCCGGCGTTGTCGAGGGCGATGCGGATGCGAAGATTCTCCGCGGCGATCAAGCGTTCAGCCTCGATTCGCTGCGCGAGATCGGACTGCATCTGTTGCAAAGCGCGCGCTACGGCGCCCACCTCATCGCGGCTCCCAGCCTGGATCGGATAGTCCAGTTGTCCACGCGCCACCGCTTGCACGGCCTGCACTACGCCGGCCAGGGGCGAGCCAACCAGGGTGCGCAACAGAAGCACCACGGCGACCGCCAGCACCAGCACGCTGATCACGCCTACCCAGGCAATCTGATTGCGTATTGCCCGGGCACCGGCCAGTACTTCCGACTCCGGTGCTGCCACCATCAGCATGAACACGTCGTCGGCACGACCCACCTTCAACGGCACGTAGACTCGAAATGTCGGCTCGCCGATCGCCTGATCGAACTCGCGGGCAAATACGGGCTTGCCTTGCGCCAGCTCGGCATGAACGGCTTCCAGTGATTGCGGAAAGCTCTTGCCTAGAAGATTGGTTTCCGGCGCGGCCAGCACCATGCCGGTAGAGGACAGCAACCGAACCACGCCGCGCCCATAGGGTTTGATCTTGGCCAGCTCGGACTGAATCTGGTCCAGGCTCAGGTCAGCGCCGGCCACGCCTACGATCCGACCCTGCCGCCGCAGGGGGGTCATCAGGCTGGTCATCAGAACATTCTTGCCTTCCACTTCGTATTCATAGGGCTCGAACATCATCTCCGAACCACGATCGCGGCCCGCGACATAGTAGTCCTCGGTTTCCATATCGACATCGGCTTCGGGGCCCAGGGAATGCTCAAGCGTGATTTCACCGGATTGGCTGCGTATCCAGTACACCGACAAACGGCCGCTGTCCTTGGTGGTCTGCTCGCCGGGAGGCAGGCTCGCGGCCAGCGCCTCGACACTGGCTTCGTCGGGCGCGCCATCCGGCCACGCGCGTACCAGCTCGGCGTCGCGGCCATCGAAGCCATTGGCCTCAAATTCCAGCCAATAGCCCAGCGCCAGCGGGTCGGCCTCGGTGTAGCGCCTGACCAGTTCAGTGGCTGAGGCGCGGTTGGGAGTCTCGCTGGCCATCATCTGTTCGATGCCCACCGTCATGCCACGCACCATGGCGAGGCTCTCCTCGACCGTGTTACGCACCTTGGTCGATTCAGCCACCGCCAGTTGCTGCAGCTCACGCAGCGCTGCTGCCTGTTGTTCCTCGCTTGCCTTGTTGGCGATCAGCCAGGCGGCGGCGGCGAAACAGAGTGTGGCGAGCAGGCCCAGGGCCAATGCGCTCTTTGAACTAACCGACAGCCCCCAACTTCGCATGGCGAGTCCCCCAGGTGAAGGTTGTGCCTGAAGTTTAGCTGCAAGGTATGCGATTGCGCGGTGACGGCAGCCTGTCTGTGGAGGCCCTTTGAAGTCTGGACCGCCGAATGGGTGCAGAACGGAAGCGGCCGACCGCAATGCTTAGGGAAGATCTGAACAAGTTCAGAGATTCCTGCGGTGCACGGATGCACCGCCGCGATCAACAACGTAAGTTGTTGATCAGCGTAAGACGAGTCCGGACCTGTGCCGGACTCGGCGCGTCTGAGAAAGTCCGGGATGGACTTATTCAGACTTTCCTTAGCAGTCCGGTCGGGCATGAATCACGCGCGGCAACAGCCCACAGCCGTGCTGGCTACGGGCCCTTGCCGATTTGCTCGATCGTCAACTAACGTCGGCCGCCGCGACTGGCCAATGCTGGCCTTGCTTCCACTCCCAACAGATCATTGAGTTTCTGTTCGACCTCCACACGAACAGCCTTGCTCACCACACGCTTGTCCACGGGCTGGCCAGCGCTGTCGATCACCAAGGTGCTGGTGCCGGGTGGCAGCATCTGCAAGCTGTTGAGGAAGTCGATGATGTCATCCTGCGCCTGCTGCGGCATGGCGAAGTACGCATCACGCGAGTAGCGCGCCTCACCACCGTGGGCATCGATAGCTTCGGTCAGGGTGGTGAGGTCGCCCTTGTGGCCATAGGGCGCCGAGTTGCCGACATCCCATAGCTTGCGAGTGAGAAACTCCTCGGTCGAAATGCCGCCCTGGACAATCTTCTCGTTGCAGTAGTGGCGGATGGTGTCGTCGCAGAGGTTGTGCCGCTTGAGATCGGTAAATGCGCGCACGATGGCGCCATCGCCGGCGCGGGCTTCCAACCGGGGCAACTGACCCTGGCTAGTGAGGTCGAAGCTGAAATTGCCAATGTCGTTCGGGCCAGCGGTATTCGATGGGTTGAACGGGTTGGGCTCGACAAACTGCTTGCTATCGAGGTTCAGCGAGGGGATGTGGCAGTCGGCGCAGCCGGCGCGATCGAAAGCGCGTTCGCCGACCAGCACCGCAACCAGGTCCTGGCGCGCTTCAGGCAGCACTTGACCGGGCACCGCCAAGGCTGCCTGCCAGATAGTGGTGGCGGTTACATCGCCGACGCTAAGCTCATCGGCCACCCCGTCCTGGTCGAAATCGACCGTGCCAGTTTTCGCTTGGCCGAATCGTTCAACTGCTTGGATGCCGTGATGATGATTCATGGCGTTGACCGTGAACTCTCGCAGCGACACCACCGCTCCCTTTTGGTGAAACGGGCGGAGTATCAGATCGCCATTGATGCCGGCCACTGCTGAAGTATCGATGCTGCCATTCGGACGCGCGATCAGAGACCCGAACGACACCCCTTTGCTGCGCAGGTTGACACTGACGTCGCGCCCGGTCTGGCTGGCTCGCGCCAGGCCCTCCTGGCGCTGAGCCTGAAGTTCCACCGTCATTTCCCGCGCCAGCATCTCGATCGCGCCCGAGCCCTGCATGCCCAGGGTGTTGCGTTCATTGCTGAACTGATCGGATACCGAAAAGGTCACCGGGTCGAGATTCTGTGCCAGCACGAATACATTGGCCACATTGTCGCCGGCACCTCCAGGGAACGGGTCGTTATGGCAGCCAAAACAGGAATTGGCATCAGGCCCCGATGTGCGCAAGAACAAGGGGGCTGTTCCGGGCTCACGCGCAGCACCGCCGCCGGTGGTGGCTGGTCGTCCCTGGCCATCGAACATATTGAACTTTGCAGCAAACAGCTTTGCGCCATGGGTGAATACCTGATCGAAGCTCAAACTGGCGTTTTCGATCTCAGACTGATTCATGTGTTGCTTGACCACCGGCCCGTCCCCGCCGGCAATCAAACTGCCGCTGATCATCACCAGAAAAACACCACATCCCACCGCCATGGGCTTTCTTGTCATCGTCGAATTCCCCAGGTTGTCATCTCAGCTTCCGGCCGGAAGCGAGGTCTTCGGATTCTGCCCGAATTCGTTCCTGAAGGGAGAAAAAAACGCTTTCAGAACAAGTGCTTAGATTACGACAATCAGAAGCGTTCGTATTCGTGTTCGTGGGCCGGGGCTGTCTGGGGGGCGCCGCGGGCTGACCGCGTGCACTCGCGGACAGACGCCGCACTGCCGCAAGGGGTCAGATGGTTCCACGTACTTGCCAACGCGGGTTGGCCAAATGGTGACAGCAGTGCGCTGAAATGCACCCGTGCTTGGCGTAATGTGCACATCTGGTGAAGAAGTGCGTTGCCCTCCGAAACAGGTAGATGATCGCCATGAAGCTGAGGAATCTGGTGTGCGTTGCGGGGTTGTCGTGCTGGCTGGCGGTTGCCGCGGTTGCTCAGGTCAACACACCCAACCCGATCATGTTCGTCACCCAATACCCGGTGCCGAATGACTTCGCCAGCATCGGCTCGGTGTTTGCCAATCACCTGGCCGATCTTGACAGCACCGGTCGCGGTGGCGATCTGTATATCCGCTATGGCGATGGAACCCTGCGTAACCTCACCGCCGAAGCGGGCTACGGCGTGTCCAGCGGATTACAGGGATCAAGCGCGATTTCGGTTCGCGATCCTGCGCTGCATTGGTCGGGCACCAAGGCGGTGTTCAGTATGGCGATCGGCGCGCCAAGCCAGCAGTATCAGGTCAACGACTACTACTTTCAGCTGTACGAGGTGACCGGCTTCGGACAGGGTGAAACGGTAAGTATCAGCGTCGTAGCCAATCAGCCGCAGGAGTTCAACAATGTCCAGCCGACCTACGATTCGCAAGGCCGAATCGTGTTCGTTTCCGATCGGCCTCGATCGGGAGAGCGGCACCTGTACCCGCAGCACGACGAGTACGAGTCGACAGCGACCCCCACCGGGCTGTGGCGACTGAATCCTGCCAGCGGCGAGCTGATTCTTCTGCAGCATTCGCCTTCAGGCAGTTTCACACCGATCGTCGACAGCTTCGGTCGCATCGTGTTCACCCGCTGGGATCATCTGCAGCGCGATCAGCAAAACGATGCCGGTAGTCATGGCACCTTCAACTACAACGGCGAGGGGCCGGACAGCGTGCCCACCACCAGTACCGACGAAGTGTTTCCTGAACCGCGCATCGCCGCCAATGGTTCCACCCTGAATGGCCACCGCATCAATCACTTCTTCCCCTGGCAGTTGCGCCAGGATGGCAGCGAGGAAGAAACCCTGAATCATGTCGGTCGACACGAGCTTCACAGCTACTTCGATCGCAGCTTCAACAACGACGGAAATCTGGATGAATTCATTGCATCGGTGAGTGGTCGCAGCAACCCCAATTCGATTCTGAACATGCTGCAGATCGAAGAAGATCCCAGCCAAGCCGGGCGTTATGTGGCGGTGGAAGCGCCGGAGTTCGCCACCCACGGTTCCGGGCAACTGATCCGCTTTCTTGCACCTCCCAATCTGAATCCCGATCTGATCAGCATCGAGTATCTGACCCATCCCGACACCGGCGGCACCACGCCGAGCCCGAATCACAGCGGCCACTACCGTGATCCAATCGTGCTCAGCGATGGTCGGATCATTGCCGCACACGCGACCGAGCAGGGTACCGCCGGCAACAACGGCACCACGGCCAACCCGATTCCGCGCTATCAGTTTCGCTTGCGCGTGGTGAGCGGAGCATCTGGCACCATGACCGCCACCGAAGCGCTGACCCCGGGTATCAGCAAACCGATACAGTTCTGGGATCCTGACACTCTGGTCAGTTACAGCGGCAATCTATGGGAATTGCAGCCGGTGGAAGTGCGTGCGAAGAACGTGCCGCCGGATACTGCTTTTGTTTCTCAGGCGCCGGAGCAGGATGCCTACAGCCTGGAAGGGGTGAGTGAGCAGCAGTTTCGAGCATTTCTCAAACAGCGCGGATTGGCTGTGCTGGTGATGCGCAATGTCACCACGCGGGATGATGCCGATGAGCAGCAGCCCTACAATCTGCGTGTGCCCGGCGGCGTGCAATCGGCGCCGAGCGGCGGCACGCTGTACGACATCAGTCACATGCAGTTCTTCCAGGGCGATCAGATTCGCGGCATCGGTGGCATCGGCACGCCGCGACCGGGGCGCCGTGTATTGGCGCAGGTGATGCACGACAGCCAGGCGATGAGTTTGAACGCAACGGCTCCTGGCGCCCCTGCAGGTAGCACCGCCATCTTTGCTGATGGTTCCGTCGCCGCCTATGTGCCGACCCGACGCGCGCTGAGCTGGCAGGCCACCGACGCTGGCGGCACCGCAGTCGTACGAGAGCGCTACTGGCTCAGCTTTCAGCCGGGGGAAGTGCGCGCCTGCGACGGCTGTCACGGCGTCAACACCGTATCGCACACCGGCCAGACCGCGGCACAGAACACGGCCCTGGCGTTTCGCGACCTGCTGGCACGCTGGAAACTCAGCGCTCCGGCCTTTCAGGATGGATTCGAACCGGCGCCGTAGGCTGCGCTCGGGCAGCGTTCACGAGCGTGATGGATGAGCCAAGGGTGGGCCACGGGCACATTGGTTTCATCGTAGGGTGGGCCGTTCGACAGGCTCACGACAGCATCCCCAGCACCTGCATAGGGTGCGCCTTGGGCGCACCGCTATGCATCTCAACTTAGCTTAGAACTTCACTTCCGCACGAGCGTAGACAAACCGGCCCGCTGGCAAGTCGTAGTTCGATGCATCGTAACCATTCAGCGAACACGACAGACAGATCGGCGGCAGCTTGCTGGTGACGTTGTTGACGCCCAGGGTCAGCTGTGTGCCGTCAAACCATGGGGCGCGCCAGCCCAACTGCAGGTCGTGGTAGCTGGTGGAGCCGATGTGGTTGCGGTTGTTGACCGGGTCTGGGCAAACCGAGAACTGTGTGGCGCGTCCGCAGGTCTCTTCCAGGTCGCTGATGTGGCGCAGTCGCCAGCCCGCAGTGAAATCACCGTAGCTCCAGTCCAGCGACAGATTCGAGGTCCACTCGGGAATGCCGGAGTCGTTGACCTCGAAGCCTACGGCTTGAGGCTGCGGCGTGCCCAGGTCGTCAACCGCACGGTAGTCGTTGACGATGGTGTTCTGCCAGCTGACCTTGAGCTGGCCGAGATCGGTTTCCGGGAGCGTCCAGAAGAAGTCCAGATCATAGCCATCGGTTTCGATTTGACCAAAGTTCTGCAACCGGTTGTTGAAGCTGTCGATCACGCCCGTGCTGGCACGCGTAATGCCTTGGCAGAACGGTGAGCTCACGCCGTTCGCGACACACAGGTCAAGCTGGGTCTGTGCGTCCACCGCCTGAATCGCACCTTCAAGCTCGTGGTTGTAGTAGGTGAACTCGATATCGAACTTCTCCGACCACGCCGAGTTGGTACCGAACTCCGGGCTGAACACAAAGCCCAGTGAGTAGCTGTCAGATGTTTCTGGCAGCAGGTTCGGATTGCCGCCGGTGGTCACCGAGATCTGCGAATTGGTTTGGGTTGCGCCGGTCGGAACCCCAAACGCGCTGCAGTTGGCCGTAGGCTGTGAACCGTCGATGCCGATCAAGCACGGGTCATCGATGTCGATATCGTTACGCGCTGCCGAGCCAAACAGCTCGCCAATCGAGGGCGCCCGGAAGCCTTCCGCGATGCTGCCGCGAAACACGAACTGATCACCAAACTGCCAGCGGAAGCCGAACTTGCCCGTGGTGTCACCGCCCGACGTGCTGTAGTCCGAGTAGCGCGCCGCGGCGCTCAGGTCGAGCTGGCTACCCTCGTTCGCATACACCGGAATATTGAACTCAGCAAAGTACTCATCGACGTCGTACTTACCGAACGTGGGCAAGGAAGGCACGCCGTTGTACTCACCGGCGACGGTCAGCGCGTCGGGCAGATAGAAGCCATCCTGCACGCGATGCTCATAGCCGGCTGCAAACGACAGTGGGCCTGCTGGCAGCTCGAACAGATCGCCGGTCAGGTTGGCCGAGAACAGTTGCAGATTGTTCTCACTGCGATCACGGACGATAGGCTGGATATAGGCCAGCATTTCCGGCGTAATGCTGCCGGGGCCGCTGAAGATATCCAGGGGCACGCAGTTTGGATCGGCATTGCAGTTCTCGATGGGGCCCAGGGCCAGAGCGATACGGCGAATGTTGTAGCTGCCAAAGTTGGTCTGGTCGGCTTCGTTCTTGCTGCGGGCGTAATTCAGATCCCATATAAAGCTGCGATCGCCGAGCTCAAACGCGCCTTCCAGGCCGGTGGCGAAGTACCAAGTGTCGACATCCTGGAAGAAACGCCGCGGCCCGCCCTCGACCGGGCGGCGGCCGATGAAGATGAGATTGGCGCCCGGACCGCTGGAGATCAGATCAAAGCCAAAGGGATTGAACGGATTGCTGGCCGAGATCAAGGCGTTGTCGGCGTAGCTGTTGCCCGAGCCTGGTCCCAGTGAAATCGGTTCCGGCGCTGCCCGGTTCAGCGATTCGCGCTGGTTGTAGAGGGTACGGACATACCAGCTTACCCCGTTGTCGAAGTAGAAGCGCGCCTGTCCAAACACGCTCTTTCGCTCGCTCGGTGTTTGCAGCAGGTTGAACTCGGCGAAATTGAAGCGGTTAGCGCCTGTGAATCCGATGAAGTCACCGGGGTAGCTGGGCCCGCCAGGGAAGAATTGGCCGTTCGGCGTGGTGATGTCCTGCTCAATACCGGTGTTGGGATCAACAAAGATAAAGCGCCCGTTCGGCGTAAACGAGGAGCCTAGCGCTACGCCCGTGCCGGGCACCGGGAATGCCGCCTGCTCCACTCGATTGGAGTCGATGCCGTCCTGCTCGGTACTGCTGGCCGACAGGAAAAAGCTGAAGTTGTCGCCCGCTCCACCGAAGGAGATTTCGCCCGATTTGGTGTCGCCGCCTTCTTCATATTCGCCGTAGTACACCGACGCCTGGGTGCCCTCGAAAGTACGTCGGGTGATGATATTGACCACACCGGCGATGGCATCAGAACCGTAGATCGAGGACGCACCGTCCTCGAGCACTTCGATGCGTTCGATGATTGCTACCGGAATGGTATTCAGATCGACCGAGCTCGATACGCCGGAGGCCGAGGACTCATTGACCCAGCGAATGCCATCCACCAGCACCAGCACGCGCCTGGAGCTGAGATGGCGCAAATCCACCGTTGCCGAACCGGCGCCGACGCCGCTGCCATCCGATGGGAAGCCGAAGTTGCCGCTGGAGTTGAATTTTGTGTTCAGGGACGAACCGGAGCCCGTCAGCTGCTGGACGATATCGGCGACTGAGGTCAGGCCGGTTTTCTCCAGCTGCTCGCGGGTGATCACCGATACCGGGGTTTGCCCCTCGATCTCAGCCTTCTTGATGCGTGAACCGGTGACTTCGACCCGATCGAGTCTGGCCGCATCTTCCTGGGCCATGACCGGGGCGGCCAGCACGGCAAAGGTGCCGGTGACAAGCGCAGCGCGAATCGCCGCTGCGACTGGTTTGCAGTGTAGCTTCATACTGAACTCCAAGCAGAACCAAAAGAAAGTTGCTCTCCCTATACCGACGATTCCCCCGTCGGCGGCGCGAAGCGCCCCCCGCGTTTTAACGGGTTGTTGAGGATTTGTACACAGAAGGTTTACGCAAAACGGTGGAACAGGCCGCTCAGACTGAATCTGACCTAAATTTGCGCTGAACGATGCGTTTGGTGCAGTGCAGCGAAACGGCGTGCGGGCGCCAAGGCTGCAGGATGGAGCCCTGTGCTACTGAACTATCCGGTCGGAGGCGAGCGGTTTCGCCCTCAGTCCAGTGCTTACGCCTTAGGGCATCGCGTAGCGTTCGATACCGGTCTTGCCATCAAAAATCCATAGCTCGCTGCTGCCGCTACCCGGGACCAGATAGACGCTGCGCAGCGGATGCGGCGGACTGAAGCGGAACAGGGCGTTTCCGTGACTATCAGTCACGACTACGGAGTTCGGGTGGCCGTGCTTGCTCGCCGAGTCTGGATGGCGAGTGACGAAGGCCAGGCGTTGCCGATCAAAGGCCACATCGCCGGCCCAGCTGACCAGGCCGGAGGGCGCCGGCCAGGTCACCTGGGCATCGCCATTGGCCGCGTAAACGGTCACCAGCGGCGGGTGAGTCCTCGGGTCGAGGGCGGAGGCCGAGCTGGCACCCGAGACAATGGCAATTGAGCCATCGGGCGCCGTGCCTGCCGGACCCGGGATATCCAGCCACTGCTCGTCGGCGGTTCGGTCGATTTGCCGTAGCACGCTGCCGTCGGGGTCGACCAAGTAGGCATTGCGGAAACCAAGCACCCATCGGTTGGTGCTGCCCGGTTGGCTGTACCAGCCCTGCGAGACTTCATCCTCAAGGGGGACCGCTGCGATGCCGACTCGCTGGCAATCACGATCGAAGTGGACAAAACCATTGCGTGGCCTGGATGGCTGCGCCTGCCGGCTGAGATAGATCTCGCCGGCGTCGGTGACGGTCATTGATGGCAGTGACAGTGCCGAAGCGAAGTCGCTGACATCGGGGCGACAGGTGCGAAGCCACTGCCCCTGCGGGTCGAAGACATGCACGCTGCCGCTGCGTTGGTCTGCCGCGTAGATGCGTTGATCGGCATCCAGCTGGAGCGCTGCGATCTGGTCCAATCCAGCCGCGTCCGGGCGCCGTCCCAGCACCCGATCGACCACGCCCTTGTCATCCAGACGCAGCAGAGACTCGCCGTCACTGGTCCAGCGACTTCCGTCGGCAGCCTGCTTCAGGTTTCCGCGCGGGCTGAAGCGACGGCCATCGGAGAATTTCGGCGTCCACGCCGCGATGACCCGCCCGTCGAGGGCCATGTCGACCATGCTCGGACTGCCGTCGAAGTCGTATACGATGACGCCGCCGTCGCGATTGGCCTCCAGTCCGGCCAGATAATTCGGTGTCCGGCCCCAGCTCTGGCGCAGATCCACGGAGTCCACATGCAGTCCGTTCTGATCATAGCGTTTGAGTGCCTTGGAGACGCCCTCCAGCACCACAACATCAGCCTCCGTGGTGACCGCGACGTCTTGTGGACTGAACAGCTGGGTTGGATCCTGATAGCTCTGGGCGATCGTCCAGCGTGGCAGGCCGTCGGGACCGAAGGCACTGAGGCCAGCCTTGCGACTGCCGTCCAAGGGCTCGTTGATGAGCGCGACGAATCCCCCGTCGCCCCAGCGGTGCAGCGATTCGATAGCCGCGGCGTTGAACTCAGCAATCGGCTCAATCAGGCCTTGTTGAGCGTCGACCCACGCGGCGGACGAGCGTTTGCCGATGCCATACTCCGAGCGAACCCATAGCCAGCGGTTACCGCTGATCCAGGTCAGATGGTGCCTGGCCTCGCTGCTCTCGGTTGTGATAGCCGCGGGCGTCCACTGGCCAAGCAAGCCGCCATGCTGATCGATGAAGACCAGATCGATTTCGTGCGGGCAGTCGCACTGCCGCAGGAAACCCAACCTCTGTTTGTCGTCGATGTCAAACGCGATCACCCGGCGTATTGGCGACGGCCTGCGTTCGCCCTGGAGCAGTTCAATCCGGCCCAGATGCTGAAGCGCCTGTTCCTGGACGGCGACACCCTGCGTGTCCGGGGCGCTGTCCGCAAAGCCGAGATCGGCGGCCCGAGCGACCTCCTCAACGCGCCAGCCGCCAGCGCTTTCCGAGCTGGGTGTCACTTGATAGCTGATCAGCATCGCTTGGCTGACCGCACGAAGGGTGAACCGAGGCGGCGCAGATGCGGTGTTCAGGATCGCACCGTGTTGCCTTATCCGCTGCAGCAGTTTGCGCTGCGCGTGGGTATCGCCGGGTGCTGTGTAGTCGTCGCTGAAATCGATGCTCCAGACGGGCTTGCCGTCCAGGTCCACCAGGCTGAAACGGGCGCCAAACTGTTTGGCTTCGGCGTCGGCCCGATACCAGTGAATCAGGGTCAATGGCGTGCCCGGCAGCGCCTGCGCATCGAAGATGAAAGGTGTCAGCTGCGCATCCTGCATCAGCTGTTTGGGTCGAATCTGGCCGATCCGCTCGCCGCTGCTTAGCCTATAGATCCACCATGACTCGGCGCCGGCGTTGCGGTCGCTGTCGGCGATCCGAATGACCAGGCGGTCATTGTCAGCATCGACAAACAGCCCCGCGCCCTTGGGGTCACCCAGGGTGTGCAGAAATCGGCTGGGTTCACGGGCACTGCGGTGGTCAGCAACGGTCTGTCCCTTGTGGTCGATGATGGCCACGATGAATTGGCCGAGATCGCGATACGCGGCATCCAGCCCGTTGCTGTAACCAAAGCCGGCGACCATGCCCCGGTCGGTCACTGCGGCGGATCGCAGCGTATACGGTAGGGTCTGGCTCCACAGCCGTTGACCTCGGTGGAGCAGTTGGTAACTCGCAGAGCCGGCGCCATTGCGCGTGCTTGGATCGATCCTGACGACGTAGTCGCCGGATGCCGAGGCATAGTGCGTGGGCGACAGGTCCGGGATGCTGATATCACTGGCGCTCGCCGTCAGCGACAGCAGAAGCAGAAATAGCCAGCAGCACAGCTGACCGCACACGGTGGCCAAGGCCGGAAACATGCGGTTCTCCTTGATCGGTCCAAGCCTGGCTGCATGCAAGCAGTCGAGCATAGCCCAGGTTTCGAGCAGGCCGCAGGTTCAGCCTCACGGGTGCGTGGCCTGCGCGTCGGCCGAGTGGCGAGACCGGCCTTGGCAAGCGCATCGGGGGCGTTCTGACGGCTGCTAAGAGTTCAGGGTGGACGCGTTCAGGCTTCCCAAAAGCACCAAGCCTTCGCATGGCGAAGGCTTGGTGGGTGAAACTATATGTCGGCGGCTTAGCGGCCGAGGCAAACAGCCGAACGCAGGCGGCGGGCGCGACGGCGATGACGGGCGCGTTTCATGATGTACTCCTGAGTGGATGGGGACCGCCTAGGATCTCATGTCTGGGCCGAGCATGCGACTGTTGCTGAATGCGGCGGGGTCGCGGTGCCGACCTGCGGACCCACGACCCGCCCCCGGAAGGCGCGTGCTCGGTCACTCTCTCGGCTCACCGTGCCGATTCACGGTGATCGAACGACCGGGCGGATACGACAGGCGCACCCAATGTTCGATGCCGCGGAACTCGTAGCTGACGTCCCAATAGCTGGGGCGTCCGCGATGGTCGTCACGGCAGCGCACCATGCCACGTTCATAGCCGCGCTGGTCGTCATAGCGCTCATAGCGCTGATCGTCGCGGCCGGCCCGGCTGCCGATGGCGGCGCCCACCGCGGCGCCACCGACGGTGGCCGCCGTCTGGCCGCGCCCATCGCCAATCTGATGGCCGATGATGCCGCCGATGATGGCTCCGGCCACGGCGCCGCCGACATTGGCTTTGTCGCGGCGGCGGTAGTCGCTGCCACGGTCATCGTGCCAGCAGTGGCGACCACGGTGCTCAAACACGGCTCGCACCGAGGTGACTTCCGCCTCGTACAGGCGCTCATTCGGGCGTCGGCGGTAGGCGTAATCGTCCTGGGTGGGCGGTAGCCCCCGGTAGCCGCGATCGCGTTCCTGGTACAGCGGACGCGCGGAAGAAATGCGGTCGTTCAGGCCAAACTGGCGCATCGAGGGGTAGTTGTCGGCGCGCAACACTTCGCAGCGGCCCTTGAAGTAGTTGTGCTCACACACTTCCCAGGTGCCGCGCTCGATCACAATCGAGCTGACATCGTCATTGAAACGGATCTGGTCGAAGTCGACGATGGGCTCATGGGCGGTGAAGCGATCGCCGCGGAAATCATCATGCTTGTAAAAGGTGATCTGGCTGAAGCCCGGTGCCGCGAACAGCAGGGTGGCGACACCGAAGAGCAGGCGGGGCAGGCTGTGCATGGGGCAAATCCTCGCGTCGAATGGCATCAGTTTGCACGCCCTACCTGTACGAATCTCGACTGAGCAGGACGGCTCATTCAGCTGTTGCAGAGCGTATTCATGGCCGCGAACCGGTCGCAGCGCCCGTTCAAAGGCGGCAGTTGGAACTCGATGAGCCCTAGTGTTCGCGGCATACTCGCTTGGGAGCGTGATTTGCTCAACGCCCATCGCCAGCGAAAGACCAAGTCAGACCATGACCATGATTCGTGTGCATCACCTGAACAATTCACGCTCGCAGCGCATCCTTTGGTTGCTGGAAGAGCTGGGTCTTGAGTATGAAGTGAGGCGCTATCAGCGCGATGCCAGGACCATGCTGGCGCCGGAGTCCTTGAAGAAGCTGCATCCGCTGGGCAAGTCGCCGTTGCTGGAGGTGGATGGCGAAGTGCTGGTTGAGTCGGGGGCGATTGTCGAGTATCTGGTCGATCGCTTCGATACTGATCGGCGCCTGTCGCCGGCACACGATAGCGCCAGCCGCGTCCGCTTTAACTATTGGCTTCACTATGCCGAAGGCTCGGCGATGCCGCCGCTGCTGCTCAGTCTGGTCTTCAATAAGGTCAAGACCAGTCCGATGCCGTTCTTCGTCAAGCCGATCGCCCGTGGTATTGCCGACAAGGTGATGAGCACCTTTGTCAGTCCACAGCTGAAGCTCCACTTCGACTATCTGGAGTCCGAACTGGGCAAGCAGGCCTGGTTTGCCGGCGAGGCTTTCAGCGCCGCCGATATCCAGATGAGCTTCCCGATCGAAGCGGCCGCCGCGCGGCTTGGCTTCGATCGGCGGCCCAATCTGCAACGCTATCTCAATGCCATTCAGGCACGGCCAGCCTATCAGCGTGCGCTGACCCAGGGCGGGCCGTATCAGTTGCTGAGTTGAGCTTGCAGCGGGCGGCCGCAGAGCTGCTGGACGCAGTTCCCTCCCGGCCAGGCCACTGGCACGCTTCTGGGCAATGGAATAACTGCTTACACTGGCGGCGGTCTGCGATAGTCGGAATCTGCCCATGTCCACATCTCCGTATCACCTGGAGCAACTGCTGGAGTTTCTTCGCGAAGCCCCGGTGGCCGGTGTGCTCAATCCGGCCGTCGCGAAGAGCCGCGGGCATGCGCTCGAGCAGGTGCAAGGTGAGCTAAGTCCGGACGAACGAGCGGACATTCGGCGGATCGACGTTGACGAGGTCTGCCGACGCCTGCACAAGATCGAAGACAGCAGCGTTCGGCCGGAAGTGATCGACCTCTACAACAAACGTCTGAAGTCGGCCCTGACCGACTACATCGCCTGGGTGAGAGACTCGACATCGTTTCGTTCGGTGGGTGGAGACCGGGTCAAGCCGGGCAAGCGCAACGGCTACAGCTCCGTTGAACAGGCCGAAGAGGTGCGCGCACTGGAGGAGACCTCGCTGACCACTAGCGAATGGGCCTCGGGTCTGTTGTCGATCCCGATACGTGAGGATCTCTCGGTATTCGTACATAACCTGCCGCTTGACTTGAATGCCGAAGAGGCAAGCAGAATTGCGCGGGTGATTGAAGCCCTGGCGCGCGACCGGGTGCGCGGCACATGATTCGTACCGACCGCCGACTGCTGGTTGCGCCGATGGCCATTTTTGGCGTTGGCGGCGTGGTCTTGCTGTTGGTCTTCCTGCTTTACGATGGCAGTGGGCCGGTGCACGAGAATCTGCTCCCTGAGCTGATCGGGTTCTGTATCGAAGGCTTCTTCCTGGTCGGCTTGCTGACCTTGATTCAAGAGTCACGCGAGCGGGTGCGGCGGCAGGAGCTATGGCAAAGCCTGCGTGGTTCGTTGCGCGGCATCCTGTCCAATCTGGATATCGCCATGCTGCCGCCCAATGCCGAGCCGACACCCACCGCGCGCCTGGAGCGTGACACCAGCATGGTGCCGCGTTTCATGCGCGAGATGCAGTCGGTGCAGATCGAATTGCCGAGCATGCTGGCACTCAAGCGGGAGAGTATCGAAGCGCTTTCGCTGATGCGCGATCTGGTGCCGGTTGCCGCCCAGCTCAGCGCCGGCCATATGCGCTGGTGGATCGCCATCGTCGACAGCATGCGGCAGATTTCCACCACGCGCAGCCGGGAAGAATTCGAGCAGCACACTTATCGGCTTCTGGAGAATATCCAGGAGTTCGATCGTCTGGGCTATTGAGCGGTGGGCAATGCCTAGCAAGCAGGTCTGGCGACATGCCGCCACCGCGCCTCCGTCCGATCTGCCGGCCATTGACCAGGCGGCCTTCAGGGCCGAGATCGATGCCTTGCGAGCCGAGCTGAACGCGAACCTGGGGCCCGCTGACCTGGTCCACCTGCGCAAGATGCAGCGGTGGGGGCGACTGTGTAGCCTGTTCGGCTATGCCACTGCCTGGATCATGATCAACCCGATCAGCGCGATCTTGATTGGACTGGGGCAGTCGGCACGGTGGACGATGATTGCCCACCACGTGCTGCACCGTGGCTACGACCGCGTGCCCGGGACACCGCGCGCCCTGACCAGCAAGGGATTCGCCCAGGGTTGGCGGCGCTTTCTCGATTGGCCGGAGTGGATCCATCCGCAGGCCTGGAATTACGAGCACAACCGACTGCATCACTTCCACACCGGCGAGCTGCACGACCCGGATCTGGTCGAACACCACAGCTGGCTGTTGCGCCTGCCGGTGCTGCCGATGCCGCTGAAGGCGTTGCTGATCGCCGTGCTGATGTCTACCTGGAAGTGGTTGTACTACGCACCCAATACCTATTGGGCCTGGCGTCAGGGGCTGGCCAACAAGCGGCAGGCGCAATTGAATGCCGCCGAGGTGGCCGAAGAGGATGTCAGCAATGCCTGGCGCTTGCTTTACCCTGGCGAGCGCCTGCTGCTGCCGCTGACGCCGCGTGCACTGGCCTATTGGCTGCGCTGCTTCCTTCCCTACATTGCGTTTCGCTTTGTGCTGATTCCGGCATTGTTCCTGCCTCTGGGACATGCAGCATTCTGGGCCGTGCTGATCAACAGCCTGCTGGCCGAGATCCTCAGCAATCTGCACACCTTTCTGGTGATTGTGCCCAATCACGCTGGCGATGATGTGTACCGCTATGACGCACCGATACGCAATCGCAGCGAGTTCTATCTGCGTCAGGTGTTAGGTTCCGTGAACTATCCAGGCGGGCGCGACCTTTCCGACTTCCTGCACGGCTATCTTAACTATCAGATCGAGCACCATCTTTGGCCCGATCTGCCGATGCTCAAGTATCGGCAGGCGGCGCCGCGGGTGAAGGCCATTTGTCAGCGACATGGTGTGCCGTATGTCGAAGAAACGGTGTTCCGGCGCTTCGGCAAGCTCTGGGGCATTCTCACCGGCACGGCGAGCATGCGTCGTGCCGCGCCGGTTCAATAAAGCAGCTCATGGAGAGCCCTGCGCTTTTCTCCGAAGAACCGCACACGGACCTTGAACCGGAGCGACTTAACCCGGCCCCTCCCCCGCCAGGGGGAGCAAGTCGTGACTTCTGCGAATCAATGAGTTACGCCATTGGTTCATGGAAAGGCTGCTCGCGCGCAGCGACGTAGTCGCTGTGAAGCGCCCACGCAAGGACATTTGCCGAACGCGCGGGACGCGAAGGCGGACGGTGTGTTCAGGATTCGCGTTGACGAAACAACACGGCGCCTCTTTGTCGTCGTCAAGTTCAAGCGCACACAAAAAACGCCCGCAGCGTGCTGCGGGCGTTGCTTTGTTGATCAGGCAAGCGTTTGGGCTATGCCTATATCAGCCAGCTATGAGCCTTCGAATCCGCTCCAGAACACGCTGAAGCTTTCAGCTGTGCAGCTCGACTGAGTGAGCACCCGGATGGTGTCGATCCACCAGCCGGTGCCGCCGATCGAAGAATCGCTGGCAAAGCGGAAGCGCAGGTGCACGGTCTGGCCGGCGAAATCGCTGAGATCAACCTGTACTGGCACAAAGCTACCGCTGTTGCCGGTCCAGGCTGAACGTCCGGCGATGGCGCTGCCCGAATTCATCGTCTGGGTGTAGGCGCCGCTGATGAAACGGTTGGCATTGGCCGGCACGGCACCGTTGGCCGCAGTGATGTCGGTCCAGGTCGTGCCGTTCAGTGAATACTCCAGCACCGCACCGTCGTAGCGGTTTTCGGTGGCGAACTGGTGCTGGAACTCAAGCCGGTACTGCGCGCCGCCCGGAATCACCAGTGGGCTGGCCAGATTGAGCTGACGGTCACTGGTGCTGCTGGCATTGGCCACAAACCAGGCATGGGTGGGTGAATGCGCGGCCGTTTCGACGATGGCGAAATTGCTGCCGCCGCCGCTGCCTGTCATGGTCCACAGGCCATCGCCGGACTCTACATCGTCGGCGAGCAGTTCATCGATCAAGCCCAGCGCCTCAGCGCTGCGATACACCCGATTGGTGTCTTCGCGACCACCTCCGCAGGGGCCGGCGCCGGCCGATCCCAGGTCTTCTGCCAGCACCAGATAGTGGTAGGTGGTATCGGGTTCGACATTGAGGTTGAGCAAGGAGTTGCTGGTCAGGCAGCTGGCGAACCGATTACCGGAGGAGGGTTCAAAGCCGGGTGAGGTGGAACGGTAGACGTTGTAGACAATGGAACTGGCCATGCCGCAGCTACCGCTGGCAGTGCCCCAGCTGAGATTGATACCGCACTGCGCGGTGTCAGCCGAGCTGGCCGCGGTCAAGCCGGCGAAGGTTGGCGGCGCATTGCAAACGCCGGTGGCCGCGGCATCGACGCAGCTCGACTGCGTGGAAGGGCAGGCATCGGCACCCAAGGCCTGCAAGCGGTAGCTATAGCTGCTGCCACCCGAGACATCGAGGTCGCTGAGGCTGGTGCCAGCCACCGTGTCGATGACCGAGAAGCTGCCGCCGGGACAGGTGCCGTCGGAGCGCAGCACGCGATAGGTGGCCGCGCCGCTGCTGGCGGCCCAGCTGATATCAATGCGATTGTCACCATTGGCCACGGCCTGCACCATGGTCGGAGCATCGGGCGGGGTGCACTCGTCGATACCATCGATGAAATTGGCATTGCTGGAAGTCGGGTCGAGATAGTCGCGCATCCGCGTGGTCGCCGTGCCCAGACCCTCCCAGGCGTGGAACAGACCACCATACTCGTCGTTAAGGCTGCCCGGGCCGACGCCGCAGGCCGAAGCGCCGCCCGAGAGCACACCCACCAGGCGCTGTTCAGCGTTGTACAGCGGCGAGCCCGAGGAGCCGGGTTCGGTGACGCTGGGCGGCAGCGACGTCGGTTGTGGTGCGGGAATATTGGGCAGGATCGGCGGGGTCGGATCCCAGTTGGCGCGCCAGTGAACGTTGGCGGCGCCGGAGATGTTACCCAGGATCAGATTCGACTCGACGAAGGTGATGCGCTTTTCATCGACCGAAGGATGATGGATCGAGGCGCACAGGCCGACGGTGCTAGAGGGATCGGTCGGGGCCGAGCAGGTGGTGGGGGGGGCGCGTCGATCCCAGCCCGCCCAGTGCAGCTCGAAATCGTTATCCGGCGGCGGTGTGTTGAGTTCGATCAGGGTGAAGTCGGAGCGGTCGCCCGCGGGCGCCGAGCCGGCGAATGGATTGGCGGTCTGAGCCAGAAAGCGCAAGCCTTGGGTGGTGCGGCTGGGCTTGGGCAGCGCTGTGCCGCTGGCGCTGGAGCCCGGGGTGCGACAGGTGGCCGATTCATACAGCCAATACACCAGGGTTGACTGTGCTGCGCTGTCGTTGGAAATGCCGCAGTGAGTCGCGGTAGCGAACAGCATGCGGTGATCGTTGGCGGTGTTGTTGAGCAGGGAGCCGGTGCAGGTATCGGTGCCGTTGACGGTGATCGCCGCCACCGCACGACGCGGGCCATTCCACGGATCAGACTCGCCCAGGCAGGCCACGTCGGTATTGCAGGCGCCGGACTTGCACACCTTGTCGCTGTGACCAAAGCCACGATAGCCCTGGCCGATGCGATTCAGCTCAAGATCGAGCTGATCGCGCTGAGCGGTCGGCAGGGTCACCTCGATCATCGCGCTATCGCCCTGCAGCACCGGCGTCCACAACTGGCCGGTGGGCGAAATGTCCTGGCTGCGATAAGGGCCGAGCCGCGACTCTCCGCTGCCGTCATAGATGGTCAGCTCGGCATCGACTGGCAAGGCAATCCGACGGAAGCCGAAGTTGAGATGTGCGGCCTCGTCGGCCGTCACCTTCAGACGCCACACTGACATGCCGTTGGCATCATCGCGCCAGCTGCCGTGGGCGTTGGGGCTGAGTTTGACATCGCGGCCGATGGCAAAACGGATGGGGGCGTGACCCTTCACTTGATAGAGCGCATCTTCCCGAGCCAGCGCTTCGCGATCGAGGGCCTTGAAAACCGGGCCCGGCAGGCTGTCCAGCCCTGCCACCTTGTCGGCGTAGGGAGCTTTGGCATAGGCCATCGGGGTGGCGGCCAGAAGGAGTGCAGCTAATCGACGCTTACGCATTCAGGTTACGTTCCATTCAGCGGGGAATCGCCGATAGTGACCTGTGAAGGCTTTGTGTTCAAGCCCTGGCCGCCATTTGAATGCAAACCGTGCTCGATCGATCGGTGCTGAAGAGCGGCATTCCTCAAATGTGCAACGGTAGGTTCTTGAACCGCCAATACTCGGCGCTTGCCCCAGTCACGGTTGACCTGACGATGTAGGGGCAGGTCTCGCTCCGAGACTGCCGAAATGAGTCTTGGCAGCCTGCCTCCGCTACGCTCAGCGTCTGCCTGCGCCGGCGCTGGCTGACGCTCCCGTGGCAGCGTGCCCAACGTGCGCACAACGGATCGATCCGCGATCAGCGATTCGCAGGTTTCTCTGTACAAAGTGCAGCGCGGTGTTGTGTTGCGCTCGCAGTGCCGCTCACACATCACGAAATCTTGTGCGCCTTCAGGCAGACTGGGCGGTGAGTCGTAGACGCCGGAGATTGTTCTTGCACATTCCTCGTCCCCGTTTACAGCGCGCCATTCAACGATGGCCAGCCGCGGTGTGGCTAGCCCTGTGCGCCGCGGCCAGCTGGGCGCAGCAGCCAGTGACAGCAATTCAGCCCGAGCAATCAACCCGTTCAGAGCAGCGCAGCCTCAGTGGCAGCCTGGTCGCGCTGCAATCCTCGGCGCTGTCGGCGCGGCTGGCCGGTGTGGTGGCCTCGGTGCATGCCGAGCCCGGACAGGCGGTGGCCAAGGGCGATCTGATTGCACAGCTCGATCCGGAACTGGCTGAGCTTGAGCTGCAGCGCCGACGCGCCGCCGTGGCTGAAGCCGAACAGCGTCTGGCCGAAGCAGAGCGCTTGCGCGATGAGCGCCAGCGCCTGGCCCAGCAACGCAATCTGGCGCAGAGTCAGGCCGAAGCAGCGGCGTCGGAGGCAGGCATCGCGCGATCGGTTTTGGCGCGGCTGCAGGCGGAACTTGCCCAGCAGCAGGCGGTGTTGCGGCGACATCAGCTGCGAGCGCCGTTTGCCGGTGTGGTGACCCTGCGGCATGTCGATGTAGGTGAGTGGGTCGACCCCTCCCAGCCGGTGGTGGAACTGTTGGATCAGGCGGCGCTGCGTTTCGATGTGCAGGTGCCGCAGGAATGGTGGTCTGACCTCGGCGATCAGACAACGGCCGAGCTCAGCTTCGATCCCTGGCCGGGGCGTCGCTATGCGGCGGCGATCGAATCGAGGGTGCCGCGTCAGGACCCGTCCAGCCGCAGTTTTCTGCTGCGCCTGCGTGTGTTGCAGCCGAACGATGATCTGACCGTTGGCATGTCCGGTCAGGCCCATTTTGCCGATGGCCGAGCGGCGCTTGCTCTGAGCCTGCCGCGTGACGCGGTGGTGCGCTATCCGGATGGCAGCGCTGGCGTGTGGATCATTGAGTCGCCGCAGCAAGGCGAGCCAGTGGCACAGCCGCGCAGTGTCAGACTGGGCGGCAGCCTCGGTGAACGGGTGCAGGTGCTGGAGGGCCTGCAGGCCAGTGATTGGGTGGTGCTGCGCGGCAACGAGCGGCTAAGGGCGGGTGAAGCTGTGCGCGTTGTCGAGGGGCAGTAGGCGGGCATGTTCTCGGCGATTCTCAAGCACGGCACTCTGCTCACCGTTGTAGTGCTGATCCTGGCTGTGCTCGGCATCCTGGCGGCCCTGCGCATCCCAGTGCAGATGATTCCCGATCTGGAAGTGCGCACGATCAGCGTGCAAACCCGCTGGCCCGGTGCCACGCCGCAGGATGTCGAGAAGGAAATCCTGCTGGAGCAGGAAGAATATCTGCGCACCGTTCCTGGCCTTAGCCGGATGGTGTCCAGCGCCAGCACCGGATCGGCTGAGATCGATCTTGAGTTTCCTTTTGGCGTCGATATTCAGGCCACCTTGATCGAGGTCAGCAATGCCCTGAGTCAGGTGCCCGAATATCCGGAGAACGTTGACGAGCCGCGCCTGAGTTCCAGTTCGTTCTCGCAGAACGCTTTCATGTATTTCCGCATCACGCCGTTGCCGGACAATCCGCTGGCGGTGGATCTCGACCTGATGCGCGATTTCGTCGATGACAATGTGCGCACTCGGATGGAACGCGTGCCCGGCGTGTCGCAGGTGTCGGTGGGTGGCGGCGCGGAGCGGCAAATCCAGATACTGGTCGATCCAGCGCAACTGGCCGAGCGCAGAATCACCCTCGCCGAACTGCGCGCCGCCGTGCGTGATCGCAATCGCGACGTATCGGCAGGTGATGTCGACAGCGGCAAGCGGCGCTATCTGCTACGCACCGTGGGGCGCTTCGAGGATATCGAGGATCTGCAGAACCTGATCATCGCCGAACGCGCCGGACATGGCATTCGACTGCGCGATCTTGCCGAAGTACGCGCTGACCACGCCGAGATCCGCCAGCTCAGCTTTGCCGATGGTCAGCCCGGACTTAGCCTGTCGGTGCGTCGCGAGACAGGCTCCAACGTCATCGACATCAAGCGCAGCCTGCTGCCGGTGATCGATGAACTCAACGAGGACTTGCTCGAGCCGGTGGGTCTGCGCATGTTCCTGACCTCGGACGATGTGCGCTACGTTGAAGACTCGGTGGCCAACGTGTGGCAGAACCTCGGCATCGGTGCAGTACTTGCCACGTTGGTTCTGTTTGCGTTCCTACGCTCGCTACCTGCCACCTTGATCGGTGTGATCGGCATCCCGCTGTGTGCGATCGCCGCCTTTATCGGGCTGCAATTGGCCGGGCGCACGATCAACGTCATCTCACTGGCTGGCGTGGCATTCGCACTCGGCATGACCCTGGACAACAGCATCGTGGTGCTGGAGAACATCGAGCGCTATCGTCGTCAGGGCTTGGATCGACTGCAGTCGGCCCTGGTCGGCGTGCAGGAAGTCTGGCCGGCAGTGTTTGCTTCGACACTGACCACGGTACTGGTGTTTGCCCCGGTGCTGTTCATCGAGCAGGAAGCCGGGCAGCTTTACTCCGATGTCGCGATCGCCATTTCAGCGGCAATTCTGGCCTCGATGGCGGTGGCGATCAGCGTGGTGCCAAGTGCCGCGGCGCGCCTGCGATTGCAGCCACAGCGCGCGGATCTGCGTGACGATCACAGTCCGGGCGAGCAGCAGCGGCAGTGGTTGCTGCGGCGCATCGCGGCGCTGATCGAATCCGGCCCACGGCGCAAGACGGTGATCGTGGCAAGCCTGGCGCTCACCCTGGGGGCGGCGGCCGTACTGACACCGCCAGCCGAGTATCTGCCGGAAGGCGAGGAGGCCAAGACCTTTGCCAGCATGATCGCGCCGCCGGGTTACAGCCTGACCGAAATGGCCCGCATTGCGGAAGAAGTGCAGGCCAGCCTGCTGCCCTATCTGGATGATGAGCCGGAAGACTTCGACGCCGGACGGGCCGATGTGCCGGCCATCCGCAACCTCAATATCGGTGTGTCACCCGGTTCGCTGCGGATCATCTCCGAGACCAAGGATCCTGCACATATCGATGCGCTGATGCGCGCCATCGAGGAACGTTATCGGGCCTATCCCGGCATGCGTGCATTTGCTGCCCGTGGTTCGATCATCTCCAGCAATGATGGCGGTACCCGCAGCGTCAACCTTGACATCGCCGGAGATGATCTTGCAACGCTATATGCTGTGGCCGAAACCGCCTACCGCCGCGCCGAAGCTTTGTTCGACAATCCGCGTATCGGCTCGAGTCCGTCTTCATTGGTACTGGGGCAGCCGCTGATTGAGCTGCGCCCGCGCTGGCAGCGTGCCAGCGAATTGGGCTTCTCCACCGCCGAGCTGGGCTATGCCATTGGCGCTCTGAGTGACGGTGCTTTCGTCGATGAGTTCCTGCTCGCCAATGACAAGATCGATATCTACTTGTACAGCCGTGCCGGCAGTGCGCAGGACCTGTCAGCTCTGCCGAACCTGCCCATCTACGCACCCATTGGTAGCGTGGTGCCGCTGTCGGCGGTGGTTGATCTGGTGGAAACTGTCGACACCGAGAATCTGCGCCGGGTCAACGGACGGCGCACGGTCACCTTGAATATCATCCCGCCACGCTCGGTGGCGCTGGAAACGGCTGTTCAGCGCGTTCGACAGGATCTGGTAGCGGCGATGCGCTCTGCCGGTGAGATTCCGGCCGAGGTATCGCTGGATATCTCCGGCGCCAGCGATCAGCTTGATGCAACGCGCGAGGCGCTCTCGGCCAACTTCGTGGTGGCCGTGGCGCTGTGCTACCTGCTGCTGGTGGCGGTGTTCGTGCATTGGGGGTATCCACTGCTGATCCTGACCGCGGTGCCGCTGGGCATCTGTGGCGGTATCATCGGGCTGTCGCTCCTTAACCTGTTCGTTCGCCAACCGCTCGACATGATCACCATGCTGGGCTTTCTGATTCTGGTCGGCACAGTGGTGAACAATCCAGTGTTGATCGTCGATCAGGCCCTGCGCAATCTGCGTCAGGCCGGATGCACGCCGCTGGACGCGGTGAAGGAGGCAGTATCGGCGCGGCTGCGGCCGATGTTGATGTCGACTCTGACCACCCTGTTCGGCTTGGCGCCGCTGGTGTTCATCCCCGGTGCGGGCACCGAGCTGTATCGAGGCGTCGGTGCGATCGTGCTGTTCGGGCTCTTGTTTGCCTTGCTGGTCACGCTGACCTTCTTGCCTGCTCTGCTGGTGACCGTGCTGGAGTGGCGGCAACGTTGGCGGGTAGCCTCCTCTGAAGTACCGCCATCGCGGGAATGAGGGCGATGAGTTGCGGATTGCACTGAACCCGCACAAGTGTTTTGATGCCGACTGACGCCAAGGAGCACAGCCATGTCCCTCAAGCTCGTCATGTTTTATGGCTCTGCGCGCAGCTCGCGCCAGGGCATCAAGGCGGCCCGCTTCATCAAGCGGCAGTGTGAAGCCCGCGGCCATCAGGTCAGCTTGATCGAGCCCTTGAGCCACCCTCTGCCGCTGCTCGACAAGATGTATAAGGAGTATGCCGAAGGCGAGGCTCCCAGCGTCTTGCAGCAGATGGCTGAAGCGATCAGTGCCGCCGATGCCTTCGTGGTGGTCAGCGGCGAATACAACCACACCGTTCCGCCTGGCCTTTCCAACCTGATGGATCACTTTCTCGAACAGTACTACTTCAAGCCTTCGGCAATCGTCAGCTACTCGGCGGGGCCTTTCGGAGGCGTGCGTGCCGCCATGACCTTGCGCGCCATGCTGGGCGAACTCGGCACACCGAGCATTCCTTCGACCTTGCCCATTTCGCAGGTGCACAAGGCGTTCAGCGACGAAGGCGATGCGCTGGATACTGCCTACGAGAAGCGCGCCGACAAGTTCCTCACGGAACTGGAATGGTATGCCCATGCGCTGAAGCGCGCGCGTGAGCACGGTTGCAAGCGCGCCGCTTGCGAGTCGAGCGAGGCGGGGGTCGGCAAGTCCTGACTCGCCCGTCGCCAGCCAGGGCGCTCCACAGCATGTTCCAGCGCGGCAATCTTTTGCATCTGGCTGACCCGCCTGCCGAGGGCGAGCGGATGGATACGCTCCTGGATCATGGTCCGCTGCTCATTGAGCGCATCGTCAGCTCGAGTCGAATCGCGGGTCAGGAGTACCGTCAGCCGCAGGATGAATGGGTGGTGTTGCTGAAAGGCAATGCCACGCTCGAAGTCGAGGGCATTTCAATGGCCCTTTGCAGCGGCGACTACGTGTTTCTGGCCAGCGGCACGCCGCATCGCGTGGCGCAAGTATCCGAGGGGGCAATCTGGTTGGCAGTACATCTGCATCGCGCCGTCGATGGCGCATCTTCCGGCGATCGCTGAAGCAAGGCATCGAACCTTTCCTGGTCCAACGGTCAGCAACGTGGTCACCCATTCACCGTCACTTTCGCGGCGCTGTGGGATACTGCAGCGATCGGCATTTGACTCATCGACGAGCCCGTCTGCTCGCGTCAAGGAGATCCGATGCGCAAGTTCCTGTTCGGTTCGCTTGCTGTCTTGTTGTTGGTGCTGCTGCTCGGCGCGGTGTTTCTGGCGCGCATGGACCTCGACCACTATCGGCCGCAGCTGCAGCTTGCTCTGAGCGATACCTTGAATCGGCCGGTGAGCATCGAAGTGCTCGCCTTCGACTGGTCGACCCTCGGCGTGGCCGCGCGCGGCATTCGAATCGCCGAAGACCCGCGCTTTTCGAAGGATGATTTTCTGCATGCCGACGCGCTGACCTTTTCCGTGGCTTTCCTGCCGCTGATGATGGAACGGCAGGTTCAGGTCGATGCCCTGCACATTGAAGCGCCGAGCGTGCGATTGCAGCAGGATGCAAGCGGGCGCTGGAATATCGAGTCACTATGGCAGCCGGTGAATGCAAAGAGTAGCGATTCGCCGGCCGATGCCGCGCCTGTTGGCTTGTCGATCGATCGGATCACCTTGCATGGCGGGTCGGTTGAATTGCAGCGCGCAGGCGATCAGCTCAGACGCTACCAGGCAGTGAATCTGCAGGCGGATGAGCCACAGCTCGAACAGGCGTTCCCGTTCTCGCTGTCGGCTGAGTTGCCGGGGTCAGGCAGGCTCGACCTGAGCGGGCAGCTTGGTCCCCTGGACCGGCAGTCGCCGATGCGCTCGGCGCTGCAGGCAGAATTGACCATCAGTCAGCTCGATCTGGCTGCCAGCGGCTGGGCCGGCGACGGTTCACAGGTGCAAGGGCGGGTGCAACTGAAGTTCGATCTCACGGCCGAGGGCGGCCTGCTGCGTTCAGAGGGCGAGCTCAGTGCCGAGTCGCTGCGTTTGCTCGGTGCCGATCAAGCAGCCACTGCGCCGATTCGCTTGCAGTTGCGCTGTGATTACGATCTGATCAAGCGGCGCGGCACGGTGGAGCAGGGTGTGTTGAGTGCAGGCAGCGCCGAGATCCAACTCAGCGGTGATCTCGCCCAGAAAAGTCAGGCCATGCGGATGAATCTGCATCTCAAGGGGCAGGCGCTGTCGGTGGATCAGCTGCAGGCGTTGATTCCGGCCTTCGGCATCGAGCTGCCCGAGCAGTCGCGACTATCGGGCGGCGAGCTTGATATCCAGCTGTCAGTTACCGGTCCGCTCGATGGGCTGCAGATCAAGGGGCCGATCGTGCTCCGAGATACCCGGCTGGACGGCTTCAGTCTCGCTGGCAGACTCAGTGCTCTGTCCGCTCTGGCCGGTTTGCCGGCACCCAAAGACACGCGCATCGATCAGGGTTCGCTGCAGTTTCACCGTGGGCCGGATGGAATGCGTTTCGAGCAGATCGATGTGCATGTCGTCGATCTGGGCCAGGTCAGTGGGGGTGGTCGCGTCGATGCCAGCGAATCTGTGGATATGAAACTGCGGGTGAAGATCGATCCCGACGTGGCCGAGCGCTCTGGCGGCGGCGCGGCCAGTGGTACCTCAGTGGGCAGGTTTACCGGTGGGGCAATGCGCTATGCGTCGAGCCGCGGGCTGGACGTGCAGGTACAGGGTTCACTGGCGGCGCCGCAGATCAAGCTGAGCTCACAAGCGCTGGCGGGCAGTGTGCTCTCAGGCCTGTTGGCGCCCGACCAGGAAGACCAGGGTAGCGGTGATGAGGGCAACACCGACGAAGTCAGCGATCGCCGTCGCATTGGATCGGCATTGCTGCAACTGCTGGATAAGAAGAAGGATGATCGGGAGCGCGAGAAGGAGTGATCCCGGCCGGTTCAGTAAAGCAACCCGGGCTCAGGTGCGTCTTGTCTGGTTGGCACAGCCCGGGACGACTGGTTGCAGCACCAGCAAGGACTGGTCGTCCAGGCCCAGGGGGCTGCCCTGGTGGGCTTGAAGAGCATTGATGACGGCGTCGCGAACGGCGCTGGGATGACCATCGGCGTTGGCTACTGCATCGCTGAGGCGATCCAGACCGAAGGCCTCACCCGCGGAGTCTTCGGCCTCCAGCAGGCCGTCGGTAAACACCACCAGCAAGTCGTTGGCCTTCATCGGCCGGCTGAGGTTGCTGAATCGGTAGTCGCGATCGATCCCCAGTGGAATGTCATTGCCATCATCAATCAGCATCACGGTGTTTCCCCGACGCAGCAGGGCCGGATGATGGCCGGCCGAGCAGTACACCAGCTGCTCGAGATCAGGTCGATACAGGGCAGCAAACACGGTCAGGAAGTGGCGCCGCTGTCGACGTGAAAAGAAGAAGCGATTGGCATAGGTCAGTGCGCCGGCGGGGCCGTGCGGCGGTTCGTCATTCCGGTAGGTGCGCAGAATGGCATCGAATTGCACGGCCTCCATGGCGGCGGCTGGGCCGTGGCCCGAGACATCGGCAATCATCACGCCCCAACCATCGATCTGCGTGGTTTCAGTGAAGTCAGGCTCGATGCCGTAATTAAGCCGCATCACATCGTAATAGTCGCCAGCCGCCACGGCGGCCGGCTGGTAGTGAAACGCATAGTTCAGGCCGCGAATCTGCGGCTCGTCCGGCAGCAGCAGGCGCTGCACGTCAGCCAGGGTTTCGATTGCTTGGTGAGCATCCATCAGGGTCGACTTGTTCTCGGCATTCGACTGGGTCAGCCCTTGATCGCCCGCAGCACCGGAATCATGCCGGCAAGCACGACATAGCAAGCGCAGATGGTCCAATACTGGCCGGGGTCGTATTGGCGTTCGACCACGCCGCGAAAATAAGCCTTGCCGCTGAGTAGGGCAATGGCCAGGGCGGTCAACCAGAGTGCGCTGAACCAGTCCATCCGAAGTACTCCAAGGATTCACCCAGCCCACGACGGGGAGGCTCACAGGGTGTGACCGACGCTTGATTGCAGTCAAGACACCGCCAGTGGCGCGCTGGCAAAGTTCACGTGGGCCTGTGCTGTGGGCGAGGAGGAGTGATGGAGTTCAAGGACTACTATCAGGTGCTGGGAGTCGAGCGCTCGGCCAGCCAGGATGACATCAAGCGGGCCTACCGCCGTTTGGCCCGCAAGTTCCATCCCGACGTCAGCAAGGAGGCCGAGGCAGAGGCCAGATTCAAGGCCGTGGGTGAAGCCTACGAAGTGCTGAAGGACCCGGACAAGCGCGCTGCCTACGACCAACTCGGCGACCGCTGGCAAAGCGGTCAGGACTTTCATCCGCCGCCGGACTGGGGGGCCGGATTTGAACGCGGCGGTTACGACGGCGGTGGCGCCGAAGGCGTCGATCAGGCCGCTTATAGTGACTTTTTCGAGTCATTGTTCGGCCAGCACGCTGACCTTCGAGGCGGCCGCACGCCGCGCGGTCGCGACCACCACGCCACCATTGAGATCCCGCTGCGTGACGCCTATCAGGGCGGCACTCGCAGCTTGAGTTTGCGCATGCCGAAACTTGACGAGCACGGCCGGCTGCAGGTGCAGCAGCACCGCCTGGAGGTCAGCATCCCCAAAGGGGTGCGCGCCGGGCAGGTGATGCGCCTGGCCGGGCAGGGTGGGTCCCTCGGCGGCCAGCCGGGGGATCTCTATCTCGAGATCAGCTTTGCACCCGACCCGCGCTACCGAGTGGAGCTGCGTGATGTGTATCTGCGCCTGCCTTTGGCGCCCTGGGAAGCCGCGCTCGGGGCCACGGTTACCTTGCCAACGCCGAATGGCCGCTTCGAGCTGAAGATTCCGCCGGGTTCACAGTCGGGGCGCAAGTTGCGTTTGAAGGGACAGGGCATACCGGGTGAGCCGGCCGGTGATTTGTACGCCGAGCTGGCGATCACACTGCCGAACGCAGACGATGAACAGCAGCGACGAGCCTACGAGGCCTTGTCAAAAGCATGTCCAGGCTATGATCCTCGGCGTGAACTGGAGGGGTGGGCATGAGCGAAGATGCCGTGACAATCATGCAAGTGGATTTCCATGTTCAAGGCGCCTGGAGTCTGACTGAGCTATGCGCGCTAACCCAGCTCGATCAACAGGCCTTGCTCGCCTTGGTCGACGAAGGCGTGCTAGAGCCTGAAGGCGACACCCTTGAGGTCTGGCGGTTCTCTGCCGAACAGGTGCCCGCTGCACGCACTGCCGCGCGTCTGCTGCGCGACCTCGGGCTGAACGCTGCGGGCGCAGCTTTGGCACTGCAGCTGATGGACGAGCTAGAGGCGTTGCGCGCCGAGCTGGCGCGGCTTCGGAGTGATTGATTCTGCGACTTGGAGTTTGAACGCCCTGTTCAAATATCCGGGTTAGGCCGCCTCGCGCACGTCTTGGGTGGCCGGGGCCGGCGTACGGATCAAGTAGTCAAACGCCGACAGCGCCGCTTTCGAGCCTTCGCCCATGGCGATAACAATCTGTTTGTACGGTACGGTAGTGACATCGCCGGCCGCGAATATGCCGGGAATCGAGGTCTGTGCGCGGTCGTCGATTTCAATCTCGCCGCGGGCCGAGAGGGCGAGGGTGCCTTTCAGCCAATCGGTGTTGGGCAGCAGGCCGATCTGCACGAACACGCCTTCCAGTTCCACCGCATGCAGGCTGCCGTTTTCGCGGCTTTCATAGCGCAGGCCGGTGACCCGGCTGCCGTCACCCAGAACTTCGGTGGTGCGAGCCGACACCAGGATGTCGACGTTGGGCAGGCTGCGTAGCTTGCGCTGCAGCACATCGTCGGCGCGTAGCTTGCTATCGAATTCAATCAGGGTGACATGCTTGACGATGCCGGCCAGATCAATCGCCGCTTCGACACCGGAATTGCCACCACCGATCACGGCCACCCGCTTGCCTTTGAACAGCGGGCCGTCGCAGTGCGGGCAATAGGCCACGCCCTTGTTGCGGTACTGATCTTCGCCCGGCACGCTCATCTGCCGCCAGCGCGCGCCGGTGGCGATGACCACGCTGCGCGAATGCAGCGTGGCACCGCTGGCCAAATGCACTTCGTGATAGCCGTGCTCGGTCTGCTCGGATGGCACCAAGCGCTCGGCGCGCTGCAGATTCATGATCTCGACGTCATAGTCCTTGACATGCTGCTCCAGCGCCGCGGCCAGCTTGGGTCCTTCGGTGTGGCTGACCGAGATGAAGTTCTCGATCCCCATGGTGTCCAGCACCTGGCCGCCAAAGCGCTCCGCCACCACACCGGTGCGAATGCCCTTGCGCGCGGCATAGATCGCCGACGCAGCGCCGGCTGGGCCGCCGCCTACCACCAGCACGTCGAACGGGGCCTGCTCGCTCAGCTTGGCGGCCTTGCGCTCGGCGGCGCCGCTATCGAGCTTGGCCAGGATTTCTTCCACGCTCATGCGGCCGGCGGCGAACACTTCGCCATTCAGCATGATGGTCGGCACCGCCATGATTTCGCGCCGCTCGATCTCCTGCTGGAACAGCGCGCCATCGATTGCGGTATGACGAATCGATGGGTTCAGAACGCTGATCACGTTCAGTGCCTGCACCACGTCCGGGCAGTTCTGGCAAGACAGCGAGAAATAGGTTTCGAACTGGACCTTGCCGCTCAGGCCGCGAATCTGTTCGGCGACCTCATCGTCGACCTTGGGTGGGTGGCCGCCGACCTGCAGCAGGGCCAGCACCAGGGAGGTGAATTCGTGGCCGAGCGGAATGCCCGCAAAGCTGACTGCGATGTCGCTGTCATGGCGCCGGATCTCGAACGAGGGCGCGCGATCGGCACCGCCGTCACGGCGCAGATTGATCTTGTCCGATAGTTCGCAGATCTCGCTCAACAGGCCGTCCAGCTCTCGACTGCTGTCGCTGTCATTCAGCGTAGCCACCAGTTCGATCGGCAGTTGAAGCTTGGTCAGGTAGGCCTGCAGCTGCGTTTTGAGTTGGGTGTCGAGCATGGGGGTTCTCCAATGAGGCACTAGCAGGCTGCCGGAAATCAAACGCTTGCGGGTTTGCTTTCCGAGCGCGCCGTCCTCGGCGCGGGATATCAGGCTGCCTTCTCGCCGCGGGAGAAGGTGCCCGAAGGGCGGACGAAGGGTGGGTCGCTGGTGAGTGTGGTCAAATTTCGGTTTGACCGAGCAGGACACCCGGCCCTAACCCCAACCCCTCTTCCGCGCGAGGGACCAATGTGCGCGGATTTTCGCCGCACCGGATTGCGCCCCGGAACTCCCTCCCCGATGTTCGGGGAGGGGTGGGGTGGGGTTAGGGAGCCGGCCTTTCCCTACCCAGGCCTCGCGCAGCGAGGTTCCTGGGTAGGGGCTTAGCAGGCAGCTTAGATCTTGCCAACCAGGTCCAGCGAAGGTGCCAGCGTCTTCTCGCCTTCCTGCCACTTGGCCGGGCAGACCTTGCCGGGATTCTTGGCAACGAACTGGGCGGCCTTCAGCTTGCGCAGGGTTTCCTTCATGTCACGCGCAATCGCGTTGTCGTGAATCTCGGCGGTCTTGATCACGCCTTCCGGGTTGATCAGGAAGGTGCCACGCAGAGCCAGACCCTCTTCTTCGATATGCACGCCGAACGCGCGGGTCAGCTGATGGGTGGGGTCGCCAATCAGCGGGAACTTGGCCTTGCCGACGGCCGGCGAGGTTTCGTGCCAGACCTTGTGCGAGAAATGGGTGTCGGTGGTGACGATGTAGACCTCGGTTTCAGCGCGCTGGAACTCGAGGTAGTTGTCGGCAGCGTCTTCGACCTCGGTCGGGCAGTTGAAGGTGAAGGCGGCCGGCATGAAGACCAGCACCGACCAATGACCCTTCAGCGACTCTTCGGTCAAGGTGACGAACTTGCCGTCGTGGAAGGCATTGACCTTGAAAGGCTGGACGTTGGTGTTGATCAAGGACATCTACAGAACTCCTTTGAGAGGGATGAGTGAGGGTGAAGCAACAGGGGGGCATGTTAATGAGTTTGATGCGTTGCATCAAATCGATAGAAGCTAACGAAATGATAGATATGAACTATCAATATGACGCAAGCATCGGTTTACAAGGCTGTGCCGAACCCCGGTGCGGCTAGTGCAATGCGGCAAGCGGCGTATGAGGTGCCCTGAATTGTGCGCTGCACAGGAGGCCGCCCCAGAGATGGCCGGTGTCAGGCCGGTGGGTCGAACAGATCGCCCTGAGCAGAAGGCAGGCGGGGTGGGGTGAACAGTGAGCACTCCATATCATCGAAGGGCTGAAATCCGAGCTCGCGATAGGCGCGCTGAAAGCGCTGCTCGATCAGATCGGCAAACGGGCCGCTGCCACGCATGCGGATACCAAAGCTGGGGTTGTAGTCCTTGCCATGGTGCATCTGCTGGATAAGGCTGATCGCGTGCCGGGCGCGATCGGGGTAGTGCAGCTCCAGCCACTCGCGCCACAGGGCCTTGAGTTCGTTCGGTAGGCGGAGCAGCACGTAGCCGACGTTGCCGGCCCCGGCCTCACGTACTTGCTTGAGGATGCGTTCGATCTCGGCGTCGTTGAGGGTGGGAATCACCGGCGCCAGCAACACACCGACTTCCACGCCGGACTGGGCCAGTCGCTCGATGGTTTTCAGTCGGGCGTGCGGGGCGGCCGCACGTGGTTCCAGCCGGGCAGAAAGCCGGTTGTCGAGGGTGGTCACCGAGAGATACACCCGGGCCAGACGCTGGCGGGCCATCTCATTCAGCAGGTCGAGATCACGCAGCACCAGAGCGCTCTTGGTCACGATGATGGTCGGATGCCGCGCTTCTGCCAATACTTCGAGCAGTTGCCGGCTCAGCAGCAGCGTCTTCTCAACTGGCTGATAGGCATCGGTATTGATGCCAAGTGCGATCGGCTCGGCTTGATAGCCAGATTTGGCCAGTTCCTTGCGCAAGAGCGCGGGCGCATTGGTCTTGGCGATCAATCGGCTCTCGAAATCCAAGCCGGGTGATAAGCCCAGATAGCTGTGGGTTGGCCGGGCAAAACAATACACGCAGCCGTGTTCACAGCCGCGATAGGGATTGATCGAACGTGAGAAGCCGACATCCGGCGACTGGTTGTAGGTGATGATCGAGCGCGCCGACTCTTCGCTGATTTCGGTTTCCAGCCTGGTGGCCGCGAACTCCTCTTGATCGGGAATGTCCCATCCGTCGGATTCCGATTCCACGGTCCGCGTGTCGAAACGCCCGGCCAGTTGCGAGGCTGCGCCGCGCCCTTTGATGGGCTGCTTGGGAGACTGGTCGCTCATGAAAACAAAGTGTAGCGGCTCGAGGGCGAGCCGCTAGCCGCGCAATCGCGCTGGCGGGGGAAATGGAGTTAGCCCGGATGTCCGGGTTAGCGCTTTTGACTCATCGCCACGCTGCCGACAATCAGGCCACCGGCCACGGCCATGGTCCAGGTCACCGGCTCGCCAAGCAGCAGCCAAGCCCAGAACACGCCGAACAGCGGCACGACATAGGTGACGATAACCGCGCGCGAGGCGCCAACCCGCTTGATCAACTGATAGAACATGACAAACGCAATGCCGGTGCAAAGCACGCCGAGCAGGGCGGCGGAGAACCAGGCGTAGGTCGATGGCGAAGATTCCGGCCAATGAGTCACGGCCAGCGGCATCACCAGCAGCGCAGCGCACCCCAGTGTGGAGGCGGCCACCGCGGCGGGCGGCGTGCCAGTCAGGTACTTGCGCACCATATTGGCGCCGAAGCCATATAGCAATGCCGCGAGGGTGCCTGCTGCAACGGCCCAGCCGACGCTGGCGCCGGCGACCTTGGCGCTGGCCAGCACCAGCACGCCAACAAAGCCCACCACCAGGGCGATGCCGCGGCGGGTGCCGATGCGCTCGCCAAAGAAGGCGCTGGCGACCAGGGCGGTGAACAACACGGTCATGGCATTGCAGATCGCGCCGATTCCGGCCGGTGCGCGTTCCGCTGCCCAGGCAAACAGAATGAACGGCACCGCCGAATTGATCGCGCCAATCAGCGCCAGTATCGGCCAGCGATTGAGCGGGAAGTGTTGGCGTTCGCGCCACAGGAACGGCAGCAGGACCAGGGCACCCAGACCCAGGCGCATTTCCACCAGGGCGAACGGGCCGAACTCCGGGGCAGATACACGCATGAACATGAAGGAAGCGCCCCAGATCGCGCCGAGGATGGTCAGTTCGATCGGCGTTCGCCAATCGCGGCTGCTCTCTACAGGGAGTTCCGTTGCCAGGACTTGCGGGTTGCTCATTGCGCTCACCATTGAATAGCAGCAGACCGAATTCTGCTCTGTTGCGACGTTCCGGACTGGCCATTTTCGGCCATCGGCCCGAACTGCAGCAGACTGCGAAGCAAGGCTCGGGTGGGCCCGTATTCGCCCGCAGCGGCATCCAGCCGGGCAGCAGATTTGCCAACCTCTCCATTGTCGGCTTGTCAGAACTACCCGCAAGCGCGTAGTTTTTTGGGGAGACACAAATTTCATTTGAGGCTTGGCATGAGTCTGCGTCCTGATTGGCTGCCGGCCCTTGCAGCGTTCGAAGCGGCTGCCCGACAACAGAACTTCGCCCGTGCGGCCGAGGAGTTGCACCTCACGGCAAGCGCGGTCAGCCACCATGTGCGCAGGCTGGAGGCCCGACTCGGCGTGGCCTTGTTTCAACGGCATGCCCGCGGCGTATCGCTGACCGCAGAAGGCCGGCAATTGGCCGATGCCGCCAGCGACGCGTTTACCGATGTCGAGGCCGCGTTGCAGGGCGTGCGCCAGCGGCGCGAGCGCGAGCAGACTCTGCGCATCACCACCTTGCATTCGTTGGCGCACACTTGGTTATTGCCGCGCTTGTCGGGTTTCACCGCCCAGTTCCCCTACCTGGGCCTGGTGATCGACACCGAGCCTGCCTTGACGCGCTTTGATGATGGCGGGCCAGACCTGGGCATTCGTCATGGTCCTGGTCAATGGCCCGGCCTGGTGTCGCGTTATCTAATGCCGGATCGACTATTTGCCGTTGCCAGCCCTGCGCGGGTGGCAGCGGAGCAAACTCGCCAGCCCGCCGATGTGCTCAAGCTGCCCTTGATTGCCGATCTGGCACGCCAAGGCTGGTCCGATTGGTGCCGCCAGGCGCGCCTGACCCTGCCTGCGCGAGCGCCGAGCTACACCTTCAGCGACAGCACCGATGCCCTGGAGGCGGCCGCGCTGGGTCTGGGGGCCACCCTGGCACGCGAAAGCATAGTCACTCCATGGATCGATCAGGGCCGGTTGCAGCGCTTGCCGGGCCCCATGCTGGAGGCGCGCTGGAGCTACTACGTGGTCTACCCGCAGCATCGGCGGCTGTCACCCGTAGCGGAACGATTTGTTGAGTGGCTTATCAGCGAGACCCGCCCATCTTCCTCAGGGAAGGTCTGAACACAACCATTCCCGGATTACGCGGGACTGCGTCCCGATCTCGCCCAAGTGGGCCCACCACTTGGGCTCGTCGCGCCTTGCACTCGACGCAAAGTCCTCGGTGATCATCCGCGCCCCCTCATGAAATATCCGGGTTAGTTCGTCGCGGCCGATGTCATTCATCTTGTCTTCGCATTGCTGAATAGGCCGTGGTTCGGTGTGGATTTGCGCACTCTCGGTTCAGCTTTCCGCGCGCATGCTGCAGTCACCTGAAGTTCGCCTGGTAACGCGAGGTGTCCCCATGAATCGAGCTTTCTCAACTGCATTCGCTGCCTTGCTGTGCGCCGTGAGCGCGGATGCCATGGCCGCCGGTCAATGGAGTGAGAGTCGCGACGAGGCGCGCAGCGAGCGCAGTCGTCAGGCCGACTATGGTGAGCGCAGCAGAGACCGCAATCGTGGTCGCTCGCAGCAGCAAGATCGGGCCGAGCAGGGTGGCTGGAATGCGCCCTCCCGCAGCGCTGATCGCTACAGCGGTAGCCGCAGCTCAGGCCCGAGCGGTTTTCAGGGGGTAGCGGTCGAGCCGCGGGCTGACACTCGCCGTCATAATGGGGGCGGCAATTCCAATCGCGATCACTCCGGGCGTGGTCATGACAGCGATTGGCGGCGCGACCACGGCCGCGACAATCGTTACGGCCGCAGCGACCAGCGTGGTCGTGGTGACCACGATCGCTATGATGGTCGACGCGACTATCGCAGCGATCATCGCAATGACTATCGACACGACTACGATCGCGGACGTCACGACAATAAACACTATCGCTACAGCAATCACCGCAGCGATTGGCGTCACTCAGACTGGCGACGCCACTGGAGCCATGGTTGGAGCGGCACGCGCTATCGCGCACCGGTTCGCTATTACTATCCAAGCGGCTATCACCGCAGCCATTGGCGCATCGGCTACAACCTGCCGCTGGCATTCCTGATTTCAAGCTACTACGTCGACTACGGCTACTACGGCCTTGCCGCTCCGCCGTACGGTTGCCGCTGGTTGCGGGTCGATGGCGATCTGCTGCTGGTTGAGTTGGCCAGTGGCGCGATCGTCGACGTGCTGTACGACTTCTACTATTGAGTCGGTGGCTTGACGCTTGAACATCTCGTTCAAGGTCAAGCCCTGAGAGCATCTCGTGAGAGGGTGCGCCAAGGCGCACCCTATGGTTAAGGCGGTATTCGCGTGCTCGCCGGGCCCCGGCCCGGAAGCGCTGTCGTACTTGACAGACGAAGGGCCCGGCAACCGCCAAAGCGCCTTTGCCGTACTGCCGCCGCCGACCCAACCGCCGCCGCGCTCGTCGTCCCTGCGAAAGCCGTACGACTGTGGGCACTGGTCATCAGGCGCGTAGCTTCCAGCCGCTGCGGAAGATCCACCAGACCGCCAGCAGACAGGCAGCAAAGAACAGCAGAATCATGCTGGCGCTGATCACCGGATCAACGTCGGCACTGCCGTAGAAGCTCCAGCGCATGCCCGAGATCAGATACACGATCGGATTGAACAGCGAGATGGTCTGCCACACCGGCGGCAGCATGTGGATCGAGTAGAACGCGCCGCCGAGAAAGGTCAGCGGCGTCATGATCATCAGCGGGATGATCTGCAGCTTCTGCCAATCGTTGGCCCAAAGTCCAATCACGAAGCCGAACAGGCTGAAGCTCGCTGCAGTCATCAGCAGAAAGAACAGCATCCAGCCGGGGTGGGCAATCTCGTACGGAACGAAAAAGCGCGCGGTGATCATGATCAGAGCGCCGATCATCAGCGACTTGGTGGTGGCCGCACCGACGTAGCCGAGCACCACCTCCAGCACCGACACCGGGGCCGACAGCAGCTCATAGATGGTGCCTGACCATTTCGGCATGTAGATGCCAAAGCTGGCGTTGGAGATGCTCTCATTGAGCAAGGACAGCATGATCAGCCCGGGAATGATGAAGGCGGCGTAGCTCACCCCATCGACCTCGCCCATGCGCGAACCGATTGCCGCGCCGAACACGATGAAATACAGCGAGGTTGTCAATACCGGCGACAGCAGGCTCTCGCCGATGGTGCGGAAGGTGCGCGCCATTTCGAAGCGATAGATGGCCTGGATCGCATACAGGTTCATCGCTGCGCCCTCACCAGGTCGACAAAGATGTCTTCCAGCGATGACTCGCGCGAATGCAGGTCGCGAAACGCGATGCCCTGTTCTTGCAGACGTCTGAGCAAGCCGGCGATGCCGGTGCGCTCATCCTGCGAATCAAAGGTGTAGATCAGGCGTTCGCCACCGGTATCGAGCTCCAGCGGCAGGTCGGCCAGGCTGTCGGGCATCGATTCGAGCGCATCTTGCAGGCTCAGAAGTAGCTGCTTCTTGCCTAGCTTGCGCATTAGGATGTGCTTGTCCTCCACCACCAGCAGTTCGCCATGGTTGATGACGCCGATGCGGTCGGCCATCTGTTCGGCCTCTTCGATGTAGTGGGTGGTGAGGATGATGGTGACACCACGCTGGCGCAGCTTGGCCACCATCTGCCACATGTCGCGCCGCAGTTCGACATCGACCCCGGCGGTGGGCTCGTCTAGGAACAGGATATCCGGCTCGTGCGCCAGCGCCTTGGCAATCAGAACACGGCGTTTCATCCCGCCGGAAAGCTGCATGATCTTGCTATGGCGCTTGTCCCACAGCGAAAGGTCGCGCAGCACCTGTTCGAGGTGCGCTGGATTGGGCGGTTTGCCGAACAGGCCACGGGAGAATCGCAGGGTGGCCCACACCGTTTCAAAGGTGTCGGTGGAGAGTTCCTGCGGCACCAGGCCTATCTTGCTGCGCGCCTGGCGGTAATCGCGGACCACGTCGAAGCCATCGGCCAAGACCTGTCCGCTGCTGGGGCGCACGATGCCGCAGACGATGCCGATGAGGGTGGTCTTGCCGGCGCCATTGGGGCCAAGCAGGGCAAAGATCTCGCCACGACGGATGCTGAGATTGATCCGCTTCAGCGCTTCGAAGCCGCTGTCATAGGTCTTGCAAAGGTCGTGGATGGCGATCGCGGGGCGTTCGGCGTCAGTCATAGGTCAACAGTGTGGGATGGTGTGCGCAGCGCTCACCAGCGGATATGGTCGAGCGTGGTCTGCCGAGGATACACCGCCACCTCTCCGTTTTCGCTGAGCATCCAGATGCGGTGCTCAGCGTCATGGGCCAGCTGGCGAATTCGATTGCTGAATAGACCCTCTCGCGTACTCAGCCTGCCCCAGCGTCCAGCGTCACGAATGCTGACACCGGGTTCGCGTGAGCCGTGGGCAAACCACCAATAGCGCGCGGCATCGACGGCAACGAAGCTGGCGAAGCGATTGGGAGCATTCTCCAGCCGGTGTGCGATGTTCTGCCCGTCAATCCACAGGGCGCTGCCGTTGCCAGCGGCCACGATGCCTTCGGGGATGGCGGCCAGGGCCTGCGCGCTCCAGGCGGTCGGGATTTCCTGCGCCAGCTGCAGATGCTGCCATTGTCCGTTTTCGAAGCGATGCAAGGTGCTGCCGGCGTAGCGATTCTTGTCGGCCTGCCAGCGTGGCTGGCTGGCCACCCAGATCCGACCGTAGTCATCCTCGATCAGATCGTTGATGGCATTGTCCGGGCCCCACTGTCCATCCTGGCCGTAGTGATGCCAGCGCTTGCCGTCGTGGTGGTAGAGGCCGAGTTGTCGGGTGCTGATCCAGACATCACCGTTCACCGCCAGCCACAGCAAGGGGCCGGGCGATGAGGTTGGCAGGGGGGTGGGTGGAGCCAGAACACGCATGTTCATCGGCGCGGCTGCCGCGGGCCCTTGTGGTAGCCAAAGCTGCAGCTGCCATTGTCGGCGCAGCACCGCCGTTCGGGCCGCATCGCAGGGCGAGCCGCAGTGAATCTGGCCCTGATGCCCATTGCCGTCTACCCGCAACAAGGCACCATCGCTGCTGCGGCGGGCGAACAGTGGGGCATTGTGTTGTGCTGTCTGCCAGGGATTCGGGCAAACCTGTCGACCCCCAAAGAACACGTGCAGTTGGCCATCGGCGTGCTCCTGCGCCACCTGCCCGCTGCTCGGGCGCTTAGCCAGGACTTCACGTGCGGCGGTGCAGGCATCCTCGAAGGTCGTTCCCGGCATCGGCGGCGGTGACTTCAGTCGAACAATCTGTTCAGCGGCGGCAGCGGCATCGATCACCGCTACCGGGGTTCCCGCCAGCCACAGGCGTTCGCGCTTATCGATCAGCAGCCCGCGTGCCTCATCTTCTGGCAGGCCCTCGGCGTGGCTCCAGGTATGCCAGCGCTGACCATCGTGGAAGCGCAGTCCCAGCCCGCTCACGCTGGTGAACAGGCCGTGCTCGGTCAGTGCGGCGCCCGTCAAGCCAGGCTGCTCCAGACTTAGCTGATGATTTGGACTGCCTGCATGAACTCTCAGCCGCTGGTCGCTGAGTTCGATCAGGGTGGGGGTTTGCGTTGCGGCCACCTGTTCAACCGACCAGCCCTGGCCGTGGCGAATCACTCGCTGCAATCGATCGCCAAGCAGCAGGTACATGGCCTGGTCCTGTCCGAGCGCCAAGCGCGGCGGTATCGGCCCTTGCACCGGCAGTGCTATCCAGGCCGATTGGGTGGTTTCCCAGTACCCCAGAAAGCTGTTCGGCAGCGGATGGCAGCTCAGCCAGACAAACCCCTCGTGGGCCATCAGCTGTCCGCTGCCGCACCCCGGCGGTGCTTCGATCGCTTGCCATCCCTGCATGTCCAGACGTGCGATCTGGCCGGCGCGCCCCAGCACCCAAAGCTCGCTGCCCAACAGTGCAAAATCGGTAAGGCCGGTGTTGTCCAGGTGACCCAAGGTAGCCGAGTTCGGTAGTCGCAACTCAGTCACATGTTCAGGATCACCGCCGACGAAGACCGCCCAATGGTTGAACCAAAGGGCCCAGATGTTGCCGCAGGGGTCTTCCTTCAGCCGCTCGCCACCCGCCGCGGCCAGTTGCCAGCTGTCGAAGGTGGGCAACTCCAAGCTCAGCGGAGTGCGTTGCCTGCCCATGGGTGTCAGGCAGCCGTTGAGTAGACGCAGTGGGGCAGGGCGGGCCGCGGTCTGGGTCTGCAGGCCGGGTGCCAGGGCCGATGCTGGTCTGCGTTTCTGTGCAGCGTCGACCGGCGAATGATCCAGAGTTGGCATCCACGCCAGCCACAGGGCCAGCAGAGCAAGACCAGCCAAGGCGAGCACCACCCGAGCGCGTTCCACTGCCATGCAGACCCTCCCGTGCAGCGCCCAGGTTAGCAGTGTTCGGCTGTGCTGGCTGGCCGCTGCAGAGCAACTGCGGCGAGCAGCCTGAAGGGCATCGAGTCATGGCGCTGATTCGGGAGTAAACTTGAGTCACTACGCGTGGAGATTGGCCATGAAGCTACGCCACGTCTATCTCGCCGACTCGATGGAGTCGGCCAAGCGCTGCGTGCAAGCAGCACAGGCGCTGGGCTGGTCGGAAGACCGGATCGCCCTGGTAGCCAGCGCCGACACCCCGCTGGATCAGATTCCCGATGATCTGAAGGAAGGTTCGTCCACCGACTTTATGCCGGCCACCGTTCGCGGTGCACTGGGCGGCGGTGCGGTGGGCCTGGCGGCTGGTTTGGTGGGGGCGGTGATACCGGCCATCGGCATCACCTTGGCCGGTGCCGGGTTGATGGCCGTGGCTGGCGCTGCGGTCGGCACCTGGTCATCGGCCCTGGTTGGTGCCTCGGTACCCAACGAAGTGCATCGCAGGTTTGAAGACAAGGTGGCCGACGGCCATGTGCTGGTGGTGCTCGACGCCGAGGAGAAGCACGTCGAGCAGCTCGATAGAACGATGGCCGAGCAGGGTGCCAAAAGGTTTGACTACGAGGTGCCCAGCCTGATGACCTAGCGGGAGTGGGCCGCAGAATACGGCTTCGCGCAATCGAAATGTTATGAGCGAATGAGTGCGGCCTTAAACCCCGTCGTTGGCGTTCAGGGTCAGTTCGGCCAGCTCTTCTTTCGACTTGTCGTTCCATTTTTGCAAGTACTTCACTCGCTTGTCGGTGATGCTCGCCTGGTTTTCTTCGAACCAAGCTTGGGCATCAGGGCCGATCTCGACGCGGGTGGTCTTCTTCATCCATTTCTTGAAATCCGCGGAATGCAGGTTGTACTTCGCAGCGGCGTCGTTGCGGATAGGCAGCAACGAGAAACGTGCCTTCCACGCGCCCGGTCGTGGGCTGATCAACACGTAGTAGGTCTTGCCGGCTTCCACCTCGGCTTCGAGGAAGTCTGCGTTTTCAGCGATCACCATGAAGCGGTGCTGGCCCGGTTCAACTTCGGTAGCTATGCGGGTCTTGTTCGACACAATGCCGAGAAATTCCTGAAAATCACCTTCCACCTGATAGATCGACGACTGGATGGCGGAGCCGACAAAGCTGCTGCGCAAGAACACTACCAAGGCTTTGCCGGCTGCGGGTTGCGGCGATTGCTCGGCGCTCTCAAGCATCTTCTTGGAGCGTGCATCGGCGCTGCCGACGGCCAAGGTCAGCAGGGCAAGGAACAACACGAGGGAACGAACAGCGACTTTCACGCGATGTCTACTCACTGGAAGGGGAGCGCAGCGTAGCCGTAGCCGCCGTGCAAATCCAGCGCTGACCAAACGGCGACTGCCGTTTATCGCGTAAATACTACCGTCCGTCATGCGACGCGCGGGCGCATGTGACGAACAGCACAGCTAAATACTTGTTTGCGCGGCGTGAAGGCGTTGATACATAGCTGAACCCCAGCTTGCGGATAAATGAATTTGACATTAATGTCCCGGGGCTAATCGCGCCGACACTGTCGTGGCGCGTCCATTGCTGACCCTCCGGGTCGGCGAACAACACCATGGAGTCATCGTGACCAATCGCCGAAACATTCGGCGCAAGGCCCTTGTGCTTGCGCTTTCCACCCTGGTATCCGCCCCGTTTGCCGGCTCGGCTTTGGCTGAGGTTTCGAGCAAACACGCTGCGACTGCCAAAGCCGAAGGGCTGCAGCCGTACTACGTGCGCTACAAGGGCGCCAGCTCAGCGCAGAAGGATTTGACGGCGACGGCGATTGCTGAGCAGATCAGCAGCCTGGGTGGCCAGATCACCCATCGCTTCTCCAACCCGCGATTGGTGTCGGTGATGCTGTCGGATCAGGCGGCTCTGGCTCTGCGCGGCTCCAACGATGTCGAGCTGGTGGAGCGCGTGCCGGAGCACAAGCTGCTGGCCCAGGTCACGCCGTGGAATGTCGATCAGTTCCAGGCCCGCGATATCTGGGACAAGGATCGCAACGGCGAGGTCGATCCAGGTGCACCGGACGGCACAGGCATCAAGGTTTGCATCATCGATACCGGCTTTTACGCCCCGCACGATGATTTCCAGGGCATCACCGTCGATGGCCACTCGCAGATCTCTGGCGAGCAATGGAGCGAAGACGGCAATGGCCACGGTACCCACGTGGCGGGCACCGTCAATGCGATGAACAACGACGTCGGCGTGGTCGGCGTGTTGCCGGGCAAGGCCGAACTGTTCATCGTCAAGATCTTCAACAATAGCGGTGTGTGGAGTTCGGGCGAATCCGATCTGGCCGCGGCGGCAGAAACGTGCCGCGACAATGGCGCCAACGTGATCAGCATGAGCCTGGGTGGCCCAAGCAGCTCGGTGGAACGCGATGTGTTCCAGGATCTGTACGATAACGATGGCATTCTGCATGTTGCCGCGGCAGGTAACGATGGCGATAACAGCGCCAGCTATCCGGCGGGCTATCCGTCCGTGGTGTCGGTGGCGGCGATCGATCAGGCCGAAGTGGCGGCCGATTTCACCCAGTACCCGCCGACCGCCAACGATCCGAACAGCCCGCCCGCCAACAGCGAGTGGGATGTGGTCGAGCTGGCCGGCGGTGGCGTCAATGTGCTGTCGACCTGGCCGGGCCCGCCGCACGGCGGCGTTCCTGCGTATCTGGTCAATGTCGGCGGCAGCGAGTTCTCGGCCAACGGCATTGAAGGCGCGGGCGCCGGCACGGTCAGCGCTGAACTGGTGTCGGGCGGACTCTGCGCCACCGGAACTGGCCAGCCGAGCTGGTCGGGCAAGGTAGTGATTTGTGAGCGTGGCACGGTGTCGTTCGCTGAGAAGGTCAATACCGTCAAGGACGCCGGCGGTGTCGCGGCACTGCTGTACAACAACGCGGCTGGAAACTTCTCTGGCACCTGCAACAGCCAATGCACCACGCCGTTGATTCCGGCGCTATCGCTGAGTCAGGCCGACGGCCAGAACCTGGTGGCCAATCATATTGGTGCCGCGACCACGGTGACCGCCGACGACGGCTCCAGCTGCACCGATTGCATCGGTGGCTACAACAGCATCAGCGGCACCTCGATGGCCACGCCTGGCGTCGCTGCCGGCATGAGCTTTATCTGGAACGCCTGTGGCGGTCCGGCCGAGGTGACCAACAAGGAACTGCGCCTGTTGTTGCGTGATAGTGCCAAGGACCTGAGCGGGCAGCAGCCCGGCGGTCCGGCCTATGGCGCCGGCTGGGATCCGTCCACCGGCTGGGGTCTGGTGCAGTTGGCAGATGCATTGGAGCTGGGCAACCAGCGTTTTGGTTCGTCCTGCGCGATCGGCCTCGGCGTCAGCCCGGGCTTGACCGAAATTTGCTCGGCCAGCGCCAGCTCGCTGCCGTTCACGCTGACCCTGGGCGATGTCTTCACCGGCACCGCCAACCTGTCGGCCACCAACCTGCCGGCCGGCACCAGCGGCAACTTCAGCGTCAATCCGGTCATTCACCCGGTCAAACAAAGCGTGTACACCCTGAGTGGCCTCAACGGTCTGGCCGGTGGTTTGTATTCGGTTGACTTTGAAGCCGTGGATGCCGCCGATGCGGGCAATCGCGCCAGCGGTTCGGTGAATCTCAGTGTGTTTGCTGCCGCGCCGGCTGCCATCACCCTCGGAGCCCCGGCCAACAATGCCACCGATCAGTCGCTGCGTCCGACCCTGAGCTGGACCGCCAGCAGCGGCGCCAGCACGTACACGGTGGAAGTGTCGACCAGCAGTGACTTCAGCAGCATCCTGGCGACCGCGACCGTAAACGGCACCAGCTACACCTTGCCGAGCGAGCTGAACCCGTCCACCACCTACTACTGGCGCGTGCGTGCGGCCAATATTTGCGGTAGCGGGGCCAATTCGCAGGTGCGATCGTTCACTACCGGCGTGTTCTATTGCGCCACCCCGGGTGCGGCGATTCCGGACAACACCCCGGCCGGCCTGAACAGCACGATCACGGTGCCCAGCGGTGCGGCGTTGACCGATCTGGATGTTCGCTTGCGTGCTACCCACACCTGGTCCAATGACCTCACGGTCACCCTGACCAAGGTCGGTTCGGGCACCACCATTCGCTTGCTGGAAGAGCCGACCACCAGTGCCGGCGGCGGTTGCAATGGTGACAACCCGAATCTGATCTTCGATGACGCTGCTGCTTCGGCTGCCAACAACAGCTGCGTCAATGCCAACCCGGGCTGGACCGCTGGCGGCCGCTTCCGTCCGGTTGATGCTCTGACTGCGTTCAACGGCACCAGCCTGGCGGGCGATTGGACCCTGAACGTGGCTGACAATGCCGGTCTCGACACCGGTACCCTGGATGAGTGGTGCCTGATGCCGGCCGTCTCCGGCGGTCCGAGCAACCAGGCTCCGATCATCAAGGCGCCGATGAGCAACCGCAGCGTGCAGATGGGCGCTTCGGCCAGCTGGGATGCCGCAGCCGCGTTCGAAGATCCGGATGGCGACGACCTGCAGTACAGCATGACCGGCGCACCCGGCTCGCTGAGCATCGACGCCGATACCGGCATGATCACCGGCACCCTGCTTGAGGCCGAGATCAGCGCAACGCCCTACGTCATCGAAGTGACTGCCACCGACACCGGCGCCATGTCGGTCACCACCAGCTTCGAGCTGGTCGTGACTACCGTGAACGATCTCGTGTTCTGGGGCGGTTTCGAAGACTGATCTTCAGCGTCATAGCGTGATCAAGACCCCGGCATCGGCAACGATGCCGGGTTTTTTTTGCGCCTGTTGCACGTCCGCATCGCGTCCGGGCAAGGTGAGGGTGAACTGCCTCGGTCCGAACCGAGGGGAGTACACCTGTCCTGCTAGCCGCGGCCGGGCGATGCCCCAAGATCCCGATTGGACGGTAGTCTTCTATCGCACGCCTCGGGGTCCGAATAGGGGTTTGGGAGGCTCGGTCGTTCAGGAGTGGGCGCATTCATGCAATTGGGGTCACGTGGACGGCGGGGGATGCCTCGCACGCCTGAGTTTGTAGATCCGAATGTTGAGGCGCAACGACGCTCTCAACGAACTGGCGAAGCGGCTGCTCGAGCGCAAGCCGCGGAACACCGTGAGCGATCAGCCGGGCTCACGCACCTACACGGCGGCGGGCAGTACCGCGAGTATGCGCGGCTGGACGCTGAACTATGGGGCCAACGGGCGCCTGATGGACGCCAAAAAATCGCAGACGCAGGCGTTGTACACCTACAACGGTCGCGGCGAGCGTGTGCGCAAGCTTGTGGGTAGCAAGTACTTCACCCAGACCGATGCCAAGTTCACCTACGATGAGGCCGGCCGTCTGTTGGCCGAGTTTGATGCGCGCACCAACCGTTGGCGTTGGTACGTATGGATGGACGATTTGCCGGTGGGCGTGGTGGATCAAAGCGTTGTTGTCGGCGGGGCCAACAAGCTGCGCTATGTCTACAGCGACCACCTCGGCACCCCGCGTGCGGTTAAAGAGCCCGCCACCGGTACCGTGCTGTGGCGCTGGACGCTGGAAGGCAGCGCATTTGGATCGCATTTGCCGACGAGCGCGTCTGATAGTGAGGGCGTGAGGTTTGACTTGAACTTGCGGTATCCGGGGCAGTACTACGATTCGGAATCGGGGCTGCATTACAACTACTTCCGGGATTACGACCCCTCAACAGGTAGGTACATCGAGAGTGATCCGATTGGGTTGAGGGGCGGAGTCAACACATACGGATATGTCGGCGGCAGCCCGCTTGTCTATGTTGACAGGAACGGGTTGTATCGTGGATTGATGAACGAGTACCAGCCGGCACTGAATCTCTGTCGTCTATTTGGAATCAATTGTGATAAGCCACGTGGCCCGCCCACCGCGAACTATCACGGCGCAGAGGGCCACTTTTTTGCCGGGGGCGGGTTCACAGCAGTAAATTGTGTTGACGAATGCGGAAACGAAAGAACTTTTCGCTACTTCAAGGTTTGTTTCGGAGCTGCTGCTGGGGCCAGCGTGAGTGGTGGGTTGGTCACCAAAATGAGCGGCAAAAACTGTCGAAGCGACAACTTACGCAGGCTGGTTCTTTGAGGTGGGCGGTTCTTATGGCCCGGCTTCGGCTGGTGTTGATATTGGTTATACATCGTCAGGGAGCCTATCAGGGGTGAATGAGGGGTCACTCGGTGCTGGGCTCGGCGCTCAATTTAATGCGAGCTGGTGCTACTACTTCGAACTCCAGTGAAGCGACGAACCACATCAATTCTTCAGTTGATTTTGGCTTCCCTTTGTGGTGCTTGGGTTTGGTATTGGCTCCCACGTTTCGCCAGTGAACCAATCGCGAACCTGAGCAGAAGCCAACTCACAACTGAAGTGCCCAGTTGGGCGAAGTCCTTTTATGTCAGCCACAGTACGGTGGGATTCTCACGGCACCTTTCACCATCTGAAGATGCACTGACCTATGTATTTGCTGCAGCTGTGTTTGTTGTCCTGCTTGCTGGGTTCTTGCTTCTCTTGTATCCCGGGCGGCGCACCGCGCGTACGGCGGGCAAATCCTCGTAGGGTGGGCCCTGGCCCACCGGCTCTACGCTGAAACGTGGTGGTGTGTCTGGATGGCGGGCCGGGGCCCGCCCTACCGCGATGTTGTCTGACGGGGCGGTGCGGGTTTGTCTGATGGCGGGTGGTGGTGGGGTAGGTGATGCTGGGGCATGCCGAACTATCGTCGTGTTTGGGTGCCTGGGGGCACTTACTTCTTCACCGTCACGCTGTTGGAGCGTCGTCTGCGTATTCCACGCCATGCCGGTCGCAGACTCCATGGCATGCCGGTCAGTGATTCCACGCCAAGCCGGTCACCGATTCCACGGCATGCCGGTCGGGGTGTAGGCGGGTAACCCGCTACCGTCGGATCTCCTCGGACACCGCGCGTACGGCGGGCAAATCCTCGTAGGGTGGGCCCTGGCCCACCGGCTTCACGCTGAAACGTGGTGGTGTGTCTGAATGGCGGGCCGGGGCCCGCCCTACCGTGATGTTGTCTGACGGCTTGGTGCGGGTTTGTCTGATGGCGGGTGGCTGTGGGGTAGGGCATGCCGAACTATCGTCGTGTTTGGGTGCCTGGGGGCACTTACTTCTTCACCGTCACACTGTTGGAGCGTCGTCGGCGTTTGCTGGTGGACGAGGTGGATCGGTTGCGTTGGGCGTTTGCTCGCACCTGTGCTCGGTTGCCGTTTGCAATGGTTGCGATCGTCGTTTTGCCGGACCATCTACATTGCGTGTGGCGGTTGCCGGAGGCTGACGCTGACAACGGCGCGCGATGGCAAATGATCAAGTCGCTGTTTTCCCGCGGCATCGAGCGGGATGAACGTCGATCGGCGCGGCGCACGGCCAAACGCGAACGCGGCATTTGGCAACGCCGCTACTGGGAACACCTGATTCGAGATGAAGGCGACCTTATCCGTCACGTCGACTACATTCACTACAACCCGGTCAAACACGGTTACGTATCGGCTGTGCGCGACTGGCCGTGGTCGAGTTTTCATCGCTGGGTGCGCGAAGGAAGCCTGGCAAGTGATTGGGGGTCGCGGCCGTTGCCTGACGCTTTCAGTCAAGAATTCGGCGAGCGATCGTAGGGCGGGCCCTGGCCCGCCAACGTCCCGGTGAAACATCCCGTTGTGGGAGGTGCCGTAGGGGGCAGATATCGAAACCTAGGCGTGCGGTAAGGCAATGCGGCGGGCCGGGGCCCGCCCTACACGTCAACGTGTCGTGTAGGTGGCTGCAGCGAAACGTCTCGTTGGGGGAGGTGGGTCGGCGGTTGCAACATTCGAAGCCGGGGCGAACGGAAAGGCAATGCGGCGGGTCAGCGGCCGTACGGCGTTCAAATCCCCGTAAGGTTGGGCCTTGGCCCACCGGTTCCACGCTGAAACGTGGTGGTGTGTCTGGATGGCGGGCCGGGGCCCGCCCTACCGTCAATGCTTCCTGCATGAACCCGGTGAAATGTCGCGTTGGGTTAGTTAGGTGCTGTTGGTGGTTGGAGAATCGAAACCGAGGCGTGCGGAATCGCTGTGCGGCGGGCCAGGGCCCGCCCTACACTTGTAGCCTATGCGTGTGGAGTTGCTGGTAGATCGGTTGGCACTGCGCGGCAACGTCGGCGGCGAGGCCGGTGAGGGTGGGGCGGCGTTCTGGATGGGGTTTGCCGAAGCCGGTGGACTTCCACACGGCGTGATACCAGTGCGGTGCCCATACGCCGTCGCTGTCGCGTGGGCCGGCGGGCCAGCTCAGCATTTTCTCGCTGAACGGTATGTTCAGGTGGGAGCAGATGGCGCGTAGATGGGCTTCGGGGGCGGCTAGAAAATCACCGGAGTCGATCACCAGCGGCGCGCTGCCGGTCACCCGTTCCAGGTGCTGAAACAAGGCCAGCTGCTGCGGCAGGCCGATTTCTTCTGCCGACACGGTGTCGCGGGTTCGCAGATACGAGGCCACCACCTCATGCGGGTCGCGGATCAGCAGGATGTTGTTTAACCTATCGATCCACTCAAGGCTGATATCGGGCAGCAGGTGATGGCACATGTGCTTTTGATACCAGATCGGGCTGCCGTGGGGCGCGGGGCCGGTGAGCAAGTCGACCACCTGGCGCCAATCTGGGTTGCCGGCGGCGATCACCTCATCGCGTGCAGGATGCTCGGCGCCGGTGGCGGCGAGATAGTGAGCGTACAGTGGCTCGTCGACCACTTCGCAGTCGTCGCGGTTTTCCCAGGCGCGCATCATGGCGGTGGAAATGTTGCGCGGGCCCGACCACATGGCAACCCTCAGGGTGGCGCTCATGCAGCGCCCCGCTGCTTAACATCTCGTTGAACCAGATCGCGATATCCCTGCTGCAGTCGCGCAATCATCGCCCGCCCTGCAGGCGTGGCCGAGCCCAGCTGGCGACCGTCCACCGCGCACACCGGCACCAGGCCAGCAAAGGTGCCGGTGACGAAGGCCTCGTCGGCGCCGTACACGTCGGTCAGGCTGAAGCGCTTTTCAAACGCCGGAATGCCAAGCTCACGGCAGGCGGTCAGCACCTTGCTGCGGGTGATGCCGCCGAGGCAGTACTCGCCGCTTGAGGTCCAGACTTCGCCGCGTCGTACGATAAAAAAGTGAGTCGAGTTGCAGGTGGCGACAAAGCCGTGCGGATCGAGCATCAGCGCCTCGTCGGCACCGGCGGTGTAGGCCTGGATGCAGGCGGTGATGCAGTTGAGTTTGCTGTGGCTGTTGAGCTTGGGATCCTGCACGTCGGGGTAGCCCCGCCTCACGTGCACGGTAAACAGGCGCAGGCCGGTCTCCAGAGTGGCGGGCAGGGGCGTCTTGTACTCGGGCAGGATCACCACGGTCGCCGGGCCAACGCACACCCGCGGATCCTGGTACGGCGTGCGTTTCAGGCCGCGGGTGACCATCAGGCGAATATGCACGCCGTCCTGCATCTGATTGCTGCTCAGCGTTTGATAGATGGCGTCGGTCAGCGCTTCACGCGTGAGCCCGATGTTAAGCAGCAGGGCGCGCGCGCCTTCGTAGAGTCGATCGAGGTGCTCATCGAGAAACACCGGATGTCCGCCGACCACGCGTAGGCCCTCCCACACGCCGTCGCCCAGCACAAAGCCGCTGTCGAGCACCGAGACGGTGGCCTGCTCGCGTGGCTTGAGTTCGCCGTTAAGCCAGACCTGGATGGCCGCGTTGCGCGGGTCATCGACATAATCGTGCGTGCCATGCGTCATCGAGTGCCTCCGAAGCAATCCAGCCGCGAGGCGCGGCCGTCGGGAATGATCCCATTGTTGCGCCGGCTGTTGCACCCTCGGCTGGCTGCGCGAGTTGAGCTAGCGGTTCGTAAGGGCTTGTCTCCCCCTACCCAGGAACCTCGCTATGCGAGGCCCCTGGGCAGGAAAAGATCGGCTCCCCAACCCCACCCCGGCCCTCCCCGAACATCGGGGAGGGAGTTCCGGGGCACCAGCCGGCGCGCGTTGTCAGTGCGCATCGATCTCTCCCGCGAGGGGAGAGGGGAGCGCACAGTTAACTAAGCCCAGGTGCGAGCGGAAATGGTGCGGCCGACTGGGCCCTGGCAGCAGGGGGAGCGCGCGGCGAACAAAGCCCCTCTCCCCTCGCGGGAGCGGGGTTGGGTAGAGGGGGAACCCAATCCTGGCCGATTGCTGCCTGCCCGCAACAAGGTGTCACACCTATCGCGGGCGCTGAGGATCAGAACTGATAGCCAACGCCCAGGTTGATCCGATCATCGCCATCGCCTCCATTGGGCAGGCTCTGGAACTGATAGTCGGCCTTCAACACTACGTTTGGATGCGGCCAGAAGTTGACCCCGACATCAGTCTGCTGGAACTCACTGTCGATTCGATCGCCGGCACGGTTGTCCCATTCGTTGTAGCGCGCAAACACGCCCCAGTGCTTGTTGAACTGGTACGAGGGTTCGATGAAGTATCCCTTCTGCACGTCGGCACCCAGCGAGCGCGGGCCGGCACCGTCTAGATTCCAGCGTGCCCAGAGCGCTTTCAGGCCGAAACCATTCACGTTCCAAATGGCGTGGGCACTCCACAGGTCGGCGCCACCGGCGAGCGGATCCTGGCTTTGGGTGATGTCTTCCTGACGCTGATAGTTGGCCGCCAACTGCAGACCCGGAATCGGCAGGTAACGCAGACGGAAGGTGTAGGCGAGGTCATCGGCCAGTGCTTCCGCGACCTTCTGTCGGCCATTGCGAACAGCGTAGTTCGAGCTTGCTGAAGTGGCCAGACCAGAGTGCACGGCGGCATCCCAACGCAGGCTGGGGCTGAACTCGCCGCTTAGCGAGGCGCCGGCTTCCCACCAGGTGGTGGGGATGATGCGGCTTTCGATCGGGTTGCGTTCCACGCCGTAGAAGGTCGGTGGCTCGTGCACTTCGTTGAGCATGCCGATCGGCAGCAGGAACAGGCCGGCTTTGGTGCGCAGCGAGGAATTGATATCGAACTCGATATAGGCCTGTTCAAGCTCGACCTCGCCCGGGGCGCCGTCGCCAGCCAGTGAATGCTCAAGTTCAAGCTCGGTGTTCAGCCGAACGCGGTCGCTGAACTGATGGCCGAAGAACAGCACGAAGCGATGAAAATCGATCTGGTCGGCATCGCCGCCGTTGTAGTGCAGTTCGCCGTAGCCGCCGATCTGAGTGTTCTCGGCCCATTCCGATTTGCTTGGCGGTCGGTCGAGAATTTCCTGCACCGAGGCGTCGGTCTCAGCAATCAGCTGCTCATTGGCGACCAGCTTCTGCTCGGTGGCCTGCGACTGCTGCTCTTGCTTGGCGACGTTCTGCTGAGTGGATTGCAGCTGTTGCTTCAGCGCTTCGATCTCGGCCTGCTGCTTCTGCACCAGCTGCCACAGCTCTTCCATCGAGGGGGTGTTGGCGGCGCCGGCCTGGGCGCAGGCCAGCAGGGCGGCGATGCCGCAGGCCAAGGGCAAACGATTCATCGGCTTCATCTCCAGGGTGCTTGTGTAAAGCGAATTGCAAACGCGAACGGTTTGCATCCGTGAATGTTAACGATTCGCAAATGTGCGATCAAGCACTCCCGCGTGACCAAGCCGGCGTGGCGCTCGGCGTCACTCCCGGGGATCTGTGCAGCGGGCTGCCTTGAATCTAACCCGGATATTTCATGAGGTCGCGCCGAAAGATCCGGCAATTCCAAGCGGGGCGAGAGTTTCGACCGATGGTGTTGAGATAACAGAGTGTTCGCGATCTTTCGGCGCTGGCACGGCCCTC
>NZ_JACYTR010000003.1 GCF_014841215.1 Pseudomarimonas arenosa
AGGGCCGTGCCAGCGCCGAAAGATCGCGAACACTCTGTTATCTCAACACCATCGGTCGAAACTCTCGCCCCGCTTGGAATCGCCGGATCTTTCGGCGCGACCTCATGAAATATCCGGGTTAGCCGATTTTTCCCGTGCAGAGCCGCACGGCGGATCGACCTCCGTTTGGCTGCTCACCCTGCTTCAAGACGGTCAGCGGTTTTCGCGCGTGGCGCAAGCCGTTGCCTTCGTCGGACTCAATCCCAGAATGCGGTAAGGCGGGCTTGTCGCTTAGTCGGCGAGACGGTATCTACGCTTGCTCGACCTCGTTAGCTGCCGCATCAGTGATTTGGCATGTGGCAGTGAATGTCTCGTGCCGGACTATGTCGGCGGAACAACGGGTGTTGACCTGCGGCGGGCGATTCGCGCTTCGCGGTGTGCGATGTAGGCGGTGGAGAGGAAGATCACCGCGGCGCCGGTGAGGGTGAGGGTGTCGAGTGTTTCGTCAAACAGCCACCAGGCCAGGGCGGCGACGATGGGGAGTTGGACGAAACTGAGCGGGGTGAGGGCCGAGGCTTCGGCGGCGCGCAGGGCGCGGGTCCAGAGCAGGTGCGCGGCGGTGCCGAGCAGGCCGGCCATGCCGCCCCAGAACCAGCCCATGGGGGTGGGCCAGACCCACACAAACAGGGCCGGGACGAAGGATAGCGGTACCCAGATCAGGGTCGTGTAGATGACGATGGCGTTGGCCGGCTCGGTGCGTGAGAGAATCTTGATGCTGATTGCCACTGCGGCGCTGGCCAGGGCTGCGCACAGCGCGACCAAACTGCCAGAGGTGAAATCCGGGCTGCCTGGTCGCACGATGATCAACACGCCGACAAAGCCGATGAACACGGCGGTCCAGCGTCGCAGGCGTACTACTTCGTGCAGCACCAACACGGCGCCGATGGTGATGAAGATGGGTGTTGAGTAGGAGATGGCCACTGCTTGGGCCAGGGGCAGGTGGGCGATGGCCCAGAACCCGCACAGCATCGAGACGATGCCGATCGAGCAGCGGACAAAGTACAGCGGCAGCTTGTCGGTCTTGAGTAGCGCAAGGCCGCCGCGCAAGAGCAGGGGCAGGGCGAACAACAGCCCGAACAGGTTGCGCAAGAACGCCACCTCGAAGGCGTGCATGTGATGCGAAGCAAATCGGATCGCCACCACCATCAGGGCGAACAGGGCGGCGCTGCCGATCATGTAGGCGCTGGCAAGTGCGGTAGCGCCGGATTCCTCTGCGCGCTGCCCGCCAGGCACGCTCACCAGGTTGCGCCGATCAGGCGTACTTCGGGCTCGAGCCGCACACCGAAGCGTTGGTCGACAGTCTCGGCAACACGGCGGGCCAGGTTCAGCAGTTGCTCGCCGCTGGCTCGGCCATGATTGACCAGCACCAGGGCATGCTGCTCGGCGATGCCGGCATCGCCTTCGCGAACCCCGCGCATGCCACTGCGTTCGATCAGCCAGGCAGCCGATAACTTGGTGTGGCCGTCGCTGGCCGCAAAGCGCGGAACATCGTGATGTTCGGCAGCGATGGCCTCGGCCTGAGCGACCGGCACTTCGGGGTTCTTGAAAAAGCTGCCGGCGTTGGGCAAGAGCATCGGGTTGGGTAGTTTGCGCACCCGGATTCGACTGATCACTTCAGCGGCATGCAGAGGTCGTGGCGCATCGACACCAAGCTGCGCCAGTTCCTCGCGTACGCCGGCATAGTCGAGCTTGAGTTCGCCCTGGTCGTGCAGGTCGAACGCCACACGGGTGACTATCCAGCGTCCCGGTTGCTGCTTGAACAGGCTGTCGCGGTAGCTGAACTTGCATTGCTCGGCATTCAGGCGAATCTGTGTGTTGTGGTGACGATCAAAGGCATCGACCCAGGCCAGGGTCTGGGCGAGTTCGGCACCGTAGGCGCCGATATTCTGGATCGGCGCAGCACCGACCGAGCCTGGGATCAATGCCAGGTTTTCCAGGCCGTAGAGGCCGCGGCCGACACTCCAGCGGACCAGGTCATCCCAGCGCTCGCCGCCGGCCACCGAAACCCGAAAGCGGCTGCCTTCCTGCTCGATGATGTCGATGCCGGCGCTGCCCAGGCGCAGAATGACGCCGTCGTAGTCGCCGATGAACAGCAGATTGCTGCCTTCGCCGATCATCATCACCGGCTGTTGCTGCAGGTATGGCTGAGCCAGCAGTTCCGCCAGGCCAGCATCGCTGCGTACGTCGGCCAGCAGTGCAGCTCGGCTGGCGACCCGCAGCGTGTTCAGTGCTTCGAGGGGGGCATTCTCGCGCAGCAGATAGCCGCTCATCCGGTGGAGCTGGGCGCCTCGCGTCGCCGTCTAATGGCATTGACCGCTTCGGCGACCAGGCCTGGCCCGCGATAGATCAGGCCGGTGTAGAGCTGCACCAGGCTGGCGCCAGCGGCGATCTTGCCTGCTGCTTCGGCCCCCGACATGACGCCGCCGACGCCGATGATCGGGATCTCCTTCGGCAGATGCGCACGCAGCCTTCTTAACACATAGGTTGAGTGGCCATACAGGGGGCGGCCGGACAGGCCGCCCTCTTCAGTGGCATGTCGCTGGCCTTCGACCTGACTGCGGTCGATCGTGGTGTTGGTGGCGATCACGCCATCGATCTGCGCCTCGGTGAGTACCTTGGCGATGCTGTCGATCTCTTCATCGACCAGATCGGGTGCCAGCTTGATCAGCAGCGGCTTGCGCTGAGCATGGCGGGCGGCCAGCGATTCCTGCGCGTCACGCAGGCGCATCACCAGGCGACGCAGCGCATCTTCCTGCTGCAGGTCTCGAAGACCCTGTGTGTTCGGCGAAGAGATGTTGACCGTGATGTAGTCGGCCAGGGTGTAGACACGCTGCAGGCAGAACAGGTAGTCAGTGGCGGCGTTCTGCGAGCTGGTGTCCTTGTTCTTGCCAATGTTGATGCCCAGCACGCCCTTGTAGCTGGCCTTCTCGACGTTGCGCACCAGGGCATCGACGCCATGGTTGTTGAAGCCCATTCGATTGATGATTGCCTCGCTGTGGGCGAGGCGAAACATGCGCGGCAATGGGTTGCCCGGCTGTGGGCGCGGAGTGACGGTGCCTACTTCGAGGAATCCGAAACCCAGGGCGCCCAGCGCATCGATATGTTCGGCATTCTTGTCCAAGCCTGCGGCCAGACCGACCGGATTGGGAAACTCGATACCGAAGGCCTTGGTCTTCAGCGGTTTGGGCTGATGCGCCAACAGCGGTCGCAGGCCCAGACGATAGGCGGTTTCCAAGCCAGAAAGGCCCACTTGGTGGGCCTTCTCGGGATTCAATGCGAACAGCAGCGGTCGCAGCAGGGAGTACACGGCGCGAGTGGCTCCGCTTAGAACTCGAACTTGATGCCCTGGGCCAGCGGCAGCGCGTCGGAGTAGTTGATGGTATTGGTCTGACGGCGCATATAGGCCTTCCAGGCATCTGAGCCGGATTCGCGTCCGCCACCGGTTTCCTTCTCACCACCAAAGGCTCCACCGATCTCGGCGCCCGAAGTGCCGATGTTGACGTTGGCGATGCCGCAGTCGGAGCCGGCGGCGCAGAGGAACTGCTCGGCGTGTTTGAGGTTCAAGGTGAAGATGGCCGAGGAAAGGCCCTGCGGCACGGCGTTCTGCATCTCGATTGCCTCATCAAGGCTGTCGAACGGAATCACGTACAGAATGGGCGCAAAGGTTTCGGTCTGCACCGCATCACAGCTGTTGCTGACGCCGGTGATGATGGCCGGGGTGACGAAGTTGCCCGGACGTTCCAGCACGCTGCCGCCGGTCAACAGCTTGCCGCCGGCGCTCTTGGCCGAGTCGATGGCGGTGAGGAAGCGCTCCACCGACGCGGCATCGGTCAGCGGACCCATCAGGGTGGCCGGATCGGTGGGGTCGCCGATCTTGGTTTCGACCTGCTTGTAGGCGGCCACCAGCTTGTCGACCACTTCATCGTGGCGTGAGCGATGCACGAACAAACGACGGGTGGTGGTGCAACGCTGACCGGCCGTGCCGACGGCGCCGAACACGATGGCAGGGATAGCCAGTTTCAGATCGGCGGTTTCGTCGACGATGATGGCGTTGTTGCCACCGAGCTCCAGCAGCGAACGGCCCATGCGCTTGGCGACGCGCTCGCCGACCATGCGACCGACGCGGGTCGAGCCGGTGAAGCTGACCAGGGCCACACGATGGTCATCGACGAACTTCTGCGCCAGGCGATCGCCAGCGTCATTGAACAGGAAGAACAGGTCCGGGAAACCGGCCTTGGCCAGGGCTTCGTTGCAGACCTTCATCGAAGCGATCGCGGTGAGCGGGGTCTTCGGTGAGGGCTTCCAGATCGAGATATTGCCGCAGACCGCAGCAATGAAGCTGTTCCAGGCCCATACCGCGACCGGGAAGTTGAACGCGCTGATGATGCCGACCAGACCCAGCGGGTGCCACTGTTCGTACATGCGGTGGCCGGGGCGCTCGGAATGCATGGTCAGGCCGTACAGCATGCGCGACTGGCCGACGGCGAAGTCGGCGATGTCGATCATTTCCTGCACTTCGCCATCACCCTCGGCCTTGATCTTGCCCATTTCCAGGCTGACCAGGGTGCCCAGGGCGTCTTTGTGCTTGCGCAGCGCTTCGCCGCACAGGCGAATGGCTTCACCGCGCTGCGGGGCCGGGGTGGTGCGCCAGATCTTGGCGGCGGCCTGAGCGCGGGTGATCAGGGTTTCGTAGTCGGCTTCACTGCTGGCCCAGACGCTGGCAATGGTCTCATTGCGGCTCGGATTGTTGGCGTGGATCTGCCCGGCATCCTGGGTGTTCGACCATTCACCTTGGCCAAGGTAGGTGCCAGAGTTGAGCTCGGACAAACCAAGCGAAGTGAGAAGCTGTTGCGACATCGGAAACTCCATGTGCCCCGAGTGTGACCGGGGTCAAGAAAAAAGACGTGAAAGTTTAGCAGAGGCGGGCGGCCGGGTCGCGGGCTTCGGGCCACTACGGACGCTGGGTTGAGGTGGGCTTCAGCTGAGCGTGGCGCGTTGTGCCTTGGGTCGAGCTGGGGTAGGGTCGGCGGGTTCCGGGGCGCCCGTATGCCTTGGACGCTTACTCGAACCAGGATTTCTACATGCAAATTGCCTCCAAAACCGTCGCCAGCTTTCACTACACCTTGACCAACGACCAGGGCGACGTGGTCGATTCCTCCTCGGGCCGCGATCCGCTGGTTTATCTGCACGGCGCCGGCAATATCGTTGCTGGTCTGGAAAAGGCCATGGAAGGCCGTGCGGCCGGGGACAAGTTCGAAGTCGCCGTGCCGCCTGAGCAGGGCTATGGCCTGCGCGACGAACAGCTGGTTCAGCAGGTGCCGCGCGAGGCCTTTCAGGGGGTCGACACGATCGAAGTTGGCATGCACTTTCAGGCCAGTGGGCCGCACGGCGTGGCTTCGGTGGAAGTCACCGAGGTGAACGAGCAGGTCGTGACGGTTGACGCCAATCACCCGCTGGCCGGCCAGACCCTGCACTTCGCGATTGAAGTGATGGATGTGCGGCAGGCGCAGCCGGAAGAGCTGGAACACGGCCATGTGCACGGCGCCGGCGGTCACCACCACTAACTTGGTGGGGGCAGTTCCGGGAGAAGCTGGGCTTTGTCGAGGCAGGCTTCGGTGAGCTCAGGCTGCGTGCAGCTGCAACATGGTGTGCAGCTGCAACCGGGCCGGTCCAGCAACATCGAGTTTGGGCCTGATCTGGGCGTACAAGGCCTGAAAATTTCACGTGACCTGCACATATCATTCCACTTTCCGCCCGTCGATCGCTTTTTTAAGCTCGATGTTCAAGAAAAATGCAGTGTTTTGCTGCATCTTGCGCTGAATAGGTTTAGCATCGAACTTCGACAGCGGTAGCCGGCCTGGGTGAGGCTCGAACCGGTCCGCGGTCAGTCCCCAAACGAGGAGAGGGAAATGGCCAGAAAGAAACCTACCGGTGCATCACGCGTTGATCGTCCAGCCAACGGTGCCGTTGGCTGGCTGATGCGAATCCGACGTGGCGACACCTTCGTACAGGAGTTTTTCTCCGATGCAGCCTACGGCGGCAAGCGCAAGTCGCAACTGGCGGCTCAGAAGCGCTACGGCGAGCTGTCGGAATCGCTGCCTGCTCCGAGCACCTCAGAAGGCACCATGAGCGTGCGCAATACCAGCGGAGTGGTGGGCGTGCGTTTGGCCCGCGAGGGTACCAATGCTGCTGGCGAGCCGCGCGAATCGTATGTCGCCAGCTGGCGTGAAGGTGGTCAGGACAAGACGGTACGCTTCTCCTGCAGTCTGTTCGGCAAGCGCAAGGCGTTTCAGCTGGCCTGTCTGGCCCGCGACAAGCGCTCCACCGATCGCGATGCGCTGCTGCAAGAGCTAGGTGGCGCCAAGGCCAAGGCGCCGAAGGCAGCCAAGAAGGCAGCTGCCAAGAAAGCGGCACCGGCCAAGAAGGCGGCACCGGCCAAGAAGGCGGCAAAAGCAGCCAAGCCTGCGAAGAAAGCGGCCAAGAAGGCCGCCAAGCCAGCGAAGAAGGCAGCCAAGAAGGCAGCTAAGAAGCGCTAAGCGAAGCAGCATTGCGGAAAAAGAAAGGCCAGGGCGACTGCCCTGGCCTTTTTTCTTGTCTGGCCTTTGGCCTGCCCAAGGGGCGTCGATATCGGTGGCGCAGACGCTCAGCTGTTCTGCACGTGACACGCGAAGGGGCGATGTCAGACCGCCCCTTCGGAGGAAGTGCAACGAACCCGCGATCGGGCGCGGGGAAACCCGAGGGCGTGGTTCAGTCGATTACGCCCAGCCCAGCTTGGTCATGATGCCGTGGCCCATGACAATCGCGATCAGAAGGGGGGCGACTACCCGCAACAGCCATTTCCACACAGTGATGACCAGTGCAGGCTCGCCTTCGACTTGGCTTCGCACAACACGATCGTTCAGCATCCAGCCCGTGAAGATGGCAATCAGCAAGCCGCCAAGCGGCAGTAGGAAGTCGTTGGCCAGCAGTTCGATGAAGTCCATGATGGCAAAGCCAAGGATGCGAACGTGCGACCAATGGTTCAGCGACAGCACGGAGGCCAGGCCGACAAACCAGGTGAAGATCGCCATCGAGGTGGCCGCCGCCTTGCGCGACATCTTGGTGCTCTCAACGATGAAGGCGGTAGCCGGTTCGAGCAGCGAGATCGAGCTGGTCCAGGCAGCAACCGACAGCAGGGCAAAGAAAATCAGGCCGAAGATGGCGCCCATCTGATTGAAAGCCGAGGGCAGGGAGGTGAAGATCAGGCCTGGTCCGCCGCCGGTCGGTGCCCCCAGGTACTGAATCACGATTGGAAAGATGGCCAGGCCAGCCAGAAGGGCCACGCCGGTGTCGGCCAGGGCCACGCTCACCGCCACGCGAGGAATCGACACGTTCTGCGGCAGATAAGCGCCATAGGTCATCATGGCGCACATGCCGAGGCTCAGGCTGAAGAACGCCTGGCCCATGGCACTGAGCACGACGTTTGCATTGATCTTCGAAAAGTCGGGTTGGAACAGAAAGGCTGCAGCCTCGCCGAGGTGACCGGTGGTGGCACCGTAGCCGGCCAGGATCAGCAGCATGATGAACAGCGCGGGCATCAAAAACTTAACTGCGCGTTCCAGCCCCTTCTCCACGCCGAGGGCGACCACGCCAACCGTCAATACCATGAACACGGCATGCCAGAAAGTCAGCTCGGTCACGTTGCCCAGCAATTCGTTGAAGGTGGCGGCCGGATCTTCGATGCCGGCACCACCGAACAACTGCGCGGCATACAGAAAGGCGTAGTGCAGGGTCCAGCCGGCCACCACGCTGTAGAAGCTCAGGATCAGCACCCCGGCCACCATGCCTATCCAGCCGATACCGGCCCAGGCGCGGCTTCGATTGCTCTCCTTCGCCAGCGTGATGATGGCGTTGACCGGGCTCTTGCGGCCTTCGCGGCCCATCATGATCTCGGCAATCAATACCGGCAGACCACACAAGGCAATGCAGCCCAGATACAGCAACACGAATGCGCCACCACCGTTATCTGAGGTCAGATAGGGAAAGCGCCAGATGTTCCCCAAACCCACTGCCGAGCCACTGGCGGCCAGGATGAAAGCAAGGCGCGAGGACCACATTCCATGTTGTGAGGTTGTTTGCATTGTTGCTTGATTCCCTTATGACGAAGACGTGCGGGCGGCCCGCAAGCGGCTGTGGCGGTAACCGTACCCGAAATAGATCAGCATGCCGACCGCTGTCCAGCCGGCCAGCAAGGCCCAGTTGGCCCAGCCCATCGAGCTCAGCAGGTAAAGGCAGGCCAATACGCCGCCGCTGCACACCAGCGGAGCGAACGGTACCCGGAACGGTCGGCGAAGTTCCGGTCGGGTGCGACGCAGAATGAATACACCGGCACAAACCGTGGCGAACGCAAGCAGGGTGCCCATAGAAACCAGATCACCCAGCACGCCGAGCGGAAACATCGCGGCCAGCAGACCTGCCACCAGTCCGACAACAATCGTGGCTTTGTGTGGGGTTTGATGCTTGGGATGCACGGTGCCGAACATCGGCGGCAGCAAGCCATCGCGTGACATGGCGAAGAAGATGCGCGGTTGCCCCATCATCATCACCAGAATCACCGAGCTAAGCCCGGCAATCGCTCCGAGCTCCACCAGTGTTTTGAGCCAGGTAAGCTTGGGATAGGCCTCGAGTGCCGTGGCCACCGGTTTGGCGGTGCCAAGCTCCGTGTAGGACAGCATGCCGGTAAGTACGCCGGACACGATGATGTAGATCAGGGTGCATACCGCCAACGAGCCCAGAATGCCGATCGGCATATCGCGCTGCGGATTCTTGGCCTCCTGTGCCGCCGTGCTCACAGCATCAAAGCCGATGTAGGCGAAAAAGATGATCGAGGCGCCGCGCACTACGCCTTCCCAGCCGAACTTGTCGCCGCCCTCATTAGCCGGAATGAACGGTACCCAGTTGTCTGGATTGATGTAGTTCGCACCAAAGCCGATGAACAACAGAATCACCGTTACCTTGATGGCGACTACCACTGCGTTCGCCGTAGCCGATTGCCGGATACCGACGTAACAAAGGTAGGTGACGCCAGCCACGATCAGCACCGCCGGCAGATTGAACAATCCGCCAGTTAGCTGGAATTGCCCGCTGTGAAAGGTGAACGGCGCCGAGGTCAGCATGGCCGGCAACCCCAGCCCAAGCGTTTGCAACAGACTGTTGGTATAAGCAGACCAGCCGACGGCGACCGCTGAGGCCGCGAACAAGTATTCCAGCACTAAACTCCAGCCGACGAACCAGGCCACCAGCTCGCCGAGCGTGGCATAGGTGTAACTGTAGGCTGAGCCAGAAACTGGCAGCATTGCTGCAAACTCGGCATAGCAAAGGCCGGCAAAGGCGCAGGCCGTGCCGGCCAGCACAAAACTCAGCATGATGGCGGGGCCGGCATGATTTGCCGCAGCCTGGCCAGTCATGACGAAAATGCCGGCGCCGATAATGGCTCCGATTCCAAGCAGCAGCAGTTCTTTCGCACCAAGCGTGCGGTTGAGCTGACCGTGGCCTTTCAATGGGCCGTGGTCGTGCTCGCCAGCATCGACTTCCGGGGTGGGCGAAACTGGTTTGACAAGCAGTAGATTCTTGAACATGGAGTTTAGGCAATGGAGAGATTACGGCGCCCAAACGCATTGTCTGAGCGCGAGCGCAGGGGTCAGCGCGCGGGCTCAGGCTGCTTGACCAGTACTCCCTTCGGTTCTAATCGCAGAATCTTGAACCCGACATAGGCCATCACCGCAGCCACCAGTGGGTTGAGCAGATTGAATAGGGCGTAGGGTGCGTACTCCAGGGTGGCGATGCCCAGCGTCGCCGCCATGTAGGCACCGCAGGTGTTCCAGGGCACCAGGGGCGAGGTCAGGGTGCCGGCGTCTTCCAGGGCGCGCGACAGATTGACCGGATGCAGGCCGCGACGTTCGTATTCGGGGCGATACACGCGGCCGGTAAGCACGATCGCCATGTATTGGTCCGAAGCCACTACGTTGCAGCCAAAGGCCGTGGCCAGCGTGGCCGCGATCAGACTGCCGGTGCTCTTGGCTGCGGCCAGCACGCCTCTAACCAGTCGTTCCAGCATGCCACTGCGATCCATCACTGCGCCGAAGGCCATCGCGCAGATGATCAGCCAAACCGTGTTCAGCATGCTCGACATGCCGCCACGCGAAAGTAGCTTGTCCACCGCCTCATTGCCGGTCTGTGAGCTGTAGCCGTCACTGAGTGCCAGCCAGGCACCAGCCAGCAAGGCCTGGCCGCGACTCAGGGCTTCGTTGCCGGCTCGGGCGACGGTGACATCGGGCTGGAACAACACGGCGAATACGGCGCCGAGCATGGCGCCGATAAGAATGGTCGGGAAAGCGGGCACTCGCATGATTGCCAAGGCAAACACCACCACCAACGGCAGCAATAGGTGCAGGCCGAGGTTGAACTGCTGTGCCATGGCCTTGGGCAGGGCGTCGAGATCGGCGCCGCCGGCGCTCTCCGCCGGCGATGAGCTGACCCCGATCACCGAGAAGATGATCAAGGCCAGGACGATGCTCGGGCCGGTGGTCCAGGCCATATGCCGCACGTGGTGGAACAATTCGCTTCCGGCCGCGGCCGGCGCTAGATTGGTGGTGTCGGACAGCGGCGACATCTTGTCGCCAAAGTAGGCGCCGGAGATGACCGCGCCTGCGGTGATGGCGGGCGATAGTCCCAGCCCTTGGGCGACCCCCATCAGGGCCACGCCCAGCGTGCCTGCCACCGTCCAGGAGCTGCCGATGGTGAGGCCGACGATGGCACAGACCAGGGCCGCGGCAGGGTAGAACCAGGTCGGGTTCATCAACTTCAGGCCGAGGTCGATCATGGTCGGCACCGTGCCGCACAAGATCCAGGTACCGATCAGGGATCCGACCGCCAGCAGGATCAGCAGCGCATTGGTGGAAATCGAGATGCCGTGCACGATGGCTTGTTCGATATCCTTCCATTTCAGGCCATTGCGAAGCGCAATGACGCCGGCCACGCAGGCGCAAAGCAGCAGGACGATCTGATTCGGCCCATAGGATGAATTGTCAGCAAACAAATAGACCGAGAGTGCGAGCAGCCCCATCAGCAAGACCAAAGGGGTCAGCGACTGCAGTAGAGTCGGCTGACGCTCGTTGACGACTTCGGACATGGTGAACCCCGGCAAAACGAAGCGCCGAGTCTAGCCGGAATGAAGCCCGCGGGCGATCGCTTGCGGCAAATTGAAGCAAGTAAAACCGCCATTGGACCGATTGTGAACTGCGAGATTGGTTCGCCCTATGCCAGATTCCCGGGGATGACGGCGGCGCGGTCTTCATGATTTCATGGCGGGATGTCCAACCTGTTTGATCTTTCCCGCGAACTGGCTCGCTTTGCCACCCGATATCCGCAGCAGCGCGCTGACGCGCAGATGTTTCAGGACTTTCTCTGCGCGCAATCACGACCGTTCGACCGCCATACGCAGCAGGGGCACTTCACCGGCTCGGTCTGGTTGGTCAGTGCCGATGGTCAGCGCTGCTTGCTCACCCACCACCGCAAGCTCAATCGCTGGCTGCAGCTCGGCGGGCATGCCGATGGCGAGGCGGATCTGGCGCAGGTGGCATTGCGTGAAGCCGAAGAAGAATCCGGGTTGGCTGACTTGGCATTGGAATCAATTGAGATCTTCGACCTCGATCGGCACCTGATCCCGGCGCGCGGAGAGATGCCGGCGCATTGGCACTACGACGTGCGCTTCGTGGTGCGGGCGCTGGGTGAACAGCAGTTTGTGGTCAGCGAAGAATCACATGATCTGGCCTGGGTAGAGGTGCGCCAGATTGCCAATGATCCGCAGGCCGACGAGTCACTGCGTCGTATGGCGCTGCGTTGGCTGTCGCCAACATAGGGTTCGCCTTGGAGCCACCGCTTAACGCATGATTTGATTCACGACGGTGCGCCCAAGGCGCACCCTATGTATTCGATTCTACGGTGCGCTCAAGGCGCACCGTATGCAAACCAACAGTTGGGTCGACTTGGCTTGGCAGGCAGCTGAAAAACTCCGTCCCGGAGTTATTCAGGCGCGGCCGGCGTATTCGCCGGTCAGCGTGTTGATGCTGATCTTGTCGCCATTGACGATGTACTCGGGCACCTGAATTTCGATTCCGGTACTGAGCTTGGCTGGCTTGGAGCGCTTGGTGGCGGTGGCGCCTTTCATTTCCGGTGCCGTCTCGATCACGTCCAAGGTGATACTGGGCGGCAACTGCAGTGCCACCGGCGCATCGTCCACCAACTGAACGTAGCAACCGGTCAGGCCTTCAGTGATGTAGCCCGCTGCATCGCCCACCAGGCTGGCATCGAGCATGAACTGGGTGTAGTCCTCATCATCCATGAAGACGAAGGCTTCGCCATCCATGTAGGAAAAGCTTGCCGCCCGCCGCACCAGTTCCACCTCGCTCATGTCGTCATCGGCACGCAGGCTCAAATCGAGCTTGTTGCCAGCAGGGATGCCGTACAGGGTGAAGCGAAAAGTTACATTTCCGCCGCGCGCCGTCGGGCTGCTGCGCTCTATATCGCGGATTTGAAACAGTGCACCATTGTGCTCAATGACATTGCCCTTCTTGGCGTCGGCGGCTTTCATTTGGAGTCCGGGATTCAGGATTGGTGATTCGGGATTCGTTGGGTAAGGCAAGTGCCAGCTTTGGGGTTCGAATCGGGTGTTCTGAGGGCGTCATGCTCAAGCACCGGCGCACTGTTCCGAATCCCGAATCTCGAATCCCAAATCCCGGCTACTTAGGCTGCAACCGAATGGCGCCGTCGACGCGAATGACGCCGCCGTTGAGGTAGCGATTCTGCAGGATGAAGGCGACGGTGGCGGCGAATTCTTCGGGTTTGCCGAGGCGCGAGGGGTAGGGGACCTGGGCGCAGAGCGAGTCATAGACTGCTTGCGGCATGCCGTCGACCATCGGGGTATGGAATACGCCGGGGGCGACGGTCATCACGCGCACGCCGATGCGGGCGAATTCGCGGGCGATCGGCAGGGTCATGCCAACCACACCGCCCTTGGAGGCGGAGTAGGCTGCCTGGCCGATTTGCCCTTCGAAGGCGGCAATCGAGGCGGTATTGATCACCACGCCGCGCTCGCCGTCTTCGCCGGCCTCGTTGGCCTGCATTTCGTTGGCCGCCGCCTTGGTGATGTTGAAGCTGCCAATCAAGTTGACCCGCACCGTGGTTTCAAACTGCGACAGCGCCATCGGGCCTTCCTTGCCGAGCACGCGGCCGGCGCCCAGAATACCGGCGCAGTTGATCGCGGCGTTAAGGCCGCCCATGGCGGATTTGGCCGCAGCGATCTGCTCGGCGACAGCCGCTTCATTGCTGACATCGACCTTGGCAAAGCGGGCGCGCTCGCCGAGTTCGGCAGCAGCGGCCTGTCCTTTCTCCTCGTTCACATCGAACAAGGTGACGGTGGCGCCTTGCGATAGCAGATGCTTGGCGACGGCCAAGCCAAGACCAGAAGCACCGCCAGTGATTACGGCGCGGACGTCAGACAACTGCATGGGAGTCTCCCGAGAGCAAGCGAGTAAACCCGGCATTCTAACGCCTGGGCCGGGCATGGGCGATGCAGGCTTGACCCGGATCTGAAAAATCCGGGCTAGGCGGTTGATCGCAGTGGCTTTATGCCGTGATTCGGGTGGCGCGTCACCGACGTGTTTGGGCTGGTCTGCTGAGCAGACGGCTGCTAGCGCGCAGCTGGCCAGATCTCCGGCAATGGTGTTTGCGCTAGCCAGCGCAGGTGCGCCTCGCGTTGCGTGATGCGTCGGTAGCCGACCGCAGCCACAACGGCGCTGTAGGTCGCAAATGCGGCCAACAACAGTGCCCCGACGGGTACCACGCCCTTGCCTAGCCAACGCTCCATTAGCCAGTTAAGAGGGAGCAGTGAAATAAGGCAGCTGTAACTCACCAGCAAGAGTCCGTGGGTCTGCGGGGCCCAAGTCAAGCCGCTCTCCGATGTTTGCTCTCCCTTGATGCTGCGGAAATCGATCAGCAGGCTTGCCCCGCGAATCACTATCGGCAGCGCAGCGAGCCATGCAGTGCCATCGCGCCAGAATGACAGATCTGTCAATGCCAGCACGACAAATAACGGCAACAATACAGTGTGAAATCCGAGCGCAAATGTACTCAGCAACAATTGCCATGGCGCATCGGGGACAAAGCGAGCGAATCGGTGTCGCAATACGCGTTCGGAAGCGCTGCGATTGCTGAGCCGTTTTGCCAGCCTGGCGACCTCGCCGAGATCGAACAGGGTGTCCATGGCTTGTTGGGCGTGATGACGGGCCCAGGCCAGCTTGATGAGATCGGTCAGCCACGCCATGAACAGGTCGACGATCAAGGTGAGGAACACCAACGTGGTAGAGCCCCCTGCGGCAACCACGATCAGTGGAGTCAGCCCGCACTCAAGCAACGCAAACGCTTCCTTGCGCCAATGATCAAGCTGCTGCGCTTGATCGTGCGCCAGGTACAGTTGCGCGCGTGATTGCGCTGCCACCACATCTCCCTCGGTGACGTTGCGAGCAGGCTGCAAGCGACAAGCGAGGAGATGAATGGGTAGCAGGGTCGACATGGGCGGATGTTGCGCGGAGTGGTGCGCCGATGCAAATTGGCGGAAGAGATCAGCGCGATAGAGCCCGACTGAGTGACAAGGTATCAGGCCTGGCTCAATCCTTGGACGCGTTCCAAACCCGCCAGGGCCAGTCGCGAACTTGCCGGTCGCTGCAATTCACCGTTGATCCAGCGCGCGATTTCGATCAGGGCTTCGAGGTTGATCTCGGTGTTCATGCCGAGTCCGTCGAGCATGTAGACCAGATCCTCAGTGGCAAGGTTGCCGGAGGCGCCTTTGGCATAGGGGCAGCCGCCGAGTCCGGCGATGGAGGCATCGACCACGCGAACGCCGGCTTCCAGGCAGGCGTAGACATTGGCCAGAGCCTGGCCACGGGTATCGTGGAAGTGCACCGCCAGCGCGCTCATCGGCACCTCGGCGGCGACCGCTTCGAGCATCGCGCGTGCCTGGCGCGGTGTGCCAACGCCGATGGTGTCGCCGAGCGAGATCTCGTAGCAGCCCATTCGGTGCAGGGTGCCGGCCACGCGTACCACGTCGGCCACGGGCACCGCGCCCTGGTAGGGGCAGCCCAATACGGTGGAGACGTAGCCGCGCACGGCCACCGCGTCGTTCTTGGCGGCAGCGATCACCGGTTCGAAACGCTGCAGGCTTTCGGCGATGCTGGCGTTGATGTTCTTCTGGCTGAAGGCCTCAGAGGCGGCGCCAAACACCGCAATCTCCTCAACACCTACTTCCCGCGCGCGGCGGTAGCCTTGTTCGTTCGGCACCAGGACAGGGTAGCGCACGCCTGCCTGCCGCTGGATAGCGCTGAATACCTCGCTGGCGTCGGCCATCTGCGGCACCCATTTCGGGCTGACAAAGCTGGTCGCCTCGACCGTGGTCAAACCGGCCTTAGCCAGTCGCTCGATCAGCGCGATCTTGGTGGCGGTGGCCACGTGCTGCTTCTCATTCTGCAGGCCGTCGCGCGGGCCGACGTCGACGACGCGAACCTGATCAGTCATGGCTGGACGACTCCTCGGTGGGCCGGTGCAGGATCAGCGGGTCCTGACTGGCGGCCATGGCCAGGTCCAGGGCCTTGCGGTTGTTGGCGCGGTTGCCGCGCACGCGCACGGTCCAATCGTCTGCCTGCTTCAGCACATCGCCTTTCACTTCGCCGCTGATCACGGCGGCGGCCAGGGCGCGCGTTGCCGGCGGGTCGAGAATCACCCGTTCGCTTTCGATGCGGTAACGGTAGACGTATACGCCGCGCCCGTCGTCGAGCGGGCCGGTCTCGATGCCGAAATTGCGATTGACCCAGGCGGCGTCAAGCCAGAGATAGTCATGATCCTGCCAGCGCGCGGCACCCAGTTGGGTCGGTTCGAGTACCTGCCGTCGATCGCCCTGTCGAGCTTCGCCACGAAGCCGGCAGTGCGGGTCGACTGCGAGGCGCAGGAAGTCGTTGGAATCGGGCTCGGCCAATGAATGCCACGCGCCGATCAGGCGCGCATCGCATTGCTCCGCCGCGGCAGTGGGAGGCAGGCCAAATACGCTGCGCTGACAGGCCGATAGACCGAGTAGCAGGAGCAGGGCGATGGCGGCGCGGGCAAGCGGGTGAACCATCCTAGCCCTCCTCGAAGGCGATCAGTACCGCATCGGCTTCGACGATGTCGCCGACTGCCCCACGGATTTCCGCAACGGTGCCATCGCGTGGAGCGCGTAGGCTGAGTTCCATCTTCATCGCCTCCATCACCAGCAGTACCTGTTGCGCGGAAACCTGGTCATTGGTCTGGCACTGGATGGCGACGATGCGGCCGGGCATCGGCGCTCGCACGGTATTGGCACCGCTGTCCTGGCTGCCTTCAAATTCGAACGGCCGCGCTGGGTGGAACTTGTAGCGTTGGGCCTGATGGTGAATCAGAAAGTCATGGCCTGGTTGGCGTGCCGCCAGACGCAGGACTTCGGCGTCGCTCGATTCGCCCAGGCGCAGGCTGATCGAGCCATGCTCACGTCGCACCACTTCAACCTTCAGCGTCTGGTCGAGGTGCAGTAGAAAGGCATCGGCATGCCCTTCGATCACGAAATCGAGGGTATGGCCGCGCCACTGCAGACTGATCGGCTGCTGCCCGGGCTGACCGATGCGCCAGCCATCGGCCAGTGCCCAGGGCGAATGGCGATCTTCGCCCTGGCGGCTGAGTGAGAGTGAATCCTCGCGTTCAGTGGCCAGATGCAGGGCACAGGCAGCGGCCAGCACGGCAGCCGGCGGTCGTTCGGGTTGCTCGGTGAATTGATCCAGGTGGCGATCGAGATAACCGGTGTCGATGCGGCCTTCGGTCACCGAGGGATGGGCGATAAGACGTTCCAGGAAGCCGATATTGCTGGCCGGCCCTTCGACATCGCAGAGGGCCAGTGCATCGGCCGCGAGACGCAGGGCCTGTGGGCGGTCAGCCGCGTGAACGATCAGTTTGGCGATCATCGGGTCGTAGAACAGGCTGACCAGGTCGCCTTGTTCGACGCCGGCATCGACGCGAACGCCATCGCCATCGGCTGGCAGGCTGAGCCGATGCAGCACACCGGAGCCGGGCAGGAAACCGCGATCGGCATCTTCGGCATACAGACGCAGCTCGATTGCGTGGCCGCGACTCTTGACCTCGGATTGCGCCACCGGAAGGGCCTCGCCCGCGGCCACCCGCAGCTGCCACTCAACCAGATCAAAGCCGGTGACGCACTCAGTCACCGGATGTTCGACCTGCAGGCGCTGGTTGATCTCCATGAAGTAGAACTGGCGATCGGCACCGAGGATGAATTCGACGGTGCCGGCGTTGCGGTAGCCCACCGCCTTGCCTGCGGCGACCGCGGCGGCGCCCATCGCTTCGCGCAGCGCCTCATCCAGGGCCACCGAGGGTGATTCTTCCAGCACCTTCTGATAACGCCGCTGGGCTGAACACTCACGTTCGTTGAGGTGGATGATCTTGCCGTGGGCATCGCCGAAGATCTGAAACTCGATGTGTCGAGGTTGCTCGATGTAGCGCTCCAGCAGCACGCGGTCGCGGCCAAACGCGCCGGCTGCCTCTCGCTGGCATGAACTCAACGATTCATCGAACTCGCTCAGGCTGCGCACCACGCGCATGCCCTTGCCGCCGCCGCCGTGAGCGGCCTTGATCATCAGTGGAAAACCGATCAATTCGGCTTGCTGACGCAGCAGGGCAGGGGCTTGGTCCTCGCCGGTGTAGCCTGGCACTACCGGCACGCCATGGGTCTGCATCAGTTCCTTGGCGCCGGCTTTCGATCCCAGCTGACGCATGGAGGCGGCCGAGGGGCCGATGAAGATCAGGCCGGCGGCTTCGACAGCTTCCACAAAGTCAGCGTTTTCTGACAGAAATCCATAGCCCGGATGGATCGCCTGCGCGCCGCTTTGACGAGCGGCGGCCAGGATCGTCTCAATTCGCAGATAGCTTTCGGCCGGGCGCGAGCCGCCGATATGGATGGCCTGGTCCGCCAGGCGCACGTGGCGCGCCTTGGCGTCGACGTCCGAATAGACGGCAATGGCGCGAATGCCTAGGCGTCGGCAGGTGCGGATGATTCGGCAGGCAATCTCGCCACGGTTGGCGATCAGAACGGAGTGGATCGTCGGCATCGGCGGCTTATTCTCCGTCCCAATAGTCTAGGTTGTCGGTTTCCCGGTTCATCAGGCGCACGGCCTTGGGAATGCCCTTTTCGTCTCGTCCCAGCACCACGGCGGCACCGCTCTTGCCGGAATCCGGGTACTGAACATAGTCGGGTGAGATCGCGGTCGAAACGGCGAGATAGCGCAGATCAGCGGAACTAGATGTGTTGTAGATCTGGTGTGCGGTTTCCGGGCCGCCAGGCGGGCAGGCGATGACGTCGCCGGCACGCAGCGGAATGCGCTGCTCGCCGACCCGCAATTCACCTTGGCCAGCAATGATGTAGAACATCTCTTCATTGCCGTAATGATTGTGCGCTGGGAAGGCTGCCTTACCCGGTGGTAGTTCGGTGAGGTTGTAACCGAGCTTCTGCGCACCAATCAGCGGGCTGATCGGTCCCAGCCGGGCGCCTTGATACTTGGCCGGCGCGTTGGGCTTGAGGGCCATGATGGTCTGGCAGTTCACCTGATCAATATTGATGACGGGTTTCATTGCGCGGCCCAGCCCGGTTTCCGCTTGTCGAAGAACGCTTGCAGCCCTTCCTGACCCTCTGGGCTGACACGTAGCGCGGCGATCAGGCTGGCATTGTGGTTGTCGATGTTAATGGCGACCGCGGTATCCGGTTGTTGCAGGTGCATCACCAGCCGTTTGGCTGTGCGAGTGGCGATGGGGCCGGCATCCTGCAGGCGCTGCAGCACCGCCTCGACCGCCACGTCGAGGCGCTCGTCTTCCACGCACTCGTGCAGCAGGCCAATGCGCTGCGCCTCGCGGGCATCAAAGATTTCGGCGGTCTGAAAATAGCGACGCGCCTGGCGTGCGCCGATCGCCTCGACCACGTAGGGCGAGATCACCGCGGGTACCAGGCCGAGCTTGGTCTCGGTGAGGCCGAAGCGGGCGGAAGAAACGCCGATGGCGATGTCACAGCAGGCGATCAGCCCAACACCGCCACCGAATGCGGCGCCATTGACTCGCGCGATGGTCGTCATCCTGAGGTTGTTCAGGGTGCGCATCAGTTTGGCCAGCTGCAGCGAGTCGCGACGATTCTCTTCCTCGCTGGCCTCCGCCATGCGTTGCATCCAACCAAGATCGGCACCGGCGGAGAACGACTTGCCGGCGCCGGTCAATACCAGGGCTCGCAAGGCGTCGTCTTGGTCCAGCCGATGCAGCGTTTCGATCAGCTCAGCGATCAACGCATCATCGAAGGCGTTGTGAACGGCAGCGCGACTCAGGGTAAGCGTGGCGACGTGGCGGTCGATGACCAAGGATGTGGCGGACATAGAGTCTCCCGGACTTACATGCGGAACACGCCGAAGCGCGTGGGTTCGATCGGGGCATTCAAACTGGCAGACAAGCCCAGGGCCAAGACCCGACGGGTGTCCGCGGGGTCGATGATGCCGTCGTCCCAGAGGCGGGCGCTGGCGTAGTAGGGGTGGCCCTGATGCTCGTACTGTTCGCGAATCGGCGCCTTGAAGGCCTCTTCGTCTTCGGCGCTCCAGGACTTGCCCGCCGCCTCCAGGCCGTCGCGCTTGACCGTGGCCAGTACGCCGGCGGCCTGCTCACCGCCCATCACGCTGATCCGCGCGTTCGGCCACATCCACAGGAAGCGCGCGCCATAGGCGCGGCCACACATGGCGTAGTTGCCGGCACCAAAGCTGCCGCCAATCACCACGGTGAATTTCGGCACCGAAGAGCAGGCGACCGCGGTCACCATCTTGGCGCCGTCCTTGGCGATGCCGGCGTTCTCGTATTTGCGGCCGACCATGAAGCCGGTGATGTTCTGCAGGAACACCAGCGGAATGCCGCGCTGATTGCACAGCTCGATGAAGTGCGCGCCCTTCAGCGCCGACTCGGCAAACAGGATGCCGTTGTTGGCGATGATGCCGACCGGGTAGCCATGCAGATGAGCAAAGCCGGTGACCAGGGTCTTGGCGTAGCGCGGCTTGAACTCCTGCAGTTCCGAGCCATCCACCACACGTGCAATCACTTCCCGGATATCGAACGGGCGGCGAGTATCGGTGGGCACCACGCCGTACAGTTCTTCGGCTGCATAGAGCGGTTCGCGAGGTGCTTGCGTGGCCAGCGGCATTGGCTTCTTGCGATTGAGCTGGCGCACGACGTCGCGGGCAATCGACAGGGCGTGGCGGTCATCCTCGGCCATGTAGTCGGCTACGCCGGACACACTGGTATGGACATCGGCACCGCCAAGCGCTTCCGCATCGACCACCTCACCCGTGGCAGCCTTTACCAAGGGCGGCCCGCCGAGAAAGATGGTGCCCTGTTCCTTGACGATGATCGACTCATCGCACATCGCCGGCACATAGGCGCCGCCTGCCGTGCAGGAGCCCATCACCACCGCGATCTGCGGAATGTTCTTGGCCGACATGCGGGCCTGGTTGTAGAAGATTCGCCCGAAGTGCTCGCGGTCGGGAAAGACTTCATCCTGCAGTGGCAGGAAGGCGCCGCCGGAGTCGACCAGATACACGCAGGGCAGATGGTTTTCATCGGCGATCTGCTGCGCGCGCAGATGCTTCTTGACCGTCATCGGGAAGTACGTACCGCCTTTGACGGTGGCATCGTTCGCCACAACCAACACTTCCATACCGTGGATGCGGCCGATGCCGGCGATCACGCCAGCGGCCGGCGCAGCACCCTCGTACATTCCCTCGGCAGCCAGCGGAGCAATCTCGAGGAAGGGCGAGCCGGGGTCGAGCAGGGCGGTGATGCGATCGCGCGGCAGCAGCTTGCCGCGTTGCGTGTGCTTATCGCGCGCTTTCTCACCGCCGCCCTGAGCGATCCGCGCCAGGCGCTGCCTGAGCTCGTCGACCAGGCCGCGCATATGGCTGGCGTTGTGCTGAAACTCGCTGGAGCGAGGGTCGAGCTGGGTGTTGAGTGCGGCCATTGCGCTTTCCTTGCGGCTGGCGAGGGGCAGGCCGGGATGGCCTGCCGCATCGCGGGGTAGCGATCAGTTGTCCTGGGTGGCTTCCTTGACGTCCTCAGCCACTTCCTTGGCCTTGTCCTTGGCCTTCTCGGTGGCATCCTTCATGGCATCGCCGGCCTCGTCGATCGCCTCACCGGCCTTGTCCAGCGCATCGGCCGCCTGATCCATGGCCTTGTCGCTGGCATCGCTGACTGCCTCGCCGACCTCTTCGCTCATTTCCTTGGCTTCTTCCTTGGCTGCCTCAGCGCCTTCCTTCACCGCGTCAGCGGTGTGCTTGGCTGCTTCCTTCGCTGATTCCATGGCTTCTTTGGCCGAGGCCTTGGCCTTGTCAGCAGCCGATTCTTCTTTCTGGCAGGCAGTCAGACCTAGGGTGGCAGTCAGCAGTGCAATCAAAATAACTCGGCTCATAGAGCAACTCCTCAGATGGTGATGATGGACCTGGTCCAAGCGGGATACCAGGTCAGATTGCGCAGCTCGAACAGCCAGCTGCGCTTGGGTGAAGAATGGTGTTATGGGGCTCAAGCGCAAAGTTCGATCGCGATGGCCGTGGCTTCGCCGCCGCCAATACACAAGGCAGCGATTCCGCGCTTGCCACCTTTCTTGCGCAGTGCATTGATCAGAGTCACGACGATGCGCGCACCGGTGGCGCCAATCGGATGGCCGAGTGCGCAGGCGCCGCCAAACACATTGAGTTTGTCGTGCGGAATGCCGAGCGCCTTGACTGGGGCCATCGCCACGCAAGCAAACGCCTCGTTCACTTCGAACACATCGACATCAGCAACCGACCAGTTCTGCTGCTTGAGCAGTTTCTCGATGGCGCTGACCGGGGCGGTAGTGAACCACTCCGGTTCCTGGGCATGCACGGTGTAGCCAAGAACACGCGCCAGCGGCTTAAGGCCGCGCTTTTCCGCTTCCTGCTCGCTCATCAGCACGGTGGCGGCAGCGCCGTCGGAAATACTGGATGAGGTCGCGGCGGTGATGGTGCCGTCCTTCTTGAACGCGGTGCGCAGGGTGGGAATCTTGTCCAGCGCGCATTTGCCTGGCTGCTCGTCGCTATCGACCAGCACATCGCCCTTGCGACCGGCGACCGTGACTGCGGCGATCTCGTCCTTGAAGGTGCCGTCGGCGACAGCCGCCTGGGCCCGGCGCACACTTTCAGAGGCGAACGCATCCTGCTCTTCGCGGGTCATGCTGAACTTCTCCACGCACATCTCGCCGAACACGCCCATCGCCTGCTTCTGGTACGGGTCGGTCAGACCGTCCCAGGCCATGTGGTCGAGGAATTCCGCGCTGCCATAGCGAATGCCGCTGCGCGAACCGTTCAACAGATGCGGCGCATTGGTCATGCTCTCCATGCCGCCGGCCACTACGATCGAGGCCGAGCCGGCCTTGATCTGATCAGCACCCAGCATGATGGCGCGCATACCGGAACCGCAGACCTTGTTGATCGTGGTGCAGGGTGCGCCCACCGGCAGGCCAGCGCCGAGCGCGGCCTGGCGCGCCGGGGCCTGACCCAGGCCGGCCGGAAGTACGCAGCCCATGATCACTTCGGACACCTGATCAGCGGCCACACCTGCCTGTTCCAGCGCCGCCGAGATGGCCGTAGCGCCCAGCTTGGGTGTCGGCACACCGGTGAATTGACCCATGAAAGAACCAATGGCCGTGCGCTTGGCACCGACGATGACGATCGAGTTGGACATGGTGAAACTCCTGGGAGGGAATGGGGCCGCCAAGCGGCAAACACCCCATTGTAAGCGCTTGCCGATTTCAGTTCAGGGCGCGGGAAAAAAGGCCATGCGCGATTGCCGCATCAGCCGCGGGTAACCAGCCAGACGAAGGGCAACAGGGCCAGGCCGATGGCCATCAGCAACAGGGTCAGCAAGACCAGCATACGCAGCGGTTCGGCCCGCAGCCGCGACCAGAGATTGGCGCTGGGGTCGTCGGCGAATGTCCGCCGTGCATGCTCGCGGCGATCGTTCTGGTACTGATCGAACAGCTGCTTGGCGCGCTCCCAGTCAGTCTCTTCGACCAGCCAGATGCCGCCGTGCGATATGCCCCAGCGGCTGGCTGGCGTCATGTAGTGCTCGATGTTGGCCGCTTCCAGCAGGCGCAGCACGTCGATGCATTCGTCTTCGGGTACCGCGCGCAGGTTGAGCAGGAGTTTGGGCATGGAGAGGGGCTCAGGCGTCAGGATTCTTGTGGCGCATGACGCGCTGCTTTTCACGTTGCCAGTCGCGCTCTTTCTCGGTGGCGCGCTTGTCGTGCTCGCGCTTGCCCTTGGCCAGGGCCAGTTCCAGCTTGACCTTGTTGCCCTTCCAGTACATCGCGGTGGGAACCAGGGTATAGCCCTCGCGCTCGACCCGGCCGAGCAGACGATCAATCTCGTGGCGATGCAGCAATAGCTTGCGCGTGCGTCGATCGTCGGCCACGACATGGGTCGAGGCGCTGATCAGTGGCGTGATCTGGGCGCCGAACAGGAAGATTTCGCCGTCGCGAACCAGTGCATAGCTTTCACCGATATTGGCTCGGCCGGCGCGAATGGCCTTGAGTTCCCAGCCCTGCAGGGCCATGCCGGCCTCGAAACGATCGCCCAGGCTGTATTCGTGCCGTGCGCGTCGGTTCAGCGCGATGGTGCGGTCGGATTGGTTAGACTTGTCGGCTTTCTTGCTCATGGAGACGATTCCTTGTCGCCTGTATTGGCCGAATTCTTGGCCGGTTTGGCTCGGGCCCCGATGGCGGCGGTCGGCCTGCTGGTTGCTGTGGAACCCGGCATTGTGGCCGATTGTGGGCCGGCATGGCGAGTTGATCATCGCCGTGACCCTTGGAGTCATGGGCGATGAGCCATATCGAGCGCAGCGCCCTGGTGCGCGTACCCGCCGAGTGCATGTTCCATCTGGTGGATGATGTGGAGGCTTATCCGCGCCGATTCAACTGGTGCGAGGGCAGCGAGTTGCTGAGTCAGACTGAGACAGAGCGCGTGGCCCGGCTCGACGTTCGAATGGCCGGCCTGCGGATGAGTTTCACGACCCGCAACACGGTGCTGCCCGGCGAGCGGATCGAACTGCAATTGGTAGAAGGCCCGTTCAAGCAGCTGTCCGGCGCGTGGTCGTTTGCAGCACTCACCGAGCAGGCCTGCAGAGTCAGTCTACTGCTCGACTTCGAGGTGGCGGGTAAACTCATGGGCGGCGCGCTTGCGGCTGGCTTTCGCAGCTTGGCGGATCACCTGGTCGACGATTTCGTGCGCGCGGCAAGAAGCGAATTGCACCCGTCGTGAGTAAGTCGATTGAAGTCGATGTTGTGTATGCCGAAGCTGCGCGGCAATGGCGTTGGCGCTTGAGCTTGCCAGCGGGGTCAACCGTGGCAGATGCGATTGCGGCGTGCCCGATTGCTCAGCTGAGGCCGCAATGGTCGGTCGAACAGGCCGGGGTCGGGCTGTTTGGCAGGTCGGTGGCACCGGACTGCGAACTCACCGCTGGCGATCGAGTTGAGTTGTACCGGCCTCTGCTATGCGACCCGAAGGAAGTACGTCGGCAGCGGGCGCTGCGTGAGCGCTAAGCGCTCGGCAGGCTGATGAGACTCATTTCAGCGGCCTGAACCAGCCGGCCTGAGGACGGCGCGCTTGGAAATCAAACACTTGCCGCGTTCAATTTCAACCCGCTAGCGCTGCGCGCGGCGCTTGTTCTTCTCGTCGCGCGGCAGGTTCGGGCCGTACTGGCGATACAGCTCGCGGATCAGCTCCAGATCCTGCTCCGGGAAATAATCGCCGCCGATGTCGGCCAGCTGATCACCATCGAAGGTCAGGGTCAGATTCTTGATTTCCGGGTCGCTGCCACGGCGGCTGACGGTGGCCACGTAGTCCCAGCGATCCTTGTGAAACGGATCCTGGACCGACGGGCTGCCCAACAGGGCCATGACCTGGCGCTTGTTGAGGCCGGGTTTCAGCTGTTCCACGTCACGCGCTTCCAGCAGATTGCCCTGGTAGACATTGACCTTGTAGATGATGCCGCAGCCACTGAGGGCGGTGGCGAGCAGGGCAGCGATGGCAAGTGCGCGCATAGTCGAGTCGGAAGTGAAGCCGGGCCCGGATGATACACTACGCCGCCCGCTTGTCTCGGCGCGGGTTTCGTTTGGTTCAGCTGTGCCAAGTCAGTGGAGGACGCGTGGAATCGCAAGATCTTCGAAAGGCCGGACTCAAGGTCACCCATCCGCGCATGCGTGTGCTGGAAATTCTGGAAACCTCAAGTCCGCGGCACATGACCGCCGAAGACATTTATCGCCAGTTGCTGGAGTCGCAGGACGATATCGGCCTGGCCACCGTGTATCGGGTGCTGACCCAGTTTGAAGCGGCTGGTTTGGTGATGAAGCACAACTTCGAGGGCGGTCAGGCCGTGTTTGAACTCGATCGCGGCAAGCATCACGATCACATGGTCGATGTCGATACCGGCAAGGTGATCGAGTTCGTCAGCGACGAGATCGAGCGCCTGCAGCACCAGATCGCCGAAAAGCACGGCTATCAGATCGAGGACCACAGCCTGGTTCTGTACGTGCGCAAGAAGAAATCGTAGGCCGCTTTCACTGGCTCGAACGCTGCGCCAAGGCGCAGCCTATGGAACCACCGGCTCGGAATTTGCGGCGCGATCCAACAACTGCCTGGCCAGGGTGCGGGTGGCTGCGGTGATTTCCACGCCGCCCATCATGCGTGACAGCTCTTCGACCCGTTCCGTCTTTCCGAGGCGCTGAATGGCACTGCTGGTCTGGCCTTCCTGGGTAACCTTGCTCACTCGGAAATGCTGATGCGCCTGGGCGGCAACCTGGGCCAGATGAGTAACGCAGAGCACCTGACGCTTTTCACCCAACTGGCGCAGCTTCTGCCCAACGACCTCGGCCACTGCGCCGCCAATGCCGCTGTCGACCTCATCAAAGATCAGGGTGGGCAAGGCATCGGCGCCCAGACTGGCGACTTCGATCGCCAGGCTGATGCGCGCCAGTTCGCCGCCGCTGGCGACGCGCCGCAGGGGGCGTGCCGGCTGCCCTGGGTTGGCGCTGACCATGAATTCCACTCGCTCGGCGCCCAACTCATTGGGTTCGCCAGAATGCCGCTCGAGTGCGACCTCGAAGCGGCCGCCGGCCATGCCGAGTTCGCTCATCAAGGCCGACACCGCATCCGAGAGCCGTTGTCCGGCCTGGGCGCGAATCGCTGAAACGACAGCGGCGGCGCCTTGCCAGGCTTGTTCCGCCTGGCTGAGTTCGGCCTCTGCGCGGCGTCGCTCCTCTTCCAGATTGTCCAGCCGACTGACCCGCTTGTTCAGCTGATCACGTACAGCCTCCAGCTCTTCCATGGTGCAGCGATGCTTGCGCGCCAGGTCGTGCAGCTCGCTGAGCTCTTCGTCCAGCCGATCCAGGCGGGCCGGGTCGAGGTCGAGATCGTCCTGAATTCGCTCAGCGTTGGCAATCGCCTCGTCGACCTGGATGGCAGCGCTGCTCAGCAGTTCAATGGTGTCCGCCAGCTCCGGCGCATGCTGTACCGCACGCTGCAAAGCGGCGCTGGCGCTTTGCAACTGGCGTCGGGCACCACGGCCGGTTTCATCGGCCAGGGCCTGCAGCCCTTGCTGCAGACTGGCGAGGATGTCCTGCGCTGCGGCTTGCCGACGATGATCGGTCTGCAGCGTGCTCAGATACTCTGCACTGAGCTGACGGCGCTCCAGTTCGGCCAGATGATGACGCAGCAGCTCGATTTGCTCGGCGTCGCCATGTTCGGCTTCGAGTTCGCTCAGCGAGCGTCGACAGTCGCGCCACCGTCGGTGGGCTGCCGACAGTGCTGTCAGTGCGCTGGGTTCGGCGGCGAACGCATCCAACAAGGCCAACTGCTGGCGCCGATCAAGCAGCGCCTGGTGCTCATGCTGACCGTGGATTCCGACCAGCAGGGCGCTGAGTTCGGCCAGTTGGCCCAGGGTGGCCGGTCGCGAATTGATCCAGGCGCGGGAGCCGCCATCGGCGCGAATCACGCGACGCAGCAGGCATTCGCCGTCCGACTCCAACTCGGCCTCGCGCAGCCAATGGGCAGCCGATGCCGCGCCGTCGAGCTCGAATTCGGCGATCAGCTCGGCCTTGGACGCACCGTGACGCACTACGCCAGCGTCGGCGCGCGCGCCGGTGAGCAACAGCAGAGCGTCGACCAGCAGGCTCTTGCCGGCGCCGGTTTCGCCAGAAATCACGCCCATGCCGGGGCGCAATTCAACCTCGATCTCGGCGGCAATCGCGAAATCCTTCAGAAACAGGCGGCTGAGCATGGTGGCGGGCGCGGGCTGGGGTGGGCGCGAGGGCGGCAACGGTAGCATGCGGCTGCGGAGTCGCCAATCCACGACCCTGCAGCCGCCCGAAAACGGCCATATCGAAACGCGGGCTTGTGTTCCGACCGCCTGGGACGTATCTATTGACCTAGATACCCGAACTGCACTGCGCCGTGACCCCAGCACTCGATCAACGCTCCCGTGCCCTTCTGCGTGCCTTGATCGCCCAATACGTGCGCGATGGCGTGCCGGTGGGCTCGCGTACCCTGGCCAAGCACAGCGGTCTTGATGTCAGTCCGGCCACCATTCGCAACGTGATGGCCGATCTGGAAGATTTCGGTCTGGTATCGACGCCGCACACCTCGGCCGGTCGCATCCCCACGGCCCAGGGCTATCGCCTGTTCGTCGACAGCCTGCTGCAGGTGTCCGAGCCGCAGGCCAATGAAGTAGCCAATCTGCGCGCTCAGCTGTCGGCCAGTCAGGGCACTCAGCAGCTGCTCAGCAGTGCCTCGGAATTGCTCTCGGCGATGACCCACTTCGTCGGCCTGGTCACTGTGCCGAAACGGCAGCAGTTTGCCTTTCGACATATCGATTTCGTGCCGCTGGATGGCCAGCGCCTGCTGGTGATCCTGGTGTTCACCGACAACGAGGTGCAGAACCGCATCGTGCAAATGCCGCGGCCGTTCGAGGTCTCGGAGCTCGAGCAGGTGGCCAACTATCTTAACTCACAGTTCAGTGGACTGACCTTGCCGGAGATCCGCGGTCGGCTGCAGCGCGAGCTGCGCGAAGCCAAGAGTGCCGTCGAGCGCGCCCTGGCCTCGGCAGCCGAGCTGTCGGAAACGGCCTTTGCCGACGCCGAGGGAGAAGACGTGCTGGTGGCCGGGCAGACCCGCTTGATGGGCGTGCAGGACCTGTCCGATCTTGATCGCCTGCGCGAACTATTCGAAGCGTTCTCACGCAAGCGTGAGCTGGTGCAATTGCTGGAGCGCTGCATCAATGCCAAGGGTGTGCGGCTGTTCATTGGCGAGGAGTCCGGCGTTGCTACCTTGGATCAATGCTCCCTGGTGACCGCGCCCTATGGCGTCGACGGCAAGGTGCTGGGCGTGCTGGGCGTGATCGGACCGACTCGCATGGCCTATGAGCGGGTGATTCCGGTAGTGCAGGCGGCGGCGCAGGCGGTGGGCGCTGCCATCGCTCGCGGCTGAGACGAGCCCGGTGGCAAGGCCGATCAGGCCCTTGAAATCTCTGCCAGCGACCCCCAACTGCCCCGCAGGCGGTGCTGCTGGGGCGGTTTCCGCGCACTGATATGGCCGGTCGCCTTGCGGCCTGGCCGACACCCATCAAGACTGACGACATAAAGGTGGAAGCAATGCAAGCGACCGACGCTCATTCGGCCGAACACGATGAACAGGCTGGAATCGACGCCCGACAGGACGACGCCATTGATTCGCTGGGGGCTCGTGTTGCCGAGCTCGAAGCCGCGCTGTTGGCGGTGAAGGACGAGCAATTGCGCGAACGCGCCGAGTTGGATAACCAACGCAAGCGCCTGACGCGCGACGTCGAACAGGCGCGTCGCTTCGCCAACGAGCGGCTGCTGAACGAGCTGCTGCCGGTGATCGACAACCTGGAGCGCGGCCTGAACGCCTCCGGCGGCCAGGATGGCCTGCGCGAAGGGGTTGAATTGACCCTACGTCAGCTGCAGAAGGTGACCGAAGACAATGGCCTGACGGCAATCGATCCGACCGGTCAGCCATTCAATCCCGAGCATCATCAGGCCATGAGCATGGTCGACAGCGCCGAGCACCCGTCCAATACGGTGGTGCAGGCCATGCAGAAGGGCTATCTGCTCAATGGCCGCCTGTTGCGCCCGGCCCTGGTCGTGGTTTCCAACTAATTGCCGCCAAGCGCTTGAAAACGCTCGGCAAGCTCCCCACTTCAAAACACAGCAGCGGTCGCCCCGGCCGCGAACAAGAAATCTGGAGAACTCATCATGGGCAAGATCATCGGTATTGATCTCGGAACCACCAACAGCTGCGTCGCGGTGATGGAAGGTGGGCAGGTCAAAGTGATTGAAAACTCGGAAGGTGATCGCACGACGCCGTCGATCGTTGCCTTCAACAAGGATGGCGAAACCCTGGTCGGCGCCTCGGCCAAGCGTCAGTCGGTGACCAATCCGAAAAACACCTTCTACGCGGTGAAGCGCCTGATTGGCCGCAAGTTCACCGACGCCGAAGTGAAGAAGGATCTGGACCTGGTGCCGTACGGCATCGTGGCACATGACAACGGCGATGCCTGGGTAGCGACTGCCGAAGGCAAGAAGATGGCACCGCCGCAGATCTCGGCCGAAGTGCTGGGCAAGATGAAGAAGACCGCCGAAGCCTATCTGGGCGAGACGGTCACCGAGGCGGTGATCACCGTGCCGGCCTACTTCAACGACAGCCAGCGTCAAGCGACCAAGGACGCCGGCAAGATCGCCGGTCTCGAGGTCAAGCGCATCATCAACGAGCCGACCGCAGCGGCCTTGGCCTATGGTCTGGACAAGAAGGGCGCTGATCGCAAGATCGCCGTGTACGACCTCGGCGGCGGCACCTTCGACGTGTCGATCATCGAGATTGCCGAGGTGGACGGCGAAAAGCAGTTCGAAGTGCTGGCCACCAATGGTGACACCTTCCTCGGTGGTGAGGACTTCGACAAGCGCGTCATCGATTACTTGGTAGACGAATTCAAGAAGGATCAGGGCATTGATCTGCGCAAGGATCCGCTCGCCTTGCAGCGTCTGAAGGACGCCGGCGAGCGTGCCAAGATCGAACTCAGCTCGTCGCAGCAGACCGAAGTCAATCTGCCCTACGTGACCGCTGACGCCTCCGGCCCGAAGCATCTGAACATCAAGTTGACTCGCGCCAAGCTTGAAGCCTTGGTGGAAGATCTGGTTAAGCGTACCATCGAGCCGTGCAAGGTGGCCTTGAACGATGCCGGTCTGCGCGTTTCCGATATCGGCGAAGTGATCCTGGTCGGCGGCCAGACCCGCATGCCGCGGGTGCAGGCTGCTGTGGCCGAGTTCTTCGGCAAGGAGCCGAAGAAAGACGTCAACCCCGACGAAGCCGTGGCCATTGGTGCAGCGGTGCAGGGCGGTGTGTTGGCCGGCGATGTGAAAGACGTGCTGTTGCTTGACGTCACCCCACTGAGCCTGGGTATCGAAACCCTGGGCGGCGTGATGACCAAGCTGATCGAGAAGAACACCACGATTCCAACCAAGGCCTCGCAGGTGTTCTCCACTGCCGAAGACAACCAGACCGCGGTTACCGTGCACGTGCTGCAGGGCGAGCGCGAACAGGCCCGCTACAACAAGTCGCTGGCCAAGTTCGACCTGGCCGGTATCGATTCCGCCCCGCGCGGCATGCCGCAGATCGAAGTCAACTTCGACATCGACGCCAACGGCATTCTGCACGTCACTGCCAAGGACAAGAAAACCGGCAAGGAGCAGCGCATTGAGATCAAGGCCGGCTCGGGTCTGTCGGAAGACGAGATCCAGCGCATGGTGGCCGACGCCGAAGCGCACCGCGAGGACGACAAGAAGTTCCACGAGCTGGTCGGTGCACGCAACAAGGCCGACGCCCTGATCCACGCCACCAAGAGCGCGATCAAGGAGTTTGGCGACAAGGTGGGCGCCGATCAGATTGGTCCGATCGAAGCTGCCGTGGCCGAGCTGGAAACCGCCATGAAGTCCGACGACAAGGCGCAGATCGAAGCCAAGACCAGCGCGCTGGAACAGGTGGCTCAGTCGCTGCAAGCCGCCGCTGCAGCCGGCTTCCAGGCCGGTGCTGAAGCCGCCGACGCCAGCAGCGAAAGCAAGACCGGTGCGAAAGACGATGTGGTCGACGCCGAGTTTACTGAAGTGAAGGATGATAAGAAGCAGTGATTTGTGATTAGTGATTCGTGATTCGCAGTCAGCAGCTGGCGGCGAATGCGAATCTCGAGTCAGAACCACGCGATCCGTCAGGCGCTGTGCTGCAGCGCCTGATGCCTTTAACGAATCACCAATCACGAATCACCAATCACGGCTGCAAATGAAACGCGACTATTACGAAGTTCTGGGTGTCGGCAAGACTGCCACTGAGGACGAGCTGAAAAAGGCCTATCGTCGATTGGCGATGAAGCATCATCCTGATCGCAATCCGGGCGACAAGGCGGCTGAGGACAGCTTCAAGGAGGCCAAAGAGGCCTACGAGGTGCTGTCCGACGGCGGCAAGCGGCGGATGTACGATCAGTACGGTCATCAAGCCTTTGAAGGCGGCATGGGCGGTCGCGGTGCCGGGCCGGGTTTTGCCGATGTTGGCGACATCTTCGGTGACATTTTCGGCGACATCTTCGGCGGTGGCCGCGGGCGGCAGCAGGCACGGCGCGGTAGTGATCTGCGCTATGTGGTCGATCTTGATCTGGAAGAAGCGGTTTCCGGCATCGAGAAGCAGATTGTCATTCCGACCTTGGCCAGCTGCGAGCCCTGTGGCGGGACCGGCTCGGAAGACGGCAAGGCCACCACTTGCGGTACCTGTCGTGGTCAGGGCCGGGTGCGCATGCAGCAGGGTATCTTCTCGGTGCAGCAGGCCTGTCCGCACTGCGGCGGAACCGGCAAGGTCATCAGCAACCCCTGCAAGTCGTGTCGCGGCGCGGGCCGGCTGGAAAAGGAAAAGACCCTCGCGGTGAAGATTCCGGCCGGGGTGGATACGGGCGATCGCATCCGCCTGGGCGGCGAAGGTGCGGCCGGCCCGAACGGTGCACCGGCCGGTGATCTGTACGTCGAAGTGCAGGTGCGTGAGCACGCCATCTTCCAGCGTGATGGCGACGATCTGTACTGCGAAGTGCCGATTCGCTTCTCACAGGCGGCCTTGGGCTCTGAACTCAAGGTTCCGACTTTGAACGGTGAAGCGATCATGCGCATTCCGGCCGAGACGCAGACCGGCAAGCTGTTCCGTCTGCGCGGCAAAGGCGTGAAGTCGGTGCGCAGCAGCGCGCCGGGCGATTTGCTCTGTCGGGTGGTGGTGGAAACCCCGGTCAAACTGACCAAGCGGCAGCGTGAGCTGCTGGAAGAGTTTGAGTCGACCTTTGAAGGTGCCGAAGAAGCCCATTCACCGCGCGCCACCTCCTGGCTTGACGGCGTGAAGTCGTTCTGGGAGAAGATGACTACCTGATCGGTGGCGGGGTGGCATTCGGTGCGTCTCGGGCGCACGCTGCGCGACATCTCGCCAAGTCGACCGATCAGCTTCGACCCGCCACGCAGGAGCCTTCATGAACACCACGATTGTCTGGCTGCACGGCGCCACGGGTCGAATGGGGCGGGCGATTCAGGAAGTCGCAGGCGACTTCAATTCGATGGCGATCCTTGCGCTGGCACGCGAGGGTTCGCGGCCGACGGACAAGCCCGCCGTCATCATCGATTTCAGCTTGCCCGATGGTTTGATCAGTGCCGTTCAGATGGCGGCTGAACAGGGTGTTCCCCTGGTCAGCGGAACTACCGGGCTGGTGGAAAGTCATTGGCAGGCGCTGGATGAACTCTCGCGTCGTCAGCCTGTCCTGCATGCACACAACTTCAGCCTCGGCCTCGCTGCCACGCGCAAGGCTGCGGCGCTACTGGGCGGCTTGCTCGACTGGGACTGCGAGATCGTCGAAACTCATCATCGATTGAAGCGCGACGCGCCGTCCGGCACGGCCTTGTCCTTGGTCGAATCGGTGCGCAGCGCCCGCAGCCAGGATGTTTCCTGGCAGGATCGCATGGCCGAGTCACGGCTGGGCGAGCGCCGCCAGCCGGGTTCACTGGGCATCGGCAGCCTGCGTGGCGGCAGCGTGGTCGGCGATCACAGCGTTCATTTCCTCGGCGATGGCGAACGCGTTGAATTGACCCACCGCGCCGATGACCGGCGGATCTTCGCTCGCGGTGCGCTGCATGCTGCGCAAAAGATCATCGGCAGGCCAACAGGCCGATATCAGTTGGATCAGGTGTTATGGGGCTGAGCGCTGATGCCGGCGTCGAGCACTTGCCTGCACTGAATCGCTTTCAGCAGCACACAGCGATGGGCCCGGCGGTACTTGAATATCGGATCGAAGGCGATGTGCTGAGCGCGCTCAGCACGCGGGTGCCGGATGCTGCGCGCGGTCGCGGGGTCGCCCAGCAACTCACCGAAGCGATGCTCGACTTTTGTCGGCAGCAGCAGCTGGCACTGCGTCCTCTGTGCAGCTACACGGCGGCCTTCGTCGCACGGCATCCGCCGCAGGACGTACAGGTGCTCGAATAGTCGCTGGACCGCGACGAAGCATGGGCAGCGGTTCGACCCACTTTGAACCGATGGGCAATCGCAGCTATTCCCACTCACGCGACCTCAGCACCAGCCGCCGCCGCGGTCGGCCAATCTGGTCTAGGAAGCGATTGAATACGACAGTGGCATTGGCTTGCATAAGGGCGATGTGCTGCTCGGTGTCGGCGAGAATCTCGGCCGCTCCGTAGTTGAGGCCGCAGCTTTCCAGCTCGCGACGGTACTCGGGATTGCTGAGCCAGCGCTCGATCAGCGGCCGATCCATCTCCAGGTGAAACTGGAAGCCGTAGGCGTTGTCGCCATAGCGAAACGCCTGGTTCTCGCAGCTGTCGGTTCGACCGAGGTGGACTGCATCGTGCGGGATATCGAAGGTGCAGCTATGCCACTGGAAGATCGGTGATTGCTGGGCCAGCGGGGCCAGCACCGAGTCGTGCTGCGCGTGTTCAGTGGGTTGCCAGCGGTACCAGCCGATCTCATCCAGGTGATGCCGTCGCACAGTGGCCCCCAGGGCGTGGGCGAGCAGCTGCGAGCCGAGGCAGATGCCGAGCACCGGCTTGCCCTGGCGCAGGGCCCGTTCGATACAACGCAACTCGGTGCGAAGATGAGCGCGGTGGGCCTGATCGGAGACGTTCATTGGCCCACCGAGCACGATCAGCCCCTGATAGCGATCGACATCGGGTTGCGCTTCAGGCTCGCGTTCGAAGTTGACGAAGCGAATGCGATGCCCACGGGCGCGGATCAGCGCATCCAGTGTGCCCAGCGGCTCAGCGGCCACATGTTGGAAAACCAGAACCTTCGACATGGTGTAGCACCGACTAAACAGCGCCCTTGCGCGGCAGCCCGTCATCCGCGGGCGTGGCCCAGGCGACGTGGCTGTCCCAGAACACGTGCGCTTGCGGCTGGCGATCAACGGCATCGCGTATCTGGGCAAAGGCGATATGCAGCTCACCCGCCCAGCGCGACGATCTGAAGAACAACGGGCTGCCACAGCGGGCACAGAAGCCGCGCTCGGCCTCGGGGCTCGAGGCGTACCAGCGCAGCTGCTGCTCCGGGTCCTGGATCTGGCAACGCTCAGCGGCCATGCCCAGCCAGGTCACATAGCCGGCGCCGTGGGCGTGTCGGCACATGTTGCAGTGGCAGTGTGCCAGCCACTTCGAGGGAAGGGCCAGTTCAAAGCGGACGGCACCGCATTGGCATTGGCCGCTGGCCTGACTGATCAGGTCGCCCATTCAACTTCTCCACGCACGATGGTGTTGCTGTGTCCACCGACCCAGACCGCATGCTGCGATTCAATCAGAATTTCGATGCGCGCGTCGTGCCCCATCTCGCGTCCCTGGGTGACCGGATAGCCGCGACTCAGGGCGCCTTCGGGCTCGCGTTCGGCCAGCCAGGCGGCAATCAAACCGTTGGCGGCGCCTGAGGCAGGATCTTCGACAATGCCGGCGCCAGCGGGGAAGGCACGCACCGCCAGGGCGGCCCGGCCATCGATGTCGGTACGCACAAAGACGCAGACGCCCAGGGTGTCGGTGGCCCGCGCCAGCGCTTCGGTCGCCGCGTGCGCCGGCCGCCAGGATTGCAAGTCCGCCAGTTCCGGCATCTCCACCAGCCACCAGCGACGCCCGCCTTCGACCAGGGCGCGCGCGCTCGGCGCGTGCGGGGCGTCTCTAAACAGCTGATCCACGGCGCTGCAGTCGGCGCCGATCACCGTGGCCTTGGGCGCTTTAACGAACAATTCCGGCGCCGCATCAGGGCGCTCGATCACCCGGATCGGCAGCAGTCCGGCGCCGCACTCCTGCACCAGTTGGCCGTTGCGAGGCGTGAGTCGCGCGCTCTGCAGCAGGGCGTGAGCGCTGCCGATGCTGGGATGTCCGGCGAACGGTATCTCCTTGCTGGGGGTGAAGATACGCAGGCGATAGTCGGCGTCCTTTGAGCTCGGCGGCAGAACAAAGGTGGTTTCAACCAGATCGGTCCAGCGGGCGAAGCTTTGCATGGCGGCATCGCTCCAGCCTTGGCCGTCCAGAACCACGCCAAGTGGGTTGCCGCCACCGCGGCGGTGGGCGAATACATCGATCTGCCAATACTCAAGACGCGCCATTGCCTGCACTGCGGGTAACCATGGGGGATCGGCAAGCATCGCGTTTGCGTCAACAACAATCAACCAACCCTTGCTTGGCGCCATGCTGAAGCGGTGTCGCAGCGAACCCAAGCGACGATTGATTATGAGGCCATGTGTGCGTTGTGCTTTCCGCTGTCAGGCGATCGCTTCAATTGTGCTGCCGTTTTGTGTCTGGCCGGCAGCGGCGGTTGCGCTGTAGGCCTGCTCACGGCGCTGCTGCTCGGCCAATTCGATGCGCGCACGTTGCTCCATCTGGCTGGCGCGTGCGGCGGCCTGGCGATCGGCGGGCGAAGGATCGGCCGGCGCCAAGGCAGCGGCGCGAATCTGCACCGCTTTCTGGATGGTTGCCTCGGGATCACCGCGTACCGGCGATGTGTCGATGCCCACTTCGCCACCGACCGCATAGCGGCGGTTGTCGGGGCCGGTGGTGTACTGGTAGGTCGGGCCGGAGGTGATCAAGGAGCCGCCGACGGCGATGTGAGCCTGTTCGTGGGCGCGGACTTCGCGGTCGCGTTGCGCCAACTGTGCGATTTCCCGTTGTACCTCGGGAGAGGTAAGGGGGTCTTCCGCCGGGGTTTCAGTCTCGGTGCTGGAGCGCGAGGCATCCGCGGTCGACGCTTCGCTGCCAGAAGGCGAGGGCGATTGCGTCGATCTGGGCGGTATGGTCGCCGCGACTGGGCTGATGGCGCCGATCATGCAGGTTCCTCCACGCTCCAGCGTGGCGCTGATTTGGCGCAAAATCAAGCGAAACTGTACTCAGTTTCCTCGAGACCGCCCCGTCCGAGGCAGATTCCGCCCCGTTTCAATGGCGGATATCGAACCCCGGGTTATCGTCCAGGGTGCCATCGTCGCGAAGTACCGCGAATTGCTTTCTATCGCCGTCGAACACCACCGGAACGGTCGGCTGAAACAGCGGGTGACGGATGAACTTGAGCTCCCAGCCCAACATTTCGAGCTGGCGCAGAGTGTCCTGCTGCGCCTCGTTCAACTCAGCCTTCATCACGGATTGTCGGTGATGGTCTTCTCTTCGACGATTCTTTTCGTCCATTGCCAACCCCCTGTGGGTCTGCGTCGGAGCCAACATGGACTGAAACGGCTCCGCGGATCATGGTACTGCGGCTTGCGCCATCGTCACAGTGGGCCGGCGGTGTGGCGAAGCAGGACCATCACCTCGGCATGGCCGGTATGCGGAAACATATCGAAAAGCCGAGCCCGGACCGGCAGATAGGTGGGCAGAGCAGCAAGATCATCTTGCAGGGTGTGAGGATTGCAGCTGGAGTAGAGCAGGTAGCGGGGTGCCTCGGAACGAATCTGTTCGATCAACCAGCGGCCGAGACCGCGGCGCGGTGGGTTGACTACCCAAAGATCGGCGGCCGTTCCGCGCAGACTGAGGCCCTCTACGCTGGCGCACTCGAATTGTGCGGGAAGCGCGCTTGCTTCAGCCGCCCGACGTGCAGACTCCACCGCCGCCGGGTGCAGCTCCCAGCCGCTCACCGTCAGCCCGGCCTGGGCAAGATGCAAGGCAAAGCCGCCCACCCCGCAAAACAGATCCAGTGCTCGATCGACGGCGAGCTGCGAACACCAGCGAGCAGCGCTGCAATAAAGCTCGGCAGCAACTTCGGTATTGGTCTGGAAGAAGCCGCCGGGCATCAGCCCAAACTCCAGATCGCCAAAGCGCATCGGCAGCAGTTGCTGCTCGCTCAACGCAATTTCAATTTCGCCTTCGACGATGGCCGCCGGCTTCGGCTGCAGATTGACCGACACCACCGATAGATCCGGCAGCCATTCTTTCAGTGTTGGCAAGGCCGCACGAATGCGCTCGATCAGAAGAGGCGATCGCAACACGAAGCGCAGCATCAGCGCATCGCCTGCGCCAAGGGTGAGCAGCAGATATTTCAATTCGCCGTGTCGTTCGCTGACCGAATACGGGGGCAGTTCGCACAGACGAATGAAATCGCGCAGCGGCTCGAAGCAGCGCTGAATCTGCGCCGGGTACAGCAGACACTGGTCCAGATCGATACCGTGGTAGTCGGCATCGAGGATGCCCAGGGTGGGCTGCTGCGCACTGCCGGCAACGGCCAGCTTGGCCTTGTTGCGAAAGCCCGTGGTCTTGCTGGCGACCGGTTCCTCCCATTCGACCTGTGGTGCAAAGGCCAGTAGCTCGGCGATCTCCTCGGACTTGGCCTTGAGCTGCTGCACGTACGGGACCGGCAAATAGGTGCAGCTGCGGCATTCGTTACCGGCAAAGTGCTGGCAATGCAGTATTTGCCGCGCTTCGCGTGGCGCCGGGCCTGGTCCCGAGGTGATGGCGGTGGCATCGTGCCTGGCAGCCCACTGGGTGGCTGCCAGGCCGGCAATTCGCCCGGAAGCGAAACATGCGGTTAATAGATAACCGCCAGTGGGCGCTTCCCAATCGAGCATTTCGCCAGCACAGAAAACACCCGGCAGGGCACTCAGCATCAGCTGATCGTTCAATTGCTCCAGCTGCACGCCGCCGGCACTGCTGATTGCCTCCTCGATCGGCCTCGTCGTCAATGGCGGCAAGGGCAAACGCTTGATCAGCCGCGCCAGCTGCTCCGGTTGAACGGGCAGGGGGCGCGGCCCGAGTTCATGCAGCAGTCCCAGTCGCACTCCCTGCAGGCCCAGCTTGCGGCGCAGATATTCACTCAAGCTGCGCTTGCCACGTTCTCCGCGCAGGCGTTCGATGACGGAGTCGACTGATTGGCTGGGCAGCAGGTCGAGCCAGGCCTGGGCAGGTCGGTCGCCTTGGATGGCACGCAGCTCAGCCCCCAGGGCGTACAGCAGCGAGCCCTCAATGCCGTAGTCGGTGATGACGAACTCGCCTTGCCGCGGCTCTGGGTTGCGGTCAGCACCGAGGCCGTCGATGCCCAAAGCTACGGGTTTCACCGGCTGACCGGCATAGCGCTGCAAGAATGCCTCCGACCAAGGTAGGTCGAAGCCGACATTGGCCGGCTGCCAGGGCGCGACGCTGACACCGTGCGCGGTCAACAGCGAGGTCCAGTTGCCCTCGCTGCCCAGGACTGGCCAGCTGGCGCCGCCCAGGGCCAACACCCAGGCGTCGGCACTGAACAGCAGCTCACCTTGTGGTGTTTGGAAGCGAGCCTGGCCCTGCTCGAAGCCGCGCCAGCGATGATGAACACGCAGATCCAGCCCGTCGCTGCGCAAGCGACGCAACCAGCCGCGCAGCAAAGGGGCGGCTTTCAGATCGGACGGAAACACCCGACCGGAGCTGCCGACAATGGTCTGAACGCCCAGTTTGAGTGCCCATTCACGCAGCTCGGTCGGGCCAAAGGCACTCAGCCAACGAGACACGGTTGACGATGCCGGGCCGTAGCGCTCGACAAACAGCTCGATGGGTTCGGAGTGGGTGAGGTTCAGCCCGCCCTTGCCGGCGATCAGAATTTTGCGGCCGACGGAGGCGAGATGGTCGAACAGCAGAACCTGGGCGCCGGCAGCCAGGGCTGCCTCAGCGGCCATCAGGCCGGCCGGTCCGCCGCCGATCACGCCGACGACCATCGGCAGAGAATCTGATGCACTCAATGAAAGGGCCCGCAGAACGCAGGCCCCATTATCGCCGTAAGTGGTGCGGGAGCGAACGGCTTGGACGTTCGCTCCACTCTCATCGAGCGCCGCGCCGCAGTCGGTTAGTGAGCAGTGGCGCCGGAGGCCAGGCCACGGCGTTGCAGCAACGGTGCGATATCCGGTGCTCGGCCACGGAACTGGTTGAACAGTTCCAGCGCTTCTTCGCTGCCGCCGCGCGACAGCAGGGTCTTGCGGAAGTGGTCGCCATTGGCACGCTTCAGGCCACCGTTCTCCTTGAACCACTCCACGCTGTCGGCGTCCAGCACTTCGCTCCACAGGTAGGAGTAATAGCCTGCCGAGTAGCCGCCAGCGAAGATGTGCGAGAAATAGGTGCTGCGGTAGCGCGGCGGCACCGGCGCAAAATCGAGTCCGAGATCCTGCAGCGTCTTGGCCTCGAATGCCAGCGCATCGGTCGGTACCTGATCGGCGCTGAGTTGATGCCATGCCTGATCCAGCAAGGCTGCCGCCAAGTATTCGGTCGTGGCGAAACCTTGGCCGAATTGCTCGGCGGCCAGCACCTTGTCGAGCAATTCCTGCGGAATCTGCTCGCCGGTCTTGTAGTGCTTGGCATAGTTGGCCAGCACTGAAGGCCAAGTGGCCCACATCTCGTTCACTTGTGATGGGTACTCGACGAAGTCGGTCGGCACATTGGTTCCGGCGAACCGTGGGTAGCGCACATCCGAGAACAGGCCGTGCAGCGCATGACCGAACTCGTGGAACAGGGTGGTGACTTCGTCGAAGGTCATCAGGGTCGGCTGGCCGGCAGCCGGCTTCGGGATGTTCAGATGGTTGCCGATCACCGGCTGGGTACCGAGCAGCTTGGACTGCGAGACGTACTCATTCATCCAGGCGCCGCCGCGCTTGTTGGCGCGGGCATAGAAGTCGGCGATGAACAGCCCGAGCGGCGTGCCGTCGGCTTCGTTGACCTGATAGACCTGCACGTCTTCCTGATACACCGGAAGGTCGGTGCGGCGTTCGAATTGCAGGCCGTACAGCTGGCCGGCGGCATAGAACACGCCCTTTTCAAGCACGTTGTTAAGCTCAAAGTAGGGGCGCAACTCGCTGGCATCGAAGTTGTACTTCTTCTGACGTAGCTTGTTGGCGTAGTACGCCCAGTCCCAGCCGGCCAGCTCAAAATCTTTGCCGTCGGCCTTGATCATCGCCTGCATCTCGGCCGCTTCGCGCCGGGCATTGGCCACGGCCGCCGGGGCAAGTTCGCGCATCATCTTGTTGACGGTATCTACTGAACGCGCAGTCTGGTCCTCCAGCATGTATGCCGCGTGCGTGGGGTAGCCGAGCAGATTGGCGCGTTGAGCACGCAGTTTGGCCATCTCGATCGCCAGCTGACGATTGTCATGCTCGCCACCGCTGCTGCTGCGCAGGATCGATGCTTCAAACAGGCGCTGGCGCACCTCGCGATTCTCCAGGCTGGCCAGGGCCGGTTGACCGGAGGTGTTCATCAGCGCGATCAGATAAGGCGCTTCTGAGCCCTTGGCCTTGGCCGCGGTTTCAGCGGCCGTGATGGCCTCCTCGCTCAAACCGGCCAACTCGGCCTTGTCACTCACCGACAGCCCGCGGGCATTGGTCTCGTTCAGCACGTTCTGGCTGAACTGGGTTTGCAGTTCGGCCAGACGCGCGTTCAATGTCTTCAGCTGCTCGCGCTGCTCGCCCTGCAGCTTGGCGCCGGCGCGCACAAAGTCCGTGTAATTGCGCACGATCAGGCGCTGGTCCTCGTCATTCAAGCCGAGCTTCTGACGCGCCTGATAGATCGTCTCAACGCGCTTGAACAGCGCCTCGTTGAGCACGATGGCGTCCTGATGGGCGGCGAACTGCGGCGCAAAGTCGCGCTGGATCTTTTGCAGCTCGTCGTTGGTGTTGGCGCCGGAAAGGTTGAAGAACACATTGGAGACGCGCGTCAGTAGGGCACCGCTCTTGTCCAGAGCGACGATGGTGTTTTCAAAGCTGGGTGCGTCCTTGCTATTGGCAATCGCCTCGATCTCGGCACGATGCTCGGCCATGCCGCGGGTCAGCGCCGGGACATAGTGCTCGTCCTTGATCTTGTCGAACGGCGGCATCTGGAACGGCAACTCGCTCACCGTGTAGAACGGGTTGTCGGCTGCGTTCGTCGCCTGTGCAGCGCCGAACGGGAGGGAAAGCGCGAGGCCAAGAGCCGCCGCCATCAAAGCTTGTTTCATCATCCGCTACCGGGAATGGGCCAGCGAGCGAGGTTAGCCTAAGTCTGGCCCCGGCATACGTGACAGAAGGCATGCTTGGGCGAGTGGCGGTCGCCTTGGTCGGATCAAATGGGCTTCAGAGCGGGCCGAGAAATCAATCGCCGCCACAACCGCCGCAACCACCCCCACCGCCACTGTCGCCGCCACTATCGCCACTGTTACTGCTGCACGAAGTGCAGCCGGCGCCGCTACCGCTGTCGGTACCGGAGGTGGGTTGGCGAAAGTCGTGGTAGCCGGCCAGTGCTGTGCCGGCAAGTACCGTGGTGCCGGCTAGGGCGACTGCCATGGCGACCTGATCATTGCTGTGGCTTCTCGAAGTAAGCTCATGTTTTTGCTTGATTTCCTCGAATGCCTTGCGGCCGCGGCCGGTGACGCCGGGGCGCTTGAAGTACATCACCGCGGCGACGATGGCGCAGGCGATAGTCAGCAATACCAGGAACAGCACCGGCTTGTCCCGGCTCAGGCCGATGCCGATCTTCAGCACCCCGAAGCCACTGAGTACGGCAAACGGCAGCGCAGAGATCTGCGAGATGCGCAGGGCCGCATCGGCCGAAAACCACCAGCCGCGTTGTTGCAGATTGCGCCGAATTGCTTCGAAGTGTCCGGACTTCACCACCTCGAGAACACTCGACATGGTGCGCTGTCGCACTGCGGCGAACACGGTGCGCAGCAATGGATCGTCAGGCTCGCCGCGCTCGGCCGATTCGACTCGCTTGCCTGAAGTGTTCCACCGGATGAATTCCTGACGATGAAGTTCGGCTACGGCGGCATCCAGCACCCGTTGAGGGCCGCCGGAAAGATAGGCCACCGTCCATACGTCCGGTTCACCTAGGCTGAGTCCACCACGTTCATCGCCGCGCGTCAGGCGATTGCGCAGAATTGTGGTCAGCGCAGCGGCCAGCCCCATCAGAACCATGAACAGTCCGAGGAATGCCGGTCCCTGCCAATCCAGCGGATTGGCCTGGGCGATCGCGCTCAACCCGAGGATGCCCACCACGGCGGCCAGCCACCTGCCGGTGCGGCGTTTCAACCAACCGCTTTGGCGCACAGCGCCGACGGTTAGCGGGTGCGCCGGCCACCACTTCGCAGGTGGCTGACCAAACAGCGCTTGATAGCGCTGCAGGGTCAGGCCGTATAGATGACGCAGCCGGGCTGCCTCGCCGGGCTGTCCCATGCCCGGCTGGTGGTGTAAATCGAACCCCAGTCGGTTGGGGCAGAAATCCAGCCAGTAGTCGCGGCTGTAAGTGAGGTGCAGATGCCAGACCTTGTCGACCGCTGGGCTCGGGCTGACTTCGCCGTGCTGCAGCGCTGCAACTGTACAGAAGCGTCGGTATTCTTCCATCGCCTGCAGGCAGTCGGTCGGCGTCCAGCCGCTGGCTTCCGCGAGCTGCCGGCGGAACGTTAGGCTAAGGGGGGAATCGTCACGCATCCAGCTCTCGATGCGCTGCCAGTGGTCCTCGATTTGGTCGGACTGTTGTGTGCAAAGCATTGAGTCACCTCCATAGCCCAGATGGCGCCGGATCTGCTGCCCCACCATTGTGTACCAGATCGACGCCAGAACGGTGACCGTGTGACGGGCTTGGGGCCGGACGCCCGGGTGTGGGAGAATTCGCGGCTCGCCCCCGTAGCTCAGCTGGATAGAGCGTCCCCCTCCTAAGGGGAAGGTCGTGCGTTCGAATCGCGCCGGGGGCACCAAAAATCAACACGTTGTACGCTTGGCGTATTGCATCAGAGTGCACATTAGGGCACTGAAAAAGCACAGCAAGCAGCGTTCCCGATGCCAGCTTTCTTGGCGTTGGCTGAGAAGCAGTTCGACAGCGTGTCGCGGTGAGCCGACACCATCGGTGCGGGACTGATTCGAGTGCGGCCTTGGCCTGCCATGGCTACATATCTGCCAGCGCAAACTCGATGCCGCGGCATCACATCGCCTCAATCGTCTTCACATGCTGGTTTCCGAAAACGCGGGTTTGGGTAAAGGTCATCGTGTCGCCCGGCTGCGGATTGGGCGGGATGGGATTCGTGGTTCCATCCTTGGCCTGCACGAGGAATTTGGCTGCGGTGGTTGTGGACACGACAAAGGTTTCATCGCCCATTTGGCGCGTAACCATGATCTCGTCCGAGCCCTCTGCGTAGCGCTGGATGACTCCGACCAAGTCCTGCGTGCTGATCTAGCCTGCTGACTGAAGAAAACGAAGGTGAACGCCAGGTGCGTCTGGCCACTGCAACTACCCGAGCTGGCGCCTCCCCTCAGTCGATCACTGCATGCGATTGAGTGGCGGCCAGGGTGTAGGCCTGCAACAGCAGGCGGTCGGCCTTGGCGACGTTGTCGAAGGCCAGGCCGAATCGGTGCTGGGCTTCGGCGCCGGAGGCGTGGCAGACCCTGCCGGCGAGTTGCAGGGTGTAGACCTTGCGTTCGAACTCAATCTCGAAGTTAAGCTGCAGTTCGCCGCCGACGGCGATGCCGTTGCCGCTCATCTCGATCATGGCACCGGCCGCGCTGAGGTCGATCACCTGTGCATCCTGCTTCGGGCTGTTGCCGCTCCATGCCTTGGCGGCGAGGGCAGTGGGAATGCGCAGGGCACTGCGTACCTTGCGAGCACTTACCTGCTCGGGATAGGAAACCAGCAGATAGGCGAACGGTATGCTGAAATTGCCCAGGACGCGGGCGGGAAAGCGGAAATCATGCTGGCCGGTGAAACCACTGATGTCGACCTTGACGTTCTCTACCCAGCCCGAGGGTGGCGCTGACTTGTCGAGCGGTACCAGCATCACGCCCTTGTTCTCGATGGCAGCGCAGAATTTTGCTTCAACCACTTGCTGGTTGCCGATGTGCATCTGCAAGAACATCCCGGGTCGCAGCCGCAAGGCCCGGAGGGACAGCGAGCTTTCGGGTTCCGTACTGACTTGAGTCATCGACACGATCCTTGCGCTGGGGGCCCGGCATGCGTTGCAACGGCTGCCGTGCCTGTGATTCAACTGCGCGCCGCGGCGGGCGTCAACTGTATCGTTTGCCAGCCGGGCCGGGCCGAGGTGGGGCAGGCTCCGTGATTCACGGCGACAGGTCTACTCGAACAGGCCCGTTTGACGGCTCAGCGGCTGGCACAGCTGCGGCCCCTGCGAGCGCACGTTGCCCACGGCGTTGTCGACCGCATGCCAGGCCAGGCTGGGCGAAACGTACTGTTGAGCCCACTCCAGCGGCTGCACGGGGGCGTGCTCAATCCAGGCCCGCCCGGCCTCGGGTTGCAGCATCACCGGCATCCGATCATGCAGTTCAGCGACCTTGCCGGTGGCCGGGCAGGTGAGGATGCTGAAACTCGGCAGCTCAGGGCCGCTCGGCAGTGGTGGTTCCCATAGCGCCGCCATGCAGAGCAGAGGCGCCGTGGCGTCTTGGATGTAGTGCGCCTGCTTGCTGCCGGTCTGGGTCTTCCACTCGTAGTAGCCTGAGGCCAGCAGCAGCGCGCGATGACGCCGAAAGGCATGGCGAAAGGTCGGTTTGCTGGCAGCGGACTCGATGCGCGCGTTGAAGGTGCTGTAGCCGGTTTTGCCGGGGTCCCGGGCCCAGGCCGGGATCAGGCCCCAGCGCATTGGTTGCGCGCTGAGCACGCCCTGGATGGGCAGCACTACCCAGGCGCTCTGAGTCGGTGCCACATTGAACTGTGCCGCTGGCTGCTGTTCGGGCGAACGAAATTCAATAGGCTGTAGAAAGGCCCGCACTTCGGCCCAACTGGTGTCTTGGGTGAAACGTCCGCACATCGAGTTGGCCCTGTCGCGAAGGGACGGTTACATCTCATTGTCATCAATGACATGGGCGCAATCCAGCGCCGAGGCGGGTCCGCAGGGCGGGTGTTTCCGTTAGAATTCCACCTAGTCGATTGATTGGAGCTCCCGCATGTCCGCAACCCGTAAACACGCCTTGGCGTTTGCCGCTCTCGCCCTGGTGATGGTGCTGACGCGGATTCACCACTTCGGCCCGATTCCCGATGCATCTTGGGCGGTATTCTTCGGCGCCGGCTTCTGGATGGGTCGCGCCTGGCGCTGGGCGTTCCCGAGCCTGATGCTGGTTGCCGTGACGGTCGACTATTTCGTCATCACCGCCAGCGGGCAGAATTTCTTCAGTCACTACTGTGTTTCGCCGGGCTACTGGATGTTGTTGCCGGCGCATGCCGCGATGTGGGCCGGCGGACGCTTGCTCGCCTTGCGTGCGCAGCGCCCCGCCTGGCAGCGCGGGCTGGAACTGCTGGTGGTGGTGCCCGCGGCGGTGGCTTTGTGCCATCTGTTTGCCCAAGGCGGTTTCTACTGGCTGAGCGATGTCGTGGCCGAGCCGACGGTAGCCGGCTGGGCGAAGAACTATGCCGACTGGTTCCTGCCGTACCTGAAAGTGGCCGCTATCTATATCGGCCTCGCTGCCCTCGGTCAGGCCAGCGTTGAGGCGCTCAGCGGGCAGTCCTTGCGGGCCGATCGAACGGCAGGCTAAGGGACGGTCATGGGGAATCGGCTGTCGAAAATCTACACTCGCACCGGCGATGACGGCACCACCGGACTGGGCGATGGCTCGCGAGTGGCGAAAGATTCGGCCCGAGTTTCCGCCTACGGCACGGTGGACGAGCTGAACAGCTCGATTGGTGTGGTGCTGGCCTGCGAGTTGCCCGAGTCAGTGCGGGAACTGTTGGTTCGGGTGCAGCACCAGCTGTTCGATCTGGGCGGCGAGCTGTGTATCCCTGGGCATGCCGCCATCCAGGCCGCCGATATCGATGGCCTGGAGCAGGCGCTGGACGGCTTCAATGCCGATCTTCCGGCGCTTAAGGATTTCATCCTGCCGGGCGGTGGAATGGCGGCAGCACAGTGCCATATGGCGCGCACCATCTGTCGCCGTGCGGAGCGCGAAACGGTCAGCCTGGCGCATCACGATCCGGTGCGGTCGGAAGCGATTCGCTACCTCAATCGCCTGTCTGACCTGCTGTTCGTGCTGTGTCGCGTGCTGGCCCGCACCAGCGGCCATGGCGAAGTGCTGTGGCAGCACGCGCGGCGCTGATACGGCCCGCAACCTGTGGCAGCGCTCAATCGCGCGGCGCCAGCATCCACAACTGAAACCGTCGGTCGTCAACCTCGAGGTTGAGCGGTGTCCCTTCGATGGGCAGCACGTCCTGCCAGCAGCTGCTGCCGATTTCGCACAGCACGGCGGCGCCTTCACGCTCAACATCCGCGCGACTCAGCCAGGGCGATAGATCAAAGCGACCCTCGATCAGCATTGAAGGCCGCGAGCCCGCATAGGTCGACACGATGGCGGTCAGTATGTGGTCTCCGGCAACGATGCGCAGCGGGCGCTGGAAACGATCGTTCCATGTGTTTTCCACCGCCAAGGCCAAGGCCGGTCCATCGAATACCGTCTTTGACTGGCTGCCGCGCAACTTGTAGGCCAGGTGTCCCGCCGTCAGGCCAAGCATCAGCAGCGCAAGAAGAATCCCGAACACGCGCAGGCGTACCGGCTGCAGGCTCAGCGGCAGCCACTGCAGCAGGCAGATTCCAAACAGGTTGAAGAACGGAAATGCCCAGGTCGACTTCAGTCGACTGCCGCTGATCGCGCCATACAACATGGCCAGTATTAGCGGTCCCAAGCAGAGCGCCAGCAACTGCCAGCGAAGCGGCGAGTGCGGCGTAGCGTCGGTGTGCCGCTGCACCAGGCTCAACGCAACCACAGCGCTCAGCAGCATGCCGGCCAGCGCACCGATGGCAAAGCGCAGTGGCTCCAGCAGGTGGGACGTCCAGTCGCCTGCGCCCTGTTCATCAAAGCGCTGCAGGTAGGCCGCAGGCAGTCGCCAGTTTTCGAGCAGCCAGATCAGGTGCGGGCTGATCAACAGCAGCCCAAGCACGGCGCCGCCCCATAACCAAGGGTTTCGCCATTGCCTGCGTGCATCAGGATCGATCAACAGGATCGAGACGAAGGTGAGCAGCAGCAGGGCGCCGGAGTACTTGGTCAGCAAGGCTGCTGCCGACCACGCCGCCAGCCACAGCCAATGCTGCGACGCCCCTCGCGTTGCGCGCAAGAAGTGGAAGCCCATCGCGGCCCAGATCGGCAGCTGCAGGCTGTTCATGTTGAAGTTCGGCGTGAGGACGGTGTGGAAGTAACTCAGTTCCAGCACCAGCGTGGCAATGATCGAAGCGGTGGGTGCCAGCACCAGTCGCGCTGTTCGCCACACGTAGTACAGCGTGACCAACACACCGAGTTGCGCCAGCAGGTAGAGGCTTTCTGGTTGCTGGCCACTGAGCTGAAAAGCCGCCTCGCCGAGCCAGGGGCCGAGCGGCGGATGCTTGTAATAGCCCAACTGCCACTCCATGCCCCAGCCGAGCAATTCGGCGGCGTCCAGCGGCAGCATCTGGTAGCTCAGCGCGGGTAGCAGCACCCAGATCACGGCGTGCCAGAGTAGCAAGGCGGCCAGCAGCCATGGCGGCCATTCGCGCAAACTCGGGCTGAAGCTCGGGCCGTAGCGCTCGGCCGAGAGAGTCAACGTCACCTCAGCCGCTCTGCGCTGCAGCAGGATCGCCTGGCTGCCTTAGATGACGGCGTTGGCGCTTTGGCGTGGCGCCAGCGGCGTTCTGCCTGGTGCCGGCCGGCTTGGCTTCGAAATCCAGTGGGCCGCGTGCCCCGCCGGCCGAGTGGTCAGCCTGCAAAGCGGCATCGAAGACAGCGAGCTGCTGCGGGCGACACTGTTCGATGTACTGATGCAGCAGCCGCGCCAGACGCTCCGGTGCAAACGCATGCGACTTGCCGGTGAGCTGGTACAACCAGTCGGAGAAGGCAAGAAAACTGGCAAATGGCGTGTCCCCCAGCAGCAGCGGCAGGCTGAGGGTGAAGCGCCCGGAGTTGGCGATGATGTCCCAGTAACGGGCAAAGCGACTCAGACGTTGCATGGTGGAGAAGTCGATATCGCGGGTGCTGAGAATGTTGTACGGCGGCGCCGGGTTGAAGCGCAGATCAAACTCGGTGCTATGACGGGCGATCGGTGCACCGCGCAGCCGCTTCAGAATGCCGAATTGAATCTCGTGCGGTCGCAAGGCAACCAGCTGATCGAAGCCGCGGGCGAACATGTCCACCGTTTCGCCGGGCAGGCCAGCAATCAGATCAACATGCAGATGCGCTTGCGTGTGCTGTCGCAACCATTCGAGATTGGCTCGGGCCAGCTCGTTCTTCTGCCGCCGCGAGATGCGTTGCTGTACCTCGGGATCAAAGGTCTGGATACCGATCTCGAATTGCAGGGTGCCAGCGGGAAATCGGGTGATCCATTCGCGCAGACGCTCGGGCAGGTGGTCGGGCACAAGTTCAAAATGTACGAACAGCGGATCCTCAGGAGACTGTTCGAGTTTGTCCAGAAAGAACTGCAGAATGCGAATGGAAGTGTCGATCTTGAGATTGAAGGTGCGATCGACGAACTTGAACTGACGTACGCCGCGCTGGTAGAGGCGCGAGATGTCGTCGAGAAATGCATCCAGCGGGAACGGCCAGGCGGTCTTGTCCAGGGCTGACAGACAGAACTCGCATTTGAACGGGCAGCCGCGCGAGGCTTCGACGTAAACGTAGCGTTTGGCCACGTCTTCGTCGGTGTATTCGTCGTAGGGTCGCTGCAGTGATTCCAGCGGCGGTTGGATGCCCAGAATGAACTTACTCTCCGGCTTTGCGCCCTCAAAGATCTGAACGCATAGATCAGCAAAGCTGATGTCGCCCCAGCCGCTGATCACATAGTCGGCCCATTGGCAGATTTCCGACTCGCCCGACTCGTAGCTCACCTCCGGGCCACCCAGCACCACGATCAGGTCGGGCTGCAGCCGTTTCAGCAGCCGAACCAGTTGGGTACATTCGTCGACGTTCCAGATGTACACGCCCAGCCCGACAACGCTCGGCTGTTCGGCCAGAATCTGCTCAGCGATGTCCTCGCTCTTCTGGCCGATTATGAATTCGCGAATCGCCGAGCGCGACCGCAGTGCGCCGAGATTGGCGCGCAGATAGCGCAGACCCAGCGATGCGTGGGCGTAGCGGGCATTGAGGGTAGTCAGCAGAATGTGGTTCACGGGGTGCATTATCCCTGGTTGGCGGGTCGTTGCGACCGCCCAGCGTTGAATTTGGTCCCAAGCGACGGGTGCTGTGGTTACTTTCCAGCGTCCTCGGCAGCGAGCGCTTGGTTGTCGGCCAGCCTCATGCGAGCATCGGCATTCTGGGGCGGCCATCGGGTTTCGACATCTGGGGAGAGTCGAGAACTTCGGCCCGATGACAGCTCGTTTTCAGGCGAAGTGGGCGGCGCTGTGGCCGTTCGCGCTGAGGCCCTCAAAGAGCGAGGCTCTCGGCGATCAGTTTGGGGGTGCCAATGACAAACGTGTTGCTGATCGATGATCACGCCCTGGTGCGTGCTGGATTCAAAGCAATTCTGGAGGGTGAACCTGGGTTCACGATTGTGGGGGAGGCGGAGAACGGTGAGTCCGGGCTGCGTATGGCGCGCAGCCTCAGGCCCGATGTGGTGATCTGTGATCTGCACCTGCCGGGACTCAGTGGTCTGGAGGTAACCGAACGCATTCGCCAATCCATGCCCGAATTGAAGGTGATGATCGTGACGGTGCAGGAGGAAGGCCCGCTGCCACGAAGGTTGCTTGATGCCGGCGCCCATGGCTATGTGGTGAAAGCCTGCGAGCGCAAGGAGTTCATTCACGCGCTGCGTGAGGTCTCGTTGGGGCGGCGTTACCTGTCGGCAAGTATCGCGCAGCGACTGGCGCTGGAGTCGGTGAACGCCCCGAAGGGCAAGTCGCCGTTCGATTCCCTGACCGCCCGCGAGTTGGAAATCACTCGCATGTTTTGCCTGGGCCGGCGGGCGGTGGATATTGCTGAGTCCTTGTCGCTGAGTCCGAAGACCATTGCCACGCACAAGACCCGACTGCTGGCGAAACTTGGCGTGGGTGACCTGGTCAGTCTGAGCCGCATGGCGCGAGCCTACGGATTGTTCGACCCCAACGTCGAATAGTCGGGCTCGATCCAATGCTGATCGGGCAGCGCAGCCACCCGATCAGAAATCCGTTTGTTAGCGGGCGTCCGGCGTTCCAGTCTTGGCAGCGCCAGTCGATTCGTCATTGGCCGCGCCATTGGATTCGACGGCTGATCCTGGCGTTGAAGGCGCGGGTTCCGGCAAGGGCAGGGGCTGGGTCTGACCACTCAGCACGGCGGAGCGTTCAGCCGTCGCAGACTCAGCCTTGGCCGCTTCTGCATCCTTAGCGGCTTGTGCAGCCTTGGCGGCCTCCTCCTCAGCCTCGGCATCTTCCGCAGCCTTAGCCGCTTCTGCAGCCTTTGCCGCTTCTGCAGCCTTTGCTGCTTCCTCAGCCTTAGCCGCTTCCTCAGCCTTGGCCGCTTCTGCAGCCTTTGCCGCTTCTGCAGCCTTTGCCGCTTCTGCAGCCTTAGCCGCTTCCTCAGCCTTGGCCGCTTCCTCAGCCTTGGCCGCTTGCTCAGCCCTAGCCGCTTCCTCAGCCTTAGCCGCTTCCTCAGCCTTAGCCGCTTCTGCAGCCTTGGCTATTTCCTCAGCCTTGGCTATTTCCTCAGCCTGGGGTGCGAGGTCTGTCGGTGAGGCTGGCTCGTGCTTGGCGATCAGGTCGGCTGTCGGGGCGGTTGTGGGCTGACTTGGTGCGGTTTGCGGCGACGGATCGGAAGTGGCAGGCGCTGCGACCGCAAGCTTGGCGGCCGCTGCGGCCAGTGGCGCGGGTTCCAAAGCGCGTACGCTCGAGGTCCCCGTCGCGGGCAGCTCAGTGTCGGGCTCGATGGCCTGTGCTCGGGAGTCGTCTTCGCTCGCCGATTGGTGGTCGGCCTGCGATTCGCTGGCGTCGTCACCCATCTGAAAGCTTGACTCTGTACCGTTGGCGGCTTCGATCTCGCTGTCCTGGTCATCGTCGTTTTCCGACGGATCCTGATCCAGACTCGCCGCGGTGTCGGCGGCGCCGTTCTGCTTGCGACGGCGGCGGCCGCCGCGACGTCCGCGACGGCGTCGCGAGTTGCCTTCAGCTGCGCTTGCAGCGCTGGCCTGTTCGCCGTCTGCTTCGCCTAGGCTTGGGCTGGCATTTTCCGCCGTTTCGGCAGCACTGGCCGCCGCGGCTGCCAGCGCCAACTGAGCAGCCGCTTCGTCGGTCTGCTGTGCCTTGGCCTGCTTGTTCTTCTCCTCCGCCGCGGCGCGCTGCTTCTCTCTGTTCGCTTCCTTGGCAGCCTGGGCGGCTTGCTGGCGTGCACGCTGCTCTTCGCGCTGCTGCGCCTTGGCCTGCTCCTGCTTGCTGTTGTCCTGGCGGCTCTCTGGCTTATCTTGCCGCTGACGCTGCTGAGCTTCCTGCCGGGCCTGCTTACGACGATCGTTGCGATCCTGGCGTCGGCTGCGCTCGCCGCGATCCTGCCGCGGTTGCTCGCGCGCTTCCTGTGCTTTTGCCGGTTCGCTTGCGGCAGGCGCTGCCGGCGCGGCCGGTGTGCGCTTGAACAGACGCACGATGCGCGAAATCAGGCCCTCGGAATGGGTCGGTACCGGCGTGGCAGCGACTGCCGGTGCGGCGGCCTGAACCTCTGGTTCCACCTGCTCGCGAATCGGTGCCGGGGTTGCCGGCTTTACCGCCGTGACAGCTGGCGGCGGCGGGATGTTGAGGTTCGACTTCGACAGCGCCACCACTTCCACCTTGCGTGGTGACCCGCGTTGGTAGCTGGGTTTCGAGGTTTCCTCGTTAAGCTCATTCTCGCGCAGGCGTGTGACGTTGTAATGCGGCGTTTCCAGCTGCGGATCGGCCACGATCACCACCGGCACATTGTGACGAGTTTCGATTTCACTCAACGCACGGCGCTTTTCGTTGAGCAGAAAATTGGCGATTTCATTCGGCGCCTGCACCAGCACCTGGCCGGTGTTTTCCTTCATTGCGTGCTCTTCACACAGGCGCAGAATGGACAGGGAGAGCGATTCGATCGAGCGCAGGCGGCCATGGCCTTCGCAGCGAGGACAGACGTTCTGAGTCGATTCTCCCAGGCTGGGACGCAGACGTTGGCGTGACATTTCCAGCAGACCAAAACGCGAGATGCGCCCCACCTGCACACGGGCACGATCCTGCTTCAGCGCCTGCGCCAGACGATTTTCGACCTCGCGCTGATGCTTGCTCGAGGACATATCAATGAAGTCCACCACCACCAGCCCACCAAGGTCGCGCAGTCGCAGCTGGCGCGCCACTTCGTCGGCGGCTTCGAGGTTGGTATTGAACGCCGTTTCCTCGATGTCGCCGCCCTTGGTGGCGCGTGCCGAGTTGACGTCGATGGCGGTCAGCGCTTCGGTTTGATCGACCACGATCGATCCGCCGGACGGCAGTCGAACCTGGCGTTCAAAGGCGCTCTCGATCTGGGTTTCGATCTGGAACCGCGAGAACAGAGGGGTGGTGTCGTGGTAGTGCTTGAGCTTGCGCAGGTTGTGCGGCATGACCTGCTCAACAAAGTCACGCGCTTCGCCGTACAGCTCATCGTTGTCGACCAGGATTTCGCCAACGTCGGCGCGCAGATAGTCGCGCAAGGCGCGAATGATCAGTCGCGACTCCTGATAGATCAGGAAGGGCGAAGGCTTCTTCAGCGCTGCTTCGGCGATGGCTCGCCAGATCTGCAGCAGATAGTCGAGATCCCACTGCAACTCGTCGGCAGCACGACCGATGCCGGCGGTGCGGATGATCACACCCATCTCTTCCGGAATATTGAGCTGGTCCAGCGCTTCTTTCAGGGCCGCGCGGTCATCGCCTTCGATGCGGCGCGAGACGCCGCCAGCGCGCGGGCTGTTCGGCATCAGCACCAGGTAGCGACCGGCCAGCGAGATGTAGGTGGTGAGCGCTGCGCCCTTGTTGCCGCGCTCTTCCTTGTCGACCTGTACGACGACCTCCTGGCCTTCGCGCAGCAGTTCCTTGATGCTGCCCTTGTTGGCATCAGCACCGTCAACGAAGTAGTCGCGGGAGATTTCCTTCAGCGGCAGAAAGCCGTGACGTTCGCCGCCATATTCGACGAAGGCAGCTTCCAGAGAAGGCTCAAGGCGGGTGATCCGGCCCTTGTAGATGTTGCCCTTTTTCTGCTCTTTGGACGGTTGCTCGATGTCCAGATCGTAAAGGTTCTGGCCATCAACAATGGCCACTCGCAACTCTTCTTCCTGGGTTGCGTTAATCAGCATCCGCTTCATTGTTATTCATTCCTCACGCGCTCATACCGCGAGGAACGCCGGGCGTCCGCACCCTGTTCGGGGAATCGTCGGCGCCACGCGCCTGACGATCCTGCAGAAACTCCAGCGCTACCAAACCGCCTGCGTACCGCCGCGGGAGCGCTTTGTTCAATATCATCTGGTTGCAACAGAACGAGTTCCGCGCCACCGCCATGCCGAAGTACCGACATCGGTCTTCGTGCGATCACATCTGACTGATTCCTTACATCAGCGTTTACACTTCGCGGTTGATCCGCGTCGCCAATATTCGGGTCGGTCTACGCTGTTGGCGCTAAACGCTTGAGCCAACAGCAGAATAGGGACGTAATTTCGCGCAGCGAGTGTAGCAAGCGAAGCTGCACCGCAGCAATGACGAGGAGCAGGGCATGAGTGCGGGTTCGGGGGTCAAGTTGGTCAAGGTGGACCCCGATAGGGCCGGGCAGCGGCTCGATAACTTTCTCCTGGGGCAGTTAAAAGGTGCGCCCAGGTCATTGATTTATCGAATACTTCGCACGGGTCAGGTGCGAGTAAACGGCAAGCGGGCCAAGCCAGATACGCGCCTGGAGGGGGGCGAAGAGGTGCGCATCCCGCCGGTGCGTCTGGCTGAGCCGGGCGATCCCGGCAAGCCGGCGCCGGCCCTGTTGCAGCGCATCGAGAAAGCCATCCTGCACGAGGATCGCGACTTGCTGGTGCTGGACAAACCCTCCGGCATTGCCAGCCACGGGGGCAGCGGGATCAGTTTCGGTGCCATCGAGCTGATGCGTCAGTTGCGCCCTGATCAATCGCTGGAGCTGGTGCACCGTCTGGATCGCGACACCAGCGGCATCCTTTTATTAGCGAAGAAGCGCTCGGCGTTGTCCGAATTGCAGCGAATGATGCGTGAGGGTGGCATTGAGAAGCGCTATCTGGCTCTGCTCTCAGGCCAGGTGCGCAAGCCGAAGTTCAGTGTCGATGCGCCGCTGGAGAAATCGGTGCTGCAGGGCGGCGAGCGGATGGTGCGGGTTGACGCGGCCGGCAAGGAGTCGCTGAGCCATTTCAGTCTGATCGACCGCTACGGCGACTTCAGCTATGTCGAAGTGAAAATCGACACCGGCCGCACCCACCAGATCCGCGTGCATTCCGCCTATGCCGGGTTTCCGGTGGCCGGCGACGACAAGTATGGCGACAAGGAGGCCAATCAAAAGGCCAAGAAGGTCGGGCTGAAACGGCTGTTTCTGCACGCGGCCACCCTGAGCTTCGCCCTGGGCGACGGCGAACGCCCTTATGTGCTCAACGCACCCTTGCCAGATGAACTCAAAGCGGTGTTGGATCGGCTGGTGTAGCAGCCTGCAAGGCTTGTTGCCCGCGGTTCATGGGTGCGGCTTGGGCCGGCGGGCCATAGGCCCACCGTGCGAATGCACCTATTTGGCTGCGTCGGCGAACAGCGCTTCGGCCTTGGCGGCGCAGATCAAGTCGTTGTCGGTCACGCCATCGGCATCATGGGTCGAGAAGCGAACCACGCAGCGGTTGTAGTGCACGCCGAGATCGGGGTGGTGATCTTCGCCGTGCGCTACATAGGCCAGCGCATTGACGAAGGCCATGGTGTGGTAGTAATCGGGGAAACTGTAGGTTTTGCAGATCGCCTTGCCATTGTCAATGACAAGCCAATCGGGAAACGAACGCATGGCAGTTTCCAGAGCATCGGCCGCCAGCTGATGCTCGGCGCCTTTCAGCGGTTGGCAGTGGCGGGATTGATAGTTGGCTAGGGTCATGGTCGGCAGGAATTATGAACAGATGCCAGTATAGCAACGCCGGTCTAACGACCCCGGTCTTACACTACGGCATCAAACAGTCACTCCATCTGAAGAACGCACATGATTCAAATCAGCGAGTCCGCCCAGACCTACTTTCGTCAGCTGCTCGATCAGCAGGATGAGAATTTCGTCGGTATTCGATTGACTGCCTTGCGGGCCGGCACCCCTGGCGCCGATGCTCGTCTGGAGTTCTGTGAGTCTGCCGACTTGCAGGGCGATGAGTGGGCGGTGGACTGCGAGGGCTTCACCTTGTTTGTCGATAGCGCAAGCGTCCCTTTCTTTGATCAGGCTGAGATCGATTTCGAGAAGTCCGCCGGCGGTGGGCAGGTCAATGTCAAGGCGCCGAAGATCAAGGGAGTCGCGCCCGGCGAAGGCAGCTCATTGGTGGAGCGGGTGCGCTTTGTGCTCGATCAGGAGATCAATCCGCAGTTGGCCAGTCATGGCGGTCGCGTGGCGCTGCAGGAAGTTTCGGCCGAAGGAGTGGTGGTGCTGCGCTTCGGCGGTGGCTGCCACGGCTGCGGCATGGTCGATGTGACCTTGCGCGAGGGTATCGAGACGACGCTGAAACAGCGTGTTCCGGAAATCACTGCCGTGGTCGATGCCACCGATCACGAAACGGGCTCCAATCCTTATTTCCAGCGTCAAGCTTGAGCACATCATCGGAGGTGCTTTGGGCTCCGCTTTCGCTGCGCCCAGCGCCGCGTTGGCACGAGTTGCTGAGCCACAGTCAGCTGGTATCGATCGCCGTGACGGTGCTGGTGCTGCATCTGTTGGGCGTGTTTTGGCTTTGGAGTCTGATGCGCCCTTCAACCGGTGCAACCGACACTGAGTCGATACAGGTGCAATGGTTGGCCGCGGATCCGCGTCGCGAGTTGCCGGTCCCGCCAATGCCACGGCCGCCACTGCGAGCCGTGAGCGCGGCGCCGTCACCCGTGATCACTGCTGAACGGCGCGAACCGAGCGAGACTGCGCAGGCGCAGGATGTGGAGCCCGTCTCCCAGCCTCCTGCAAGCCGGTGGCTCACCATCGATGGAACGCCGCGTTGGGATCGCAGTGCTATCGTCGCTTCTGGCTGGACGGATCAGGATCGCATCGTGCGTGATCGACTGGTTCAGTTGCCCGGTCACAGCGATTCCGCGGCTGCGGAAAAGGTGGCGATCAGGCTGCGCCGGGCGATGACGCCCGAAGATGTGGTCGGTGCCGTGCTGCGCTTCCTGTTTGGCCGCGTGGCGAAGGACGATTGCCGAGCCATCGAGCGCCGTCTGCATATGAGCGACCCGGGAATAACCCGGGAAATCGATCTGCACAAATTCCGCAAACAATGTGCCAGCTAAGTTCGGCCGGGCTAGGGCTGGTTGCTGGCCGGACACACAAGAAAGCCGCCAGAAGGCGGCTTTCTTGTCACGGTTAGACGCAAAGATCAGCTGTCGTCGCGGTTGCGGCGGATGCGGGTGGCCAGGACCAGCATGGCGATGCCGGCAGCCGCGCCAATCCACAGTTCCGCGCTGCTGAGTATGTTGAGGACGGTGGAGATGTTGAACAACTCCGAGACCTCCTGCGGCGAGTTGGCATTCTCCAACTGTTCGCCCAGGTTGATGCCCAGCCAGTTGGCGGGGAACACGCTGGCCAGCATGCGACCCACCACATGCTTCCAGAACCAGGCATCTGGCATCTGAATGCTCTTCATCAGGTCAAACCAGCTGACCATGATGCCCATGCCAACCGGGACAGCCACTGCCCAGAGGAACGGTTTGCTGCGTGCCCAAGCCGAGCACAGCATCAGCCAGCCAACGGTCGGCAGTGCCCACAGCATCGAAATCGGCAAGGTGAGCGCGGCGAGAAACAACATCTTGAACGGGTGGCTCTCGAGGAAGAACAGGCCGAACACGTTTTGTCCGTGGAATGCCAAAGCGATGGCCATGATGAACAGCATGCCCAGTGCGGTGGCCATGCCGGCCAACATGCCGATTCCCGGGGCGATCAGCAACGCGCTGATGACCTTGCTGATCACCGTGTCGCGGTCGGAGAGTGGCAATGATTTCCAGAACAGCACGCTGCGATCGCGGCGGTCATCGTAAAGGGCGCCCAAGGAGTAGAAGAACACCACGATGGCGGTGACAAAGGTCAGCAGACCCACCACGATCAGCATTGTCGCGTCGATGCCCGCGACCATCGCGCTCTTGGCTTCGGGTGGGGCTGCCTTCAGCAAACTGTCGAGCTTGATCAGGCCGACTTGAACGTTGGCACGGCCAGCCGCCGCCTGGGCTGCGATCAGGCCGAGCACGTTGATGACCAGGAACACGGCACCCGCGATTACCGGTGCCCAAAAGAATCCGCCCTTGTTCTCCCAGAACTCGCGGCGTATCAACCATTGCAGGGTCTTCATGCGTACGCTCCCTTCATCGTCGCCACAAACAGGTCTGACACGCTAGGCGTGCGCACCTCGCCGAGTTCCTTCAGCGTCTTGCGGTCGACTCCTTGGAACAGGAAGATCGACTTACCAAACACCTGTCGCTCATCGAGTGGTTTCAGGTTGCGTGCGGCATCCGCATGCTGCGAGTCGACCATGACTTCGCAGAATTCATCGGCCATGGCGTCCATGGTGGTGTCGAGTACGACCTTGCCGTCCTGGATGAACAAAAGATCGGTCAGGATGTGCTCGATTTCCTCCACCTGGTGGGTGGTGATGAGGATGGTCTTTTCCTCGTCGAAGTAGTCGTTCAGTAGGTTCTGGTAGAACTGCTTGCGGTACAGAATGTCGAGACCGAGGGTCGGTTCGTCCAACACCAGCAGTTTGGCGTCGATCGCCATGACCAGGGCCAGGTGCAATTGCACGATCATGCCCTTGGACATCTGCTTGACCTTCATCTCGGGCTTGAGCTTGGTGTGCGAGAGCAGTTCCTCGCACTTGGCCCGGCTGAAACGCGGATGCACGCCTTCGACGAAGTCGACCGCTTCGCGCACGCGGATCCAGCGCGGTAGCACAGCCACGTCAGCGATGAAGCAGACCTGCTTCATCAACTCATCGCGCTGGGTGTGCGGGTCGAGGCCCAACACCTTGAGATGTCCTTCAAACGGCGACAAGCCGAGAATGGCTTTCAGCGCCGTGGTCTTGCCGGCGCCGTTCGGGCCAATAAGCCCGACGATGCGCCCTGCATCAATGCGGAAGTTGGCGTGGTCCAGTGCCGGCTTTCCGTTGTAGGAGCGGGTCAGTCCTTGAGCATCGATCACCGCCGTCATTGCTTCAGCTCCTTGTTACCAGGTTGATTTGCGTACAGGAGTTCTTCGATCTGAAGGCCCAGACGCTCGATGCGCTTCAGCACCGCGGGCCATTCCTCACGAAGAAAATGCTCGCGCTCACTCTTGAGTAGCTTGTGCGTTGCTCCATCCGTCACGTACATGCCAAGTCCCCTACGTTTTTCCACCAGATCCTCGTCGGCCAGTTCCTGATAGGCCCGAGAGACGGTGATTGGATTGAGTTGAAAATCGGCCGCGACCTGCCGCACCGATGGCAGGGCATCCCCAGGCTTGAGTACGCCGTCCAGCATCATCGCAATTACGCGTTCCTTGAGCTGGAGGTAGATCGGCGTGGTGTCGCTCCATTGCACACTCATACTCAGGATCCCTGGGTGCGGGCCGGGCGGGCGGCAAAGCTGAAGAACGGGATGCGCTGGCGCAAACCGGAACGACTGCGCGCACTTCGCGGAGGTTCGGGCGCGGCGGCCGTGTCATCGGCGGTTTCGCGCATTGCGGTTGGCTGATCGGCCAGTGCTTCATCAATGGCGGCAGCGGCCACCTTGGCGGCCAGAGCGATGACCAACTGCTCGGCCTCTGGCGTCATGCCGGTGAGGGTGCGGGCGTTGGTCGGGGCCAAGGACGCTGTGGCTTCGGGTGCGGCCTGGAAGTGACCGGCGGCCATCAAGGCGAATACAACCGCCAAAGACAGGGTCGCAGCTTGCAGGGAATTCTTCAGTCGGTACCACATAGTTCCTCCCACTCGGGGTGAGGTAAGGCGTCGGTGTTGTAGGTAACTATAACACCATTTCGGTGGCAAGCAACAGGCGAGTGTGGATGGTTGCTCTGTGTTCAGGGTTCACCGATGTTTGATGACCATCCGGAGTACGCTTGCGCTCGCAGCCAGATAGGTGTTCCACCCGTCAAGGAGGGTTCTATGCGTTGGATTGGCGCTTTTTTTCTAGTAATGCTAAGTGCCGCGGCGACTGCCGCCTGTCCGGCGCTGCTTGATCACGAATACCGGCCGTTGGCCGGCAAACAGCCGATAAACCTGTGCCAGGCCTATGTCGGCAAGGTGCTGTTGGTGGTGAATACCGCCAGTAAGTGCGGTTACACGCCGCAGTACGAAGGGCTGGAAGCACTGCACGATCGTTTGCAGAGCAAGGGCTTTGCCGTGCTCGGCTTTCCTTCCAATGATTTCATGGGTCAGGAGCCTGGGTCGGAAGAGGACATCAAGGAGTTCTGCACCTTGACCTATGGGGTGAAGTTTCCGATGTTCGAAAAGGTCAGCGTTCGTGGTCGCGATGCCACCCCGATCTACCAGCAGCTAACCGAAGCCACCGGTGATGCGCCGGGCTGGAACTTCCACAAGTATTTGATCGATCGCCATGGCAAGGTGGTGGCCAGTTTTGGCAGTCGCACCACGCCGGAAGACGAAAAGTTGGTTGCCGAGATCGAGCGGCTGATCGCCGAACCGGCCGCCGAATGATGCTCCGGCGGGCCGCCGCCGCGCGGCCCCCGGGTGCCGCGGCAGTTCAAAGACGCTGTTTGATCTTGCTTATCATCCAGCCGACCACCGGGATGTGCTGAAACAGGCCATCGGCGGCGTTCCAGTAATCCTGGTGATAGACCACGTGTCCATCTGCATTGAAGCGCAGATGGCTGGCGCCAATGGTCCAGGTGTCGATGCCGCGGCGCAGCTTCTTGAAGCGGATCATCATCTTCCAGCGAACCCAACGTTCGCCTTCTGCGCTGGCGGCGCTGTCGAGGATTTCGACCGTGCACTGCTCCACCGCCGCCGCACTCTCGGCCAGATAGTGCGCCAGTGCCTGGCGACCGCGAACGGCCTTGAGGGTGTCGTTGAAATACACGTCCTCGGCATAGGTCTCGGGCAGCAGCCGGCCAATCCGGTCGCCGCTGAAGTCCGAAAAGAAGCGTGCAAAGCGGGCTAGGGCCTCGCGCTCGGCGTCGCTGCCAGGGGCTGGGCTCTCCGGATGCGCCGAGCGGGCGCGCTCCAGCGCGCGCAGACTTTCCAAGGGGTCACTCATGTCCATTCTCCCAATTTCGGTGGATCGCGATGGCGGGTTCGGGAACCTTCGCCGAATTCTGCGGTCGAGGCAGCTCGCGTTGCGTTGCTGGCATCAGCTAAGGACAATACGCGGCCTTGCCCGGTTCGAGGCCGGGCACACCCCAAATCTATGGAGTATTAGATGAATTCCCTGTTTCGTCCGACCCTGCTCGCTGCCGCTGTGGCCGGCGTTCTGATCAGTTCGTCCGTATTCGCGCAACCCAAGCTGGAGTCCGAGAAGGACAAGATCAGCTACGTCATCGGCACCCAGATCGGTGGTTCCATCGTTCCGATCAAGGAAGAAGTGGATCTGGCCATCGTGATCGAAGCGATCAAGGCTTCGGTTGATGGCAAAGAGCCGGCGCTGACGCCCGAGCAGGCGATGGAGGTTCAGAAGGCCTTCGCGCAGAAGATGCAGGCCAAGCAGGCCGCGAAGATGCAGGAGATGGCGACCAAGAACAAGGCCGAGGGTGAAGCCTTCATGGCCAAGAACAAGTCGGAAGCCGGTGTGAAGAGCACTGAATCCGGCCTGCAATATCGGGTGGTGACCCAGGGCTCGGGCGCCAAGCCGGCCGCCACCGATACCGTCAAGGTGCATTATGTCGGCACCCTGCTCGACGGCACCAAGTTCGACAGCTCGGTGGATCGCGGCCAGCCGGCGCAGTTTGCGCTGAATGCGGTGATTCCGGGTTGGACCGAAGCCCTGCAGCTGATGCCGGTGGGCTCGAAGTACACCCTGTGGATTCCGTCGGAGCTGGGATATGGCGATCGCGGAACGCCGGGTCCGATCGGTCCGAACGCGACCTTGAAGTTCGAGGTCGAGTTGCTGGAAATCGTCAAGCAGTAAACATCGCTTGATGTGAGGACAACGGCCGGCGATTGTCGGCCGTTGTCGCTTCTGGGCCCGCGTTGGCTTCGATGTAAGCTGGGCCCGCTTGGGTGGTCCGGGACACGGGTAGTGTCTGGGTCGCCTCGGCAGACGGCCGAATGGAGCGAGTATGAACATCACCATCTTTGGCACGGGCTATGTGGGGCTGGTGACCGGTACCTGCTTGGCCGAGATGGGCAACCACGTGCTCTGCGTCGATATCGATGAGGCCAAGGTGGCCGGGCTGAAGTCCGGCGTGATTCCGATCTATGAGCCGGGTCTGGAGTCCATGGTGAAGAGCAACACCGCCGCCGGGCGCTTGGACTTCACCACCGATGCGTCCCGAGCGGTGGCGTTTGCGGATATCCAGTTCATCGCTGTCGGCACGCCGCCCGATGAGGACGGCAGCGCCGACCTGCGTCACGTGCTGAAGGTGGCTGAGACCATAGGCCAGCACATGGAGCGGACTACCATTGTGGTCGACAAGTCGACCGTTCCGGTGGGCACCGCTGATCGTGTTCGTCTGACGATTTCTGAGCAGCTCACCCAGCGCGGTGTGTCGCTGGAGTTCGATGTAGTGAGCAATCCTGAGTTCCTCAAGGAAGGCGATGCGGTGAAAGACTGCATGCGTCCCGATCGGATCATCATTGGCTCGGAAAACCAGCGCAGTATCGAACGCATGCGCACACTGTACGCGCCGTTCAATCGCAATCATGATCGTCTGGTGGTGATGGATACGCGCTCGGCCGAACTCACCAAGTACGCCGCCAACGCCATGCTGGCGACCAAGATCAGCTTCATGAATGAGATCGCCAATATCGCCGAGCGGGTGGGGGCTGATATCGAGATGGTGCGGCACGGTATCGGCAGCGATCCGCGCATCGGCTACAGCTTCATCTATGCTGGCGTCGGTTATGGCGGCTCCTGCTTCCCCAAGGATGTGCAGGCGCTGGAACGCACATCGCGACAGATTGGCTACGAAGCCAAGTTGCTGAGCGCCGTCGAGGAAGTGAATCGGGCGCAGAAACAGCGTCTGTTTCAGCACATTTCACGCCACTATCAGGGGCGTTTGCAGGGCAAGACCTTTGCGATCTGGGGACTGGCCTTCAAGCCCAATACCGATGATATGCGGGAAGCCCCCAGTCGGGCACTGCTGGCTTCGTTGTGGTCGGTCGGCGCCAAGGTGCGCGCCTTCGATCCGGAAGCCATGGATGAAGCACGGCAGGCGTTTGGCGAGCGTCCCGACTTGCAACTATGCGATTCCAGCGACGAAGCGGTGCTTGGCGCGGACGCACTGATTGTGATCACCGAATGGAAGCAGTTTCGAAGTCCGGACTTCGGTCGGTTGGCGGCTCATCTGAGCGACAAAGTGGTGTTCGACGGTCGCAACGTCTTTGAACCGGACGTTGTGGAGGAGGCCGGTCTGGCCTATTACGGCATTGGCCGCGGTCGTTCGGTCAAGATCGAATCGGCTGTTTAAGGACATCGAAATGGAACAGGAGATTGGCAGTTTGACTGCGCGGATAGTCGATTTGGAGATGCGTGTGGCCTTTCAAGAGCACACCATTCAGGAGCTCAGTGATGCCTTGGCAGCGAGCCGGATGGAAACGACCGTACTGGAGCGCAAGTTGAACAACGTGATGACCGACTTGAAACAGCTGCGCGGTCTGCTTTATGCCGATCCCTCGACTGAACCGCCGCCGCCCCACTACTGATAGTTTGCAGCGACCGAATTCAGCAACCTTTGAAGAATTGCCGGGGAACCGTCGGCAATCTGACAGCGAAAGACCATCGATATGACCAACTCACTGCGCGACCAGCTAATGAATCTCGGCTTCAAGGCTCCCGCCGCCGAGCCCAAGCGCAAGCCACAGGGTGATGCGTCGAAGCGGCCAGCTCGAGCGGCAGAGGCAGGTCGCAAGGATCGGCCCGCTCGGCCGGCTGGCAAGTCCGGCCCCGCTCGCAAACCAAGGCCGGAGATGGATCTTGGCAAGGCCTATGCATTGCGCGCCCAGCAGGAAAAGGATGAGCGCATCGCTGCTGAAAAGGCCAAGCAGGAGGCAGCGCGCAAGCGCCGAGAGGCGCGTGCCCGGCTCGGTGAATTCCTGCAGGGCAAGATCCTCAATCAGAAGGACGCCGAGATCGCCCGCCATTTCGAGTACGGCGGCAAGATCAAGCGCATCTACGTCACCGCCGAGCAGCTCAAGGCACTGAATGCAGGGGAACTGGGGGTGGTGCAGCTGGATGGGCGCTACCTGCTGGTGGGCGCCGATACCTTGAACGAAGCCGAAAAGATCTTTCCCGACGGCGTGGCACTGAGGGTGGATCCCAATGCCACGGCCGAGTCCGACCCCTATAGCGATCCCAAGTATCAGGTGCCTGACGATCTGGTCTGGTAGTCCTCAGAACGTCATCGGCCGGCCGGCTCGCTGTTGCAGACAGTGGCCTGATTGCCCACCTGCAGGCGGGTGATCGGCTTGCTTTGATTGACACCGCCATTGAGGTTGTAGCTGAACGTGCCGTTCTCACCATCGGTGAAACGAAATGTTGCGCTGCCAATGACGTCGTTACCGGGGCTCGCTGGGGCTCCGTTGATCATGCTGAACGGTGTGCCATTGCGTTGGCGGAACACCTGACCGCTGAAGCTGCCACCGGGTTGCCTGATCGTGCTGATGACCAGGAACAGGGGCTCGCGGTCGGTGTCGTAGGTGTACCAGATCGCAAACAGCAGATCGTCGACTTGGTTGATGAACAGACCCCATCCAGAGGTTTGCGCGCCGCCCCACCAGATATCGCTGACATTGAGGGCGGCAGCGCGAGACGCGGTCGGGCTGGCGCGGCAGACCACGGTGCTCTGGCCAAACGGGAAACGGGTCATCTGTTTGGTCTGGGTAACGCCATTCACTGTGTACTGGAAGCTGAGGCCGGTGTCGCCGCTGAATCGCAACACGACATTGCCGACCTGGGTGGGCGGGTCGTTGGCAATGCCGCTGATTTGCGCCAGCGGCACACCGGTGAACCGGAACAGGTCGCCGACGTAGCTGCCGTCGGGCTGCAGGAAGGCACCGCCGGCAAGGAACCAGGTCGGTTCACCGTCGGTGTCGTAGGTGAACCAGGCCGGGGCGAGCAGATTGCCTTGGTCGAAAATGAACAGGCCCCAGCCGCTCTCGTCCGACTTCCACCAGGTGGCGGACTTCAGCACGCCGCTGACCAAGGGATTGGCGCGCTGATAGATCACCGACAGGCCGCCCACGGAACCCGGCGCCATGTTGCTGGCGGTGGAATCAAACACGATGCGTGAGCCGTCGAAGTTCAGTCCGGGCCGGTCGGCTGCGCCATCGGATTGCTGGCCGGTGTCGGTGCGCGACAGGCGAGCGGTATCGGCGTTGCTCAAGGACTTGACGTGGATATCCGCCACGCCATTGGTATCCGCGTCGACGCCGAGATTGGTGGCAGCGGAAACGAAGGCAACCACCTTGCCGTCGCCCGACACATCGGGTTTGCTGGAGGCCCCATTGCCCACCGTTCCACCGCTGGTTTCGCTGGCGCGGCTCAGGGTTCCGTCACTCACCGAGTAGACATAGATATCGCGCAGTGCATTGCTGTCGCCGGCCGTCAGCGGCTGGTCGGACTCGAACACCACAACCTCGCCCGCAGAATCGATCTGCGGGGCTGCGCTGCCGCCGCTGCCGCAGGAGCCGCCGTTGCCGGGGCCGCTGACGGCACGCACGGTGCCGACCTGCATGAAGCGCATCATCACGGTGCTGCTGGCACCGCTGCAGGGCAGGGAGGTGCCGGCCAGCGGATTGCTGGCCGTGGTTTGCCAGGTGACTACCGTGCCGTCCTGGTTCACCGCCGGATTGCTTGCCGTGCCATTGCTGTTGGTCGAGGTGTCGCTGCCATTGGCGGCAACCGACTTGCACGATACGCAGCGCGGTGCGCCGATGCCGACTTCGTCACCAAGTCGGGTGATCGGTGCAAGGAACACGTTTTGCTGTCCGACTGAGCCTTGACTCGGATCGGTGTTGACGCCGGTGTAGATCACATGCGTGCCGCCGGCCGAAGGCTGTGGTTGGGTGCCGGTGCCGGTCGTGGTGGCATTGCCGACACGCTGAGTGGTACCGGTTTGCATGTTGCGCAGGAATACTGCCGCTCCGCTGCCCTTGATGCGTTCAGCGCGTTTGCTGAGCGGCTCATTGAGCAGGGCACGCACCGCGGCATCGGGAGCGACAAAGGTCACCAGGGCGCCATCCTGGCTCACCGCAGGCTCCCGCGCATCGCCGCTGATCGGAGCGCCGTCGTTGTCCACACTCACCGTTTCAATCGTGCCGGTGCGCGTATCGATGAAGAAGATGTCTGCTCCCGGGTTCTGCTCGCTGAGATTGACCAGATTGCTGGCCCGCGATTCAAACACCACGAAATTGCCCGAGGCATCGGAGCGCGCCGCAACGCTGGGCGCGTTGGCATTGGGAGTCAGCGCGCTGACCTGGGTGTCCTGGGTGCCGCGAATCTCGAATATGTAGCGGCCGGGCACTGTGCTGCCACGGCTGCCGCGGATCAGTGATTGCGGACCGTTGTCGAGCAGGGCGCCATTGACGGCTGATCCGGGCAGCTCAAAGGCCGAGCCTGGGGCGCCGCGGCCCAGGGCATAGCCGGCGCGCGCTGATGATCCACCCAGTCCACTGGAATTGCCGCCGGAGAATTCACCGCTTTCCCAACGGATCTGGTCGTAATTGAACACGATGTCAAAGTCGCCCTCACCGCGATCACTGCGCGACACGATGATCAACTGAAAGCTGTTGCGGTTGCTGTGATTGGGGCTGCTGAAGTAATAGTCGACATTGATCCAATTGACGCCGAACGCGGGTCTACCCTCGTAACTGCCGCTTCCGAAGGTCACAGCATCGCCCGCTGCTCGGGTGTCGACGTCGGCAAAGAATGGCGCAATGATCAGTTGATTGGTTTGCAATAAGTTGAACGGCGTGAATGCGCCCAGCGGGGCGTCAACGGTCACATTGCCGTTGTTGTTGACGAAGACCGAATTGGCGCTGTTGCCAAACAGTCCGACTGAAAACCCCAGCGGCACCGGGCCTGCCGAGCCGTCGTCGTTGCGCTGCAGTACATTGGAGTCGAAGCCGCTGACAATGGCAGCGCCCGCGGCCGGCGACCAGACCAGCAGGCAAAGTGCCAGACAAAAGCATAGGAAGGTTTTCATGTCGCTGCCCCCTGATCCAGAATCCGGGCCGCAGCGGTCAGTGGCCGCTGCGGAATCGGGCAGCCAGAACCGGCAAGGTGAGGCGCCTCGCCATGCCGGCGGCTGTCTCACCCTGCCCAACATACGCCGACCCAGGCGCAGTTGCCAGTCAACCGCGGGCCATCGCGCCGTGACGGACTGTTGCTGGAATCGAGTGCTAAGTTGATCGGTTGCGGGCGCCGCTCAGCCTTGGTTGGGGTTGCTGAGCACTGAGTTCTCGGCAGCGAGAGGGAGATTGCCGGGCGATGCAGCAGTCGGTATGCGTTCGTGTCGTTGCACCCAGTCCAACACCGGCCGTTCCAGCCATCGCCAACTCAACCACGCCAGCGCGGCGCTGGCCACGGATGCCAGGATGAACATCAGGATCGGCGACAGCGATGGCCAGACTGCGGCGATCGCTTGCTGCAGCGGAAAGCCGTACAAGAACACGCCGTAGGAAAGATCGAGCTGACGCGGGAACGGCAGTGTTGGCAGCTGGTAACAGAACCACAATACGCCGTACACGATTGAGACGGCCAGCATGGTGGCCGCCAGCCAGGTGCCGACGCAGAGGGAGTAGGCCAGCACCGTTCCGATGACTCCGATCACACCGATGCGCAATCGATGACGCCAGTGTGCCGCCAAGCCGGCGATCAGGAAAACCGTGGTCAGAAAGCGGCTGTAGTGGCTGTCGGCTACCCACTGCCAGTCCAGCCACAGCGCATGGCCGAGCCAGAGGCAGGCGACGAGGGTGAATCCGATGCGCCTGGCAACCAGACCAATCGCCAGTAGAAGGCCGAGATAGGCATACAGACGGAGTTCCAGCCCCAGCGACCAGAGACTGCCATTGACCACTTCTGGATAGGGATTGCTCAGGAACACACCGGGAAGGTTCCAGGTGAAGCCAATCGGTATGGCGTTGTCGACGATGTACTCGAGCAGGCCTGCGCTGCTGAGATAGTCGGACAGGGACCATTGGGTGAAGAGCGGGCCGATCAGGCCGACACAGAACAGCAGGGATAACCAGTAGGCGGGAAAGATGCGCGCCGACCGGTGCACGATATAGCGACCGAGCGCGGGTCGACGAATCAGGCTCCAGGTCAACAGATAGCCGCTGATCGCAAAGAACAGATAGACAGCGAAACTGCCTGCCTTGTGGCCCGGCCAGACAAGCGCAATCGGATCTGCATCCGTGTGCGGCAGGGTGAGGTCGTAGCTGTGGCCAAAGATGACCAGCAGGGCGGCAAGATGACGCAGCAGCAGAAAGTTGTCGCTGCTGCGCTCAGCGAGCTGCGCCAGCGGCACACCCTGCCACCAGCGATTCGAGTTGGTGTTCATTATTCGGGATCGTAGTCGAGAATCGGCGCCAGCCAGCGCTCGGCTTTTTCCAGGCTCCAGCCCTTGCGTTTGGCGTAGTCCTCGACCTGATCTTTGCCGACCCGACCAACCACGAAATAGCGGCTGTCCGGATGGGCGAAGTACAGGCCGGAGACCGAGGCCGGCGGGTTCATGGCGAAACTCTCGGTGAGCGCCATGCCGCAGTGTTGCTCGGCATCGAGCAGGCGGAACAGAGTGGCTTTCTCACTGTGCTCAGGGCAGGCCGGATAGCCGGGGGCAGGGCGGATGCCGCGGTATTTCTCTGCGATCAAGGCTTCGTTGTCCAGCGCCTCGTCGTTGGCATAGCCCCAGATGTCACGACGCAGCTTGGCATGCAGGTACTCGGCGAAGGCCTCGGCCAGACGGTCGGCCAGCGCTTTCAACAGGATGGCGCTGTAGTCATCGTGCTGGGCCTCGAACCTGGCCACCCGCCCATCGCAGCCGTGGCCGGCAGTGACCGCAAACGCCCCGACCCAGTCCTGCACGCCGGCTTGCGCCGGGGCGATGAAGTCGGCCAGACACAGATTGCCGCGCTCGGCCGGTTTGTCGGCTTGCTGGCGCAGACAGTGGATGCGTGCGAGCTCTTGCGAATCCCGAATCTCGAATCCCGAATCCCGGCTCAAGACGATGTCATCGCCTTCCCGATGCGCCGGCCAGATGCCGCAGACGCCATGCGCGGTGAGCCATTGTTCCTCGACGATCTTGTGCAGCATGGTTTGGGCATCGTCGAACAGCTCGCGGGCTTGTGGGCCGACGATTTCGTCGTCGAGGATGGCGGGGTAGCGGCCGGCCAGTTCCCAGGTCTGGAAGAACGGCGTCCAGTCGATAAAGGGCACCAACTCGGACAATGGGAGATCGCGCAGTACGGTGATGCCGGGTTTGCGTGGGGCTTTCACCTGGCTGAAGTCGAGGTTAAGGGCCTGGGCGCGTGCCTTGCTGAGCGGGATCAGCCGTTTGGCCGGGCCGCGATCCTTGTGTCGGGCGCGGATATCAGCATAGTCGGATTCATTGGCGGCAACAAAGGCCTGTTTGGCTTCGACCGAGATCAGATTCTGCGCTACGCCAACTGCACGCGAGGCGTCTTTTACCCACACCGTGGGCGACCGATAGTTCGGCGAGATCTTCAGCGCAGTGTGGGCGCGCGAGGTGGTGGCACCGCCAATCAGCAGCGGCACCTCGAAGCCCTGGCGCTGCATTTCCTTGGCGACATGGCACATTTCCTCCAGCGAGGGGGTGATCAGGCCAGACAGGCCAATCATGTCGGCATTCTCAAGCTTGGCGGCATCGATGATCGTTTGTGCCGCCACCATGACACCGAGATCCACCACCTCGAAGTTGTTGCAACGCAGCACCACGCCGACGATATTCTTGCCGATGTCATGCACATCGCCCTTCACCGTAGCCAGCACGATCTTGGCTTGGCTGCCACGGGTATCACCGGACCTGGCTTTTTCTTCTTCGATGTAGGGCAGCAGATAGGCCACTGCTTTCTTCATCACCCGTGCCGATTTCACCACCTGCGGCAGGAACATCTTGCCGGCGCCGAACAGATCGCCGACCGTATTCATGCCAGCCATCAGCGGGCCTTCGATCACCTCCAGCGGTTTCACCACCTGCTGACGCGCTTCTTCGGTATCGCCGTCGATGTACTCGTCGATGCCATGCACCAGGGCATGGCGCAGCCGCTCGACCACTGGCAGTTCGCGCCAGGCCAGCTTGGCCGACTGATCGACCTCGGTGCCCTTGTTGTCGCCGCGGTACTTGTCGGCGACTTCCAGCAGCCGCTCGGTGGCATCGGCGCGGCGATTCAGCACCACGTCTTCGACCCGTTCGCGCAACTCTTCGGGCAGATCGTCATACAGCGACAGAGCGCCGGCATTGACGATGCCCATGTCCATGCCATTGCGGATGGCGTGGTACAGGAACACGGCATGGATCGCCTCGCGTACCGGGTTGTTGCCACGAAAGGCGAAGCTGACATTGCTCACGCCACCCGACACATGGCTGAGCGGCATGACGCGCTTGATATCGGCTGTGGCTTCGATGAAGGCCACGCCGTAGACATTGTGTTCTTCGATGCCGGTGGCGACGGCAAAGATATTCGGATCGAAGATGATGTCTTCCGGCGGAAAGCCGATCTGCTCGGTGAGAATGCGGTAGGAACGCTGGCAGATTTCCAGCTTGCGTTGGCGGGTCTCGGCCTGGCCCCGCTCATCAAACGCCATCACCACCACGGCAGCGCCATAGCGATGCAGCTTTTTGGCTTGCTCGATAAACGGCGCTTCGCCTTCCTTCAACGAGATCGAATTGACGATGCCCTTGCCCTGCAGGCAGCGCAATCCGGCTTCGATCACTGTCCACTTGGAGGAGTCGATCATTACCGGTACCCGCGCAATATCGGGCTCGGAAGCGATCAGGTTGAGATAGCGCGCCATCGCCTGTTCGGAGTCGAGCAGGCCTTCGTCCATATTGACATCGATCACCTGGGCGCCGCTTTCTACCTGTTGGCGCGCGACATCCAAGGCCTCGTCAAAGCGATCTTCCTTGATCAGTTTGCGGAACTTGGCCGAGCCGGTGACATTGGTGCGCTCGCCGACATTGACGAAATTGGTTTCCGGTGTGATTACGAATGGCTCAAGCCCGGCCAAGCGGGTGTAGGGCTTGGGCTGGGCACGCGGTCGAGGTGTGTGTTGCGCCACCGCTTTCGCGATCGCAGCGATGTGTTCCGGCGTGGTGCCGCAACAGCCGCCAACGATGTTCAACAGGCCGGCGGCAGCAAAGTCAGCCAGCACCGCAGCCATTTGTTCAGGCGTCTCGTCGTATTCGCCAAAGGCATTCGGCAGGCCGGCATTCGGATGCGTGCTCACATAGCACTCGGCTTGCTCGGCCAGGGCGTCGACGTAGGGACGCAGATCGTCGGCGCCCAAGGCGCAGTTGAGCCCGATGGACAGCGGTCGGCTGTGGCGCAGGGAATACCAGAAAGCCTCGGCGGTCTGGCCAGACAGCGTGCGGCCACTCTTGTCGGTGATGGTGCCGGAAATCATCACCGGCAACCGGCCGCCACGGGCCTCGAATACTTCATCGATGGCGAACAGGGCGGCCTTGGCGTTCAAGGTGTCGAAGATGGTTTCCACCATCAAGGCGTCGGCACCGCCATCGATCAGGCCCTCAGCGGCCTCGGTATAGGCCTCGCGCAGCTGGTCGAAAGTAACGTTGCGGTAGCCCGGATTGTTGACGTCAGGCGAAATCGAGGCGGTGCGATTGGTCGGGCCCAGTACGCCGATGCAAAAGCGGGGCTTTTCCGGGGTTTCGCGAGTTTTTTCATCGCAGGCCTCGCGCACGATACGTGCGGCTTCGAGATTGATCTCGCGGGTCAGATGTTCAGTACCGTAATCGGCCTGGCTGATGCTAGTGGCGTTGAAGGTATTGGTTTCGATCAGGTCAGCGCCGGCATCGAGGTATTCGCGATGCACGCCCTGGACGATGTCCGGCTGGCTCAACACCAGCAGATCGTTGTTGCCTTTCAGGTCGCGGCCATGCTCGTGCCCATGGTCGTCATGGTCACCGTGCGCGCCGCCGCAGCCGCAGGCAAAGCGTTGACCGCGATAGCCGGCTTCGTCGAGCCGATGGCGCTGCAGCATGGTGCCCATGGCGCCGTCGAGAATCAGAATCCTGCGTTCCAGCGCTTGCAGCAGCGCTTCGCTGCGTTCGGGATTCAGCCAGGGCAGTTGCGACATAACATCAACCTTGTGTTCATAGGATGCGTCTTGGACGCACCGCGATCTACGATTCCAATTCGCGCTTGAATTCGTTCAAGTGCACATCGGGTGTTCAATTCGCACCCTACGGTTTGCGGGCAATCAGTGAGATCACTTCGAAATGTGGTGGCCGGCGTTCACGGGCGAACGGTTCACAGCGCAGAACATCGACGTTCACTTTCTCGCACAGCTTGCGCAGCTCCTTGGCGGTGAAGCCGAGATTGGCATGACCGTAGGGAGCGACCGCCTGACGGTGCTCATGCTTGACCAAGGTGGTGGCCAGCAATCGACCTCCGGGGCGCAGCACGCGGGCCGCTTCTGCCATCGCGATGGCCGGCTTGTCGGCATAGGTCAAGGCATTCATCAGCAAGACCAGATCGAAGCTGGCATCGGGCAGGTCGAGGCGATGCATGTCCTGCACCTGGATCTCGACATTCGGCAGGTGGGCCAGGCGCTCACGTGCCGCGCCCGCCACCTTGGCACTGGCATCGACACAGAGGTAACGCTTGGATTGCGGCGCCATCAGCTCGGCCAGGGCGCCGTCGCCAGAGGCGACATCCAGCACATCACCGGGTTCCAGCAGCTGCAAGGCGGCTCGCGCCAGCGCTTCCCAGGTGCGTCCAGGGGAGTAATGGCGTTCCATGTCGCCGGCCACGCTGTCGGCCCAGTTTTCATCCGAGGCCCGCGCCGCCAGAACGCCCGGCAGCCGCTCGGCGTCCTGTCGCAGCAGCGGGTCGTCGGCGCAGTCCGACAACGAGCGCCACAAGGCTTGCTGGCTAGCGCTCAGTTCGTCAGCAATGAAGCGGTAGTAGGCAGAAACGCCCGAGCGCCGATCGCGCACCAGGGCCGCTTCACGCAGCTTCGCCAGATGGGTGGATACCCTTGGCTGTGCCAATTGGGTGATTTCGGAAAGCTCGGCCACCGTCAGCTCTTCGCGGTCCAGCAGGGCCAACAGGCGCACGCGGGTGGGGTCGGCGAGTACTCGCAGGCAACTCGACCAGGCGGTCAAATCCAAGTGGCTTTATCCTTCTATCGCGATTGGGAGATATTAACAGGTCCTGGCTTCGGCTCAAGCGCAGTGGCGCGCCGCGTGCGGAGCAAAACCGTTACCATTCACCTCGACCGGGTGGAGGGCCTGGATCGAGACGCTCTCGGGAGCGGTACGAAGCGGCTGCTGCCGTCGGCCCTCTGTCCATCCCGCGAGTTCCTTTCCGGTGGCGCCAGGGTGCGCCGCCCCGTATCAGAGCGAGCAAAGCCGTGCATTTTCAGTACACCGAAGAACAATTGATGATCCAGGACGTGGCGCGTCGCATTGCGGCCGAGAAGATTGCTCCAAGCGCTGAACATCACGATCAAACCGGCGAGTTTCCGCTTGAGAACATCCGCATCCTGGGTGAGAACGGCCTGATGGGCATCGAGGTGCCGGCCGAATACGGCGGTGCCGGCATGGATCCGATCAGCTATGTGCTGGCCATGGTCGAGGTAGCCAAGGCCGACGCCGCGCATTCGACCATCATGTCGGTGAACAACTCGCTGTTCTGCAACGGCATTCTGAAGTTCGGTAGCGAAGCGCAGAAACAGAAGTACGTGCGGGCGATTGCCGAGGGCAAGGAGATTGGCGCCTTCGCGCTCACCGAGCCGCAGTCCGGTTCCGATGCTACGGCGATGCGCTGCAAGGCGGTCAAGCAGGATGACGGCAGTTTCATCATCAATGGCAAGAAGAGCTGGATCACCTCCGGTCCGGTTGCCCGATACATCGTGCTGTTCGCCATGACCGATGCCAGCAAGGGCGCGCGTGGCATCACTGCCTTCATGATCGATACCAGCAAGCCCGGCTTTCATCGCGGGAAGACTGAACCAAAACTGGGTATTCGCGCCTCGGCCACCTGCGAAATCGAATTCACCGACTACAGGGTCGAGGCGGAAGACGTGCTGGGGCAGGAAGGCGAGGGCTTCAAGATCGCCATGGGCGTACTGGATGCCGGCCGCATCGGTATCGCTTCGCAGGCGATCGGTATCTCAATGGCGGCCTACGAGGCCACCCTGGACTACGTCAAGGAACGCAAGGCGTTCGGTGCGCCGATTGGCAGCTTCCAGATGACCCAAGCCAAGATCGCCGACATGAAGTGCAAGCTGGATGCTTCGCTGCTGCTCACCCTGCGTGCCGCCTGGGCCAAGGGCGAGACGGAGAAGAACGGCGGTCGCTTCAGCACCGAGGCGGCGGTAGCCAAACTCACCGCTTCGGAAGCGGCGATGTGGATCAGCCATCAGGCGGTGCAGATCCACGGCGGCATGGGCTACTCGAAGGAAATGCCGCTGGAGCGCTACTTTCGCGATGCCAAGATCACCGAGATCTATGAGGGCACCAGTGAAATCCAGCGCTTGGTCATTGCGCGCAACGAAACCGGCTTGCGCTGACAGACCACGGTATCGGCCACGCCTCAGCGTGGTCGATGCGCGTCGATATTCGCTGCGACGAGCGCAGCGTCGCGCTGGATGCAGCGGGCTTCACTGCGTGCCAGCGTGGTGTGCCGTGCCCGCATGCGCTCGGCCTTTCCTGGCGCAGAATGGGTCACCGTTCAAACGTTCGATTGATCTGCGTGGCGGGCATGGCGACGGCTTGACCGCCTGAACGCTTAACTTGGTTGGCAGGCCAAATCTCCTGCAAGACTGAACGCCAAGCGGAGAAAAGCGCGGGAGCGCGAGTTTTTTCTGGCCGATTTTTCGCGCCAGCGATAGACTTCGCGCTTTAAATCCATCGGCCCAAAAAGTCGCCATGAATGCCGTCAGCAGTCTTGTTGAACCCAGTTTCGAAGCCGTCCTTGCTGCATTGAAGCAGCGTCTGCCCGCCCCGCGACAAAAAGACGCCCTGGCGTTTGCCAGCGCGTTCTGTCGCCGCACCAGCGATGTCGACTTCGCCACCCGAGCGCCAGATGAGTGGGCCGCCCTGCTGGCCGGGTTTTTTGAGTACTGCCGCGATCGCAAGGCCGAGGCGCCGAAGGTGCGGATTTTCAATCCCAGCCTGGATGAGCACGGCTGGGAGAGCTCGCATACGGTGATCCAGATCATCAACGATGACATGCCCTTCCTGGTCGACTCGGTGGGCATGGCGATTACCCAGCACGAGTCATTGGTGCACGCCATGATCCATCCGGTGATGCATGTGTCGCGTGATCCGGCCGGTCATCTGCTGGGCTTCCAGGACAGCGGGGCCGCCGAATCCTTTATGCACATCGAGATTGACCGGCAGGCCGAGACCGAAGACATGCGGCGGCTGGAAGCGTCGATTCTCGCTGCCCTCGGCGATGTTCGCTCCTGCGTTGCCGATTGGGCCAAGATGCGGCAAAAGATGGTCGAATGTGCCGAGTCGCTGATGCAGCGCCCGCTGCCGATCAGCGATGCCGGTCGCGCCGAGGCGCAGGAGTTTCTGCGCTGGGTGTCGGACGATCATTTCACCTTCCTTGGCTACCGCGAGTACACGGTGGTGTCCGAAGGCGATGAGGAAGTCTTGAAGCCGGTCGACGGCTCGGGCATGGGGCTGCTGGGGTCGGCGAACCGCGCAGGCAGCACCCGTTCGGTGAAAGGATTGGCGGCCAACAGCCTGCCGCAAAGCGGAGCGGCGGAGGCTTTGATCCTGACCAAGACCAATGCCCGATCCAGCGTGCACCGCCCGGGCTATATGGACTACATCGGCGTATTGCACTTCGACGAGTCCGGCAAGCCGGTGGCCGAACAGCGCTTCATTGGCTTGTACACATCCAGTGCCTACAACCGCCGCCCTTGGGACATTCCCCTGGTGCGACGTCGTTTCGATTACGTGATGCAGCGTTCAGAACTGCCGCACAACAGCCACTCCGGCAAGGCATTGCGGCACATTCTGGAAACCCTGCCGCGCGATGAACTGTTTCAGTCCACCGATGACGAGCTGTACGCCACCGCCAAGGGCATCCTGGGCCTGCAAGAGCGTTCGCGTACCCGCCTGTTCCTGCGTCGTGACCGCTATGGCCGGTTTTTCTCCTGCCTGGTGTACATCCCGCGCGACCGCTTCAACACCGACGTACGCCGGCGCATCGAAAGCATGCTGAAGGAAGCTCTGCACGGCGAGCGTCTGGACACCACCATCCAGGTCGGCGAATCGACGCTGGCGCAGCTGCACTTGCTGATTCGCCCGCATGCGGGTTCCGAGGTCAACTTCGATCTGGCGGCGCTGGAAGCGCAGTTGGCCCAGATCGTACGCAACTGGTTCGACGAACTTCGTGACGTGCTGGTTGCGCAGCACGGTGAGCAGCGTGGCATGCGCTTGCTTTCCCGCTACGGCCGCTGCCTGCCGGCCGGCTATGTCGAGCTGACTGCGCCCGACGTGGCGGCGCACGACCTGGAGCAGATCGCCGATCTGCATGGCCCCCTGGATCTCAAGCTCAAGCTCTATCGCACGTCGGCTATCGAGCATCAACGTCTGCGCTTCAAGCTGTTCCGCTACGGCACGCCCCTGGTGCTGTCGGAAGCCTTGCCGATCATGGAGAACATGGGTCTGCGAGTGCTCTCCGAGCATCCGTTCGAAGTGGAGGTCGCCGACGAGGCGATCTACATTCAGGATTTCGAGATCACCACTGCGCAGGAACAGGTCGGTTTTGGCGCGGTGGATGTCGACGCCCTGCGTGGTCCGTTCGAGAGTGCCTTCGAACAGATCTGGCGCGGCAATGCCGAGAACGACGGGTTCAACCGACTGATCCTGCTGGCCAATCTGGAATGGCGTCAGGTCGCCATGCTGCGCGGCTATTGCAAGTATCTGCTGCAGACCGGCGTGCCGTTCTCGCAGCCGTACATGGAAGAAACCCTATGCCGTCACCCGGTGATGGCGCGCCTCTTGGTTGAATTGTTCGAAGCCAAGTTTCACCCCAACACCGGTGAAGAGAGCGAGCAGGAAATCAAGGCCGGGCAGGCGCGTTTCGCCGCGCAGCTCACCACCCTGGCGCAGAGCTATCCGAGCACCACCACGGTGGTGGAGGATCTGGTCGCCGCGCGGCGCAGTGATCGCGATGCGCAGATGCAGGCGGCCGAAGATGCACTGCATGCGTTGATGGATGGTGTGTCCAGCCTGGATGACGACCGCATCCTGCGTAGTTTCATGGCGGTGATCAAGGCGACCTTGCGTACCAGCTTCTATCAGCTGCCCGACGGCAAGAAGCACGCCGAATACATGGCGTTCAAGTTTGATCCGGCGAAAGTGCCGGACTTGCCGAAGCCGCGACCGTATCGGGAAATCTTTGTCTATGGGCCGCGCGTCGAAGGCGTGCATCTGCGCTTCGGGCCGGTGGCGCGTGGTGGCCTGCGTTGGTCGGATCGTCGTGAAGACTTCCGCACCGAGGTGCTTGGGCTGGTCAAGGCGCAGATGGTGAAGAACACGGTGATCGTGCCGGTCGGCGCCAAGGGCGGCTTCTTTGTCAAGCGCCCGCCGGTGGGCGGCGATCGCGACATGATCCTGGCTGAGGGCATTGCCTGCTATCGCATGTTCATCAACGGCCTGCTGGACATCACCGACAATCTGGTCGATGGCAATGTGGTGCCGCCGCTGAATGTGGTGCGTCACGACGCCGACGACCCCTACCTGGTGGTGGCGGCCGACAAAGGCACGGCCACGTTCTCTGATATCGCCAACTCGATTTCGGCCGAGCACGGCTTCTGGCTGGGTGATGCCTTTGCCTCCGGTGGATCGGTCGGTTATGACCACAAGGGCATGGGCATTACCGCCAAGGGTGCCTGGGAGTCAGTCAAGCGTCACTTCCGTGCCATGGGTCGCGATTCGCAAGGCGAGGATTTCACCTGCGTCGGTATCGGCGACATGTCCGGCGACGTGTTCGGCAACGGCATGCTGCTGTCGAAGCACATCCGCTTGATCGCCGCCTTCGATCACCGGCACATCTTCATCGACCCCAACCCGGAATCGGCCAGTTCATTTGTCGAACGCGAGCGCATGTTCAAGCTGCCGCGTTCGTCCTGGGAGGATTACGACAAGTCGCTGATCAGCCAAGGTGGTGGCGTCTGGCCGCGTAGCGCCAAGACCATTCCCTTGTCGGCCGAAGCCAAACGTGCGCTGGGCATCGATCCTGTCATCAGTCAAATGACACCAAACGAGCTGATGACGGCGATTCTCAAGTCGCAAGTGGATCTGCTCTGGAACGGCGGCATCGGCACGTACGTGAAGGCCGCCTCGGAAACCCATGCCGACGTCGGCGATCGCGCCAACAACGCAATTCGGGTCAACGGCGCGGAATTGCGCTGCAAGGTGGTGGGCGAGGGCGGTAACCTCGGCCTGACCCAGCGCGGCCGCATCGAGGCGGCCCAGGCTGGTGTGCTACTGAACACCGACTTCATCGACAACTCGGCGGGTGTCGACACCTCGGACCACGAGGTCAACATCAAGATCCTGCTCAATGGGGCTGTCACTGCTGGTCAGCTGACCGTGGAACAGCGAAACGTGCTGTTGGCCAAGATGACCGATGAGGTGGAACAGCTGGTGTTGTTCGACAACTATCGTCAGAACCAGGCGATCAGTCTGATGGAAACGATGAGTGCCTCGCGCATCGGCTCGTTCCAGCACTTCATCCGCATTCTGGAGTCGCAAGGCCTGCTTGATCGCCAGCTTGAATACTTGCCCTCGGATGCCGAGTTCAGCGAACGCAAGGCCCGCGGTCTGGGGCTGACCCGGCCGGAACTGTCGATTCTGTTGTCTTACGACAAGATCGTGCTGTTCCAGCAATTGCTGGATAGCGAGGTGCCGGAGGATCCTTACCTGTCGAAAGAGTTGGCGCGGTATTTCCCCGAGCCGCTGCGTGAGCCGTTCAACCAGGAGATGGAAACTCACCGCCTGCGGCGCGAGATTATCGCCACCGCGGTGACCAACTCGCTGGTCAATCGCATGGGCGCTACCTTCATGCTGCGTATGCAGGAAGACACCGGCGAAAACCCGGCGGAGATCGCCAAGGCCTATACCATCGCTCGTGAGGTGCTGGATGCGCGTTCGGCCTGGGCCGAAATCGACGCGCTGGATGGCAAGGTGGCCGAGGGCGCTCAGCTCGAGGCGCTGAGCATGATCTGGGCGGTGCTGCGCAATATGACCCGCTGGCTGCTGCAGAAGCCAGGACAGCGTGGTGATATCGCCGCGGAAGTGGCGCGCTATCTGCCCGGCATGATCGAAATGCGAGCAATGCTGGGTCGACATCTGGGCGGCGAAGATGCCGAGCAGTTCGCCCGCGACAAGGCACACTGGGAGAGTGTGGGCTTTCCGCACAATCTGGCTGATCGGCTCAGCCTGCTGCCATTCCTGGGCCAGGCCCTGCACATGATCGAAGTGGCGCTGGAGAACTCGCACACCGTGCTTGAAGTGGCGCGGGTGCACAGTGATCTCGGTCAGGCGCTGCATGTGCGCTGGCTGCTGGGGCGAATCGAGGAGTTGCCGGTCGACGGTCGTTGGCAGGCCCTGGCCCGCGGTGTACTCCGTGATGAGCTACAAGCCCAGCACGGGGCCCTGGTGGCCCAGCTGCTGGCGGAAGCCGGCGACAAATCGAGCGATCTGACTTCGACCTGGCTGGCACGCGACGATCAAGCGCTGCGTTTCACCCTGCAAATGTTTGCCGAGATTCGTAATCAGCGCAGCATCGACTATCCCACCGTGCAGGTCGCGGTGCGGCGACTTGCGCAATTGGCAACTGCCACGACACGATAGGGGCATGGGCTCCCCGGCATGGCCGGGGAGCGCAGCCTGAACCGTGTGCCATTGCGGCGCAGCAGATTCGAGTGGCAACCTGGGGGATACCATGGCGACACCACCGAGGCTGGCCTTTCTGGCGAGTCGAACCGATGAGGCGCAGGCCACCCGGCAAAGCTATGCCTCGCGCTACGGCAACGCTACACCGGAAGAGTGCGACGTGATCGTCGCCCTGGGCGGTGACGGGTTCATGCTGCAAACCCTGCACCGCTACATGAGTCTGGACAAACCGGTGTACGGAATGAAATCCGGCACGCTGGGTTTCCTGATGAATCATCATCGGCCGGATGATCTATTGGAACGGATCCATCGGGCTCAGCCAGCCATTCTCAAGCCGCTGGAAATGCTGGCGGTGTCGGATGCCGGCACCACCGTGCATGCGCTGGGCTTCAATGAGGTCAGCCTGCTGCGGCAGACCAAACAGGTGGCCAAGATTCGGGTCTTTCTTAACGGCAGAATCCGCCTCGATGAGCTGGTCTGTGATGGCGTGCTGGTATCGACACCGGCCGGCAGCACCGCCTATAACCTATCGGCGCATGGTCCGATCCTGCCGATGAACAGCGCCACCCTGGCCCTGACGCCGATCAGTCCATTTCGGCCGCGTCGTTGGCGTGGCGCGATTCTGCTGGCCGACACCGAAGTGCGCTTCGAGATCCTCGATCACTACAAGCGCCCGGTCAGTGCCACCGCAGACAGCACCGAAGTGCGCGATGTGGTTGAAGTGACCATACGAGAATCAGCCGACCGCACCGTCACCCTGCTATACGATCCGGAGCACAATCTCGAGGAACGCATCATCAGCGAGCAGTTTGCCAGTTAGAGCGGTGATTCGGGATCCGCAAGTGCGCGGCGTCGCGCTCTGCTCCCTTCGCCCTGTGGGAGAGATCGATGCGCACTGATTTTCGCGCGCCGGCTGGTGCCCCGGAACTCCCTCCCCGATGTTCGGGGAGGGCCGGGGTGGGGTTAGGGAGCCGATCTTTGCCTGCCCAGGGGCCTCGCATAGCGAGGTTCCTGGGTAGGGGGTGGGGGTGAGGGTCGGGCGAAGCCTACGCTCCACCCTTAACATGTAGATACTAGCAATCTCTGCAGAATCGATTCAGGAGGACGTTTGAGGTTTGTCGGAGCGAAACTCAGGACCGCCCATGAACGAAGCCATCCCCAATCTCCGTCCATCCCACGACAGCAATTCCCTGGTCGTTGCAATCAGTTCGCGCGCCTTGTTTGATCTCGAGGCCTCACATGAACTGTTCGAGCGCGAGGGGCTGGAGGTGTATGCCGCGTTTCAGCGCGACAACGAAGACAGCGTGCTCGCGCCGGGTATCGCCTTCCCACTGGTGAAGAAACTGCTGGCCCTCAATGCCGAGGCCAAGCCGGGCCTGCCAAGCATCGAAGTGATTCTGCTGTCGCGCAACTCCTCGGACACGGGCCTTCGCATCTTCAACTCGATCGAGCACCACAAGCTGGGAATCGTGCGTGCGGCGTTTACCAATGGTGCGGCCCCGTTTCCCTATATCAGGCCGTTCGGGGCATCGCTGTTCCTGTCGGCGCATTCTGAGGACGTGGCAGCGGCGTTGAATGCCGGTGTGGCAGCCGCCACCTTGCTGCCGTCCAAGCGCAGTAACGCTCATCCTGATCAGTTGCGCATTGCCTTCGACGGCGATGCGGTGATCTTCGGTGATCAGAGTGAGCGGATCTCTCAGAACCAGGGACTGGAGGCGTTCGCTCGCAACGAGAGCGAGAAGGCCGCCGAACCTTTGCCCGCCGGACCGTTCCGCGGTGTGCTATCGGCCCTGCACCGGATTCAGGCGGCTTATCCTGCAGGTCCATCAGCTCCGATTCGAACTGCCCTGGTCACCGCGCGATCGGCACCGGCGCACAAGCGGGTGATACTCACCTTGCGCAGCTGGGGCGTGCGTCTGGACGAGGCATTGTTTCTGGGCGGACGGGAGAAGGGGCCGTTCCTCGAGGCCTTTGGCGCCGATATCTTTTTCGACGATTCGCACGCCAATGTCGAGTCAGCCCGCCAGCATGTGGCGACCGGACACGTGCCTTGGCGCCAGGAAAGTTGAACGCAACCGCTTGTTGGGCTGGCGCGAAGCTCGGCTAATCGAGATGGCGGTTGCGGATTTCCAGCAAGGTATCGAACTGATTGAGCACGATGTCAGTGAGATCGGGGTCGAACTTTCGGCCGCGCTCGTCGCGGAAATACTTAAGCACTTCGTCTTTCGGCCAGGCTGGTTTGTAGCAGCGAACGCTGAGCAGAGCATCGAGCACGTCCGCGATGGCGGTGATACGTCCTTCGATGCTGATGTCCGCGCCACTCAGCCCGCGCGGATAGCCTTGGCCGTCCCAGTGTTCGTGGTGATCACGGGCCAGGCGCGCAGCGACCTGGAATACCCGTCGGTTGGATCGGCTTAGCATCTCGTAGCCCATGGTGGCATGGGTCTTCATTACCTCAAACTCGGCCTCGGTCAAACGACCGGGCTTGTTCAGGATGGCGTCGGGAATGCCGACCTTGCCGACATCGTGCATCGGCGAGGCGATGCGAATCAGTTCGGCTGCGGCCGGATCGAGTCGCGCCTGGATGGCCAGAAAGTACGACATGTCGGCCACCCGGCGCACATGGCTGCCGGTTTCGTTGGAGCGACATTCGACCGCTTCACCGAGCAGGTAGACCATCTCTTTCTGTGACTCTTCGAGATCACGATTGAGGTGCAGATTCTCGAACGCTACCGAAACGTTGGCGCAGAACAATTCCAACAGCTCCTGCTGGAAAATGTCGAGTGGCTCGTCCAGGCCGACATACATGACGCTCTGCACGCCCGAACTGCTGGCATAGTGCAGCACGTAGTGATCGGGCTTGAACACTGAATTTCGTTGACGAATGGCTTCGCGGAGATCGGCGACTACCTCAGGAGGCAGCACATTCTCGGCTTCGTGGGCAATATAGGCCTGGTAGTCGCCACTGCCGGCCTCGATGATCAGGCGATGTTCTTCATGCGTACTGGCGATCAAAGCCGGCACCGCCTTCAGATAGACCGCGTCGTCGCGCAGTTGCAGCAGGTGGGTCATTTGCATCAGGACCGCTGATGCGAAGCGCTGCAGTTCGCGCTGTTCGTAGACCGATGCCGTGGCTTCGATGACCTTCTCGAGCCCACGCTGATTGCTTTCGATGGTGACCAGATCGCGATAGGAGCGCAGCGCTGCGTAGAGCAGGGTCTTCAGCTTTTGCGCGGTGAGTTCGGTCTTGTCCTTGTAATCGTTGATGTCGTAGTTGGCGATGACTTCGTGTTCCGGGGCCTGACCGGGCTGGCCGGTGCGCAGCACGATGCGAACGCGCCGATTGCCCAGCTCATCGCGGATGCGCTTTACCGCCTGCAAACCGGCCGCGTCATTTTCCATCACCACATCAAGCAGGATCAGGGCGATGTCTTCATTACTGGCGATCAGCTCGACTGCCTCATTCCCGGAATAGGCATGCATCAAGTGCAGCGGACGACGCTCAAACTCGAAGTGCTGAAGCACCATTTGAGTGACGCTGTGCACCTCTTCTTCGTCATCGACAACCAACACTTTCCAGCCCGGCGAATGGGCGCCGGTCGGCGCTTCCGTGGGGTCGTCCAGCAACCAGGAATCAACTGATGACATTGCCTACCGCGCGAAGTGAATTTGTGCACTTGCACCGACTATACGCTTTCGTATCGGAGCTTCGCCAGAGGCAAAAAATGAACGTGTCAAGGCATTGATTTGTACAGAATTTTGCGGCCGTTCAGGGTGGCAAGAACGCCGTTCAGGCAGCCGGCCGCAGTTCCTGCAACAGGTCGCGCGCCGTACGCAGTCGTGAGCCGGCATCGGGCAGGGGCAAGCGCATGCGCAACTTCTCTGGCCCGTCCAGGCTGAAGATGCGCGGTTGCTTCTGAATCATCTGAATGATCGCCATGGGATCGATAGGCGGCTTGGCGATGAACTGGATGCGGCCGCCGTGTTCGCCGAGCTCAAGCTTGCGAATACCACGCTGCGATGCGTCAAGCTTGAGCTGTGTCACCGCGAACAGATGCTTGACCTGATCGGGCAGCAGACCGAAGCGGTCAATCATTTCGACTTGTAGCTCACGCAATTGCTCGGCATCGCGTGCTGAGGCGACGCGCTTGTATAGCGTGAGTCGCGTGTGCACATCGGGCAAATAGTCGTCGGGGATCAAGGCCGGTATATGCAGCTCGACTTGGCTGCCGTGCGCCATCGGATCATCGAAATCCGGAATGCGCCCCTGTTTGATCGAGCGCACCGCGCGCTCCAGCAGTTCGGTGTACAGGCTGAATCCGACCTCGGCAATCTGCCCGCTCTGCTCTTCGCCGAGCAGTTCGCCAGCACCGCGAATTTCGAGGTCATGGGTCGCCAGGGTGAAGCCGGCGCCGAGTTCTTCCAGTGAAGCCAAGGCTTCGAGTCGCTTCTCGGCATCCGCGGTCAAGCTGCGTTTGTCCGGTACCACCATGTAGGCATAGGCGCGATGATGCGAGCGGCCGACGCGGCCGCGCAGCTGATGCAGCTGGGACAAACCAAAGCGGTCGGCACGATTGACGATGATGGTATTGGCGCTGGGGATGTCGATGCCGGACTCGATGATGGTCGAGCAGACCAACACGTTGAAGCGCTGCCGATGGAAGTCGAGCATGACTTGCTCCAGCTCGCGCTCCGGCATCTGGCCATGAGCGATACGGATGCGCGCTTCGGGGACCAACTCGCCGAGCTCGCGCGCCATCCGCTCGATGCTGCTCACTTCATTGTGCAGAAAGTAAATCTGACCGCCGCGCGCCAGCTCGCGTTCAAAGGCCTCACGCATCAGCGCATTGTCCCACTCGGTGACAAAGGTCTTGACTGCCAGGCGGTGGGCCGGCGGGGTAGCGATGATGGATAGCTCGCGCAACCCGGCCATCGCCATGTTCAAGGTGCGCGGAATCGGCGTAGCGGTAAGGGTTAGCAGATGCACTTCGGCACGCAGTGCCTTCAGTGCCTCCTTTTGCCGTACGCCAAAGCGTTGCTCCTCATCGATGATCACCAGTCCGAGGTTCTTGAACTTAACATCAGCTTGAAGCAGTCGATGGGTGCCGACAATTACGTCGATGCTGCCTTCGGTCAGCTGTTGCAGCGCCGCTTTGACTTCCTTTGGCGATTTGAAGCGCGATAGCACCTCGACTCGAATGGGCCAGTCGGCAAAGCGATCACGGAAATTGCGGTAGTGCTGCTCGGCCAGCAGGGTAGTGGGTACCAGTACCGCCACCTGACGCCCGCCGTGGGCGGCGGCAAAGGCAGCGCGCACGGCGACCTCGGTCTTGCCGAACCCGACGTCGCCACAGACGACCCGGTCCATCGGTTGGCTTGATTGAAGGTCGCCCAGCACGGCCTCGATGGCATTGAACTGATCGGGGGTTTCCTCGAACGGGAATTGGGCGGCAAACTGTTCGTACAGTGGTCGATCGAGCTCGATGCTAAGACCGGCGCGAGCCTGGCGCTTGGCCTGAATTTCCAGCAATTCGGCGGCGACATCGCGTACCTTCTCGGCGGCTTTCCTGCGTGCCTTTTCCCACTGGTCTCCGCCCAGCGAGTGCAGCGGTGCCATCTCTGGCGATGCGCCAGAATAACGGCTGACCAAGTGCAACTGGCTGACCGGCACGTAGAGCTTGTCGCCCTTGGCGTATTCAATGCACAGGAATTCGGCTGATTCGCCACCGGTGTCGAGCTTGGTCAAGCCCTGGTAGCGGCCGACTCCGTGGTCTTCATGCACGATCGGCGAGCCGACCGCCAATTCCGAGAGGTCGCGCAGAATCGCTTCGGGTTCCCGCACCGCGCGGCGTCGGCGACGTGCCTGGCCGGCGCGTTCAGGAAACAACTGGCGCTCACTTAGCACACAGATCGCGGGTGCGTCGAGGGCGAAGCCGTCATCCAGGCCAGCGACGGTGATCAGAAAACGTTGCGGGTGCTGCCAGACCTCAGCGAAATGCTCGCAGGTGGTGGGTCGCAGCTGGTGTTGAGCCAGCATCTCGATCAGGGCTTCGCGACGTCCGGGTGAATCCGCTGCAATCACGACCCGGCCGGGATAGTGATTCAGGAAGCCACGCAGTTCGCGCGCCGGGTCATCCAGTCGGGCTTGCAAGGGCAACTGTGGCGCCGCCACCAGGCCGGTAGCAGCCGCTTCCTGGGCACGTGGATGCCCCTCGGCCAGAAGTTCCACCCGGCTGCGCTGATTGAGCTGCTGACGCAGCAGATCAGGCGGCAGAAACAGCGCTTCGGGGGCAAGGACCGGACGCTCACGATCGTGCCGGCGCTGTTCGTGGCGCGCACCGGTCTGTGCCCAGAAATGCTCGGCCGACTCCAGCACGCCATCGCCGATGACCAACCGGGCACTGGCGTCGAGGTAGTCGAACAGCGTTTCGGTGTGTTCAAAGAACAAGGGCAGGTAGTTCTCGATGCCGGCCGGCGTGGTACCTGACTTGAGATCCTGATACATCGGACAGCGGCGGGGGTCGATGTCGAAGTCGGCGCGGAGGCGTTCGCGTACTTGACTGGTGGCCTGCTCATCGACCGGAAACTCGCGCGCCGGCAGCAGGCGAACCGATTCAACCTTGTGCAAGGAACGTTGTGACTCGGGGTCAAACGTGCGGATCGAATCGATCTCGTCGTCGAGCAACTCGATGCGGTAGGGCTCGGGGCTGCCCATCGGAAAGATGTCCAGCAGCGAGCCCCGCACAGCGAAGTCACCGGGATCGAGCACTTGCGGCACATGACGATAGCCGGATGCTTCCAGCCGGCGTTTCTCATCATCGAGATTCAGGCGTTGCCCGTTCTGTATCAGCAGTGCATTGGCTGAGATGAAGCGGCGCGGCGGCAGGCGCTGCATCAGGGTGCTGACCGGCAGCACCAAGACACCCGCATTCGCGCTGGGCAGTTGATACAAGGTCGAGATGCGCTGTGAAACGATTTCCGGGTGCGGGCTGAAGAGATCGTAGGGCAGGGTTTCCCAGTCCGGAAAATGCAGAATTGGCCGATTGTTGAGGAAGACCCGCAGCTCCTGCTCCAAGGCCTGCGCCGAATGGCTGTCGCGGGTGACTGCCACCACCAGCTGCGTTTCGGCGCGCACAAATTCGCTCAGGGCCAAGGCCAGGGCAGAACCGTTTGGCGGTTGGCGCCAATCGCTGCGGAGCTGTCCTTTGCGCGGGGCGGGCAGATTGAGCATGAGCTGGGCGGGCTGAAGAGCGGGAGGGCGCGAAGTGTACCCCAGCGGCGAAGCCGCGATCAGCCGTGCTGGGCTCGAGACTTGCCGACTGCGCTGGCTCGCAGGTCTAGCACAACGCGGGTCATGCCACGCTCCTGATCGCGATGCTCACGACGAAAGCCCAGCTGTTCGGCTAGCCGCAGCATTGCGCGGTTTTCTTCCAGCACATCGCCGTACAAACAGCGCAATCGCTTCAACTTTGCCCAGCGAATCAATCGCTTCATCAGCAACTTGCCCAACCCCAGCCGGGTCAGGCAATGCCAGACCAGAATGGCAAACTCAGCTTGCTCACCGTCAGGATCAATCGATGCGCGAGCCACCGCGCCAATCCAGGCCTGACCCGGCGGCAGCGGTTCGGCCACCACCAGAGCGAATTCACGCCTGGGCAGCGGGTGAGCAAGTCGTTGCGCCATGGGCTCAGGCAGTTCGCGCATCGGGTGCAGAAATCGCAGACGCACCTCTTCGGGCTCAAGCAAGGCAAACCCGGCACGCAACGAGGCCGCGTCCTCGCCCACGATCGGGCGCAGGATCAGTTCGCGGCCATCGGCGAGCAGCAATGATTCACGCCACGCTCCGCGGAGGCCACGTCGCTTGATCGGGCCGCGCGGCAACTGCGGTGACATCCAACTCCTGGCACGTTCAATATCCACAGGCGTACGCTGACACGGGGGCCGTGAGTGCGGACTCTAAACCGTTGTCCAGCGTTCTGGCTGCTGAATCGCGGATGACGTGATGATGACCCCGCTGTGTCAGCGAACTCGAATGCCCACCCCGACACTGAAGCTGGGGCGATCAAAACGATAGTCGCGCGACCATAGGATCAATTCGCGCGCATCGACCTCGGCCATCGGCAAGGGTTCGCCACGAAGCTTGGATTCTCGTTCGCCGGTGATCTCGCCGCGCAGGGTGATGAATCGTCCGGGCGTGAAGTCGCTGGGCGGAAGCTCGCCGGCGCGCAGGGCGATAAAGCGGCCCTGTTCTGGCGCGTCAAGCAGGGGGCGCTGCCGATGATCGAGTGGAAACGCCACAATCTCCAGTTCGGTGTAGTGCTCAAAACTGCGATAGTCGACAATCGTTCCGCCCCATAACACATCGGTGCCGCGAAAGCGCTGTGCCTGTTCGCCGGCCAGATAGGGTGCCGGGGACAGCGTGGGTGCGTCTCGAATCGGAACGCTGGCGACACAAGCGGCCAACAGCAGGGATGCCAGCGCTAGTAGCGGCCATCGAAGCGGTGTCGCTGAGCTCAGGTTGGGCGTACGCAATGCGTTCATGTCGACTCCTCCTTCTGCCATACGCAGCCGGCACTGGCGCCAGATTCACCCAGTTGATCGGCCAGCCAGGCCAGCGTTGGGGCCATGCGCTCGGCGAATTGCCAGGGTGGGTTGATGATCAGCATGCCGCTGCCATTGAGTCGCAGCGGGGAGTCATCGGGACGGATCAACAGGCGGAGGTCCAGCACGCTTTTGGCCGGCAGGGCGGCCAGGCGGCGCATGATCGGCAGCAAGCTGGATGACTGCTTGATCGGATACCACAATGCGTAGATGCCCTGGGGCCAGCGCTGAAGTGCTTTTTGCAGGGCCGATTCGATCAGGTCGAACTCGTCGCGTTGCTGCTCGTAGGGTGGGTCAAGCAGAACCAGACCGCGGCGCTCAGCGGGCGGAACCAGGGCAGGCAGCGCTTCGTAGGCAGATCGCTGGTGCACCGCGATTCCGGCCTGACCACGCAGATTCTGCTTGAGTGCGTTGGCCTCCTCCGGGTGCAACTCGCAGACTGCCAGACGATCATTGGGGCGCAGACGCTGGGTCAGCAGGCACGGCGATCCTGGGTAGTGATCGGGGTGCGTGCTGAAACTGTTGAGCGCGGCAAGATAATCCTGCACGGCGTCCGGCATGCTGCGGCACGCGCTGTCGCTGAGGCTTCGCAGTCTGCCGACGCCGCTTTCGTACTCGCGCGTTGTCTGCGCTTCACTGCCACTCAATAGGTAGGCGCCGCGACCGCCATGGGTGTCGAGGAAGAACGCCGGGCTGGGCTTCTGTTGTAGCTGACGCTGCAAATCCAGCATCACGACGTGCTTCAGCACATCGGCATGATTGCCCGCGTGGAAACTATGGCGATAGTTCATGGCTTGAACTCTTGGTTCAGTCGCTTGGCAGCACACTGGCTGGATCGAGGCGGGTGGTGAACCAGTTGAGGCCCCAGTGCAGGTGTGGGCCGCTGGCACGACCGGTAGCCCCGACCGCGCCGATCACCTGGCCCTGCTCAATGCGTTGCCCGGTTTTGACCTCGATCTTGGACAAATGCAGGAACACCGAACTCACGCCCTGCCCGTGGTCGAGCAGGACCGTACCGCCGGTGAGATAGAGGTCGGGGTCGGCAAAGCCCACCACCCCGGCGGCAGGGGCGTGGATCGGCGTGCCGCTGCCAGCGGCGATATCCAAACCACTGTGTGCGGAGCCGGCCTGGCCGTTGTAGATCCGCTGACTGCCGAAGTGCCCGCTGACTCGTCCTCGAACCGGCCATCGAAACGTAGCGATGAAGTCTTCTCGCGCATCATTGCGCTGTCGCGCACGGGTCACGCGGGCCTGCTCTTCGGCAATGCGCTGAGCGATCTCCGGTGGCGGATTGACCGTCTTCGGCGGCACTCCATCGACCCGTTCGGTGGGCCAGGCTCGCGCTTCGACCAGCACAGATTGGCGCAAGGTTGCCTGACCGGGAATGCTGACCACCAGGGTCAGTGGCCCGACCTCGTCGCGGCCAACACCAAACACGATATGTCCGTTGGCGCTCACCGCCAGCGGCTTGCCCTGCAGGCTGGCGCTGGCACCGAGGTAGCAGCACAGGCGCACCAGACTGCCTTGCTGGACGGTTCGCGGAAGTTCCGTTGCTTGCGCCTGGCTAGCAGAAAGTGCCGCCAGCCCGGCCAGTACCCAGCGGCTGGAAGCGCGCATTCCGATCGAGAATCGGCTCACGGCTTGCGTTCCGGCACCGGGTCGTAGCCACCCTCGCTCAGGGGGTGACAGCGGGCCAGCCGTTTGGCTGCCAGCCAGCTGCCGCGAACGTGGCCGTGCTTGCTGATCGCTTCTGCTGCATACTCCGAGCAGCTCGGATGGAACCGACAGCGTGGGCCCAGCATCGGGCTGATGAATCGCTTGTACCAGCGAAGGATGAACAGGAGGGGTGAAGTCAAGGCGTGGGCTCGGGGAGCGGGGCGACAACGGTTGCCGCCGATGCGCGGGTAGGCTATAACACGCGGCCGCTTGGCCTCAACAATCAAGCTCAGGGATCCGAACGTGGCAGCAAAATCGAAGACAGCGTCAAAGAAGACCGTAGCCAAGAAGCCGGCGACGAAACCCAAGGCGACCAAGGCCGTCGCAAAAACCAGCAAGAGCGCGAAATCCAGCAAGTCCAGCAGTTCGACCGCGGACAAGGGACCGGTAAAGAAGATTGCCAACGCTCTGGCAAAGCTGGTGAAACCGGCTGCCAAGACGGCGCCGGCGAAAACAGCGACCAAGGCGACGAGCAAGACCAGCGCCAAAGTCGCGGCAAGCAAGAAGCCGGCGGCCAAGAAGGCGGCCGGTTCGACTCGCGAAAATGCCAAGGCGACCACGGCCAAGCCGAGCGCAAGCAAGCAAACTGCAAAGACTTCAAAGGCGAGCACAGCGAAAGCGGTGAGCGCCACTTCCAAAACCGTGTCTGCCAAGGACACCGACGCAAATGCAAGGAAAGCAATGCCCGTTGTAAGCTCTAATGCGCGCAGCGTCGCGCGCGCCGGTGATTCCGGCGTCAAAGCGAAGGCTGTAAAGCCCAGTAAGCCGAGTAGCGTGAATGAAGTGCCACAAGTAGCCGCCCCCGTGCGCGTCGAGCTCCCTGATGGTTATCGCCCCAGCTCGGGCGATTCCGACTATATGGGGCCGATGCATTTGGAATACTTCCGCCAGAAATTGCTCAATTGGCGCAATGAGCTGGTGGAGGAGTCCAAGCAGACCATCGACAATCTGCGCGAGGAAGTGCGCGATGTGGGCGATGAAGCCGAGCGCGCCACCCGGGAAACGGAGAATTCCCTGGAACTGCGCACCCGCGATCGCTACCGCAAGCTGATCGCCAAGATCGACAAGGCGCTGAAGCGCATTGACGACGGCTCCTATGGTTTCTGCGAGGAGACCGGCGAAGAGATTGGCATCGAACGCCTCGAGGCCCGACCGATCGCCACCCTGTGCCTGGATGCGCAGGAGCGCTGGGAGCACCGACAGAAGTTGATGGGCGACTAAGGCTCAGCCACTACGAAACAAGAAACGCCGCGCATTGCGCGGCGTTTTACTTTGCTGCGGTGCCAACGAGGCTAGCCCACGCTCAGCGCGCGTAGGCCTGACAGAGGGTGTGCAGATGCACGCGTTCGGCATCGCGCAGGAACGGGGCGAGCATCATCATGACCTGACGGATGCCCGAACGAATTGCCTCTTGTTCGTCCTTCTCGCCGCGTACGCCGGAGTAGTTCAGCCAGAACGTGGCCAGCACCAGGATATTGGTGGCCAAGGCCTGCACCTCGTCGGCGCTGGCGCGCATCACCTCGGCCGCAACCAGACCGCGCAACACTTCGGTGGCACTGTCGGTCGCGCGTTTGAGCAGACGGCTGAAATGCATGCGGATCTTGCGCGAGCGGCTGAGGATGTCGAGCAGATCACGATAGAGGAACCGGAAATCCCAGATGCACTCGTAGATCATGTGCAGCTGCAGCCAGATGTCCTCCAGATTGGGCAGTCGTCCCTCAGGAATCAGGATGGCCTGATCCATGCGCTCTTCATACTGAGCGAACAGTTGCTCGATGATGTCGTCTTTGTTGCGAAAGTGGTAATAGAGATTGCCTGGGCTGATTTCCAGCTCGTCGGCTATATGATTGGTGGTGACATTGGGCTCCCCGCGCTCATTGAAGAGCGCCAGGCTAAGTTCAAGAATGCGATCGCGCGTCTTGCGTGCCACGGGAGCCGAGGTCGTCCGCTCAGCCAGTGAGCTTCTTGACCAGGGCGACATACTTCTTCTTCGCGTCGTCCTGGCTGGTGCCCTTGAGCTTGGCCCAGGCCTCGTACTTGGCGGTGCCGACGAAATCGAAGAAGCCTGGCTTGGGACCACTGACGTCGCCCTCTGCGCCCTGCTTGAACAAGGCGTACAGCTTCAACAGGGTGTCATTGTCCGGCCGTTCGGCGAGCTTCTTGATGTCCTCTGCCGCTTGTTCAAATTCAGCTTTCAAATCGGCCATGACGTTGCTCTCCGGGAGGCGTTGAGGAGCGGCTTTGATAGCACGCGCGTTTAGGGCGGTCAACGAGCGTCACAGGCAATCGGCCTGTGAAGCTGACGTCACCGTGCGCTTGCGTACTGAACCCTGGCTCTCTGCGGTGCGGCGGGCTATCTTTAGCACAGCGCGTTCCCGCAGCGGCGGGTGCGTCGGGGTCCAAATCGAGTTTGCCGATCCGGAAGGGGAACAGGTCATGACGTATTTCGTAACCGGGGCCACCGGTTTCGTCGGTCGCCACTTGGTGACCAATTTGCTGAAACGCAAAGGTACCGTGTACGCACTGGTACGCAAGGGATCACAGAAGAAGCTGGCCGAGATCGGCGAGCGCATGGGCTGGGACAACAAGCGGGTCGTCGCGGTTACCGGCGATCTTGGCAAGAGCAAACTCGGTGTTAGCGCAGCCCAGCTCAAGCAGTTGCAGGGCAAGATCCAGCATTTCTTCCATCTGGCGGCCATCTACGACCTGTCGGCCGATGCCGATAGTCAGCGGGTGGCCAATGTCGAAGGCACGCGTCATGCGGTCGAGCTGGCCACGGCCTTGAAGGCCGGCTGCTTCCAGCACACCAGCTCGATTGCCGTCGCTGGGCTGTACCCAGGCGTGTTCCGCGAGGACATGTTCGATGAAGCCGAAGATCTGGACAGCAACCCTTACTTCCAGACCAAGCATGATTCGGAAAAGGTCGTACGCGACGAGTGCACTGCGATTCCGTATCGCATCTACCGTCCCAGCATGGTGGTTGGTCACTCCAAGACCGGCGAGATGGACAAGGTCGACGGGCCGTACTACTTCTTCACCTTGATGAAGCGGCTACGGCAAATTCTGCCGCCATGGATGCCGACCATCGGCCTGGAAGGGGGGCGGATCAATGTGGTGCCGGTCGACTATGTGGTCGATGCCATGGATCACATCGCGCACAAGCCGGGTTTGAACGGCGGCTGTTTCCATTTGACCGACCCCGAGCCCATGCGCATGGGCGAACTGCTCAATCTGTTCGCCAAGGCCGGGCACGCACCGCAGATGACCATGCGTCTGGATGCCCGCATGTTTGGATTCGTGCCGCCGCCGATTCGACATGCCATTGGCAGCTTGCCGCCGGTGAAGCGCTTCTCTGGCATGCTGCTGAAGGATCTGGGCATTCCGAAGGAGGTGCTGAAGTACATCTCCTACCCAACCCGATTCGATTCTCGCGAGACCGAACGCGCGCTCAAGGGCAGCAAGATCGAGCTGCCGCGTCTGGACGATTACGCCTGGCGTCTGTGGGACTACTGGGAGCGCCACCTCGACCCCGATCTGTACAAGGATCGCTCACTCCGCAGCCGCGTCGAGGGTCGCACCGTATTGATCACGGGTGGCTCGGCCGGTATCGGTCGGGCGGCGGCCGAAAAGGTCGCGGCGGCAGGAGCGAAGGTGATCATCGTCGCGCGCGGCGAGGAAGAACTGATGGCCACCCGCGACGAGTTGCGCAAGGCGGGCGGTGATGTCCATGCCTATACCGCCGATTTGTCTGATATGGCTTCCTGCGACAAGCTGGTGGAAGCGGTGCTGAAGGATCACGGCAGCATCGACGTGCTGGTCAACAATGCCGGCCGTTCGATTCGTCGCTCGATCGCGCTGTCCTACGATCGTTTCCATGACTTCGAGCGCACTATGCAGCTCAACTACTTCGGTTCGCTGCGCCTGATCATGGGGTTCCTGCCGAAGATGACCGAGCAGCGTCGCGGGCACGTCATCAACATTTCCTCGATCGGCGTGTTGGCCAACTCGCCCAGGTTTTCAGCCTATGTGGCCTCGAAGGCGGCCTTGGATGCGTTCAGTCGCTGTGCCCAGGCCGAGTTCAGCGGGGTCAATATCGCCTTCACCACGATCAACATGCCGCTGGTTCGCACCAAGATGATTGGTCCGACCAAGATCTACGACAGCGTGCCAACGCTGACCCCGGACGAGGCAGGCGACATGATTGTCGAGGCCATCATCGATCGGCCGAGCCGCATTGCCACCCGCCTCGGCATCTTCGCTGCGGTGCTCAATGCGCTGGCGCCAAAGGCGTATGAGGTGGTAATGAATACCGCATTCACCCTGTTCCCGGATTCGGCGGCAGCCAAGGGCGAAAAGGGTGGTGAGCAACAGGCCTCCAGTGAGCAGATCGCCTTCGCCTCGGTGATGCGCGGCGTGCACTGGTAGTCGTCAGATGACAAAAAAGGGGCGCCGAGTGATCGGCGCCCCTTTTCTTGTTGCGCAATAAAGAAGCCCGCCAGTCCAAATGCCGTAGGGGAGGGAGCTAACGGCGATTCTTGGCGGACTGGCGGGCGTCAACGGTGGGGATTCGATCCCCAGAGGTCGTTGTTCAGACAACCTCGGTGTTCAGTGCCGCGAACCGCCACGTCGGCGATCCCGGCAATTTTCGATTACTCGGTCGCGTCGCTAACCGGCGCGGCAGCGGCTGTCTTGCGAACGGCCTTCTTGGTCGCGGCCGGCTTGGCAGCCTTCTTCACCGCCGGCTTGCTGCCGTTGCTCAGTTTGCGCAGCTCGGCATTCAGCTGATCAACACGCTTCGACAGGCCCTGCAGGTCTTCCTTGCTCGGAACGCCGAGGCGGTTCAGCGAACGCTGCACGCGCTCTTCGAACACTTTCTCAAGACGATCCCAGGTATCGGCAGCACGTTCCTTGACCTGACCCACGCGGCTTTCCACTACGTCGCGGACCACGTCAACCTTGCCACCAGCCAGCTTGCGGGTCGCCTTTTCCAGCTGCGAACCTTCCTTAACCAGTGATTCGAACAGCTTGGTGCCTTCGCCCTGAGCGCGAGCAAATGCACCCATGCCGGCCGACCAGATCTGCTGGGCGGAATCCATGATCGAACGCGACAGTGCTTCAGCTTTATTGGACGCCGCTTGGCTTTGCTTGGTCGACTTCGCACGCTTCGTCTTGGCGGCGGACTTCAGTTTGGCCATGACGGCCCTCCTCGATGGTTTGGGTTTGCAGCAACGCCCAATGCGTTGCACAGTGAGGTCAGTCTGCAGCCCTTGCCTAGAATATTCACACTATCCGGTGAACCAGCCTGGTGATCGATGCGCAATGTTCAGCTTCGCACCCGGCGACTGAGCTGTGGATAGGCTTGGCTGCGGAAACGCGCATTCGACCAGTGCTTGGGCTGATCGGAGTCAGGAGGGTGCAGGTCCGAGCCGCGGGGCTCGCCTCATGCCGTCGAACAGCGTGTTCCGCCGGCAGCGTTTCCTATATGCAAGCCGAGAACGACGCGCACTGTTTCTCGCGCGCCGGGCCCGTCGCATCACCCGCGATCGGTTTGTCGCGGCGCCCGGCGAGTGGTGACCCGACGCTTCTGCAGGATGCTTTCCACATCATCCAGGGCGCGACGCAGACGCGCCGTGGTCTTGGTGTGGCGTCGCCGCGGCGCCTGCAGGGATTCAAAGGCACTGCGCTCGGTGTCTTCGAGAATTTCTGGCCGGAACTTCAGCTCGTGGCGCGCCAGCAGCGGCGCCAGGACGTCGCGATTGCGGCGCAGATCACTCATGGTGGCGCGGTAGGCATGGTTACACACACGGCGTCGCGACTTGTAGCTGAACACGCTGGTGAAGAACATTTCGGCGTCGTCGGAATTGGGCTCCAGGAACAGCTGGTCGACGTGCGGATACTGGTGCTCGTACTTGGCCATGCCAACGTGGGCGCGGGACTGTAGCAAGGTGCGGAAGGTCTGCGACAGCACCACCGGCAAACCGCCCTCGACCAGGCTCTCCGGGCGCTTGCCATGCGCCCGGGCCAGGCTGGCGTCGAACGGCACCAAGGGGTTGATGCCGATCACCAGATCGACTCCCTGGTCCATCGCGATCGAGGCATGCATGGTGCGACGCAAGGCGCCATCAACAAACTGGCGGCCGCGGATTTCGACCGGAGGATACAGGCCTGGTAGTGCGGCGCTGGCCTGCACGGCACGCGAGATCGGCACATCGTCCCATTCGCGTTCGCCGAAGCGGATCGTCTCACCGTTGTCGAGGTCGACCGCCACCACATAGAGTTTGCGCAGCAGTTCGCGGAAATCGTTGGTTCGACCGTGACGGGTGAAGGCTGCCGACAGAAAGCGTTCGATCTGCTCGTTGTCGAAGATGCCGGAGGGAATCAAGGCGCCGAAGCGGGCCAATGTGGAGTTGAGGTTGGCGCTGCCCGGATCGAGCAGCAGGTCGCGCCACCAGCGCAGGATCACCCGCGGCAGGCTGAGCGCGCGACGTGTGTATTCCCAGAATGCCGGCTTGACGAACAGGTCGGGCTGGAACTGCACATCGTCGTGATCGCCGGTGATGAACACCCGGGTGATCGCCGCCGTGTCCATTCGGTTGGCCAGAGCTGCCGACAGGAAGGCGCCCGAACTGACGCCCACGTACACCGACAGATTGGTCAGCTGCAGGCCGTCGATTGCTTCTTCCAAGGCCCGCAACACGCCGAGTTCATACATACCCCCGATCGGCCCTCCGCCGGCGATGGCGAGTCCGATGCGGGCCTGACTGGGCTGGCGTGCTTTGGCGGCTTGAATGTGCAGCATCGATGATCCGTAGTGCAAAAGCTGGGGGATTGTAGCCGCCGCGAAGCTCGCCATCGGGTGAAGATGTCTTCACGTTAGTCCGAAAGTCGGTTGCGGCGTCTCTTCATATCTATCACCAACCGGGCGAGCCAAGGCTCTACAATTGGGGTATGACGTCACGCCTGATCGACGCCCGCCTGCTGCGCCTGTTGGCCTGGAACAACCGCGCTCGTGACCCTGAGTCCGAGCCGGCGAACAAACTCGCCGTGCTGCCTGAGTTGCAGCGCTGGCAAGCGAAACGGCTACGCGCCAGCTTCACCGACTTCCTGGCCGATCCGCGACGGTGTCAGGCCGCCGAATTCTTCCTGACCGACCTCTACGGCGATTTCGATGTCAGCCGCCGTGACCGAGACGTCGAGCGCGTACTGCCCCTGATGCGTCGCGTGCTGCCGGAGCGCCTGCTGGAATCGGCAGCGGATGCAATTGAGTTGTCGGTGCTCAGTCACCGACTTGATCTGCGCATGGCCAAGGCGCTGACCTCCCTGGGGGCAAGAAAGGTCTGCGACACCAGCTATACCGAGGCCTATCGTCATGCCGGCCTGCGTCGTCTGCGCGAACATCAGATCAGCCTGATCGTCGGGCTAGGGCACAATCTGGAGCAAGCCGTTTCCAAGCCGCTGATCGGTCATTTGCTGCGCTTGGCGCGGACACCTGCCAAGGCTGCTGGCTTGAGTGAGCTGCAGAGTTTCTTGGAGCGCGGGTTTGCGGCATTTCGGGCGCTCGGCAGTGCGCGCGATTTCGTCGAGGACATCGCCCATCGCGAGCGCAGCGTCAGCGAGCGTCTATTCTCCGGTCACCCACGTCCCTTCGAGGTGGTGCCCAAGCCACCCAGCAAAACCCTGCTGCGCTAGGTAAGGTCTGAACAAGTCCGTCCTGAACTTACCCAGACGCGCCGAGTCCGGCACAGGTCCGGACTCGGCTCACCCTGATCAACAACGTACGTTGTTGATCGCGGCGGTGCATCCGTGCACCACAGGAATCTCTGAACTTGTTAGGAGATTCCCTAGGCAAATTCGCGATCGATATGGTCGTGAATCGAGCGCTCGATGGGTCCGCGCAAGGCCATCAGCAGAAAGCCCAGATTGACCGCGACCTGTACTTTTCCCTTGCTGATCGCTATGTGGCCGTCGATGCCGGAGCGCTGGAAGTGCAGGGTAGAGCCTTCCCACTCATAGTCGACGTCGAATCGTTCGGCAATGCTCACGGCCACCCGCTCAACGGCTGCCTTGGCATCTTTCATCGATTTGTTGTGACTGCGTTCTATGTGAATCGATGGCATCGTTTGATCCTCAAAGCCGAGCGTGGTGTTTTGAGCTGATCTTGCCAGACTTGACAGCGCGCCAACTTTCGGCCGAGTTCACCTCGCTGCGGGTGAGGCTGCAGCCTCACCTCCGAGCGATCATCGACGCTGTTTTGTCTGCCGATCATACGTACTTCCTCCGGCGGGTCTTGACGCGCTGCGTCAACGCTGTACCCGCCTGTGTTGCCGCCACATCCGGATTCGACGCCGGCGGGCTCGTTGCTTGGCTGTGCAGCGGTACACAGCAAAATGCTTGGCCGTGGTTGGCCCGGCTTCACGAAAGCCCGACCAGAGTGCTAGAGTCGGGCGAAGGGGTGAGGGGATAGCGCATGCGGGTCTGTTTTCCCAATGGCGAACACAGCGAAGTGATGAGCGCCGGTGGGCCGGTATCGATCGGTTCGGCGGTGGGCAACGATGTGGTTTTGTCGGTCGCCGGCATCGAATCGCGGCACGCTGTCGTGCGTCAGGATCCGCAGCGCGGCATTCTCCTTGAAGCCGCCACGGCCGGGGCGCAAATGCACGTCAATGGTCGGGCGGTCAGCAAGGTGGCCCTGGTCCGGCTCGGCGATGTGCTGAGTCTGGGGCGGGTGCAGGTCATCTTGAAGCCCGATCGCGATGAGCAAATCGTGGTCAATGTGCCCTCAAACGGGGCTGAGGTGATGAACGATCCGGTTCAGCGCGCAGCGTCCAGTCGTGTGGTCTTGCGCGGAGTCGGGGGCGGATTCTTCGGCCGCAGCGTCGCCCTCACCGACAAGGTCGTGCTCGGCAGCGGCTCTGCAGCCAGCATCGCGATCGAGGATCCCGATCTGCCTGAACAGGCGGTTTCGTTCGAGATCCACGGTGATCGGGTAATTCTGCGCGACCTCGGAACAACCGATGGCGCCGTGGTCAACGGCGTGTCGGTGCGCAATGCGGTGTTGCACCCTGGTGACCAGATCGCGGTGGAAAGCCATCGCTTCGTGCTCGAGGCGCCGGGTTTGCCGGCACGCGGTGCTGAATCGCAGACCGAGTGGCAGCCCGGCTCGCATGCGGGCAGCACGCAGACCATGCGTGCCGTCGGTTCCGGCGATGTGCCGCCGCCAGCAGCAGACCTCAATGCCAGTGATGCAGAGGCCCGGCAGGCGGGGGGATCTCGACTCGGATGGTTGTTGCTGGCCGCGGGTCTGATTGGCGCAGCTCTGGCGGCCTTGTTGTGGTTCAACCCGGGCGCTTGAATCGCAGCTGTCCACCCCGGATCCGCATCAGCATGAGCAGGACGAACACCGCGAGATAGATCAGTGGCTCGCTGAGGTCGGCCTTGACCAGCCACAGGAAATGCAGAATTCCCAGCGCGGCGATCAAGTACACCAGCTTGTGCAGCTGGCCCCACCGTCGGCCCAGCCAGCGCATCGCCGCTCGGGTTGACGTCAGGGCCAATGGGATCAGCAGCAGCCAGGCCAGAAAGCCGACCGTGATGAACGGACGCTTGAGGATGTCGTCGAGAATCTGAGCCCAGTAGCCGCCAAGGTCCAGGACCAGATAAATCGCCAGGTGCACACTGGCGTAGAAGAACCCGTAGAGGCCCAACATGCGTCGATACTGAATCGGCCAGCGCCAGCCGCTGGCACGCCGCAGCGGCGTCATCGCCAGACAGCCGAGCAGGAATCGCAGCGCCCAGTCGCCGCTGGCGTGGGTCAATTCGGCAATCGGGTCGGCGCCTAGTTGGGCGTGCCAGGCACGCCAGGTCCAGAGCAGAAACGGGACCAGGCAGGCCAGATGAGCGCCCGCACGCAGGGAGGCAGAAGGCCAGCGTCCCTGGAGGGATTCTGAGGTGGGCATCTTGATCAGAAGTACTTGCGCAGGTTCATGTCGCTGTATAGCGATGCCACTTGGTCGTAGCCATTGAACAGGCGGGTCGGAATCCGCTTGGCAAACAGCAAGTTGGTGTCTCCGGCCAGGCGACGCTCGGTTTTCTGGCTCCAGCGCGGATGATCCACGCCCGGGTTGACGTTGGAATAGAAGCCGTACTCACTCGGCTGCGAGCGGTTCCAACTGGTCGGCGGCCGGCGCTTGGTGAATTCGATCCGCACGATCGATTTGATGCTCTTGAAGCCGTACTTCCAGGGCACCACCAGGCGCAGTGGCGCGCCGTTCTGGTTTTCCAGCGTATCGCGGCCATACATGCCGGTGGCAAGAATCGTCAGAGGATGCATCGCCTCGTCCAGGCGCAGTCCTTCAACATACGGCCAATCCAGTACGCGTGAACGAATGCCGGGCATTTGCTTGGGGTCGGCCAGGGTGGTGAATGCCACGTATTGGGCGTCGGCCAAGGGCTTGAAGTGAGCGAGTACCTTGCCGAGCTCAATGCCCATCCAGGGGATCACCATTGACCATCCCTCGACGCATCGCAGCCGGTAGATGCGCTCCTCCACCGGTGCCAGCTTGACGATGTCGGCGAGGTCAAACCGGCCCGTGGTTTCGGCCAGGCCGGCAATTTCCACCGTCCAAGGTGAGGTGATCAGGCTGTGCGCATAGCGGGCCGGATCATCCTTGCCGGTGCCGAACTCGTAGAAGTTGTTGTAGTTGGTTGCATGTTGAAAGGTGGTCAGCGCTTCTTCGGCAGGCGCCTCGGCGGCCGTGGCCTCCGTCGGCGCGGCGGGTTCCGAGCGTGCGCAGCCGGCGACCAGCAGGCCTCCGACGGTGCCCATCAGCAGGTGGCGGCGTTTGTACACCGACTCCGGGGTGATCTCCGAGCCGGGGATCGGGTCAAGCTGGAAAGTCTTCATGCGTGCTCCGAGGTCTTGGGTGGATCAACAGCGGTAGCGGGTTGGCTGCTGGCGTACCCATTTCCGTCATGTTTTGCGTGGCTATACTCAACCCATAGAGGCGGCAAGTGGGCCAATGGGTGCGGAGGGCATCGATTGCGCAAAGCTGAACCGATCGCTGCGGCGTTTCGCATTTCGCTCACGCCCACCGTCCTGGTGCGGGTGAACGACGGCGCCATTGTTTCTGCCAACCCGGCTGCCGAGCGACTTTTAGGATACTCACTGGCGCAGCTGTCCGAGCGAACGCCAAGTGAACTTGGGCTGTGGCCCAGTGCCATGGAACAGGCCCGGGTCTGGGCTCAGGTCGGTGAAGATGGCTCAGCCCGGGCTGTCGACCTCAATCTTCGCACGGCAGAGGGCAGTGAACTCTTGCTCAGCATGGACTGCGAGGCCTTGCATTGGCGCGGTGAAGCCTTGCTGCTGTGCTTCTTGCAGCCACGCACTGCGTCGGCGAGCGGCCAGCGAGCATTTCCGACCTCGTTGCACGAAGCGCTGATCGACGCCTGCCGCGACGGCATGTTTCTGGTCCACGGGGGCTTTGTGCGCTTTGCCAACCAGGCGCTGGCGGACATGCTGCAACTGTCGCGAGAGCAAGTGATTGGTCAGAGTTACTTTGACTTTGTCCATCCCGAGGATCAGGTGGAGCAGAAGCGCCGTCGCGATGAGCGCGAGGACGGATACTCCGATGAGCAGCGCTATCGAGTGCGCTTGCGTCGGGCCGACGGCGAGTACAGGCACTTCGAGATCGTCGCCTCGGCGCTGCCGATGGAGAACGGCCTGGCCTCGATGGGGGTGGCGCGCGATGTCACCGAGTCATTGCTGCAGCAAAAGGCGCTGGAATCAGCCGAACGCCGCTATCGCGACTTGTTCGAATCCTCGCCGATCGGATTGTTCAAGACGCATTCGGATGGCCGAATTCTTGATGCCAATCAGGTGCTGCTGGATCTGATCGGTTTCGCCGATATCGATCAGTTGCGTGCGGCTGGCTGGACGATGCGTGATGTCTATGTCGACAACGCCAAGCGCGATGAAGTGCTGGAGCAGGTGTTCAACCACGGCACCATTCGCGATGCTGAGCTGGAGATCCGCACGCGTAACGCCGAGCGGCTTTGGGTGAGTTGTTGTGTGCGCAAGATCGACGGCGAGGGGGCCGAGGCGACCTTCGCCGGGTCGGTGCAGGACATCAGCCGACGCCGAACGGCCGAGATTGCCTTTCATCAGGCCGATGCCCGCTATCGCGCGCTGGTCGATCATGTGCAGGTTGGTGTGTTCCTGCTGCGTGATGGTCGATTCGTCCAGGTCAATGCCAGTCTGGCCGCTTTGTTGGGGGTTAGCGAGAACGACCTGGTGGGACAGGCGGTCGCCGATTGGGCGAGCCCCGATTCGCGTCAGGACATGGAGCGTCGATACTGGTTGTCTGGCGCCGCCAAGTCCCTCAGTCAGGATTTCGAAGCCGAGCTACAGCGCCGGGATGGCCGTCGGATCTGGGTGATCGAACGGTTGGCGGTGGTCGATATTGAAGGTGACCGCTACTTCAGCGGCACCTGGCGAGACGTGACCCGCGAACGCGAAGTGGAACGCAGACTGCGGTTCAACGCCACCCATGACTCGCTCACGGGTTTGCCCAATCGACTCGATTTCCAGCAGCGCCTGAACGACACCATCCTCGAGTCGCGCACAGCCGGTTGTTACGACTATGCGGTGCTATTCCTCGATCTGGATGGCTTCAAGCTGATCAATGATAGTCAAGGGCACGCGGCAGGTGATCGATTGCTGGTCAGTCTGGCCTCTCGACTGACCGATGCGATTGCCGGCGAGGCCTTGATTGCGCGTTACGGCGGTGACGAGTTCACCGTGCTTCCGTTTGGCCCCTGTGATCGCGATCGTGCCGCTGGGCTGGCACAGCGTCTGCTGCGGGTATTCGATCAGCCAATGAGTGCCGGCGAGGAGCAGGTTTTCTCCAGTGCCAGCGTTGGCATCGTGCTGGGCATCCCAAGTTATCGTGACGCCGCCGACGTGCTGCGCGATGCCGACACCGCCATGTATCGGGCCAAGGCCAGTGGCAAGGCCACTTGGCGCGTATTCGACGACCAGATGCGCAATCAGGCCAAATGGCGCTACGAGATGGAACGGGAGATTCGTCGGGCTTTGGAGCAGGAAGAGTTCGAGCCTTACTACCAGCCTATCGTTGACTTGCCCGCAGGTCGGCCCGTGGGTTGCGAGGCGCTGGTGCGCTGGCATCACCCGAATCGTGGCTTGCTGCTGCCGGGAGAGTTCCTGCCGGTGGCAGAAGAGAGCGGCCTGATCCACCGCATCGACGCCCGTGTAATGGAGCAAAGCTGCGCCGAGGCCAAGCACTGGCAGGCCGCGGGGTGGTCGGCCGGTGCCTTGAGCGTGAGCGTCAATGTGGCTGATCGGCAGGCCAGTTCGCCGCAGTTTGCCAGCGAGGTGCGCTCAGTGCTGCAGCGCCATCAGTTGACGGCCGAGACGCTGCGCCTGGAAATCAGCGAATCGGCGTTCCGCGAAGGTCGCCAGCGTGCCAGTGATCTGCTCGGTGCCTTGAAGCAGGTGGGCGTTGGGTTGGCGGTGGACGACTTCGGTACCGGGTACTCCTCTCTGGAGTCGTTCTCGTCAGCACCTTTCGATACCTTGAAGATCGATCGCAGCCTGGTACAGGACTTGACCTGTAACGACAAGCATCGGGCCATTGTGCGCACCATCCTCGGCTTTGGCCGTGATCTGGGCCTGACCGTCATCGCCGAGGGCGTCGAGACTGACCAGCAACGAGAGGCCTTGGAAGCACTGGGCTGTCGATTTGCCCAGGGCTTCCTGTTTGGACACGCCATGCCGTCGGCTGAATGGCTGGATTACTTGCGGCGCTTTCAAGCAGATCAATAGGCCGCCGCAGCAGCGCTTTTGGTTTCATCGGAAACGCTTCGCAGGAGCCTCGGGGCGCGAGACCCGGGCGCCCACAGATACGACGCATGCCGGTCTCTCTCCAGGCCATAACGCAATAGCGGTCCGATGCTTCTATGCTGCAATGCGGCATGCTAGTGTCGGCTTCCCTGATCAGGAGCCGATGGATGTCGCGCGCGTTCAATTTCAGTGCCGGCCCTGCCGGCCTGCCCGAGGCTGTGTTGCAACAGGCCCAGGAAGAGTTGCTTGAATGGCAGGGCGAGCGTGCATCGGTGATGGAAATCAGCCACCGCGGCAAGGCCTTCATTGCTTGCGCTGAACAAGCTGAACACGACTTGCGGAAACTGCTGGATGTGCCGCCCGACTACGCCGTGTTGTTTCTCCAGGGCGGTGCAACTCAGCACTTTGCCCAGATTCCGATGAATCTGGCCGCGCCAGGGCAAGCCGCGGACTATCTATTGACCGGATCCTGGAGCCTGAAAGCGCTGAGTGAAGCCGGCCCTTATGTTGATGCGCAATCGATCGCGTCCAGCGAGGGCGACGGCTTTGTCGATATTCCTGACGCGCAGGCCTGGTCGGTGCGCGCGGATGCAGCCTACCTGCACTACACGCCGAATGAGACCATCCATGGCGTGGCCTACGATTACGTTCCCGAGGCCGGGGCTGTGCCGTTGGTGGCGGACTACAGCTCGTCGATCCTGTCTGCGCCACTCGATGTGCGGCGATTTGGGCTGATCTATGCCGGCGCACAGAAGAACATCGGCCCCTCGGGCTTGCTGCTGATGATCATTCGACGAGATTTGCTTGAACGTACAGGTCAGGCGCGTGCGCGGATATTTCAGTACGCCGCCCATGCCAAGGAAGGCTCGATGTTAAACACGCCGCCGACCTTTGCCTGGTATCTGGCGGGCCTGGTCTTCAAGTGGCTCAAGCAGCAAGGCGGCCTGTCTGCCATCGCCAGGATCAACGCTGAGAAGGCCGAACTGCTGTATCGCACGATCGATGAGTCCGCTGGGTTCTACCGCAATCCGGTCGCGAAGCGAGCGCGCTCGGTGATGAATGTGCCTTTCACCCTGCATGACCCCGAACTTGATGTCGCATTCCTGGAACAGTCGAAAGCGGCTGGCTTGCTGGCCTTGAAAGGTCACAAGCTGGTCGGTGGCATGCGAGCTTCGCTCTACAACGCCATGCCGCTCGCCGGGGTCAAGGCGCTTACCGAGTTCATGACCGAGTTTGCCCGACGCCACGGCTAACAGGCCGTTCAACCCCAACTGCCACCACTTTGAGCCTGCTGGATCGCCGCTTGAAGGTCTGCCGAAGAGTAATCCCATGAAGAAGTCGAAGCCGGGCGCCCGCAAGCCCAGCCCCGCCCAAGCCAAGCCCAATCCAGCAACCAAACGTTCGGCAGTCAGAAAGAAGGCTGCCGACGAAATCGTTCCAGTACGCAGTGACGCCAGTCGGGCTATGCTGAGCGAGGTGCGTGCGCGCATCGACGGTATCGATCAGACCATCCAGGAACTGATTGCCGAGCGGGCGGAAAAGGCCCGGCAGGTCGGCAAGGCCAAGGGGGCCGCCAAGGCCGCCATCGACTACTACCGCCCGGAGCGTGAAGCTCAGGTGCTGCGCCGTGTGGTCGACCGCAATGAAGGGCCACTGACGGACGAAGTCCTGGTGCGGGTGTTCCGCGAAATCATGTCAGCCTGCCTGGCCCAGCAGGAGCCGTTGAAAGTCGGGTACTTGGGCCCAGAGGGCACCTTCTCGCAGCAGGCCGTATACAAGCACTTCGGCCACAGCGCTCACGGATTGCCTCTCACCACCATTGAGGAGGTGTTTCAGGAGGTGGAGTCCGGCGCGGCGGATTTTGGCGTGGTGCCGGTGGAGAATTCGGGGCAGGGCACGATCCAGTCGACGCTTGACATGTTTCTCACCTCGCCGCTGAAGATTTGCGGTGAGGTGGAGCTGCGTGTTCATCAGTATCTGCTCTCACGCACGGGTCATATCGAGGACGTCGAACGCGTCTACGCGCACGCGCAGTCACTGGCCCAGTGCAAGACCTGGCTGCGGCAGCATCTGCCACAAGCAGAGAAGCAGAGTCTGGCCAGCAATGCCGAGGCGGCACGTCGGGCGCGCAATGCTGATGACTCGGCAGCGATTGCCGGCAAGAGCGCCGCTCACGTGTACGGCTTGAAAGTGATCGCCGGTCCGATCGAAGATCGCCCAGACAACACCACCCGTTTCCTCGTCGTTGGCCGTGAGCTGTTTCCGCCCTCTGGCAACGACCGTACCTCGGTGCTGGTCTACGTCAAGGACAAACCGGGTGCCTTGTTCAACGTGCTGCGGCCGCTGGCCGAGCACGGCCTCAGCATGAACCGCATCGAATCGCGGCCGGCGCATCAGGGTCTGTGGCGCTACGCTTTCTTCATTGATTTCGGTGGTCATGTCGAAGATGAAGCGGTGCAGGCGGCGCTGAAGGAGATTGCTCGCGATGCGTCGGAGATCAAGATTCTTGGCTCCTATCCTTGTGCGATTCTTTGACTCGCGTAGCCGCTCTCTCGGTGGGATAGGGGTTGGGGTGAGGGCCCAGTCCTGGTAGAGGTCCGATATCGAGACTTCCCCCACTTGGCGTGTTCGGACCCTCATCCGCCCTTCGGGCACCGTCTCCCATGGGGAGAAGGTGCGCAGCGATTTCAGGAGTTAAGTCATGCATTGGATGGCGCGAAAAGGGCGTCCGCTCAAGGGTGAAATCACCGTGCCGGGCGACAAGTCCGTATCCCATCGTTCGATCATGCTCGGCGCCCTGGCCGAGGGAACGACGCGGATTCGCGGCTTTCTGGAGGGCGAAGACACCCGCGCCACGGCGGCCGTGTTCCAACAGCTTGGCATCGAGATCGAGTCGCTGCCGTCGGGGGAACGACTGGTTCACGGTCGTGGTCTGCATGGCCTGCGAGGTTCAAGCGATGCGCTGGACTGCGGCAATGCCGGCACCGGCATGCGCCTCTTGGCCGGCGTAATGGCCGGCCAACGCTTTGACTCCGTATTGATCGGCGATGCCTCGCTGTCGAAGCGGCCGATGCGCCGGGTCACCGAGCCCTTGGCTTTGATGGGGGCGAGGATAGACACCGAGGCGGGCGGTTTGCCGCCGCTGCGCATTCATGGCGCACAGTCCTTGCGTGGCATCGACTACGCCACGCCGATGGCCTCTGCCCAGGTCAAATCCGCCGTTTTGCTGGCAGGTCTGTATGCCGAGGGCGCAACTCAGGTCACCGAGCCGCACCCCACGCGCGACTACACCGAGCGCATGCTGGCCGCCTTTGGCTGGCCGATAGACTATGGCGAGGGCAGGGCGCGCTTGTCCGGTGGCCATCGCCTGGAGGCGCAACAGATCGCGGTGCCCGCGGACTTTTCCTCTGCTGCGTTCTTTATCGTTGCGGCCAGCCTCATCCCGGGTTCCGATCTGCTGATACGCAATGTCGGCATCCACCCGCGCCGCACCGGCCTATTAAGGGCGCTGGCGCTGATGGGCGCGAGGATCGACATCGAGCCCAAGCCGGGCAGCGAACGACCCGGCGCTGAGCCGGTGGCCGATATCCGGGTGCGCCACGCCGAACTGCACGGGGCTGACATTCCTGAAGATGTAGTGCCGGACATGATCGACGAGTTCCCGGCCCTGTTTGTCGCGGCGTCGGTCGCCGAAGGCCTCACTCGCGTGCGCGGTGCGGCCGAACTGAGGGTCAAGGAATCCGACCGTCTGGGCACCATGGCCGCCGGCCTGCGCCAACTCGGTGTTCAGGTCGAGGAAACGCCCGACGGCGCCGATATCATCGGCGGCCTACTCGGCTCGGCGCATATCGACAGCCACGGCGATCACCGTATTGCCATGAGCTTTTCGATTGCCGGGCAGCTCTGCGCGGGTGAGGTGCGGATTGATCATTGCGACACCGTCGCGACCTCGTTTCCGGGGTTTGACGCGCTGGCGCGTTCGATTGGGTTTGAGCTCGGCCTATCGTCCTGACGCACTGGCTGTCGAGAGGGTGGGCCACAGGCCCACCCTACTCCGCTGCGTCATTACAGGGCCACAGGCCTACACCCTACAGTTATGGCGTAGGGTGGGCCTGTGGCCCACAGAGGGGCGTTCGTTTCGCGCAGGGGATGTTTCAGCGGACGCAAGTCAAGTCTAGGCAAGCCGCATCCAGCCGCTAAAATTGCCGCTCATGAACGCCAACGCGATTCCTGTCCTCACCATCGACGGCCCTTCGGGCTCCGGCAAAGGCACCATCAGCCGGGCCGTGGCCCGAGTTCTGGGCTGGCATTTCCTCGATTCCGGTGCCCTGTACCGGGCAGTTGGGGTGGCGGCGGGCTGGGAAGACACCGACCTGTCCGATCCCGATGCCTTGCAGCGTCTGGCCGAACGTACCGTGGTCAGCTTCAAGGATGTGCCTGAGAGCGAGCCGCGGGTGCTGGTCGATGGGGCCGATGCCACCGATGAACTGCGCACGGAAACCGCTGGCGCTGCGGCCTCGGCGATTGCTGCAATTCCTGGGGTGAGGGCGGCGTTGGTCGAGCGTCAACGGGCGTTTCGTCAGCTGCCGGGGCTGGTCGCCGATGGCCGCGACATGGGCACGATCATCTTTCCCGATGCCCAAACCAAGGTTTTTCTCACTGCCAGCGCCGAAGAGCGCGCTCAGCGCCGGTATAAGCAGTTGATCGAAAAGGGAGTCGAGGTTACACTTGACAGTCTGCTGCGCGAGATTATCGCGCGCGATGCCCGAGACGCCCAGCGCCCGGTGGCTCCATTGAAGCCTGCAGACGATGCAGTGTTGGTGGATTCCTCCGGGGTGCCGATCGACCAGGTCGTCGAGCAGGTGCTGTCCTTGCTGCCGGAATCCCTGCGCCGCAACCGCACCTAAGCTCGCTCACCCATCTCCCGCACCGCGTGAGATCCGCTTTCGCAGCGGAAGGTGCCGGCGCCTGCGCGTCGGCTTTGTCTACTTAACTAGGTGTTTCACAACACCACACATAGGCGGATCGGCTCCTTGCGTCTGATCCATATGTTCAACCGGAAATTAACCTCATGACTGAAAGTTTTGCTGAACTGTTCGAGCAGAGCGAAAAGCTCTCCAAGCTCAAGCCCGGCGCCATTGTGACCGGCGTCGTCGTCGAAGTCCGCTCCGACGTCGTTGTGATCAACGCTGGCCTGAAATCCGAAGGCATTGTGCCGATCGAGCAGTTCCGAAACGACGATGGCGAGATCGACGTTGGTGTTGGCGATGAAGTGAAGGTCGCCCTCGATTCGCTGGAAAATGGATTCGGTGAAACCGTACTGTCGCGTGAGAAAGCCAAGCGCGCGATGGTGTGGGACGAGCTCGAAGAAGCGATGGAGAAGAGCGAAACCATCACCGGCCGCATCAGCGGCAAGGTCAAGGGTGGCTTCACCGTCGACATCAAGGACGTGCGTGCGTTCTTGCCGGGTTCGCTGGTCGATGTGCGCCCGGTGCGCGATCCGGCCTACCTCGAGGGCAAGGAACTCGAGTTCAAGATCATCAAGCTCGACCGCAAGCGCAACAACGTGGTGGTGTCGCGTCGCGCCGTGGTGGAAAGCGAGTACAGCGCCGAGCGCGAGCAGCTGATGGAGCGCCTGCAGGAAGGCGCCATCCTGCCGGGCGTGGTCAAGAACCTCACCGACTACGGTGCGTTCGTCGACCTCGGCGGCATCGACGGCCTGCTGCACATCACCGATATGGCGTGGAAGCGCGTGCGTCATCCGTCGGAAGTGGTGGAAGTCGGTCAGGAGCTGCAGGTTCGCGTGCTCAAGTTCGACCGCGAGCGCAATCGCGTTTCGCTGGGCCTCAAGCAGTTGGGCGAAGACCCGTGGGATAACATCGCTCGTCGCTACCCGAATAGCACCCGTCTGTTCGGCAAGGTCAGCAATGTCACCGATTACGGCTGCTTCGTCGAGATCGAGCCGGGCGTCGAAGGTCTGGTCCACGTGTCCGAAATGGATTGGACCAACAAGAACGTCAATCCGTCCAAGGTTGTGCAGGTGGGTGACGAGACCGAAGTGATGGTGCTGGACGTGGATGAAGAGCGTCGCCGCATCTCGCTGGGCATGAAGCAGTGCACCCAGAACCCGTGGGAAACCTTCGCGCAGAACTTCAAGAAGGGCGATCGCGTTGAAGGTCAGATCAAGTCGATCACTGATTTCGGTATCTTCGTCGGTCTCGACGGCGGCATCGACGGTCTGGTCCACTTGTCCGACATCAGCTGGAACGCCACCGGCGAAGAAATCGTCCGCAACTTCAAGAAGGGCGACAACGTGGAAGCCGTGGTGCTGGCGGTTGATCCGGAGCGCGAGCGCATCTCGCTGGGCGTCAAGCAGCTGGAGCAGGATCCGTTCGGCCAGTACCTGGCGGCCAACCCGAAGGGTTCGATCATCAACGGCACCGTGACCGACGTTGACGCCAAGGGCGCCACCATCGAGTTGGGCGAAGGCATCGAGGGCTACATCCGCGCCTCGGATATCGCCAAGGAACGCGTTGACGACGCTACCACCCATCTGAAGATCGGTGATCGCGTCGAAGCCAAGTTCATGGGCATGGATCGCAAGGGTCGCACCTTGCAGCTGTCGATCCGCGCCAAGGACGAGGCCGAACTGCGCGAAACCTTGGAGGAATACTCCAACGCGTCGGGCGGTACCACCAAGCTCGGCGCCCTGTTGCGCGAGCAGCTGAGCAACAAGTCCGAGTAATCGGTTGCTCACATAGCACCGAGTTCGCTCGGAGCAAGACCAAGGGGGCCGCTGGCCCCCTTGTTCGTTGTGGCGGCTGCGATTCGCGGCAGGGCCGGTCGGCTGGAGATGGGATGGCGGCGGCGCAGATCCCGATTTGCCTCAGTCAACGCCTAAATATTCTTCCTAAGCCAGTGATTTAATTCGGTTTTGAGGCTACAATCGAACTCAGCGCCATTGCAGCGTAGCGAAATACGAGAGCGGTCGATGACCAAGTCGGAACTGATAGAAACCCTGTGCCAACGCCAGCCCCACCTGAAGCCCGATGATGTGGATCTCGGCGTCAAGACCTTGCTGGATCAGATGAGCGACGCTTTGGCCGGCGGTGATCGCATCGAGATTCGAGGATTTGGCAGCTTTTCGCTGCATTTTCGTCCGCCGCGCATTGGTCGTAATCCGAAAACCGGCGAATCGGTCGCCTTGCCAGGCAAGCATGTGCCGCATTTCAAGCCGGGCAAGGAATTGCGTGAGCGGGTCAATCGCGCCAACGAGAGCTGATTCGACATAGGTGCCGCATGCGCTTGTTGACCTGGATTCTGGCCGCTGCCGCAGTCTTTGTGGGCTTGGGTTTTGGCGCGCTGAACGGCGCGCCGGTGTCGATCGATCTGTATTTCACGAATCTGCAGTTGCCCTTGGGTGGCGCCCTGCTGTCGGCCCTGCTGTTGGGAACGGCCTTGGGCGGGGGCTGTGTCTGGTTGCTGCGCGTCTGGCCCCTGAGTACGCAGTTGCGTCGTGCTCAGCAGGCCAAGTCAGGCAATGGTGGCAAGCGGAACGATAAGAAGCTGACACCTGCGTGATCGAATACGGGCTGCTGTTTCTGCTGCTGCCAGTCGCCGCATTTTCTGGCTGGCTGGCTGGGCGTCGCGGCGGCGCACGTCACGTTGGGCAGAAGGTAAGTCGCCTTTCGACCAACTATTTCCGCGGATTGAACTATCTGCTCAACGAGCAGCCGGACAAGGCGATCGAGGTGTTTCTGGAGATTGCCGAGGTCGACAAGCGCACCGTTGAGACGCATTTCGCGCTCGGCCACCTGTTTCGCCGTCGCGGTGAGGTCGATCGCGCCATCCGTCTGCATCAGAGTCTGGTAGCGCGCTCAACGCTGTCCAATGAGCAGCGTACGCAGGCGATCCTGGAACTGGGCGAGGATTACATGCGTGCCGGTCTGCTCGACCGTGCCGAGACCCTGTTCGGAGACCTCGCCAGCGTGGAGGATGCTGCGCCGCAGGCGCTCAAGCACCTGATTGCGATCTATCAGCAAGAGCGTGACTGGGCGAAGGCCATTCACTATGCCGAGCGTCTGCAGGCACTCACCGGCAAGCCAATGGGCAAGGTGATCGCACAGTTCCACTGCGAGATCGCCGAGCAGCAAAAGCAGAAGGGCGAGATCGAGGCGGCGCGCAGTTCACTCGAACGAGCCTACCACAGCGAACTCAACTGCGTTCGGGCTTGCCTGATCGAGGGCCAGATCGAGATTCAGTTGGGCAATGATCTAGCTGCAATACGGGTGCTGGAGCGCGCCGCTCGTCACGACCCGGAAATGCTGCCGGAACTGCTGCCTCCCATGCTGGCGGCCTATCAACGCAAGGAAGAGAGCGCTCGCGCACGTGCGTTTCTGAGTGAGATGCTGGAGCGTCATGCAGGCGCCTCACCGCTGTTGGCCCTGGTGCAGTTCATCGAGCGTGAGGAGGGGCGAGCGGCGGCGATCGAGTATCTGACTCGACAATTGCGCCGACGGCCGTCGATCCGTGGTCAAGGTGCATTGATCGAGCTCAGTCTCGCTGAACATGAAGTTCCGGTGGAGCGTGAACTGCTGCAGGTGCTGAAACAGTTGAGCGAGCAGCTCATCGCAGGTGTGCCCGCCTATCGTTGCGGCCGTTGCGGCTTCGGTGCCCGTAGCCATCACTGGCAGTGTCCGAGCTGCAAGTCCTGGAGCAGCGTCAAGCCGATTCACGGCGTGGCGGGTGAATAGCCGTGAATAGCGCCCTGGTAGGCGCGGTGGCTGTGCTGGCAGCGCTGCTGTCGATTCTGTTTACCGAGCTGAGTATTCGCTACGCGCTGCGTCGAGGGGTGGTGGATCAGCCCGGTGCGCGGCGTTCGCATCGTGTACCCACGCCGCGTGGTGGTGGAGTGGCGATCGGTTTGGTGGTGTTGCTGGCACTCATCCTGTTGCCCTTGCCGGCGCCTACGGCATGGTCGCTGGGCCTGGCGGTCACCGCGGTGGCTTTGGTCGGTTGGATCGATGACCATCGTCCGTTGCCGGTGCTGCCGCGTCTGACTGTGCATCTGATAGCCGCCTGTCTGATCACCTTCGGCCTGTTTTGGCCGGCCTGGATCGTAGCTGCAGCACCGGCTTGGCTGCTGGTGATGGCGCCCCTGCTCATTATGGCGGCGATCAATTTCTGCAATTTCATGGATGGAATCAATGGAATTGCCAGCTCGCAAGCGGCCCTCGTCCTGCTGACCTGCGCTCTGCTGATATTTCCGGCAGCGCCTGTATGGGCCTCGTTCTGGGCGGCCGCTGCCGCCGGCTGCCTGGGCTTCTTGCCCTTCAATTTTCCGCGCGCGCGGATCTTCCTCGGCGATGTCGGCAGTGGAAGTCTGGGCTTGCTGGTGGCCACCGCCCTGGCTCAACTCTGGTCGATCCGGGGCGTTCCAGCCGGCGCCTTGCTGGTGCTGATCTCGGCGTTCGCCATCGACGCCGGGCTGACCTTGCTGCAGCGGGTGTTGCAGGGAAAACGTTGGTATCGTCCGCACCGGGAACATTTGTATCAATGGTGGGTCCGAAGCGGGCAGTCGCACACAAAGGTCACCTTGGCCTACGGCGTTTGGACCGTGCTGATGGCAGGGCTGGTCTGGCTGGGCCAAGGCTGGTCTGAGCGGGTATGGAACACCTTGGCCTTGGTGGTGATGGCCGGCGGCGCGTTGGTCTGGTGGTTGGGCAAACGGCGGCTGATGAGCGGTCGCAGGCAGGAGCGGCGAATGGCGAGGACGAGCCAATGAGAACCTTGGGGCGCTGGGTGGCGTTGATCCATCCGCGAGTCGCCGTGGTTATTCATGACCTGACCATGGTCTGGTTGGCCTGGATCATTGCCAGCCGGCTGCGCGAACCGCGCATGGTGCCTTGGTGGAGCGATGAGTTATGGGTGGTACTGATCGCCCAGGGGTTGGTGTTCTGGCGCACGGGTCTGTACCGCGGGCTGTGGCGTTTTGCCAGCCTTCCTGATCTTTGGAACATCGCCCGTGGGGCAGCCTTCGGCACCTTGGGTGTCACCCTCGGCTTGGTGCTGTTGAGTCGCCTGGAAGGCATATCACGTGGCGTGCTGGCACTGTATCCATTCATTCTGCTGGTGCTGCTCGGTACACCGCGAATGATGTATCGCTATTGGAAAGACAGTCGCTACGGTGGTGTTCGGGAGGCCGCCGAGCGCCGTGTGTTGATTCTAGGCGCTGGCCGCGCGGGCGAGATTCTGGTTCGCGATCTGCATCGTGAAGGGCGCTTCAAGGCGGTTGGGTTTCTCGATGACAATCGCGCCCTGCGCGGTGCGCGCATCCATGGCGTTCCGGTGCTTGGTGGCATCGACAAGGTGCGTGAGATTGCCAATGAAGTGGCTGCCGAGATGCTGCTGATTGCGATCCCAGGCGCCAGCAATGCGCAGATGCAGCGGGTGGTGGAATTGTGCGAGGCCTCTGAGCTGCCGTTCCGCACCGTGCCGCGACTGCGTGATGTGGTCGAAGGCCGCTCCAGTTTTGCCGAGCTGAAGGAAGTGGCGATCGAAGACCTGTTGGGGCGCGAACCAGTGGAGCTCGATTGGTCGGCGATTCGTTTGGCCTTGGCCGGCAAGCGTGTACTGGTCACCGGTGGCGGTGGATCGATCGGTTCTGAACTCTGCCGCCAGATTGCCCGGCTGGGTGTAGAACGGCTCACCGTGCTGGATCTTTCGGAATACAACCTGTATCGCTGCGAGCAGGAGTTGCGCGGCGCCTATCCTGATGTATTGATCGATTGCATCCTGGGTGATGTCGGTGATGCAGCCACGGTGGATCACGTGCTTGAGCTGGCACGCCCACAGCTGGTGTTCCATGCTGCAGCGTTCAAACACGTGCCCATTCTGCAGAATCAGGTTCGCGAGGCAGTGCGGAACAACGTGTTGAGTACGTACACACTGGCTCAGGCCTGTGTACGTCGCGATGTCGAGAGTTTCGTGCTGGTGTCGAGCGACAAGGCGGTCAATCCAGCCAATGTGATGGGCGCCAGCAAGCGTTGGGCCGAGCTGGTATGTCAGTCGATGGCGCAGACCAGCCCGACGCGCTTCGTCACCGTGCGTTTTGGCAATGTGCTGGATTCGGCCGGCTCGGTGGTGCCGTTGTTTCGCGAGCAGATTCGCAATGGTGGGCCGGTAACCGTCACCCATCCTGAGATCACGCGCTATTTCATGACCATTCCGGAGGCCTGTCAGTTGATCTTGCAGGCGATGACCCTGGGGCAGGGCGGCGAGTTGTTTGCGCTGGACATGGGCGAGCCGGTGAAGATTCGCTATCTGGCTGAACAGATGATTCGACTGGGCGGCAAGGTGCCCGATCGCGATATCGCTATCATTTATACCGGCCTGCGGCCAGGTGAGAAACTCTTCGAAGAAATCTTCCACGCCCAGGAAAGCTACAGCCAGACCAGTCATCCAAAGATCTGGTTAGCGCAAAGCCGGCCGGTGTCGTCAACGGCGCTGGAGCCGGCCCTGCAGCAGGCAGCGGTCGCCAGCCGCAAGTTTGATCAGCCTGGGTTGGACAAGCTGCTGGCCGAGTGGGTGCCCGAGTATCGCCCGGCGGCGGGCGAGGGCACGGTGTTGCCGTTTCAGCGCAACGTCTCCTGAGCCACCGCTGCAAGTTTCCTGTTAGAGAGTGTTGTTATGACTGACAAGCGCGTACGCACCGCGGTGTTTCCGGTTGCCGGACTGGGCACCCGCTTCCTGCCTGCCACCAAGACCGTGCCCAAGGAAATGCTGCCGATTGTTGATCGTCCGCTGATTCAATACGCGGTGGACGAGGCCATCGAGGCCGGTTGCGAGACCCTGGTCTTCATCACCAATCGCTACAAACATGCCGTGGCCGACTATTTCGACAAGGCCTACGAGTTGGAGCAAAAGCTGGAAAAGGCTGGCAAGTCGGAACTGCTGGCCATGATTCGCGATGTGCTGCCGGGTAATGTGCGTGCGGTGTTTGTCACCCAGGCCGAGGCCTTGGGCCTGGGGCATGCCGTGCTATGCGCCAAACCGGTGGTGGGTGACGAGCCGTTCGCGGTGCTGTTGCCCGATGATCTGATCTGGAATCGTGGCCGCGGCGCCCTCGGCCAGATGGTCGATGTGGCCCATGCGCGCGGGGCCAGCGTGATTGCCGTGCAGGACGTGCCGCGCGAACAAACGGGGAGTTATGGAATCGTCGATACCGGCGGCGATTCCAGCAACCCGGCGCCGATCAGGGCCATGGTCGAGAAGCCGCATCCGGAAGTCGCTCCCAGCACCTCGGCCGTGGTCGGCCGCTACGTGCTCGACTCGCGGGTATTCGGCCTGCTGGAAGAGACCAAGCCGGGCAAAGGCGGCGAGATTCAATTGACCGACGCCATCGCTCGTTTGGCTACCGAACAATCGGTGCTGGCCTACCAATTCGCTGGGCGCCGCTTCGACTGCGGCAGCCGCATTGGCCTGGTCGAAGCCACCATCCGCTTCGCCCTTGATCACGACGATCTGGCCGACGATGCCCGCGCCTATATGCGCGCGGCCCTTGCAGAAACGGCAAGCTAAGCTCACCCCAACCCCTCTCCCTCAGTAGGGTGGGCCTGTGGCCCACCGTCGTCCCAATATGATGGGACCAATTAAATACCAATAATTCGTAAAGTGTGAAGGAGTCCACATTTCACGCATACCAAAGTTGAACTGGTACTAGAACCAGTAGACGCTGTCTTCACATCGCGAGGGGCAGGGGGCCCCGCAGGTCAGCGCCAGTGGCTGGCCATCGCGATCTTTAGCTCATCAGATCTTTGAGCCGGGTGCATGCGAACAAGGGGATAGCGATGAAACGCGTGATCAGATGGTGCGTAGCGTGGGGAGCGCTGTTGCAGTGCTCAAGCCTATGGGCGGTGTCGTGTGCAAACGTGGCCGAATGGGATGCCAGCCGCGAGTATTGGAAGGGGCATCGCGTTCAATGGCAGAGCCAGGCCTACGAGGCCAATTGGTGGACCCGCAACCAGAATCCCGCTACCCATTCCGGCCAATGGCAGGAGTGGATGCGACTGGGCGCTTGCGATGGCGCAGGCGAACCGAATCAGCCGCCGACAGCGCGCAGCAACGGCCCGCTCACTGGAACTGTGGGGCAAGCCCTGCAATTTTCCAGTGCCGGCTCCAATGATGCCGATGGCCAGCTGGTCAGCTATCGTTGGCAATTCGGTGACGGCAACGAAAGCAGCCAGGCCAACCCCAGCCATAGTTACGCCAGTGCCGGGCTGTTCACCGTCGCCTTGACCGTCACCGACAATCAGGGCGCTACGGGTAGCGCCTCGACCACCGCCACCATCAGTTCCAGCGGTGGCGGAACGGGGTGCAGTGGGCTGCCGCGCTACCAGGCCGGCACCGGCTATGCTCAGGGCGCCCATGTGTACAACGTGGTCAGCAGCAGCGGCCAGTCGGTCGAGTATGTCTGCCAGATCGCTGGCTGGTGCTCGTCCAGCGCCGCTTGGGCTTACGAGCCCGGCAATGGCATGCATTGGCGTGATGCCTGGAGCGAAGTCGGTACCTGTGGCCCCGGCGGTGGCAATCAGTCACCGGTCGCGCAAGCCAATGGGCCTTATCAGGCTTTGCTCGGCAGTAGCATCGCCTTCAACAGCTCGGGGTCGGGCGATCCGGACGGCTCGATCGTGGCCTATCGCTGGGACTTTGGCGACGGCTCCACCAGTAGTTCCGCCAACCCATCGCATACCTATGGAACGGCCGGCCACTACACCGTTACCTTGACGGTCACCGACAATGAAGGGGCTACCGACAGCGCCGAGACAGCTGCGAATATCACCACCTCCGGCGGCGGTGGCGTACTGCCGCATCGGGTGCTGGTTGGTTATTGGCACAATTTCCGCAATGAGGCGGGTTACTTGCCGATCAATCAGGTCAGCGGCGATTGGGACATCGTTCAGATCGCTTTCGCTGAGAATTCGCATAGTGGGCCGGCCGGTAGCATGCATTTTTCCCCCGCCGAAGAATCCGACAGCAGTTTCCGCAACGGTGTCCGCCAACTGCAGGCACGTGGTCAGAAAGTATTGATCTCGATCGGTGGTGCCAATGCGCATATCCAGCTCAACACCACGGCACAGCGTGATGCCTTTGTGCAGAGCATGGGCGACATCATCGCCAGCTATGGATTCGATGGCATCGACATCGATCTCGAAGGCGGTTCGATGAGCATGAATGCCGGCGACACCGTGGCCAACCCGCAGACTCCGGCCATCGTCAACATGATCAGTGCCATTCGCAGCCTGAAACAGCGCTTCGGTTCTGGCTTCCTGCTCACCATGGCACCGGAGACCGCCTATGTGCAGGGCGGCTATGCCAACTTCGGCGGCATCTGGGGCGCCTACCTGCCGCTGATCCATGCGCTGCGCACTGACCTGACCTTGCTGCATGTTCAGCACTACAACACCGGTTCGATCACCGGCGCCGATGATCGCGTCTATCAACCGGCCACCACGGATTTTCATGTCGCTCTGTCCGACATGATGATCACCGGCTTTGCCGCCGGCCGTAATCCCAGCAACCACTTTCCCGGCCTGCGTGCCGATCAAGTAGCCATTGGCCTACCTGCATCGGCCGGTGCTGCCGGCAGTGGCCAGACCTCGGCAGCGGCGGTGCACGCCGCGCTGAACTGCCTGATCAAGCGAACCCAGTGCGGCAGCTATCAGCCCAGCTCGGCGCGCACCGACTTTCGTGGCCTGATGACCTGGTCGATCAACTGGGATGAGTTTGCTGGGCGCGCCTTCTCGGGCCCGCATCGCGCCTACTTGGACGCCAATCCTTAGCCGACTGTTCAGTCGTCATCCCGGCTTGCCCCGGGATGACGACTCAGGCGCGTCAAGTGTCACTAATCCAATCCAGTCAACGCGCCGGCAACCGGGACAGGCCTGCGCATGGGGCCGAATGCGCAGCTCTGCCCCACAGCACTGAATCATTGAGGTTTCCGCGTTGCGAGACAGGTTGCAGCTCATCGAGTTTCTGCCCCTCTCCCCTTGCGGGAGAGGGGCTCAACAGCGACCTGTTTCTCAATTCGGAAAGACAAATAGGAGATCCGCTCAATGGAAGAGCGATTGGAACATCGTCAGCCTGGCTGACCTTGGGAACTACCCAACAGCGCACTGAACGTCTGATTTGGACGCCACGCTGTCAAGCGCTCGGGGCTCATGCCCGCCACCTATCGGAGACTTCCATGTTTGCAACCGCTCTGCGAGTTCGTCCCTGGATCAGCGCACTGCTGATCTTCGGCCTCAGTGTCATCCCGATCAGCAGCCAGGCCGCCAGCTGTGCTGGTGTGGCGGCCTGGAATGCCAGCACTATTTACAGCGCCGGCGACAAGATGGTGCATAACAACCGGTTGTACCAGGCCAATATCGCCATTTGGAATGCGGCACCGGATTACTGCCCCAGCTGCGGCTGGTATCAGGATCTTGGCCCCTGCGATGGCAACCCGCCCAGCAATGTGGCGCCCACCGTAAGTCTCACCGCGCCCGCCGCCGGCCAGAGTTTCCAGGCCGGCAGCACCATCACCGTCAGTGCCAATGCCCAGGATAGCGACGGAACGGTGACTCAGGTGCAGTTCTTCCGCGGCAGCACTTCACTCGGCACCGATACCTCCGCGCCATACAGCGTCACCTGGAGCAACGCTCAGGCAGGCAGTTATTCGCTGACCGCCGTGGCCACCGACAATGGCGGCAAGTCGACCACCTCGGCCGCGGTGAACATCACGGTCAATCCGGTGAGCAATGACACCACGCCGCCCACCGTGCCGGGCAACCTGCGCTCGACCGGCAAGACCAGCAGCAGCGTCAGCCTGGCCTGGAATGCCTCCTCCGACAGCGGCAGTGGTGTCGCTGGTTATGATGTATACCGCAATGGCAGCCTGGTCGGCTCACCTGCTGCAACCAGCTACACCGATGGGGGCCTGCAGGCGTCCACCAGTTATAGTTACCGTGTGCGGGCGCGCGACAACGCGGGCAATGCCTCGGCCCAGACAGCAGCGATCAGTGTCACTACCGATTCGGTGCCACCGGTGAGCAGCCGACGCAGCATCGGCTACTTCGTGCAGTGGGGCATCTATGGCCGCAACTACCGCGTTCGCAACATCGAAACCAGTGGTTCAGCGGCGCGGCTTACCCACATCAACTATGCCTTCGGCAATGTGCGCAACAACCGCTGCGAAGTGGGTATTAACCAGCCAGCCGATCCGAACACCGGCGCCGGTGGCGATGCGTTCGCCGATTACACCAAGGCATTCAGCGCCGCCGAATCGGTGGATGGCGTGGCCGATACCTGGGATCAGAAGCTGCGCGGCAACTGGAATCAGCTGAAGAAGCTGAAAGCGCGCCATCCGGGCCTGAAGGTCTTGATCTCGCTCGGCGGCTGGACGTGGTCACGCGGCTTCGCCAGCGCGGCACGGCCGGAAAATCGTCAGGCTTTCGTTGCCTCCTGCATCGATGCCTATATTCGCGGCAATCTCCCTTCAAGTGACGGTGCCGGCGGTGCCGGGGCAGCGCTGGGTGTGTTCGACGGCATTGATCTTGATTGGGAGTATCCGAATGCCTGCGGGCTGAGCTGTGGTGGAGCGGAAGACCGGGCCAACTTCAATGCCCTGCTGGCCGAGTTCCGCCGTCAACTCGATGCGGTGCGACCGGGCCTGCTGCTGACGATCGCCTCCGGCGCCGGCATCGACAAGATCCGCGCCACCGATCCTGGCATCTATCATGCCTCGCTCGATTTCATCAACATCATGAGCTACGACTTCCACGGCGCCTGGGAACCACGCACGCACTTCCACTCCGCGCTGTTTGGCTCCAGTGATGATCCCTCCACCGGCGATGTGCGCTTCTACAACACCGATGATGCTGTGCAAGCCTTCCTCGACCGCGGCGTGCCGGCCAGTAAACTTAACATAGGCATCGGCTTCTACGGCCGCGGCTGGACGGGCGTGCCCAATATCAACAACGGCCTGTACCAGACCGGCTCGGCCGCGCACGGTACCTATGAGGCCGGCATCGAGGACTACAAGGTGCTGAAGAACCTCGGTTGGCCGAGCTTCACCCACAGCCAGGCGATGGCGCAGTGGATCTACAACGGCAACACCTTCTGGAGCTTTGACACGCCGGTCACCATCGCCAACAAGATGCAGTACGTTAAAACACGCGGTTTAGGCGGCGCCTTCGTCTGGGAGTTCAGCGGCGATGATGCCAGTGGCAGCCTGATGCGCGCGGTGCATGATGGCTTGCAGTAGCTGCAAGTAGTTCCCGCGCTTCGTTTCGCATAGGGACGTGAATCGAAGCGAGTTGAAGCCCCTCTCCCCCGGCGGGAGAGACCGATGCGCACTGATTCTCGCGCGCCGGCTGGTGCCCCGGAACTCCCTCCCCGATGTTCGGGGAGGGCCGGGGTGGGGTTAGGGAGCCGATCTTTTCCTGCCCAGCGGCCTCGCGAAGCGAGGTTCCTGGGTAGGGGTTGGGGAGAGGGGGACGCCCAGCGATTCGCGAAGAGGCTCCCTTCACGGCTACGATACCGTCTGGGGATTGCACCCTCTCATCGCCAGGTCGGACATGCCCCTATTCAAATTCCACCCCCGCTGGAAAGAGGAGCTGGTCTGTGAAGGGCCCGGTGGTCGATTCATCCTGCAACTGCCGATGGGCGTGCTCTCTGCCTATCTGCCCGGCGAGTCGGTCTGGCCTCGGGTAGCGCCTGACTGGGCGCGGGATCTCTGGCCGCAGCTGCATGCTGAACTGCAAACTTGGTGTCGTGAGAACGGCGCCGAGCTGTTGATCGACAATGACACGCCGGTACTTGAGTAGATTTCGTGTGGCTATTCGGTGCGCCAAGGCGCACCCTATCGGGCAAGAACTGTCCACGCAGAGGGGATTTCGTCATGACGCAGCACTTCGCAGGCGATGTCTACCCCAGCCTGACCTATGACGACGCGCCGCAGGCGATCGATTGGTTATGCACGGCGTTTGGATTCACCCGACGGTTGGTCGTGGAGGGCGAAAGCGGGCGCATCGAGCACAGCGAGTTGAGTTTCGGTCAGGCGGTGATCATGGTCAGCTCGTGCAAGCCAGAGTTTCGCCGGATCAGCCCGCGCCAGGCCGGCGGCTGCACGCAGGCGCTAAGTCTGTTTGTCGCCGACCCAGACGCGCACTATGCAGTCGCTCTGGCGGCGGGTGCCAAGCTGGAGCGTGACTTGCGCGATGAGGAGTACGGAGCGCGCGGCTACATGGTCAGCGACCCGGAAGGCCATCTCTGGTACTTCGGCGATTATCGCCCCGGTGCTCACTGGTAAGATTCAAACTCCCCCTGCCGAGCAATGTCATGCTGGAACTTCGCCCCAACTGCGAGTGTTGTGACAAGGATCTCCCGCCAGAATCGTCCGAGGCGATGATCTGCACCTTCGAATGCACGTTTTGCCGCGATTGTGTCGAGCAGCGGCTTGATGGCGTCTGCCCGAATTGCGGTGGCAATTTCGGTCATAGGCCGATTCGGCCGGCGCGACTGCTGGCCAAGTATCCGGCGTCGACCAGGCGCGTGCTCAAGCCAGAAGGCTGTCAGGCGCGCTAAGTGACATTATCGCGTTGCTGCGCACGCGGCGGTCACGACCCCGGTTGATGCGAATCGGGTGCGTGCAATCACATTCAAGGCCAGATCCATTCGATCAGACAGCCCGACAGGCCCGCCGCTACAATCACTTCGATCACTGAACGCCTGCGCCACAGCGCCAGGAAAGCCAGCGCTGCAATGACCACGGACCCATAGCGCAGGGTTCCAGCGAAACCCTGTGGCCAGAACGTGTGATAGGCAAAGAAGCAGGCTAGGTTGAGTATCACCCCGACGATGGCCGCAGTAATGGCTTTCAGCGGCGCCTGCAGTCGCAACTGGCCGTGCGTGGATTCAATCCAGGGGGCGCCGAGAAAGATGAACAGGAAGCTGGGCAGGAAGGTAAACCAGGTCACCACGCAGGCGGCCAGTACGCCGCTGAGCCAGGCCAGCTCAGGCCCGAACCAGGCTTGGGTGTGGCCGGCGACGAAGCCAACAAAGCTCACCACCATGATCAATGGGCCCGGCGTGGTCTCACCCAGGGCCAGGCCATCTATCATTTGCGCTGCGCTCAGCCAAGCATGGTGTTCCACCGCACCCTGATAGACATAGGGCAGTACGGCATAGGCGCCGCCAAACGTGAGCAGGGCGGCCTTGGTGAAGAACCAGGCCATGCCGGGCAGCGCATGCTGGGCATCCCACTGCTGTACCAGCAGTCCGATCGGCAGGCACCAGAGGAGCAGGGCGACGCCGCAGGTTCTAGTTGCGCGCCAAAGCGAAAAGCGCGCGTGCACGGGGGTTGGCGTGTCGTCGTCGATCAACGCCTTGGTCGGGGTTACAGCTTCTGCGGGCCCGTGGCTGCCGGACTCACCACTGAAAGCGCTCCGAAGCAGGAAGCCGATAGTTGCGGCGGCCACAACTACCACGGGGAACGGCACGTTAAGCCAGGCCAGCGCGAGGAAGGCAGCGCCTGCCAAACCCCAATGCAAGGGCGAAGTCAGCGTTCGCTGACCGATGCGCCAGCAGGCGTGCAGCACGATCGCCACCACCGCCGGCTTGATGCCGGAGAATGCCGCCGCCACCCAGACTTGATCGCCGAACCGCAGATAGACCCAGGATAGCAGGCAGAGGATCAGCAGCGAAGGCAGCACAAACAGGCCGCCAGCGATCAAACCTCCAGGCACTCTGTGCATGAGCCAGCCGAGGTAGGTGGCCAGCTGTTGCGCCTCTGGCCCCGGCAGAAGCATGCAGTAGTTAAGTGCGTGCAGGAAACGGCGCTCGGAGATCCAGCGCCGTCGCTCGACCAACTCCTGGTGCATGATCGCGATCTGTCCGGCCGGCCCGCCGAAGCTGATCAGGCCAAGTTTCAGCCAGAACCGGCTGGCTTCGCCCAGTCTAACGGCGGGTGCTGAGATCTGCGGCGAGCTGGGCGCTGAGGCAGAGGACATCAAGTTTCACCTGGCATCTGAAACTTGTAGCCCAGTCCGTACACCGCCACCAGCGGATCACAGTCCGGCTGCACAGCCTGCAGTTTGCGCCGCAGGTTGCGTACATGACTATCAACGGTGCGGTCTGATACCACTCGATGGTCTTCGTAGAGGTGAGCCACGATCTGTGCGCGACCGTGGACTATACCCGGGCGCTGACTCAAGGCGCGCAGCAGTCGAAACTCGACAGGCGTAAGGTCGAGACGTTGGCCAAACCACTGGGCAACAAATCGTGCTTCATCCAGCTGCAACACCTGCGCTTCGCTGCTTGAGGTCGGGCCAGGCCCGGAGCGGCGCAGAACGGTGCGCACTCGCGCCACCACTTCGCGTGGACTGAAGGGCTTGCAGATATAGTCGTCGGCCCCGAGGTCAAGCCCGAGCAGACGATCCATTTCCTCGACCCGCGCGGTCAGCATGATGATCGGTACCTCGCTGAAGCTGCGAATCTCGCGGCACAAGCTGAGCCCATCGCGTCCGGGCAGCATCAGATCGAGCAAGATCAAGTCTGGCGCCTGCTGCCGTACGCTGGAAACCACTTGGTTGCCGTCAGCCATCCAGCTGACACTTGCGCCATCGGCCTGCAGGTAGTCGCGCAGGACATGAGCGAGCTTAGCTTCGTCTTCCACTATCAGCACATGTCGCCCCTGCAGGCTCATCTGGGTAGCCCTCGAATCAGGATACGCAAACCGCCGAGCGGCGAGCGTGAGGCTTCGGCGCTGGCGCCATGCGCTTGGGCCAGACGTTGCACCAGGGCCAGACCGAGCCCAGCACCACCGTGTTCGCGCGAGCGCGAGGCATCGGCCCGATACAGTGGATCAAACAGCCTGTGCAATTGATCATCGGCTACACCAGGGCCGTCGTCTTCGACTATCAGGTCAACCGATTGCTTGTGCTCCACGAGTTGAATCCGAATGGTGCCTGGGGCAGGAACATAGCGCAGCGCGTTGACCAACAGGTTGTCGATCAACTGTCGCAACTGCCTGGCATCGGCATGTACATTCAACGCATCGGGTAATTCCATCTGGGCGCGCAATTCCGCCTGTTGGAAGGCCGAACTCTGAGCCTGGATGGCCTCTTGCAGCAAGCCGACCAAATCGAGTGTGCGCAGTTCTTGGTTCAGCGCTCCGGCATCGGCAGAAGCGAGCTGATACAGGTCGTCGATCAAGGCCGACAGACGGTCCACTTCGCTGGCCAGTGACTTCAGTGTGCTGCCGTCGGTGGGGCGCACGCCGTCTTGCATGGCCTCAATCTCGGCGCGCAGAATCGCCACCGGCGTGCGCAACTCATGCGATATCTCGGCGGTCCAGCGTTGCCTTGCCGTGCGCCCTTGCTGCAGGGCTTCTGCCATGCGATCAAAGCTTTGGCCGAGGGCTCCAAGTTCATCATTACGCTGCAAGTCCATGCGGGTTGCGTAGTCACCCGCGCCGACCCGGCGCGCACGTTCGGCAAGCCGAGCCAGCGGCGCTGCGAGGCGGCGCGACCACCACCAGGAAGCGGGCAACATCAGGAGCAGGACCAGTCCCGCCGCCATCGCTGCACTGCGTTGTTGGGTCTGTGCGAAAGCGAGATCGACCTGGTCGCGCATGCCGGGGCGGCTCAGGATCACCACATAACCCACCACTTCCTCGTCAACGTCGATCGCTATCCACTCGGCATCGGCCGGCGGCATGGGGGTGCCGCTGACCGAGGCCCGCTGTGCATCCATCAGGGCAAAGCGTGGCGGGCTGGCCGACGGCGGGCGCCGGCCTGCGGGGGGGCGCTGGTGGCTTCGCGGGTCGAGTTCGCCCTTGTCGTCGCCACCGCGTCTGGAGGGTGGACGCCCATCGCGCGGGCGTGGCGGTGGAGGTGGACGGTCCGAGAACTCCGGCACTGTGAGTTCGACCAGTTCATTGAAGGCATGTGGACGGTCGCGCAGCCGGTTCCAGCCAAACGTGCGGTACTCGCCACGCAGGACCTCGACCAATTTGTCTGCCGCTTCGCGGTCGCGCTGATTGATGTAGTCGACGAAGTTGCGAGTGAAAACCCACTGCTGCGCTAGCAGCAAGACGGCAACAGCGGCCAACACGGCGGCCGCGCTGGCGACAAAAACGCGATGCCACAGCTTTCCTTGGATGGTTGGGTCGGGCATACGGCGACTCTTGGGTCCTGCTCAATTCTGCCGGACTTGCCCTGCGTGGAGGGCAGTTTGCTGCGCAAATCAGGGATTTCTGCATCGTTTCTGCACAAAGGCGCGGCAAGCTGGGCCCTGTCGAGAGCAATGCTCGCGCCGCAGGACTTCAGGTGAGACCCATGAATACCCCATCGCTGATGCTAGCCGCCTTGCTAGCCATTGCAACGCCTATCGCTCAGGCCGAGCCGCCCGCCGCTCCTCCACCGTTCGGTCGGCCGCCCCTGATCGAACAGGTGTTGGCGGAACTTCGAATCGATGATCAACAGCGTGCTCAGGTTCGCGCCTTGCTGGAACGTTGGCGCACCGAGGCCGATCAGGAGCACAGCGCGCGTCGCGTGCGGCACCGTCAAGAGCTGAGCGCCATCCTGAATGACGATCAGGTCGTTGCGGTGCTGGCCGCATTGCCACCGCCACCGCACGGCAGCTCGCGTCCGACCGCACCGGCGCAATGAAAGAGGAAATGTCCATGTCTGGTTCAAAACATGCCGTTGCGTTGATGGGATTGTTGCTCTCCGGCCTTGTGGCGGCGCAAGCACCGCCGCCGGGTGGTCCGCCGCCGCCGCCCAATACCGCCCTGGGCGAGCCGCAGGCGCCCAGCGAAAACCCGCTGACGGAAGCCAAGATTCGGCTGGGCGGAATCCTTTTTTGGGACGAGCAGATCTCGCTGACCCAAACCGTCGCCTGTGGCACTTGTCACCGTGCCTTTTCCGGCGGCGGTGATCCGCGTCCGATCGTCGATGCCGATGGCAATCGCAACCCAGGGGCAGATGGCGTGTTCGCTACTGCGGACGATGTGCTGGGTTCGGCGGGTGTGCCGGCGCACGAGGCCCAGGGGCTGTACCTGCAAGATCCGACCTTTGGCACCGCGAACCAGGTCGGTGGACGCAATTCGCCCTCAGCGGTGAATGCCGGCTTCACTGAGACCTTGTTCTGGGATGGACGCGCCGGCTCGACCTTGCTTGACCCCAACGGTGGAGCGACCCTGATTGCTGACGGTGCTGCACTTGAGAATCAGGCCTTGGGCCCGATCGTCAATAGCGCTGAGATGGCGCGTCTGGGTGGCACTTTGGCCGATATCGAAGCCCGCATCGCGGCGGTCACACCGCTGGCACTGGCGACGGATGTACCGGCGGATTGGCAGTCATTCATCGCCGGTCGCGATTATGCGGCGCTGTTCAACGAGGCGTTTGGCTCCAGCGACATCACAGCAGCGCGCTTCGCCATGGCGGTGGCCAGCTACGAGCGCACCCTCAATGCCAACCAGACACCGTTCGATGCCGAAGCGTCCGGCACGCCTTCGCTCACGACGCAGGAGCGTGCTGGCCGTCAAGTGTTTGATCAGGCAGGCTGCAGGCGTTGCCACGGTGGCGCCTTGTTCAGCGATGACAATTTCCACTACATCGGCGTACGCGCACAGAACGCCGATCCCGGTCGCTTTGCCGTGACCGGCAACAATGCCCACCGCGGCGCCATGCGTACGCCAGGTCTTCGCAACGTCGAGTTAAGTGCGCCCTATATGGCTGACGGACGATTTGCCACCCTGGAGGAAGTGGTCGAGTTCTACGATCGCGGCGCTGATTTCACCGCGCCCAATCTGGCGCCGCAGATCGATCCCTTGAATCTCAGCACGCAGCAGAAAGCCAATCTGGTCGCCTTCCTGAAAAGGCCGCTGACCGACCCGCGCTCGGCTGCCGAGTCGGGCCCTTTTGCACGCCCGACCTTGTTTACCGAATCGACCAACGTGCCAGTCGAAGTTGCGCCTGGTCAGGCCGGGCCGCTGAGTGCCTTGGCACCGACACTGCGCGCCCAAGAACCTGCCATCGCCAGTGGTCGCGAGTTCACTATCGCCCTTGAGGGTGCACGTCCCGGTGCCACCGCCTGGGCGGTAGTCGATAGCAGCGACCCATCGAGTCTGGTCGCTCCCGAGGGGAACTCCTTGTTCGGCGATCAGACTTTCAGCATCGATAGCAATGGCATCGGCTCAATCAACCTCGCGCTGGGCGGCCATCAGAACCAGCTCGGCATCGACCTTTACTTGCGTGTCTACGTCGAAGAACAACCCGAACTCGGCAATGCCGGCTACGCCCTCAGCCCGGCAGTGCGATTCCGCTTGCTCGATGTTCCGCTGCCACCGGTGTTTCGCGGTGGGTTTGAGTAGGGAGGCTGGCGTAGGCGTGAAAGGCGGGCGCCAGTGGAACTTCGCAGGGCGAGACCCCGCTTTGCTCCCCTACCCAGGAACCTCGCTATGCGAGGCCCCTGGGCAGGCAAAGATCGGCTCCCTAACCCCACCCCGGCCCTCCCCGAACATCGGGGAGGGAGTTCCTGGGCACCAGCCGTCGCGCCAAAACCAGTGCGAATCTAAGAACCATGCTGCGCGAGGCCTTTGGTGGCCTACAGTCAGTCAGGTCGGTCCAGCGCTACCGCTGCCGGCTTTGCTTGATGCGACTCGCCCCCTATCTCCAGCACCTGAAGCAGCGGATGGCTCGCGCCATAGCGTTGTTGCAACGCAACCTTGTGTTCGGTGGTGAACGCCGGGGGAGCGGAGCAGTTTTGCTGGAACCAGGCCAGGGCCAATCGATCCCAGTGCTGGGGGTCAAGCAGCGGGGCCAGGATGGCATCAGCGGCCTGCGCGTGCTGGCAAGCGGACTGGTGCCGACCAAGGTGTCGCTCGATCAGGGCCAGATGGAACAGTGCCTCGCCAGCATCTGGATGCTTGGCGTGGGTGGCAGCGATCAGCGATTCGAGCGCCTGTTCGGCGGCAGCTGCATCGCATTGTCCCTGCAGGCAGCGCAGCAGCGCCGCGCGCATGCCGGCTTGCAGCACGAAGGGATGCGGCTTGTCAGCGGCACCTTCACGCAACAACTCGTCATTGAAGTGCTGGGCGGCATCGAAACGATGGGTGGTGAAGTACAGGGCGACCAGGTTTCGCAGATCATTCAACGTATGCGGATGCGAAGGACCCGCCGCCTGGCGATGGGTTTGCAGTGCTGCCAGCAAGGCCGTTTCGGCGGCTGCGTAGTCAGCCAGGGCGAACTGGTTGTAGGCCAGATTGCCGAGCGCGGTAGCGGTGGCCGGGTGCTGCTCTCCAAACACCTTGCGCCGTATATCCAGGGCCTGCTGTTGCAGCTGCATGGCCGCCTGCCAGTCACCACGCCGGCCCTTGACACTGGCCAGGTTGCCCATGGCGGCTGAGACGATCACGTGCTCATCACCAAGCATCTGTCTCATGATTTCCAGTGCCTCTTGGAACCCACGTTCGGCCTTCTCCATCTCGCCGCGGTCACTGGCGATCACCGCGAGGTTGTTCAGCACTTTTGCCTGACTCCAAAGGTCAGCACGGTTTTGCTGCAGCTGTTCAAGGGCGCTCTGGTAAATCGGCTTGGCCTTGTCAGGCTGACCTTTGTCACGCCATACGCTGCCTAAGGCCACCAAGGCCTCGGCCACTTCGCGCGAGGGTTCGCCGAACACCTGGCGACGCAGACGTACGGCCTCCTCCAACGGGGCAATGGCCTCGTCAAGACGACCTTGGCGCAGCGCAAGTTCGCCCTCGAAGTACGCGATGCGTGCTCGGGCATCGACGGCATTGGGTGCACCTTCGCGTTGTCTGCCTGCCGCACGGGTTAACACTTCGGTCCCGCGCTCGAAATTGCCGCGCTCGATCAGCAGGCCGGCCAATACCGCTTCGGCCTGCGACTTATCGGCGGCCAGCTGATCGGGAAAACCAGCGACCGCTTCGTCCAACAGCTTCTCTGAGTCTTCCAGCAGGCCAAGTTGACGATACACCTGTCCGATGGTTTGCATCATGTGGGCTCGCACTTCGGCGGGCAGCTGCGCATCGCGGCGCAGGCTGTCGGCACCGCGATCCAGCACCTCGCGCACGGTAATCGAGTTTCCGCGTGATTCGCTGGGATCAGCGATGCGGAACATTTCAGTCATGAATTCGGCGGCTCGACTGGCCTTGTCGCGTTCGACTGCGGTCTCCTTTAGCTGTGCCTGCATTGACACGATGAAACCAGCTGTTAGCGCTACAACGGCTGTGGCGGTGCTCAAAGCTGCCCAGTGTCTTCGAGCAAATACCCGCAAGCGATAGAACTGACTACCGCGTCTGGCCGAAACCGGCAGGCCGTCCAGGAAAGCTTCGAGATCCGAGACCAAGGCCTCCATACTGCTGTAGCGCTCGTTGGGGCGCTTGCGCAGGCACTTCATTACGATCGCATCGAGATCGCCTTTCAAACCGCGGGCGATCCGCTGACGGTTTGCCTGATCCTGATCCGCACTGCCGCCCGAGTGCGTGCTGGGCAGACTCGGTTGACTGTCGCAAATGGCTTGAGCCAGACGATGCGGACGCGATACCACGTCACCATACGGCGAGCGTCCACTCAACAACTCGTACAGGATGACACCCAGCGCATAAACATCCGTCGCTGTGGTGATGAGTTCGCCGCGAATCTGTTCCGGCGCGGCGTAGCGGGGGGTAAGCAGGTGCAGGCCGGTTTGGGTGTCGGCCTTGGTGACGCCTATATCGGCATCGCCGACCAGCTTTGCGATGCCGAAATCGAGCAACTTGGGCTCACCGTGGGCATCGACCAGGATATTGGTTGGCTTGAGGTCGCGATGCACCACCAGGCGTTGATGCGCTGACTGCACCGCGCGGCACACCTTGATGGCCAGGGTGACCAATTGCCGAATGGTTGGTTGTCGAGTTCGACACCAGCTATCGATGCGCTCACCCTCGACATACTCCATTACCAAGTATGGAGTTCCATCACTCGTGGTTCCACCATCCAACAGTCGCGAGATATTCGGATGGTCGAGCGTTGCCAGTATTTGCCGTTCAACCCGAAAGCGCCGCTCGGCCTCCGGATCATGCCGCGCGTGCAGGCTGAGCAGCTTCAGTGCAACGCGTTGTTGAAACTCGCCTTCGTTGCGCTCGGCCAGGTACACCACGCCCATACCGCCGCGCGCGATGGGGGAAACAACGCGGTACCCGGGTATTTCTGCCGGAGGTAGTTCCGCGCTGGCTGGAAGGTCGGCCGTATGTTCGCCCAACGAAGCTGCCAGCAGCGCTTCCACCTCGCCGCGCAAGGCATGATCATCAGCACAGGCTCGGTCGAGAAAGGCAGCACGGCTCGTGGTCGGCTGCTGTGCCGCCGACAGAAACAGCTGTTTGGCGCGACGATAGCGCTCCGACTCGCCGCTCATTGCAGCGCCCGCTTCAACCAGGCCCGTGCGTGGGCCCATTCCTTGCTCACCGTGGCTGGATGGATGCCCAACACGTCGGCGGTCTCATCCAGAGTCAGGCCCGCGAAGTAGCGCAGCTCGACGATGCGCGCCGCCTGCGCATCCAGGCTATCGAGCCGCGACAGAGCTTCATCCAGGGCCATAAGTTCGGTGACATCGGCCACTGGCAAAGCCTGCGCCAACTCCAGGCTGGTGAAATCGATGTCGCCGCCGCGCTTTTCGGACTGCTTGCGCCGAAAATGATCGACCAGGACCTGGCGCATCGCACGTGCCGCACTGCCGAAGAAATGCCGTCGGTCCTCGAATACCGAGGTGTTGCCGAGCAACTTGATCAGGGCCTCATTGACCACCGCGGTGGGCTGCAAGGTAACTGCGGCCGCAGCTCCAGCACCCATCAGGCTTCTGGCCAATTGACGCAATTCGGCATAGACCGAGTCGATCAAGCGCTCGCGTGCGCTGTCGTCGTCGGCCCATTGGGCGAGCAGGGCGGTGACATCAGGCGGCGCCTCATTCATCACGAATCCTCCACATCGGCAAAGGCTACCCCGCGGCCAGCCGGCTGTCACTCCGTCGTTTGCTGAGCCACTGGCAGCAAGTTCGGCGGTAACTCGTCGCCGTTTTGCGTATGAGCAGGTATCGAAGGGGAAGAGTTGTCGAAATGCGAGTACCTCATTGGGCGCAGATCGCCCTGCTGCTGATCGCGGGCCTCGGCTTGAGTCCGTTCTGTCAGGCCAAGACCAGCGTTGAATCCAGTGCTGTGCCGGTGCCATCCAATCAGACCAGCCGGCCACAGCTGCCACTGCTGTTCGAGCAGAACCAGGGTCAAAGCGACTCGAGCGTACGATTTCTGGCCCGTGGTCCTGGCTACCTGGTCTTCCTCACTGACAGCGAGGCCGTGTGGAAACTGCGTACTGCCGATGGCCAGCCGCGCGTGCTGCGGATGCGCTTGCAGGGCGGCCAGGCGGCTGAGGTCCTTGGCGAGCAACCCAGTACAGTGAGCGGGCACTACTTCGATATCAACCGGGCGGAGGCTGCTCCGACGGCGCTGATTCGCTTTGAGCAGGTGCGGCTAAAGAATGTGTGGCCTGGGGTCGATCTGCTCTACTACGACGGCGGTGGGGTGCTGGAATTCGATTTCGAGCTGCAGCCGGGTGCTGATCCGAGCGCCGTTGTTTGGCGCCTGGAAGGCGCCGATGCGGTGAAATTGGATGATGAAGGCGCGCTTGAACTGCGTGTAGCGGGTGAAGCCGTGCGTTTTCGTCCGCCGGTATCGTACCAACGCAAGAGCGGCAAGCGGGTCGCGATTGCGAGCCGCTATCGCCTGCTCTCTGAGCAACGAATCGGCATTGAGCTTGATGCGTACGATCAGCAGTTGGCACTCACCGTTGACCCTGTATTCGTCTACTCAACCTTGCTTGGCGGCAGCTTGGGTGAATTCGCAAGCGACATTGCCATTGATTCGGCCGGCCAGGCGGTGGTGGTCGGTTCCACCGAGTCGAGTGACTTTCCCTTGAGCAATGCATTGGATTCTACCTACGACGGTGACGGCGATGCCTTTGTAGCCAAGTTCAATGCGGACGGTAGCGCCCTGCTGTTCTCCAGCTTTCTTGGCGGGGCCAAGTTGCAGGCAGCTGATCAAGTGGAACTGGCTCCCAATGGCGACATCGTTGTCGCCGGGCGTAACCATCTGTTAGACGACGATGGCGATGCGTTTGTGCTGCGCCTGAACGGCAGCGCGAATAGCCTCATCTACTCCCAGACGTTCGGCAGCAGCTATGGCGATACCGCTGCGGGCCTGGCCGTTGACGGCAGCAATAACGCCTATGTGTTCGGCCATGCCGGCACCTCCGACTTTCCCAGCATCAACCCGCCACAGGCCAGCTGCAATGGCACCTCCAGCTATCTGCGCAAGGTCGACGCCAGCGGCAATGTGGTGTACAGCTGGTGCATGGGGGGCGGTGCCGGACCGGACATCGCCCGGGGCATGGCGATTGATCTGGCCAGTCGACTGCACATCGTCGGAATGAAGGCCAACAAGGCCTACGCCGCTCGTCTGAACAATGCGGCCACCAGCTTTCACTATCAAACGACGTTCGGAGGTAGCCACTACGATGAGGCAACCGCCGTCACCACCGATGGCGCCAGCAACCCCTACATCGTAGGCACCACGAGCTCCAACGATTTTCCGGTCGTCAATGGCATCCAGCCGAACAATGGTGGCGGCACCGACGCATTCTTCGCCCGGCTCAGCAGTGCCGGGGCTCTGGAGTATTCGACCTACCTCGGTGCCGCTCAGACCCAGCGCGCCAATGACGTGGCCCTGGGGCCCAACAACAGCGCCTTTCTGACCGGGGAGAACTATCTTGACTCGCCGTTCGGCAACGCCAACCTGTTTGTGCTCAGACTTGATCGTCTGGCCAATGGCACCTATTCGCTGGGCTATAGCACGACGCTGAAGCTTGACCTCTATGCACAGAGTGAATCTGCCGCAGCGATTGCAGTGGATGCGGCAGGCAACGCTTTCGTTGCCGGAAATGCCTTCAGCGGATTCGTGACGACCGAGGATGCGTTTCAGACGAGTACGGCTGGCGAACGAGGTGACGCATTCGTGTTCAAACTCTCGCCCGCCAATCCGACCTTGTCGATGCCCGATGTTCAGCTGAGCGAAGGTACCGGGAGTTCCACGCACTTCAGTATTCGGGTTGAGTTGTCTGCGCCCAGCAGCGAGACGGTCACTGTCGACTACACCACGGTGAACGGCACCGCGCTGAGTGGCGCTGACTATACCGCGAAGTCCGGAACCCTCACGTTTTACCCGGGCCTGCGCTACGCATGGATCTATCTGATCGCGAACGCCGACAGTCTTGTCGAAGCCGACGAAACGTATCAGGTCCAACTCAGCAACCCGAATGGTGTCACGATCGTCGACGCTACTGCGCAGATAACGCTGCAAAATGATGATGTAGGCGGCAGCCTGCGACTAGCCTCCGGCTCGTATGTGGTTGACGAAGACGCCGGCACCGCCAGCGTCGTGGTTCAGCGCATTGGCGGCGCTGCAAGCGGCGTTACCGTGCAGTACTCCACAGCCAACGGCAGTGCCACTGCGCCGGCAGACTACACCAGCAGCAGCGGCAGCTTGAGCTTTGCCGCCAATGAAACCAGCAAGACGGTCACCATTCCGATTGTCGATGATGCGATCGATGAACCCAACCAGACCTTTGTCTTGAGTTTGAGCTCCCCTGGCGGAGGAGCGAGTCTGGGAACACCCAGCTCGACCACCCTAACCATTCAAGACAACGATCCCAGCCCCAACATCTCGATTGGCGATGCCCAGGTCACGGAAGGCACGGGGGGCAGCAAGAGCATCGCATTCACCGTCGCATTGAGTCACGCATCGTCCAGTGCCATCAGCGTGGATTGGGCGACCGTCAATGGCACTGCAGTGGCGCCGGCGGACTACGCCGCTGGTTCCGGCACCCTGACGTTCAGCGCCGGGCAAACCTCCAGAACCATCACTCGATCCGTAGTGACTGATTCGATCGACGAGCCGGATGAGAGTTTCCTCATCAGGCTTTCAAATCCAGTCAATGCGGGCATTGCTGATGCAGAAGCGCAGGGCAGCATCATCGACGACGATGCGGCACCCAGCCTTTCAATTGACAGTGGCGGTTGCAGCGTCACTGAGGGCGACAGCGGCTCGACGGGCTGTGCCTTTGTGCTGAGACTTTCGAGCGCGTCCGGAAGAACGGTGAGCTTCAACACGGCGACCACCGGAGGAACCGCCACCGCCGGCGTTGACTTCAGCGCCCATAGTTCAACAGCACGTAGTATCGCTGCTGGTCAAACCAGCTTGACCGTGAATGTGCCCGTACTCGGCGACACGCTGGACGAGGCAGATGAATCGTTCGGGTTGACAGTCACTGGCATCAGCAATGCATCACCCGGCAGTCTGAGCGGGCAGGGCACGATCATCGACAATGATGCGGCCCCCGTACTCTCCATCGACAACGGTGGCTGCTCGGTGACCGAGGGCAATAGCGGCTCGAAGAACTGCACGTTTGTGCTGAGGCTTTCGAGCGCTTCTGGAAAGACGGTGAGTTTCACCACGGCGACCGGTAGTGGAACCGCCCTGACGGGTGATGACTTTAGCGCCCACAGCGTAACGCCACGAAGCATTGCGCCGGGACAGTCCAGTCTAACCGTGAATGTGCCAGTGCTCGGCGACACCCTTGACGAAGAGGACGAGTCGTTCGGCTTGTTCGTCACTGGCGTGAACAATGCAACGCCAGGCAGCCTGAACGGGCAGGGTAATATCCTCGACAACGATGCAGCGCCTGTGCTTTCGATCATCGATGGCGGCTGCACGGCAACCGAGGGAATGAGCCACGAGGAACGCAAGATCGATCTCGATCAGTGTGTCTTTGTGATGGAGTTGTCAGAAGCCTCCGGCAAGACTGTCAGTTTCAATAGCTCGACCCGAGACGGCACAGCGATTGCCGGAAGTGATTACACATCACATAGTTCAACCACGCGCAGCATCTCCCCGGGGCAGACCATGGTCGCGGTGTCGGTGCCGATCATCGGCGATCTCGAAGTCGAGAATGAGGAGCAGTTCTACCTCGACATCACTGCGGTTAGCAACGCCACGCCGGGAAGCTTGAGTGGGCTTGGAACGATAGTTGACGATGACAGCCGGCCGACGCTGACGGTGAGCGGATGCTCGGTGTCTGAAGGTAACGATGGAAGTCGGCAGTGCGGCTTCGTGTTTCAGCTTTCCGACCTGAGCGCGGACACGGTGAGATTCACCACCTCCACTCAGGAAGGCAGTGCCACGCACGGAATCGACTATCAGGCTCACGCCAGCATGGATTGGGAGATTCCTGCCGGACAAACCGCAGTCACCGTCTCAGTTCCAGTGTGGGGTGACCGGCTATACGAACCTCAGGAGTATTTCCAGTTGCTGGTTGTTGATGTTTCCAACGCGAATCTGCTTACCTCCAGCGCCGAGGGCTTGATTGACGACGACGACCTGCCGCCAGACGTCAGCATTGATCCATGCCTCGTGTTGGAGGGCGACGAAGGCTCAGCGGGTTGCGCAACGCGTATTCGACTCAGCGAAGTGAGCGGGCTGCCTGTGGTGGTGAATCTGGCAACCGAGTCTGTATCTGCCAATGCGCTGAACAATGGCGACTTCGAATGGCCGAACCTCGCTGGCAGTCCGATGATGTTTGGTCCTGGTCAGTCGATTGGCGGCTGGCGCGTGGTGGCCGGCAACGTGGACTTGCGGGAGAACGCGCCATCCGCCTACGCGGGGGCACAGGCGGTCGATCTCAACGGTACCGAGCCTGGCCTCTTAACTCAGTCCTTCAGCAACCCAGCGGGGGCGCGTCTGGGGCTGGTGTATCGAGCCAACCCCGATTGCCCCGGGCAAGAGCAGCGCATGGAAGTGTTGCTGAATGGACAGCGCCTGGCTTTGATCGCCACCGCTGCGGCGGACTGGGCGCGAACCGAAATGAGCACCGAATTGCCGCCGGGCGGCGCGACCGTCGCCTTGATGAGCCTCAGTGATGGTGGGTGCGGCCTGCTGGTCGATGACATCCAGATCGTGCCGGGCAATACAGCCATTCCGCAGGTGGATTTTCTTCGCTTTCCGCCGCGCCGATTCGAGGTGCCTGCCGGCAAGACCGAGAGCGAACCCTTCTCCCTTTCCGTATGGGGTGATCAGGTGCAAGAACGAGATGAGCAGTTCGGCATTCGAGCCACTGACGGCTCTGGGTTTGGCGTTGCCCAAGCGGGCGTGGCAACCATACTCAATGACGATCAGGGGCCGCGAATCTTCTGTGCAGGCTTTGAAGATGCGGAATGCCGCTGATCACAGCCTCAACGGAGCCAAGTACGGCTATGAAGTCTACACAACCAACCACTGTCGAGAGGAACGTCCGATGGTCAGCTACTATCTGATTCGGTGTGAGGGGAAATTCGCTGTTAAACGTGAGGGCACATTGAAGGGCTGCTATGACGACCTCTCTCGAGCTATGAAATCAGCGAGGTTTCAGGCCAGCATCGAAGCCACGCGGCTTGGCATCACGGCCGAAATCCATCTGGAGCGGCAGAGAGGTCGCATGATGCATCTGGAAACGGTCCGCCCGTCGTCCAGTGGCGAATCTCATCCGGTCAGCAGATCGACATGGGCATGGTAGCTGCTGCTGTCGGCTTTGAGCGGGAGGAGGATCATTGATTCGGCAGCGTGCAGTTTGAACATCCTGTTCAAACTGCAAGTCCCTCGTGTCCGGTACCGTTCCACACGCACACGACGAGCCTGCCCGCACGTGAGGGCGCTTCACAGCGACTGCGTCGCTGCGCGCGTGCCGCCCATCCATGCTTTCTTGCCCACTTCACAATCGCCGTGCATTGCGTTTGTCGAGCCGGCTGGCTGGCAGACGCGGTTCGTTCCGCGCTGGTGCTGGTGATGTACGTTGTCGTCGTGTCTGTGGCGATAGAGGTCACCAGTGACGCGGCGCACTGAAAGTCACGGCCAAATGGCCATGTGCAGCAGAAAGGCAGCGAGGATCGACGCGCCGGTTCGCTGGGAGTTCAAGCGCGTCCAGCCTTCGACGTAGTCGTTCCAGATCTGCTCCGAGTCCGGCCCCTCGGGCGCCTGCCGCGCCAACTGATCATTGAGCGGCACGTTGCCGCGCACCGTCACCCCCCAGGTGCCGCCGAGATAGGCCACGGCAGCGCCAAGCAGGTAAGGACTTTGAGCCGCGCTCCAGTCGAGCAAGGCGACAGAAGCCAGCACCACGAAGATCAGGGCCGTGCCCATGAACAGCCCGAGAAACCCGGGGTTGAGCACCTTGATATTGATCGACTGCATGGCCTGCAAGCCGGCAGGTGACGGCACTGACGCCAGCGCCCGCATGATGAAGTTCGAAAAAGCGAAGAAGATGCCGCCGACCAGCGCCGCGCCCAGGAGCGCGGCAATGGTCAAGATGGAGACGAACACGCTCATGCGGCAACTCCCGCATCGTTTCTAGCCCAGGTCCCTCGCTGAAGCTGGCGTTCCACGAAGTCGCTGAAATCGGCCGGCTCACGGCCGAGGGCACGCTGCACGCCATCGCAGAGATGGGCATTGCGGCCGTCCAATACGGTGGAGAAGAGGTAATTCAGGAGCCAGCGGATGTCCTCGGGCAATCCGGAGTCCAGCAGGGCGGCGTCGAAGTCGGCCTGCGGAATGGCCTGGAAACGAACCGAGTGCCCGGTCTGTCGAGACAACTCCTCAGCCAACTCCTCAAGAGTCAGCAAACGCGGCCCGGTCACCTCGTAGATCTCGTGCGCGTGACCGGGCTCAGTCAGCGCCGCGACAGCCACATCTGCAATGTCGTTGACGTCAATGAACGGCTCGGGGATGTCGGCCGCCGGCAAGGTCAACATTCCTTCGTGCACCATGCCGGCAAACTCGCCTTCCGAGAAGTTTTGCATGAACCAACTGGCGCGAACGACCGTCCACTCCAGATCCTGGGCCTGAACGATCCGTTCGCAGGCCTGAGCCTCTTCCTCGCCCCGGCCGGAGAGCAGCACGAGGCGGTCTACGCCGGCCGCTGCGGCCGTATCGACAAACGCCTGAATGCGGTCCGTGGCACCGGGAACGGCCAGATCGGGAGCGAAGGTGATGTACACCGCCGAGATGCCGTCCAGTGCGGCGCCCCAGGTCCCCTCGTCGTGCCAGTCGAAAGCAGGGCTTGTTGATCGAGAGACGACGCGAGTTTCCACACCGCGGTTTATCAAGCGCTCGGCCACGCGTCGGCCGGTCTTGCCTGTGCCGCCGATCACCAGCACCTTCATACCTGTGTTCGATTCATTTCCAGTGTGCAGTTGCATGTTCCCATCTCCTGAATTTGGGTGGCGGATTAGCAGGCAGGAGCCGCTTGAATCCCGTGCCATCGACTTTAGAAAGCCGACTAGATTCGAGCCATGCGCCGGTGAATCGAATTCATACGCATTCGTCTACAATCGAGTGATGGACACGCTGGCAGGCCTGCTTGATGCCCCCCGAGCGCGCGGTGCCTTCGCCTTGCGCACGGTGATGTCCCCACCCTGGTCGCTGCGCATACAGGCCGAATCGCCGGTGACCCTGATCGCCGCGATCAAAGGGGAGTTCTGGATTCTTCCGGACCAGGGCGAGCCCATCCGCATGGCCCCAGGCGATGTGGCCCTGACTCGGGCACCCGATCACTACAACGTCGCCGACTCGTGCTCGACCCAACCACAGGTCGTCATTCATCCCGGCCAGGAATGTCGCGACCTCAACGGCCAATCGATGCTTGAGGAGATGACTCATGGTGTGCGCACCTGGGGCAATGACCCCAACGGCCGAATCGTGTTCATCGTGGGCGCCTATGAGCACCTGAGCGATATCAGCGACCGCCTGCTGCGCGCCCTGCCGCCGGCGCTGTCGATTGCCGGCGAGAGCTGGGACACGCCGTTGATTCCGCTGTTGAGCGAGGAAGTGACCAAGGACGAAAACGGCCAGGCCGCGGTTCTTGATCGCCTGCTTGATCTGTTGGTCACAGCCGTGCTCAAGACCTGGTTTGCACGCCAGGATGCGACTCGGCCGGATTGGTGGCGACATCAGGGTGATCGGGTCGTGGACCGGGCGTTGAAACTGATGCACGAACGGCCGGCGGAGCATTGGACGGTCGACCTTCTGGCGCAAGCTTCTGGTGCCTCGCGCGCCGCCTTCGCCAAGCGTTTTCAAGAACTGGTTGGCGAAGCGCCGATGACCTTTCTGAAGCATTGGCGCATGGCGCTGGCGGCCGACCTCCTCAACCAACCCGACCAGACTGTCACGACCGTCGCCGAACATGTCGGCTACGCCACCCCCTACGCCTTCAGCGCCGCGTTCAAGCGCGTCCGCGGCATCAGCCCGCAGGCCCACCGCGATGCCAGCAGGCAATCGGCGTCGGTGGGCGTCGGCTAGATGGCGTCGACGGCCGGCCTCGGTAGTCTGCGACGTCCCCTCGGTATTGAGTAGCACGTTGATGTGGAGTCCAAGCCCTCCTCAGGGGCAGAAGACACACGTACTCGGCGAATGTCCGTAATCGTGATGCGAAGGATTGTCGCGACCGTCCGCTTCGGGTCGATCTCGACCAATTTCTTTGCCGGGAGCCCTGCTCTTGCCGTAGTCCCAAAATGGGACTATCATGCATTCAATGAAGGTCGTCGCCGTCAGCACCTTGAGGAGTTTTTGGGAGTCCCATCCCGACTCCGAACAGCCCCTCAAGGCTTGGTACGACGAAGCCAAGCATGCTGAGTGGGCCACGCCCCAGGACATTCGTGATCGCTACGCCAGCGCCAGCTTTGTCGGGCGCAACCGTGTGGTGTTCAACATCAAGGGCAATGATTACCGGCTCATCGTTGCGGTGGCTTACCGCTTCCAGGCCGTCTACATCAAATTCATCGGCACGCATGCCGAGTACGACCGTATCGACGCAGCCACTGTGGAGGAGCAATGAACATCCATCCCATCCGCACCGAAAGCGACTACAAGAAGGCACTGCGCGAGTTGTCCGCGTATTTCGACGATGAGCCGGACCCGGGCACGATTGAAGGTGACCGCTTCGAAATTCTCGCCACACTGGTCGAGGCGTACGAAGCCAAGCACTTTCCCGTCGAAGCCCCCGATCCCATCGAGGCGATCCGCTTCCGGATGGAACAGGCGGGCCTGACGGTCAAAGACTTGGTTCCATCGATCGGACAACCCAACCGCGTCTATGAGGTCCTCAACCGCAAACGCGCCCTCACAGTCCAAATGATTCGCAACCTGCACCGGAATCTGGGCATTCCAGCAGAGAGCCTGATCGGGGTGTAAGCGCACGCTGATCGGATCATGAGAATCCGTCGCAGGTCCGTTGCGGTGAACGGAGCAAGGTCCGCAACGGGTCGACTCCGCCCATTGGCGCGAACGAGTGGCTCGATTGGCTTGCGCAGACTGGCATCGGCCAGAAGCCGCCGGTCGACGCGGTTGGGGCGAGCTAGAAGATCGAGCCGGCTCTAACTGCGGAGCGATTCGGCAGCGAGCACGGCGCCAATCACTGCTCAGTCCACGAAGCGGCCAGCCGCAAGTGGTCGAACCCGTGTGCGGGCGGTGGATCACTTGGTGTCGACCGCGCGAGCTTTCGGGTGACATTCACGCTCAGCCGCCGGCACGCTTATGAAGAGTTCCCTGAGCTGCGGAAGAAGCGTGCCGTAGTCGAGCTCGGTCAGATTTGCGGCGGAAGCAATGACGAGTTGGTCGCCGGGAAACAGCCAGAACTGGCTTGTACCACCGATGGAACCGCCGCCGTGCCCGATCCAGCGGTTTTCGTCGGCGTCCGAGACTATTCGCCAACCCAGGCCGTAGCCGCTCCCCGCCCCGTCGGCGGTCCGCTGCTCGGTCCAGAGTAGGTTTCGCATGTATGCCGACACATGTCGATCATCGAAGTGAGCGAGGCCGAATCGAGCGAGATCGTCTGTCGTCGAAAGGAAGCCGCCGCTCGCCCACTTGTTGCTGTTGTCGACCTCGGGCTCGTTGTGCACGACGCCGCCCCGACGAACGTAGTATCTGCCACGCCCGGGAATGATCCTGTCGATATGATCAGGCACGGTGTCACGCATGCCAATCGGCGCGAGGATGGCTTCTTCCATGTATGTCAGGAACGGCTTTCCCGAAGCGGACTCGATAACTGCGCTTAAGAGGTTGTAGCCGTACGATGAGTAATTCCATTGCTCGCCTGGGACGGCAACGAGAGGGTCGTCCTTGAAGATGGCCAGCGCTTCATCCACGCTGGAATAGCGATTGCGGCTGTAGGCTTCATCCCCACGGTAATGGCGTATGCCGGCCAGATGCGCGGCAAGTTGGCGCACGGTGAACGCGTGCGCCTTGTGCGGGAAATGCGGCACAAGGCTATGGACGGCGGCATCCAGATCCAGGCGGCCTTGGGTGGCCAGCTTTGCCAGTGCCAGCGCTGTCATCGGCTTGGCGACGCTTCCTGTCCTGAACTTGGTTGCGGCTGGATCGACGGGCACCTGCTGCTCGATGTCAGCGAAGCCGAAACCGTCGGACCAGACTATCCGGTCACAACGTCCCACCGAGATCGAAATGCCGGGTGCGCCACTCTGCCCGGCAAACTCTCGGAAGATCCGTTCCGCCTCGACGACAGGCTCGGCGGCGGAACCGTTGAGGCTCAGAAGCGCCATCAGCGTCGTCGCGGTGATCCTCAGGGGTGAAAGCGCGCAGTGCATGCAACCTCCTTTTGCGAAAGGAACTACGGTATGCCGGCATGAGAGCTCGTGCTAGCCCGGCGCCCCCCGAAGCAATTGATCAAAGCGTCGAAGATGTTGGTCGGGATCGGAGTGCCTTCCGAATGACCGCTTTGGTCGATTCGAGCCGTTCAGCGCAGAGTGCAGGGTGGTGCGAATCCGACTTGGTTGCTGGTTGGGACGGTTTGCCGAACACCCGTGTGCCCCGCACGATTGACGGCAAACCCTCTGCTGCAAATGGTTGACTTGTAGAGCGGCGGCCTTTCGGACGTCCGAAAGGCAAACAGAGAACAGAGACTGGGTGCGCGCCAGATTTGGGCGATTTCGCCGGTTTGGGCCGCTGGCTACCCGAAAGCCGAGTGCCGAGAGGTCCGCGTGGTGCGGGGCCCGGAGCCAAGAAAAAAGGCCCGGAGAAATTCCGGGCCTCTTGGGATGGTGGAGGTGGGGGGAGTTGAACCCCCGTCCGAAGGCACGCCATCTCCGGCACTACATGCTTAGCTCGTTGTTTGGTCTCGGCTGACGGCAACACAACGTGCGAAGCACACCGTCAGACATACCCGCTTTGATTCGCTACCGGTTGGCGGGTCGCCGCCGGCTACTATCCCGTGATAATGACCCTACATCCACGAGCACAGGCACAAGTGGGTTCGGGGCTAGGCCTTAAGCGGCCAGAGCGTAGACGTCGTCGTTGGCGTCTGATTGTTTGCAGCTGGATTTACGAGGAAAGCTACCCCCTCGGCATGCGCCAGTCGACTTTGCAACCCCCGTCGAAGCCAGGACACCCCCGGAAACTCGCAGGTCGTAAAACCACTGTCGGTGCTAAGTATGGGGACGCGGTGGTCGGCTATCAAGCCTGGCGTCATGGCGGCGTTCAGCTGCCCCCGCGGGCGGGCGCCTTGTTGCAGCATCTTGGCGCAATTGCTTGAGCGGGGCCGGGCGGGGCGCTAGCCTCTGAGCATGAGGCCACGATCGTCAGGAGGCTTGCTTGCGCCACGGATGGGTGGACGGGCGGCTTTCGGCCTTCGGCGCAGCGCTTTCTTCTGGGGTCTGAAAGGGCTGTGTCTGGTCTGCCTGCTGGCTGTGGCATCGCCCCTCTGGGCCTTGAATCATGCCGGTTTCGAGTCGGTCAGGTTTCGTCATATTGGCGTCGACCAGGGCTTGCCGCAGTCGACCGTACGATCGCTGAGTCAGGATAGCCTCGGTTTCGTCTGGTTGGCCACGCAGGATGGGCTGGCGCGCTACGACGGCTACGAAATCCGCATCTTTCGTTTTGACAGCCGCGATCCGCTGTCCTTGCCGGACAACCATATTCTGGCGGTGGAGAGTTCGGGGGATGGCGGGCTCTGGGTGGGCGGGCAGAACGGTGGCCTCAGCCTGTGGGATCCGGTCAGCGAGCGCTTCACCAGCTGGCATCGTGGCGACGGGTTGGGCGATGGTCTGGCCTCGGAATCTGTCAGTGCTCTGCTGGCCGACAGTCACGGAGGCCTATGGATCGGATTCTTCGGCGGTCAGCTGCAGCGCCGCGCCGCAGACGGCGTGATCACCGATGTGCATCGCGATGCCTGGTCGGCAATGGGCAGTATTCGTGCGATTCGCTCCGAGGCGCAACGTGGTGTTCTGGTGGCGGGCTCCGGTGGCGTGTGGTGGATGGATGCCGACAGCGGTGAGATCCGACGTGTGTTCAGCCGCTGGAACAATCAGCCGGTCGACGCTCACGATGCACGGTTTGGGCCGGACGGTCGGATCTGGGTGGCTACCGAGCAATCGGGTGTGCTGGTGGTGAATCCCGATACTGGTCATGTTGATCAGCGACTCGGAGTAGCTCAGGGGCTCAGCCATGATGGTGCGCGTGCCCTGCTGTTTGATCGGCGCGGTCGCGTCTGGATCGGCACCTTTGCCGGTTTGAATCGACTCGATCTGCGAACCGGTGAGCTGCATCGCTGGCTAGGTGACAGCAGTGCCGTTGATGGCCTGTCGGCTGCTCGCGTGCAGGCCTTGATGGAAGATCGCGAGGGTCTGATCTGGGTAGGGACCTGGGTCAATGGCATCAGCTTGCACGATCCACGATCAGAAGCCTTTGTGGTCGCGCGCCCATCGCCACACAGCGCGACGGCATTACCCGGAACGGTGATAGTCGACGTCAACCCGGCCGAGAACGGACAACTGTGGGTCACCATGCACGATCGGCCCGAGCTCGCCTTGCTCGACCCGCAGAAAGGCGTGGTCAGACGCATTCCAGTCAGTATTCCTGGCACCGAGGGCCGGCTGCAGATCCGCTCAACCGTGCAGCGCGCCAACGGCGAGTTGTGGTTGGCGATGGGCGCGCTGGGAATTGCCCGGATCGATCCGCACGACGGAACAACCCAGTGGTTCTTCGAGGGCGACGACAGTGGCTGGAACGCACCGGGCGGTGAGCTGTATGACCTCATCGTCGACTCAGAACAGACCCTCTGGGTGGCCTCGATCGGCGGCGGCCTGGCGCGGCTATGCGCCAGCTGCACGCGCTTCGAGCGGTTTCGTCATGATCCGGAGAACCCCCGCAGTCTGCCGGGTGACGAAGTGCAATCACTGAGCGAGAGCCAGCGCGGTGGTATCTGGGTAGGCACTCGGTTCAGCGGCATGGCTTTGTTTGACCCACTTAACAGTACGTTTACACGATACTCCGCCGAGCCGACGAATCCCCACGGGTTGGGCCACCCAGCGGTGACCTGTTTTCTCGAAGATAGCCAGGATCAGCTGTGGTTGGGTACGCAGGGCGGCGGCTTTTATCGTGCCGAGCGTAATGCCGAAAACCAGATCCTGCAGTTTCATCGTGTGGATCGCGCCGACGGGCTTTCGGCTGATGCGATCGGGCGAATCATCGAAGATGCGCAGGGCACCCTGTGGATTTCCTCCACGGCCGGCATCAGCAGCTATCAGCCCAGCACAGGCCGCATCCGCAATTTTGGCGCGCGTGAAGGAGCCCAGGCTTCGGGCTACTTCATAGGCTCTGGCGTGAAGCTTGATGACGGCACGATTGGTTTCGGCGGGCTGCGCGGCCTGACCTTGTTTGATCCTGCCGCGGTCGAACCGGCGCCAGCGCCGGCGCGCGTGCAGATCAGCGATATTCGGCTCGCCGGTGGCGAGCGGGCGCAGATGCGTGAATCGCCGCTGCAACGCGATGCCGAGGGCGGGCTGCAATTGGTGCTCGACACTCAGGCCAACGATGTGTTCATCGACCTCACAGCGCTGACCTTCGCCTCGCCCGATACGCTGCGCTACGAGTACATGCTGGAGGGCCTGGATGGCGAATGGCGTGTCACCGAGGCGCGTCGACGCTTTGCCGCCTATACCAATCTGCCCGCCGGTGACTATCTGTTCCTTGCCCGAGTCTCGCGTCACGGTGAGCCCGTCGGCGAAGAGCTGCGGCTGCCGGTACGGGTGATGCAGATTCGCACGACCATGGACTGGTTGGCCCTGATAGCGGTGCCATTGGCGGCGCTTGCCATGGCGGGGATGCTGGCGGTCGGCCTGTTGCGTCATCGCGATCGTCTGCGGGCGCAGCGGAGCGAGCGTGCGAGCCAGGAGCGATTGAAGCTGGCGTTGTGGGGCACCGGGGATGAACTATGGCGCTATGAACTGGGCAGCGGGCTGATGTACCGCGAGAACCCGATTCACAACGTGCACGAAATGCAGGGTAAACCGGCAGTGCCGGTATCCCGCCTGATGCCCTTGGTGCATCCCCAGGATCGAGATGAAACCAACCGCGCGTTGAGAGCTTTGATCGCTGGCGAAGTCGAGACCATGGATGTGACCTATCGGGTCAGACATGAGGACGGCCATTGGCTGTGGCTGCGCTCACGCGGACGGGTGCTGGAACGTGATGATAAGGGTCGTGCCAGCGTGCTGGTCGGTACCAGCAGTGATGTCACCGAGCTCAAGACCAGTCAGGAGTCCCTGCGCGAGGTGAACCGCGAGCTGGAAGACCGCGTTGCCGAGCGCACCTCAGAATTGATGCGCTCCAATCTGGAGCTGTCGTCGGCGTTGGGCGACCTGCGCATGGCCCAGGATCAGCTGGTGGAACAGGAAAAGATGGCAGCACTCGGTGGCCTGGTGGCGGGCATCGCGCATGAGATCAATACGCCGATCGGCATCGGCGTGACGGCGGCCTCCCACCTACAGGAGGCAACCATTCAGTTCGAGACGGCTTTGGCCAGCAATTCCATCACTCGAAGTGCCTTGCAGCGCTTCATGGAGGCGGCGCGGGAGAGTGCTGATCTGGTCATGCGCAATCTGCTACGGGCCGACAAGCTGGTGAAGAGTTTCAAACGGGTGGCGGTTGACCAGTCCAGCGAGGCGCGACGGACCATTGACCTGGCGGAATACCTCGACGAAGTCGTCACCTCGCTGTCGCCGAGTCTGCGCCGCGCCAATCATCAGGTCGTGCTGGATGTTCCAACAGGTATACAAATGGAGAGCTATCCAGGCGCGATCTATCAGATTCTCTCCAATCTGGTGCAGAACTCACTTAACCATGGGTTTGCGGGATGGCAGTCAGGCGGTAAAATTCGCGTCAGCGCGGAACAACAGGGCGCCAAGGTCAAGCTGAGTTACATCGATAACGGCCAAGGCATGTCGGAGGAAGTGCGCAAGCATGTGTTCGATCCATTCTTCACCACGCGTCGCGGTGAGGGCGGCAGCGGACTTGGCATGCACATTGTCTACAATCTGGTGACTCGGGCTATCGGTGGAACGATCAGTTGCACTTCCTCACCCGGACAGGGCGTTGAGATTCAGATTCTGATGCCAGTCATCGCGCCGATGCCCGAGGAAGAGCCCGAGCCGCAGACGACGCCATAGTGGCCATCAGACCGTGACGGTACGCTACCCTTGGTTGATGGGCAGAATCAGTGGTTCGTATGTCCACGCTTTTCGCGGGAATGAAGGTTCTACTGCAGGGCTTCGTCAGCCATGGACCAGGGCGAGGGTTCGCGGGAACTGAAATCTGCTGAGTAAGTCTGACGGTTGCCAACCCTCAGTCGGGAAACTGCAGGCGCACCTCGGTCAAGCGTTCCCAGTTCGCCAGCGCCAACCCAACCAGGCCCGGATCAAACTTCAGCCCGCTTTGCTCCTGGATGTGAGCTCGAATCTGTTCGTCCGACCAGGGCTCCTTGTAGCAGCGCTTGCTGCCGAGGGCGTCGAAGACGTCGGCCAGTGCGACGATGCGGGCACTCAACGGAATCTGCTCACCGTGGAGTCCTTTCGGATAGCCACTACCGTCCCAGTTCTCGTGGTGGCTCGCGGCGATGTCGGCAGCCATTCGAATCAGTGGCCGACGCGACTCGGCCAGCATGCGCGCGCCCATCACGGAGTGCTCGCGCATCGCGGCCATTTCAGCCTCATCGTGCTTTCCGGGCTTGTTGAGCACCGAGTCGGCAACGCCAATCTTGCCTATGTCGTGTAGCGGCGCGGCAAAACGCAGCGCCTCGCAGGTGTGCGGATCAAGGCCGCGCAATTCACCGAGAACCTGCGCCAACATACCGACACGCTTGACATGGTTGGCTGTCTCCTTTGAGCGTGTCTCCGCGGCGCCAGCGAGCAGGCAGATCATTTCAAGCTGCGACTCGAACAGTTCCTGGTTCAGATGCAGGTTTTCGTAGGCGATGGTGACATTGGTGCAGAACAGTTCGACCAGACGCATGTCCATCTGAGTCATGTTCCAGGCGTCGCCCACATAAAGCAGGCTTTCGCCGTGCTGTGAGTCGGAGAAATGCAGAACATAGTGATCGCGCTTGAACACATGGGTTCGCGCATCGAAAGCATCATGCAAGGTATGCAGCAGTTCGCCGGGCAGGGCTTGATGCTGGGTCTCATTGGGCAGATAGCGCTCGAATTCGCCAGTCGCGGCAGACACCCGAACGGTGTCAGGGAAGTGCCGCAGTTCGGGCCGCTCCGGTGGCGGTACCCGCACGTAAAAGGCGCCTCGTTCGAGGCCGACCAGGCTGCCCAGTTGCAGCAGCACGGCGGAAGCAAATTCGGCGGACTGCTGGCGTGAAAAGATGCAGGCCGAGGCCTGAATCACTCGCTCCAGCCCATCGCGCGCGCGCTCGATCACCATGATGTCGCGATAGCCTCGCAAGGCCACGCGCACGGTGGCGGTGAGCTTCTGGGTGGTGAGGTCGGTCTTTTCCTTGTAGTCGTTGATGTCGTATTCCGTGGTCACACGCTGCTCCGGCGCGTGGCCGGGCTGGCCGGTGCGCAGCACGATGCGAATGAAGTGATTCTTCAATTCGTCGCGGGTCCAGCGCGCAAGATCCAGCCCGGCGTGATCGGTTTCCATCACCACGTCTAGCAGCATCAGGGCGATGTCAGGGTGGTCTTGCAGAGCCTGCTGGCCCTGTTCGCCGGAATAAGCTGAGAGAAACAACAGCGGCCGGTTCTCGAAGGCAAAGCCGCCAAGCACCAGCTTGGTGACCGAATGTACCTCGGGTTCGTCGTCGACGATCAGGACCTTCCACGGGGCCAGCGGCTCGCTGGCAATGTTTTCCTCAGGATCGTCGCCGAGTGCAAGCAGATCGTCCACAGTCCGTCCCCATTGACCCCAGGAGGAAAGCTGCGCCTATCGCCTCACGCGGTCAACGCTGAAAACCGAGCTCGATCCGTTTTTTCTTGACGACCGATCGAAAGCGTGAAATTGCTCACACTTTGACACTGAGTGTCTTCAACTGCTCTTCACTTGCCCAGCATCAACTCACGGCCAATCAGCATGCGCCGGATCTCGTTGGTGCCCGCGCCGATGGCGTACAGCTTGGCATCGCGAAGCAGACGTCCCGTTGGGTACTCGTTGATATAGCCATTGCCGCCCAGGGTCTGGATGGCTTCCAAGGTTACCTGCACAGCAGACTCCGAGGCCTGCAGCAGGCAACTGGCAGGATCAATGCGCGAACGTCCGCCGCGATCGTAGTCCATCGCCACCATGTAGGCGTAAGCACGGGCCGACTGCAGCGCAGTGTACATATCGGCCAGCTTGCCCTGCATCAGCTCGAAGTGGCCAATCGCCTGACCGAACTGCTTGCGCTCGCGGGCGTAGGGCAGGGAGATGTCCAATGCAGCCTGCATCAGCCCCAAGGGACCACCGGTCAACACCAAGCGCTCGGTGTTAAGGCCACTCATCAGCACCTTAACGCCCTGGTTCACTTCTCCGAGCACGTTTTCATTGGGGATCTCGCAGTTCTCGAACACCAGCTCGCAGGTGTTGGAGCCGCGCATGCCGAGCTTGTCGAGCTTCTGCGCGGTGCTGAAGCCCTTCATGCCACGTTCGATGATGAAGGCAGTCATTGCCCGACTGCCTTGCTCCTTTGGCGCGGTGCGCATGTACACCACCAACACATCGGCCTCGGGCCCGTTGGTGATCCACATCTTGTTGCCATTGGCAATCCACACGCCGTCCTTCAGCTCGGCGCGGCAGCTCATCGAGCCCACCACATCCGAGCCGGCGCCCGGCTCGCTCATTGCCAGCGCGCCCTTCCACTCGCCGCTGCACAGCTTGGGCAGATACTTTTTCCGCTGGGCATCGTTGGCGTTGTAGTACAGGTTCTGAACACAGAGATTGCTGTGCGCGCCGTAACTCAGGCCAACCGAACCCGAAGCGCGGGAGATTTCCTCCATCGCCACCAGATGCGCCAGATAACCCATCTCCGAACCGCCGTACTCCCCCGGCAAGGTGATGCCGAGCAAGCCCATCTCCCCCAGCTTGGGCCAAAGATCCTGCGGAAACTCATTCGCCTCATCGATCGCCCCCGCACGCGGAGCAATTTCAGTGTCTGCAAACCGCCGCACTGCATCGCGCAATGCATCGATATCGTCGCCTAGAGGGAATGGGGTCATTGGGGAGAGCCGTGATTGGTGATGGGTGATTTGTGATTGGTCGCCTCAGGCAAGGTTAGCGCGTTCGGCGCAAACCAGCCTGATCGACCCTTCGAAATCCGGGAGATTGAGATGCCGAGGCGATTCGGGACGCGCGCCTCTAACGAATCACGAATCCCGAATCACGAATCACGGCTGTTAGGCGCCTCGCATGCGCCCCAGGAAGCGCGGTGCCGAGTTGCCCATGTGCGGCAGCTTGATCTTGCCGATCGAGGCGATGCGCTCTTCGGCCATGCGGTCGGCGGCCTTGAAGGTGGGGATGCCGTCGCGCTTGGAGATCTGGAAGATCTTGCCGAGGTTGTAATAGATGGTGCGCATCATGCGCATGGCGCGTTCGCGGTTGTAGCCGTCAAACTCGATCGAGACGTTCATCAGGCCGCCGGCGTTCACCGCGTAGTCCGGCGCGTACAGCATGCCGCGACGCTCGACTTCTTCGCCGATTTCGTCGGTGGCCAGCTGATTGTTGGCAGCACCGCAAATGATCTTGGCTTTCAGACGCGGCAGGGTCTTTTCATTCACCGTGCCGCCGAGGGCGCAGGGGCTGTAGACGTCGACGTCGCAATCGTAGATTTCATCCAGGCCAACCGCTTCGCAGCCGAGTTCATCGACGCAGCGCTGCACCGCTTCCTGGTTGATGTCGGTGACAAACACCTTGGCGCCGTGCTCGCGCAGCAGCTTGACGTACTCCATGCCGACGTGGCCGACGCCCTGCACGGCGTAGCTGTACTTGCCCACGTCTTCGTTGCCAAAGCGCACGTTAAGGGCCGCCAGCAGGCCCTGCATGGTGCCGTAGGCAGTGAACGGCGAGGGGTCGCCCGAGCCGCCATGGACCTGATGCACACCGGTGACGTATTCGGTTTCCTTCAGCACCCACTCCATGTCGTTGACGTCGATGCCGACGTCTTCGGCGGTGATGTAACGGCCGTTCAACGAATTCACAAAGCGGCCAAAGGCGCGGAACAGAGCCTCGCTCTTGTCCTTGTTCGGATCACCAATGATCACCGCCTTGCCGCCGCCCAGATTCAGGCCGGCCACGGCGGCCTTGAAGGTCATGCCACGCGACAGGCGAAGCACGTCGTTCAGCGCGTCCTGCTCGGTGGCGTACGACCACATGCGCAGACCGCCCAGGGCAGGGCCCAACACCGAGTTATGGATGGCGATGATGGCCTTCAGCCCGGCGTCGCGGTTGTGGCAGAAAACGACTTGCTCGTGGCCAGTGTGACCGATGGTTTCGAAGATCATGAACGGCTCCAGGGAAAGGTTAGGTCGAGCATTCGCGATGCAGATGCGCGGCCTGTGCTCCCAAGCGATAGAGTTTGAGGGTGAATTCGCGGGGTTCGCCGTGCGGCGTATCGGTCAAGCCGGGCTGATGGGCCGACGAACCTTCGCCAGACGCCAATTCGCCCCCCGCACCGAGCCTCAACCGAGATTCGGCGGCGCGCATTTTAAAGCATTAGCTCTAGCGAATCCTCCTTTTGGGGCAGATCGGTTGGGTTTTGTGCAGAAAAGGGCGGACAAGGGGGCAGTGCGGGGACCGCCAATGGTGATTGGCAAGCCGGCGAGCTGAGCTGGCGCTTGTCTCGGTCGGCAATTAGGATGTGGGCGGATCGAACCGGTTCGACCTCGAAGATTTTCGCGGGTTGGATTTATTAAGTGTTTGATTTGTCGAGCAGGATGCGCGGCGTCGCCGCCGTCCTGTGGGCCTGAATGCCGCATCGTCGGGGCATTTTGATCATCAGCTGGGGACGTTTGAATGGGTACCTTGAATGCGTGTGCAGGCTTGTTTGGTCTCGCTGCCCTGCTGGGCGCGTCGACTGCGCTGGCCGGGCCGAAGGAAGACGTGGTGGCGGCCTACACCAAGGCGTTCGAGCGTGGCGCCTATCGCGCCGAGATCACCACCGAAGTGCGTGGAAAACCCTATGTCATGCAGATTGATGTGAAATGGCCCGACCATTTCCATATGAAGAACCCAGACACCGAAATGATCATCCTGCCCGGTGCCACCTGGATGAATGCCGGCGGCCAATGGATGAACATGCCGATGGACATGAGCAAGATGATCCAGGCCTACAGCAAGCCGGCGATGGAGGAAGGTGTTCGTGGCATGGGCGAGGTGACTGAGCTCGGCCTGGAAGAGATCAATGGCTGCAGCAGCCAGCTCTATAGCTATTCCACTAGCGGCAAGTTCATGGGCATTGATGGCGCCAGCCAGGCCGAGTTGGCCATTTGCAAGGACAATGGCCTGCCGGTGCGTTTGGTGAGCCGCGACAAAAAGGGCCAGCCCCAGGCCACCATCCACTACGATTTCGAAGCCGACATCAACATCGTTCCGCCGCGTTGACGCATGTTGTCCAGTAGTACAGCCACTGTATGACGCTCGACGCGAGTGATCTCGAGGCTGAGCAGCCGCAGCTCTGGCTGAGTCAGGTGCTGCGCGGCGAGCAGGTCGGACTGTCCTGCCTGTTCGATCACTTCTCCTCGCGGGTGTATGCCATCGCCTTGCGCATCCTGCGCAATGAACAGGATGCCGAAGAGGCAGTGGCCGATGTGTTTGCCCAGGTCTGGCGGCGCGCGGCGGATTTTGATCGCGCCCGCGGCAGCGTTGCTGCCTGGGTGCTGCGCCTGGCCCATAGCCGGGCCATTGATCGTCTGCGCCGACGTCGCGCCCGTCCAGATCTTGACACCACGCTGCATCCTGACGATCCCGATGCGCCGTATGAGGTAGCAAGGGATCCCGCACAGGAGTTGCTCACCGGACTCGAAACGCAATCGCTGGTGCGCCACGCGTTTGCGATCTTGAAGCCCGAACAACAGCGCTGCGTCGCGTTGGCCTTTCTTGAAGGCTTGAGCCATCAGGAAGTCGCCGAACGCACCGGGATGCCCTTGGGCACCGTCAAGTCGCATGTTCGTCGCGGCCTGATGGCGATGAGGTCGTTTCTGCAGGAGCGGGGGCATGACCGCGCTGATGAGTAACCCAGCCCGCCGGATGGAGCACGTCGTGCAGAGCCGCATCGTGGTTGCAGCGGCAAATTGCGCACTGCCACAACGTCGCCCGCGCCCGCGGTGTGCAAAATGGTGAGGATGACTCCCCCCAAGGCGAAACGCCGGCCCACCCAGGGCCCAGGACCGGCTGCGCCCGTGTTGCCCGAAGATCTGGTGGCCCAGCTGCTGGCTGCCCAGACCGCAGTCGAACTGCCCGCCGCGCGGGCGGCTCGCCTGCGTGCCCGCGTGATGGCGCACTGCGACGACTCGCCTTATGCCATCGTGCCCCATCGCGCCGAAGACTTCCGCCCCTTTATCCCCGGGGTGAAGATCCGCCCGCTGCGTGTTGATTGGGAGGGCAAAACCCAAACCAGCCTGTGGCGCCTCGAACCCGGTGCATCCATCCCGCCGCACCGCCACACCGCCGAAGAAGAATGCCTGATCATGGAAGGCTCGCTGATCTGGGGCGGCAAGGAATACGGCCCCGGCGACTTCCTGCTCGCCCGCCCCGGCGCCCACCACGAAGAGTTTCGCTCGCCGAAAGGCGCACTGCTGATGATTCGCAGCGAACTGAGCCAGCCCTTGGCCGCGCTGTTTGCTGCGGCTGCGCGGTAGCGGTTCTGGCTCCGGCCGCGTTGGCCGGGGACATGGCCGGTGGGCGGCACGCCCACCCTACGAGAGCCCACGCGCCGCTCTCATCAGACAGGTGTCGCCGGTAGGGTGGGCCTGTGGCCCACCATCGCCCCCTACGTCGCAACGCAAAGCCTTGTCAGGCCGTGCGGGGAAGGTGTCTCGTGGCGAAATGACCAGCTAAGTGCTGTGGGCCTCCCTTCTGCCTGTACGCTGGCGTACGGGAGCGTGTTCACGCCCGCCCGCTATAATGGCCTGCTGCCTCGCCATTCTGGCGAAGCCCCGTTCACTCGCCTGGAGCCACGCATGAGCACGACCGCCGCCACCGTTCTGCCGGAGAACACCGCCGACACCACGCCGCTGCGCTTCGTCACGGCCGCCAGCCTGTTCGATGGCCACGACGCAGCAATCAATATCATGCGTCGGCTGATTCAGGGCCAAGGCGCCGAAGTGATCCACCTCGGTCACAACCGTTCGGTGGAAGATGTGGTTCGCGCTGCCCTGCAGGAAGACGCCGACGCGATTGCCCTTTCCAGCTACCAGGGCGGTCATGTTGAGTACTTCAAGTACATGGTCGACATGCTGAAGGAACGCGGCGCCAGCCATATCCGCGTGTTCGGCGGCGGTGGCGGCACCATCACCCCGGAAGAAATCCGCGAACTGCAAGACTACGGCGTCGAACGCATCTACCACCCCAATGACGGCATGCATATGGGGCTGGTGGCGATGATTGAGGATGTGGTGCGCCGCGCAAGCGCGGCGCGTGATTCGTCATTCGTGATTCGTGATTCGTCAAAAGCCAGCGTGCCCGGTATCGAGGACGAAATCGGCATCGGTCGAGTCTTGAGCGCCATTGAAGACGGCGCATTCAGCGAGTCTGAGCTAGCCCTGCTCCGCAAGGGCTGGGAAAGCCAAAGCTCTCACCAATCACCAATCACCAATCACCAATCACGAATTCCCACCACCCCAGTGGTGGGAATTACCGGCACCGGCGGCGCGGGAAAATCCAGTGTCACCGACGAGTTGATCAACCGCTTCCTGCAGCACTTCCCGGAGATGCGTATTGGGGTGGTTGCGGTTGATCCGACTCGGCGCCGCACCGGTGGGGCCTTGCTTGGCGATCGCATCCGGATGAACTCGCTGCGCTCCAAGCGGGTATTCATGCGTTCGATGGCGACTCGGCGTCAGCATGTCGCCACCAATGTGGTGCTGAAGGACTGTATCGCCTTTATGAAGGCGGTCGGTTATGACCTGATCATTGTCGAAACGGCCGGTATAGGTCAGAGCGATTCGGAAATCGTCGACCTGGTGGATTTTCCGACCTATGTCATGACCAGTGATTACGGCGCCGCCAGCCAGCTGGAGAAGATCGACATGCTCGATTTTGCCGAACTGGTGGTGTTGAACAAGTTCGACAAGCGCGGTGCAGAAGATGCGCTGCGCGACGTGCGCAAGCAATGGAAGCGCAACCGCACCGCCTTCAGCATGAAGGACGAAGACGTGCCGGTGTACCCCACCATTGCCAGTCAGTTCAATGACCCCGGCGTAAGCTGGATGTTCAGTAACTTCTGTCGCCTGCTGCGCGAGAAACACCAAGCCAAGGCCGCCCACTGTGACTTCAACCCCGACATCGACACCTCACTAAGAGAACCGCGCGCCACCGTGCTGATCCCCGGCGCCCGAGTGCGCTACCTGGCCGAGATTGCCGAGCAGGGCAGGGCGATCAACAAGGCGATCGAAACCCAGGCCGAGGTGGCTGATCGAGCGCAAAGCTATTGGCAGAGCCTGAAGGATCTGGGTGACCAGGCATTGCCGAAAGCCTTGGATTTGTACAACGACGACCAACTCGTAGCCCGCCATTCGGATGTCGACGACACCAAGAACGGCGGGCCAGGGCCCGCCCTGCGACACGGCGTCGACCGCACCCTGCTCACCCTGCGCCAACGCTACAACGACGCCGTCCAGTCCTTAACCAGCGAAAACCTCAAGGCGCTGCGCGAATGGCCGGCGCGACTGAAGTCGATTACCGAGGAGGTGAACGAGTACAAGGTGCGGGATAAGACGATCCGGGTCGAAAACTACCGCGAGTCGCTGTCGCATCAACACGTACCCAAGATTGCCGCACCCACTTACAAGAGCTGGGGCGAACTGCTGGTATTCCTCGGCAAGGAAAACCTGCCCGGCTACTACCCGTATACCGGCGGCGTGTATCCGTATCGCCGCAGTGGCGAAGACCCGATCCGCATGTTTGCCGGAGAAGGGCACCCCGAGCGCACCAACCGTCGCTTCCACTATCTGAGCCAGGGTCTGCCAGCCGCGCGACTGTCGACCGCCTTCGACAGCGTCACCCTGTACGGTGAAGACCCGGCCGAGCGGCCGGATATCTACGGCAAGATCGGCAACTCCGGTGTCTCGATCGCCACCCTGGATGATATGAAGAAGCTGTATTCCGGCTTCGATCTCTGCGCGCCGACCACGTCGGTATCGATGACCATCAATGGTCCAGCGCCGATCATCCTCGCCATGTTCATGAACACCGCGATTGATCAGCAGGTGGAGAAATACCTGCGCGCCGATCAGGCGCGCTGGGACAAGGCGCACGACGACATGGAGGCCTTCTTCAAGGACAAGAAGCGTCCCGAATACAGCGGCCCGCTGCCCACCGGCAATGAAGGGCTGGGCCTGGGCTTGCTCGGCGTCACCGGTGATCAGCTGCTGGAGCCCGAGGTGTACGCCAAGATCAAGGAAGAAACCCTGCGCACGGTGCGTGGCACCGTGCAGGCCGACATCCTGAAAGAGGATCAGGCGCAAAACACCTGCATCTTCAGCACCGAGTTCGCCCTGCGCATGATGGGCGATATCCAGCAGTACTTCGTCGACAAGAAGGTGCGCAACTTCTACTCGGTGAGTATCTCCGGCTACCACATCGCCGAAGCCGGTGCCAACCCGATCAGCCAGCTCGCCTTCACCTTATCCAACGGTTTCACCATCGTTGAATACTATCTGGCGCGCGGGATGAATATCGATGATTTCGCGCCCAACCTCAGTTTCTTCTTCAGCAATGGCATGGACCCCGAATACACCGTGATCGGTCGGGTCGCCCGCCGCATCTGGGCGCGCGCCATGCGTGAGCGCTACGGCGCCAACGAGCGCAGCCAGATGATGAAGTACCACATCCAGACCTCCGGTCGCTCGCTGCATGCCCAGGAGATCCAGTTCAACGATATCCGCACCACCCTGCAGGCCCTGTACGCCCTGTTCGATAACTGCAACAGCCTGCATACCAATGCTTATGACGAAGCCATCACCACGCCCACCGAAGAATCGGTGCGTCGCGCAGTCGCCATCCAGATGATCATCAACAAGGAACTGGGCCTCAATTTCTGCGAGAACCCGTGGCAGGGCAGTTTCATCGTCGACAAGCTCACCGACATCGTCGAAGAAGCGGTGTACAAGGAATTCGAGGCGATCAGCGAACGCGGCGGCGTGCTCGGCGCGATGGACACCATGTACCAGCGCGGCAAGATCCAGGAAGAAAGCCTGTACTACGAGCACAAGAAGCACGACGGTTCACTGCCGCTGATCGGAGTCAACACCTTCCTGCCGAAAGAGCACGCTGGCGACATCGTTACCGAGATCGAATTGATCCGCTCGACGCCGGAAGAAAAGGGCGCACAGATCCACAACGTGCAGGCCTATCAGCAAAACCGCAACGCCGTAGCACTCCCCTCGCCCCTGGCGGGAGAGGGGCAGGGGGAGAGGGGGAAGAGCATGCCGGGACTTCACTTCCTGCAAAACACCGCCCGCCGCCGCGAAAACGTGTTCGCCGCCCTGATGGAAGCGGTGAAAACCCACAGCCTCGGCCAGATCAGTCACGCACTGTACGAGGTGGGCGGCGAGTACCGGCGGAATATGTAGTTTTGTCGCGGTTGGTTGATCAGGTTGGTGAAGATCAAAAGGACCAGCCCCTTTGCCCGCTGGCGGGCGAGGGCGGTGTTCAGTATCGAGCTTCGCTGTCCGATGACCCAATCCAAGATTGGATCGACCTGATGGAACTGGTCGAAACTCCTGGTTTCTGCATTCCGCGCAGATGTAGGGTGGGCCTGTGGCCCACCATTGGCTCCACGATGGTGGGCCACAGGCCCACCCTACAAGTCTGCGGGATCGGTCGCCAGAGCGCCGAACGTCGGTTGCCCGGAGTTTTGCTTCGCAATCCGCACGCGGTCCTTGATCTGAAGCGATTTAAAGCCCCTCTCCCCTGGCGGGAGAGGAGTTGGGGTGAGGGGGATCTTCACTTCGTCCCTTTTCCCCCTCTCTCCCGCGAGGGGAGAGATCGATGCGCACTGATTTTCGCGCGCCGGCTGGTGCCCCGGAACTCCCTCCCCGATGTTCGGGGAGGGCTGGGGTGGGGTTAGGGAGCCGATCTTTGCCTGCCCAGGGGCCTCGCGTAGCGAGGTTTCTGGGTAGGGGAGCAAGCGCGGCGCCGGCGAATCAACACGTTACCCCATCGGTTCATGGAGAGGGCCTGAGTGTCGAATGGCGTCTGATCGGTGCGTTCAGCCGCAGCACATCACAGCACTTGCCGCCACCTGCCAGGCAAAGGTAGTTTGCTACCCCATGAAAACCTCACTCTTGCCGGCGACCACACTCGCCACCGCCTTCCTGCTCGCCGCCTGCGGCCAATCCAACGCTCCGTCGCCCACCACGGCTGCCCCTGCTGTTGCCGAGCAGCCGACGGTGGAACCCACTGTTCAAGCGGTCGACACTTTCCTGGACGCCATCCGCCAGCACTGCGGCCGGGCCTATGTCGGCCGGATCATCGCCGACCAACCGCCGCCCAACGGCGATGATCCCTTCGTGGGCAAGTCGCTGATCATGCATGTGCGCAGCTGCGATGACGCTGAGCTGCGGATTCCCTTCCATGTCGGCGAAGATCGCTCGCGCACCTGGGTGCTTACCCGAACCCAGACCGGTTTGCGACTGAAGCACGATCACCGACATGAGGACGGTTCGCCCGATGCCACCACCCTGTACGGCGGCGACACCGCCAGCGCAGGCACCACGAGTCGGCAGGAATTCCCGGTCGATGCCGAGTCGATTGCGCTGTTCGAAGCCGAGGGCAGAAACGTCTCGACCACCAATACCTGGGCCATGGAGATAGAGCCCGGCAAGCGATTCCTGTACGAACTCTCGCGCCCCGGCGGTCGCCTGTTCCAGGTCGAGTTCGATCTCACCCAACCCATCGATCCACCGCCAGCGCCCTGGGGTGCCGAATAGCCCTGAGGTTCGGAGAGATACGATGCACGACAGGCCTGTGGCCTACCAGCTGTCACTCATCATTCATCGCCAGGCTTGAAGCCCACACCTGTTCGCTCTCAACCGCTGCTGTATATTCGCGAACCAACAAGCGCTGCCCGGTGTTGGGCGGGCGAGTGTCGTAGGGTGGGCCTGTGGCCCACCATTCACCACCCACACCCGTGACTCATCATTCATCGCCAGGCTTGAAGCCCACACCTGTTCGCTCTCAACCGCTGCTGTTCATTCGCGAACCAGCAAACGCGGCCCAGTGTCGTAGGGTGGGCCTGTGGCCCACCATCCACCACCCACACCCGTCACTCATCATTCATCGCCAGGCTTGAAGCCCACACCTGTTCGCTCTCAACCGCTGCTGTATATTCGCGAACCAACAAACGCTGCCCGGTATGGGGCGGGCGAGAGCAGGGCAGTAGTGCGTCCAAGGCGCACCCTGTAGTTAAGGGGGCGTCTTCATCCAGCCACCCTTTTTGATTTTCACCCACCACCTGGAGCAGTATCGAGGCTTTCAAGCAAGGCTCGAACATGAAACGCAGCGGCTTGCTGATCTGCTTCCTGCTCTGCGCCTGCGCTGCGCCGGAGCGACCAAACATAGAAGACATAGCCGCTGCGGAAGCCATCATGGGCGTGCCAATGAACTCGGCCGAGCGCGAGCTGATGCTGGATGCGGTGCGCGAGCAGCGCGCTGCTTTCGATGCCTTGCACGGCTTCGATCTGCCCAACGATCTGGCGCCGGCTCTTGTCTTCACACCGGGGTTCAGCCCGCCCGCCGTTTCGCTGACACCTGGCTGGTCTCAACCCGACGACATCCAACGGCCTGCCAACAACGATGAACTGCCCTTCTTGTCGGTGGCGGAACTCGGCGTACTGCTGCGCAGCGGTCAGCTCACCTCAGTCGAGCTGACCACGATCTGTCTCGATCGCATCCGTCGTTACGATGCCGAGCTGCATGCCCTCATCACGGTCACCGAGCCGCTGGCGCTGCAGCAAGCAAAGCAGGCCGATGCCGAGTTTGCCGCCGGCATCGATCGTGGCCCGCTGCAAGGCATTCCCTACGGCCTGAAGGATCTGTTCGCAGTCGAGGGCTATCCCACCACCTGGGGCGCAATGCCGTACAAGAATCAGCGGATCGAATCCAACGCCACCGTGGTGCAACGTCTGCAAGCCGCCGGAGCGGTACTGATAGCTAAGAGTAGCGTCGGCGCACTGGCCTGGGGCGACGTCTGGTACGGCGGCAAAACCCGCACGCCATGGAACCCAGAGCAAGGCACCAGTGGTTCCTCGGCTGGGTCGGCGGCGGGCGTGGCAGCAGGATTCTTCCCGTTCGCTATCGGCACCGAAACATGGGGTTCCATCGTCTCGCCATCCTTGAAGAGCGGCGTCACCGGGCTGCGTCCCACCTTTGGACGGGTCAGCCGCAGTGGCGCCATGGCTCTGGCCTGGTCAATGGATAAGGTCGGGCCCATCTGCCGCTACGCTGAAGACTGCGCCATGGTGCTGGATGCCATTCGTGGCCCCGATGGCAAAGATCTCAGCGTGCAGCCAGCCGGCTTTGCGTACGACCCACAACTCGCCATCGCCGATCTCAAGCTCGCGTACCTGAAGCAGGATTTCGAGTCGCCCTACGACAACGAAGATGAACAGGCCGGCCGCCTCGCCCAACAAAACGACCAGCGGCTGCTCGCCGCCCTGCAAGCCTCCGGAGTGAAACTGCAGGCGGTGTCGCTGCCCGAATTCCCGGCCGATGCGCTCGCCTTCATCCTCAGTGCCGAAGCCGCCGCCGCCTTCGATACGCTCACCCGCTCCGGCCAGGACGACACCATGGTGCGACAGATCAAGCATGCCTGGCCCAACGTATTCCGCGCCGCGCGCTTCATCCCCGCCGTCGAATACCTGCAAGCCAACCGCTTGCGTCTACGTCTCGTGCAGCAGATCAACCGAATGCTGGCCGACTTCGACGTGGTGTTCAGCCCGTGCTGGGCCAACGACCAATCCCTGATCACCAACCTCACCGGCCACCCCTCGATCTTCGTGCCCCACGGCATCGGCGCCAATAACCTGCCCACCGGCATCTGCCTCATCGCCAATGCTTTCGATGAAGGGAGGTTGATCACCGCCGCGCGTAGTCTGCAGCAACTCAACACGTTCCATCACCAGCGCCCGCCAGGGTTTGCCCCATAACGCCGGGTTTGATCATGCGCGGCGTCTCCTGAGTCTGAGTGCAGAGTGGTGGGCCACAGGCCCACCCTACGGAGGGGCGTTGTCGTGGGGAGTGGTGGGCCTGTGGCCCAAGCCCATCAACGCTTCCGTCACGCCGACAAAGCCCCTCTCCCCTCGCGGGAGAGGGGTTGGGGAGAGGGGGCTTCATCAGTGGCCGCCGTACTCTGAACCTGTCGATGAGTTACAACCGCAGCAACATCCGGTGAAATCATCTGTTCAGAAATCGGACCCAGCCAAGCACGCACTCATCCGCTAGCCAAAGTCGAGTCATCAATACGCACCACGACCATTGGCACAGGCCAGCAGCGGTGCATTGAATCACCATCGTCGCTCACCAAGACGGGTTGCTCCACCCATGGGTCTCAATGCTTTGCCACCCGCCACCCGAATGCGCTGCTTCATTGCATTCATCGTCGGCTGCGTGCTCTGGCTTGCTGCGACTGTCCTGTCGCACGTCGTGCCGACGGTCGCCCTGGGCTTGGAACTGGTCGGCCTCACCTTCGCCATCGTCGCCGCCATTCAACTCGTGCTCGGCCCACTGGCGGTATGGCTGGCGCTACGCATCCCCGGCTGGACGTTGGCCGACATCGGCCTCAGACGCGCGCATTGGCGCGCCGATGCAGCCATCGGTTTCGCCGTCGCCGCCGTGTTTGCGGTGTTGCAGTTCGGGCTCATCATCCCGGCCACCGGCGGCGCCGAGCGCAGCGATGTAGTGGCCAATGTGGCTCAGCTGGGTCACAGCGTGCCGGGGCTGCTCGCTTTCATTGCCTTGGCCTGGGCGGGCTCCCTCAGTGAGGAGCTGTTCTTTCGCGGCTTTCTGCTTAACGTCTTGCGCCGACTGTTCGGCTCCGGCCGCCTGGCCATCATCCTCGCCAGCGCCTTCGTCATCGTGTTTTTCGCCGCATTGCATGGTTATCAAGGCTGGGCCGGCATGATCGACACCAGCCTCTACGGCGGCCTCACCATGACCTTGCTGTACCTATGGCGCGGCGGTCGACTCACCGCCTGCATCGTGGCCCACGCCGGATGGAATACGATCGCCTGCATAGCGCTTTGGGGCTGGTTTTAGCCCGCGTTTCTCATACGCCTCACTGCGACCTCACTACCGATGGGTATGACACATGCGGGCTCGCCGTGGCCCGTAGGATGGGCCTGTGGCCCATCAAAGTCGTTCGCAAGGCTCGACTTGATTTGACCGACTCTTCGCTTAAACCGACATCGCCCAGGCCCGATTGTGCAAAATGTCACCCAGCTGATGAGCCGCGCGTGGCCCAAATGACCGCCCAAAGCGCTACGATCCGGAAATCACTCGCAACACTGATTCCCTATGCGCAACGCCCTACAAGAACAACTCCTCAAGGCCGGCCTGGCCAAGAAATCCAAGATCGACGCCGTCGCCCGCGAGCAAGCCAAGCAGCGCAGCGCCAACGCCGCCGCTCCCAGTGCCGAGCAAGCCGAAGCCGAACGCCAACGGCGTGAGAAAGCGGAACGCGATCGCCAACTCCAGGCCGAACGCAACGCCCAGGCCCGCATCCAGGAACAACGCGCCCAGGCCCGGCAAATCATCGAACAGAACAAACTCAAGCTGGAAGGCGACAGCGACTACCGCTTCACCGACGGCAACGCCATCCGCAGCATCCTCGTCACCGATTCGTTGCGCAAACAGCTGGCTAAGGGCTCGGTGGTGATTGTGCGGTTCGATGATAGCTACGCGGTGGTGCCGCGGGCTGTGGTGGAGAAGATTGAGTCGCGGGATGCGGGGATGATTGTCGTCGATCACGGCCGTGGGGGAACGGCGGGTGGTGGCGAAGCTGAGGATGAGTATTACAAGCGGTTTGTGGTGCCGGATGATTTGGTTTGGTAGGGGGCGCCACAACCTCCATCGCTGGAAATCCGGTGCACGTCTGACTGCCAACAACCAATCTCGACGGGTTGAAACCAATCTGCTGACGCTGAACTTCTCGGCCTATGTGCCTGTTTCTCGATGGGAGAATTTGGCGAAGCGATTGGTGACTCGGCGGACTCGTTTGCTGAGGGGGCCTTCGATCTGATTAGTATGTTGGCCTACGGTGCGCCGTTCTTGCCGGTGGCGTTTCCGCTGGCCCTTTTGTGGCGTTGGTCGTGGCGCCGTGCCACGTGGGGAAAGCGTTCGGCCTCGGACAAATAGCTGCGTGTTGTTGCGGCGCGCGGTGTTCAACCGCATAGCCCGGGCGTCCAAGACGCACCCCATGACACCTTAACCATAGGGTGCGTCTTGGACGCACCTCCCTCGGACTACGAAGACGACGCTCAACCGCGCGCATGGCGAGTTGGAACAGATGCGTGCCGAGTTGCTGCCGCATGTATCGGTCGGACAGATTCCCTTACTGCTGAATGGGTGATTGCCGATTCGCCGTGCTGCGGCGAGTCCGGATCAATCAGTGGCGATAGCGGCAGGTCGCCACGCACCAGGGTGTAAGGAATCTGCTGGCGTCGAAGTTCGGCTAACCAATGCGCATAGACCTCGCGCGGTTCAATGGCATCGATGAGGGCCAGCCAGTAGTCATTGGGGTAGGCCGCCTGCTTGTCTGCGCCGATCAAGTCGGGCTCTACCCAGCGCCGTGTGCTCATGCGACGGCGCAGTTCCGCTTCGGCGGTGACGATGACGACGGCCTGTTTAGGCGCCGGGTGGGCCAGCAGAGTCTGCCAGGCCTCATCGTGGCAGAAGCGGGGAGTGGGGCGGGCAAGCGGGTGGCGGCGCTGCTGTCCGGCGGCTGAGCGCAGAATGTTGTAGTGATAGAAGCAGTTCTTGGTAAGCGATTCGTCTGTCGCGGCAAACGGAAATACCACGGGCCTGTTGGGAAGGCCGATGCGCTGATCAGCGCGTTGCTGCGCGCCGATATAGGTGCTTTTTCCGGCGCACGAAGGGCCGCAAACGATGTGGATCACGTTGGCTTAGTAAACAGAACCGCGGCGATCATACGCTGCGAGGGATGAGCATGCCTAGCGGAGAGCGAAGGCGTCGTGCGAGTTGCCGACCGTGATCGGGCAGATTGCCGGCATTTTCTCGGCGTGCCGCTTCCATTGCTCAAACAATCAATGGCTTGGCGATTGGCGCGGAGCGTGCTCAAGTAAAGGGCGAGTCATTCCGACATTGGGATTCGTAATTGACACGAGGCCTGTGAGCACGCTATGAGCCAGACCATTTTCGAAACATTGCGCCAGGACCACGATCGTCAACGCCGGCTGGTTGAGCTGTTGGAAAAGACGGAAGGTGACAGTCGCGCCCGTCGTGAGCTTTTCGCCATGCTCAAGGCCGAGCTTTCGAGTCATGCCGCGGCGGAGGAGCGTCATTTCTACGCGCCGCTGATTGCCTGCGACCTGACCCAGGAGAAGGCGCGTCACAGCATCGCCGAGCATCATGAAATCGACGAGTTGGTCGAATCGCTGGAGGAGGTGGATATGTCGAGCAGTGCCTGGCTCAGGCGGGCAAAGCTGCTATTCGATCGGGTGAAACACCACCTAGAAGAAGAAGAGCATGAAGTCTTTCAGCTGGCCAGGAATGCCTTGAGTCGAGCCCAAATTGTCCAACTGGGCGACGAGTACGTTGGCTCAATGGAAGAGTTTCGTGCCGAGACGGCGTAAGTTTGAGGTCAGTTCACACAGGCAGTATCACTATGCCTACCCATCGCACGACACTAGCCACGCTGATGCGTTCCCTGGCGGATCTCCCCGTGATCAACACGGCCAACCAAGAACAAGCAGGTCCGAGCGCTGGATCTTGCACAGGCAGAGGTGGGCTTGCGCCGGGATGACCGTTGGTAGGCCGAAGGGTCAAGGATCACGTGTTAGGTGCCGATCGCGCGGGATGAGTTGGGTGTTAGTTGAATCCGAACCCGGGGCGTAACGACTAGTTGCTGGAATAGGAAGGAATGAGGATGCGAAGGATCTTGCGGCGCTTTGGGCTGGTCGTTGTGTTGCTGATGGCTGGCTGGGCCAGTGTCGGGCTGTACTTTGAGTTCAGCGATCGGGGGCCGTGGCCGGCACGGGCCGAGGTCGAGCCAACCGGGGCTTTCGAGAGGGAGACGACGTGTTATTTCGGCGGTGGCTACGACGAGTGGAGCGCATTGCTGCGACAGAAGAACGGCAGCTGGAATCCCAAGAGCTGGTTGCTGTCGGTCTGGGCATCACGCGAGAAGTACGACACGGCGGTCGCGACGGTGGATTGTCGCTTTATTACCTATGAAAGCGACGGCCTGAAGATTTCCGGTTTCATGATCGCACCCAAGGGCGAGTCGGGCCGTCGCCTGCCTGTGCTCATATTCAATCGCGGCGGTAACGGTGGGTTCGGCGCGATCAGCTTCGCACTTGCCCTGCAACGCTTGGTGCCGTTTGCCCAGGACGGCTTCCTGGTACTAAGCAGTCAGTATCGCGGCTTGAATGAGTCGAATCCTGAGCAATTCGGTAGAGATGAATTCGGTGGTGCCGACGTACGCGACGTTGAGCGGTTGCTTGAACTGGTTGATCGACTTCCGCAGGCCGATCCGGACAACATCTTCATGCTCGGCGCAAGTCGTGGCGTGATGATGAGCTACTTGGTAGCGCGCGGAAGCGACCGAATCCGCGCGCTGGCCTCGGTCAATGGCGACGTCGATCTTGAGTTGGAACTGAAGTTTCGGCCCGAAATGGAGCGCGTCTACGCTGCCCGTATCCCCAACTATGCCAGTCGCAAGCAGGAAGCGTTAGCCGAGCGATCGGTCATGCACTGGGCCGAGGAGTTGCCACGCGACATGCCCATTCTGCTGCTTCATGGTGGCGAGGACGATCGCGTCGATCCGAACAACGGGCCACGATTCAAGGCTCGACTGGATGCACTGGGGCATCCGAGCAAATTGATCATGTACCCCGACGACGGTCATTCGCTGGGGCGGAGCTGGGAACAAGCGCACCAGGAGATCGTGACCTGGTTCCGCGACCATGCCCGCGCTCCTCACTCGGCACAGCTTGGACAGCCTTAACATGCCGATTGCACATAGGCTCTTTCCATGAGCCGATATCATAACCTGTTGATTAGTCTAGATCGTGCTCTACTCCCCTCTCCCCTGGCGGGGGAGAGATCGATGCGCACTGACAACGCGCGCCGGCTGGTGCCCCGGAACTCCCTCCCCGATGCTCGGGGGGGCGGGGTGGGGTTAGGGAGCCGATCTTTGCCTGCCCAGGGTCCTCGCATAGCGAGGTTCCTGGGTAGGGGGCGAGCCCGCGAAGTGAGCATCCCCCCTCACCCCAACCCCTCTCCCGCCAGGGGAGAGGGGCTTTAAACCGCTACGGCGAGGGGAGAGGGGGAGGCAAGTCCACTCGGTTCAGGGCTTGATTGGTTTGAGACGAAGGCTCGCAGGCCGACGCTGGACGCAGCCGGCATCCAGGATGGATAGAATCGACCCATTGCACAGCCGGAGCGGGTGATGATTCAGGGCAACTGCAACTGCGGCGCGGTTCGTTACGAAATCGATACAGAGTTGACCGACGTGTACGTTTGCCATTGCTCGATCTGCCGCCGCTTTAGCGGCGCCCAGGGCATCGCGGTGGTGCTGGTACCTAATCACCAGTTCAGATGGTTGGCCGGCAAGGAGCAGGTGGCGATGTGGAAGAAGCCCGACGCTGATTGGGAATCCTGGTTTTGCCGCACCTGCGGCTCGGCCATGCCTGGCACCAATGACAGTGAACGCATGTTCGTACCGGCGGGTTCGATCAGCATTGGCGGTGAGCAACTGCGCGTCGCGCATCACGTATGGGTCGATTCACGTGCGCCCTGGGATGTGATTGGTGATGCAGGGAAGCGACACAAGGCAAGGTTCGCTCCGAGCTAGCAGGTTGCTGAAATGCCTCCATCCTGGAGGTTTTCAGCGCAACCCTTCGACAAGATCAGGGATCGCCGTTCGGCAGGCTCACGGCAAGCCGGTCGCGGCAAAGCCGCGCCACACCTGCCGTGGGCCTGTCGAACGGTTTGCCGGAAATCAACCACTTGCGTGTTCGATTTCCGCGCGCGCCGTCCGTGGCGCGCAAAATCAGGCTGCTGAAATGAGTCTCAGCAGCCTGCCAGGCCGCACTGCCAAGAAGAGCTTTCGACCACGAGGAGTCTGCGATGCCGTTCACACCGATTCATATGGGGCCGGGCATGGCGCTAAAGGCGCTCACAGGACGGCACTTCAGTCTGGTGGCGTTCGGTTACGCGCAGATCGCCATGGATATCGAGCCCTTGGTGCGCATTCTGCGCGACGACGAAGTACTGCACGGGGTTACCCATACCTATGTCGGCGCCTTGGCAATCGCTGTGCCGACCTTACCCATCGTTTGGTTTTCATATCCGCTGTTCAGTCGCTGCTGGCGATGGCTGATCGAAGGGTTCGAGTGGCCGTGGCTGCGGATGTTCGCCACGCCCGATCGACCCTCATTCTGGCCCGTTGCGACCGGTGTTGCCGTGGGTACCTTCAGCCACGTCGTGTTCGACAGCATCATGCATTCCGACATGCATCCTCTGTGGCCGTTCTCAATCGTCAAACCCATCTACAAGCTGATCAGCATAGAGGACCTGCATGCGCTGTGTTTGGCGTCCGGCGTAGTGGGTTTGGCAATATTCGCCGTGGTTTGGTTGCTCAGCAAGAAGCGAGCGTAGGGCGGGCCCTGGCCCGCCAAGAAATCACCGCGCCCGTGCGGGCGCCATCGTGAAGGAGAGGGCGATGGCCAAGGCCATCATCAGTGGCGACCCGATCCTGTTGCCTTGCGTGCTGCGCATCGACCGATCTCCTTAGTGGGTGCTGAAATGCGTGCGTAGCCCACGCCGTTCTCCGCCGGCTTGGAAGCTGCGTCTGAGCACTGGTCGCAATTGGGCATAATGGACTATCGAGGCTGCTTGGATCTGTGCAGACAATGCAAGCATCGAGTGCCATGCGCTGGCTGGGGGCAATCATGTCGGCCGCCGGGTTTGCCGTGATCGGTGGTCAGGTGCTGCGTTTGTGGCTCGACACATCGGCCTGGGGCGATGAGCGCTGGGTCGGTTATGTGCCGCGTCTGCTGATCACCGAGTTCGTTCTGTTGGGGGTCACTCTGGTGGCGGCGAGCTTGTGCAGCAAGACTCGACGATGGAGCAATCGGGCGCTGATTGTGGCCGGATTTCTCTTCGCTTTCTTCGCGCCTTCGATCTATGTGGCTGGCAGGCTGGGCGACGATCCGCTGGTCGACTACCTCTTGCTGTTGATCGGCCTGCGGTTTCTGTTACTGGTCACCAGCTCGGCGGCTGGGCTGCAGCATTTGATTGGGCAGACTGCGGTCTCGATCTGCATCTTGATATTGGTGATCCTGTCCATGCTGGTGCTCACCGCCTTGGTACCCATGCCGCTGGGTGATATCGACACCGCCTTGCTGGATCGGCTGATTCCTTGGAACGCCAGCACTGGCTGGGAGCGTGAGCCGCAGCGAGCGATGGCTACCGTGCTGGTCTATTGTCTGGCGATGGTATGCGTTGAATTGCTGCTGATCGGGCCGGGTGTGCGACCGCTGCCGCGGAGGCGGAGGTGAAGCTGGCTCACCGCGCAGCCTTGAGGAGTAAACTGTCAACACGATTCAGAGCGCGGACTCTACGCGGGGGGCGATCATGAACGTATGGATGGTGGTGGTGTTGTGCCTGCTTGCCGGTCAGGCCGGTGCGCAGAGTGTGTTCAAGTGCAAGACGCCGCAGGGAGTGGTGTACAGCCAATCGCCTTGTAGCGATGACGCGGAAAGACGTGAGGTGAAATCGCCCGGTCCCGCGTCAGCGGAGGTCGCCAGTGGCCCATTTGTCGAAGTCACGCGAGAAGAGTTGTCCTCCATCGGCAGCTCGGCTGCCGAGCTACAAGAGCGTTGGGGCCCGCCCGCTGCGCGGTACTTCGAGGGGAAGGAAGAGCGCTGGTTCTATCCCAATCGGGGCCTGATCGAGGACGGAGTGCGCAAGTGCTTCGAAGCGCATGTCGACGGTGACATCGTCTATCAGTTCAACTACTTGCCAGAACCGGTGATGGCGAAATCGGTGCAGGCGGCACGCCGAATCGGCAACTGGCGCCCACCGTCACCGCCGCCGCGGCGCAACTTCTACATGACCGGAAATAACGATCCGCGCGGCAGCAGCAGAGCCAGCGTCGTCGCCCGATTTGGCGAGCCGGATCTGAAGAAGGTGTTCTTCGGCACTGAGATTTGGGAGTACCACAATATTCCGATGGCGCCGAACGATCCGCAAACCCTTACCTTGTTCATCGAGTTTGACGGCGATCGGGTAGGCGAAACGATGGGCAACTGAACGTGTGATTTCACTGAATCATGTGTCGATTGTAGAAATGGAACAATGTGTTAGTAGGCCGCCGCCTGTTGATTTTCGCTGGCCCATTTCGGTGCGTGTGGATTGACAGCGGGGGTAGTCTTGGCCACTCTCCTCGGATCTGCATGCTGAGTCAGAGTGGGGCAGCGCCATCGTATGTCTAACCCGGCTGGACGTGCTCGAGCGAAGCAATCCCCCAAGAGGCGTCGGCTGTGGCGTTTTTTTCTCGTGTTGCTGGCCCTGCCGCTGCTTCCTTTGTTGGCTCTTGTGCTCTACAACCGCATCGATGAAGCGCCGAACAGCGATGTGCGCTACTTCGAATCTCTGTCCCAGCGCCAGGTGGCGGATCAGGACAACGCCTGGCTGCATCTCATGGGTATCGGCGCAGCAGTTGAGGGTGACCCGGTCGCTTACGGCCGGCAGCGCTGGCAGGCGTACGAGCAATGGTTGGAGCAATCAAAGAGCAGGGAGGCGTTCCTGCCGGCGCCAGAAGCGCTTCCCGTGCAAGCGCCGAGTCTCTCCACGCATGGTTTCGACAACTATTGCGATGATCGCAGCGACGACTGCCTGGTCTGGGCCCTGACAAACGGGGCCGCGCTCTACACCCTTGCCGACGCCAACCGAACTCGGCTGCAGCGATTCGAGCAATTGCTGGCGCTCAGCGAATGGCAGGATCTGGCTACGCCGTCTCTGGAAGAGCCTTTCCCGGCTATCACCGAGGCCGCGCTGCGCTCCGGCTTGATCGCGCTCGAGTTGGCTCGTGGCGGCGTGGATGATGGCGAGGCCTTGGCCTATAGCCTGAATAGGCTGGCCCAGGAAGTCGAATTCTGGCATCGGGTTACGGCGCAGCCGCAGGAACTGGTCACCGTGCTGCGCGCCGCTCGCCGTATCGAACAGTTGCAGCGGATAGCCGGCTCGGTGCTGGATCGACTCGATGTGCTGGAAAGCCCCGCACTGAATGGGCACTTCGATCGCATATTCGCTGCACGCGCGTTGCCGGCAGATTTTTCGCTAGCCATCGGCCGCGAATATCGTTTGACCGAACTAGGATTCAGGCAGGCCATTCCCGGTCTGATCAGCTCGGTGGGTCAGTGTCTGGATGGCTCAGCACAGGAAGGTTGTCTCAAAGGTCTGATGATTTCGGCAACCTACAATCACTCAGCGACCATGAATCTGCATGCTATCCACAAGCGGCTGATACTGCGTCTGCTGCAGGCACCGGCGGCCGAGATTGATCAGGTCAAGGCGCAGATCGCGCCGCGCTTTGAAGCGACCTTTGTCAGTTTTGAGGATCCTTCGTCGATTCTGCAGCAGATGAGCTACAACTATTCGGGCCGGATTCTCGCGCAGATTGCCGTGCCCGCTTTCGACTACCACTACCGGTTGTACGATCAGGAAGCGCTACGCAGGATGTGGCAGGTCAAACTCTGTGTGCTGCGGGACGGAGCCGGCGAGAGAGTGATCAAGCGCTGCATTGAGCAGTCCGAGTTGCGTGATCCCTACACGGGTTCACCGTTTGATTGGGATGCCGAGAACGGCGCACTGCGGTTCGCTGTTCGGGCACAAGAGTATTGGCCCGAACAGCTCCATGTGGTGTTGCTGAACCATTGATACGGCAACTTGAAGTTTGAACATCCTGTTCAACGTCAAGCCCCGCGCGTCCGGTACCGTTCGACAGGCTCGCGGCAGGCATACCCGAACGCGCGTGTGCTTCACAGCGACTACGTCGCTGCGCGAACCGACCAATTGAAACATCAACAAGCAAGGTTCAATAAGAAAGTTCGGCTACCTGCACAATCGCCCGCTGCGTTGCCAGCCGGGCGCGTGCTTGGCAGGCTGCTGAAGTTCTTGTCTCAGCAGCCTGCTAGCCCGGATATTTCATGAGGTCGCGCCGAAAGATCCGGCAATTCCAAGCGGGGCGAGAGTTTCGACCGATGGTGTTGAGATAACAGAGTGTTCGCGATCTTTCGGCGCTGGCACGGCCCTCACCGGTCCTTTGCGCCGATTGCCGCGTTGCTTCTCGCCCAAGTGGGCCCACCACTTGGGCTCGTCGCGCCTTGCACTCGACGCAAAGTCCTCGGTGATCATCCGCGCCCCCTCATGAAATATCCGGGCTAGCCCTCGGCGCGGTCGGGTTGTGCTGAGGAGATTGAATCCTCCGTCGAAGCAGCGTCGGTGCCGGTTCGTGCCTGGCGCTTGCGCGCATTTTTTTCATCCTGCTTGCGCTTCTTGGCGAGTTCGCGCTGACGCTTTTCGAAATTGTAATTTGGCTTGGGCAAGGTGGGCTCCTGGGCCTAGCGGCCGCGTCGTGGGGCAGGGGTGGCTGCAGGGGCGTTGGCGGCTGGCTGGTCTTGGGGTACGTCGATGTTGCGCAGCGAGCGTGTGGTGCCCAGCACCTCGATCTTGCCACCGGCCTTGCGAAAGGCCTCAAGCTGTTCGTCGAGGCGCTCGTGGGTGAGGGTGGCACCGCGATCGCTGGATTTGCGGGCCGGCCATTTGTTGGCACTGGCACTGGCGCTGGTACTCGGAGTTGCTGTTTTCGCGGTTGCAGCTTCAGCTGCAGGCTTGCGTTGGCGTGGCATAGAGTGTCCTGGTGAGAAGGGAATAAGGAAGTGACTTTCTTTGATTTAACCTCGTGTTAAGTTAAGTGGGTTCGGGCGATAAGGGCTGAAGCGATGGTTCCGCGCTTGAAGTGCAGGAGACGGCCCCGATGCGGGGGCGCATCGTTGTCATCCATGGGGCAGCGTAGATCATCGACGCGAAAGTCCTGTTCGCTCAGCATGCGACTGAAGCGAGCGCTGTTGCCTCGCCCAGGGTCGGTAAGCAGTATTTCCGCTTCTGGGTGCGCGTGGCGCTCAACCACGGTGGCAATCAACTCCGCTTGGCCGCGCTCATAGAGCACATCGCTGGCGATGATGGCGTCGAAGGTGCCCAAGGCAGGCAGATGGGAATCCCAGCGCAGTTGCCGATAATGTAGGGCGGGAAGATCGTTCAACGCAGCGTTGTAGGCGAGAAAGACTTCGGCCAACGGGTGCGCGTCCGAGGCCACCACATTGGCACCGCGCTGCTGCAACACCAGACTCGGCAGCCCAATGCCACAGCCCAGTTCGAGGATGCGCTTGCCGGTGATGTCGAAGCGATACATTGCCTGCGCCAGCAGGCGTCCGGCCGGCCAAAGTTGACCAAACAGACTCCACTGCGCCGAGGAAATACCCAGCGCCGCGGCCCGCCCGTCGGGGTCGCCGAACTGCTGGCGATCACTTAAGACGCGCAGTCGGTAGGGATGGTGGCCAATGGCCTGATTAATCTCGCGAACCGAATAGCCCAGCATGGGCGCTCCCGAAGGGGCGTCACCCCATCGGGGTGAAGACGCGTGAAAGGAGCGAAGCGAGCGACGATGGGGCCGGACGGGACGCGCGTGAACTCAAGGGTCCAGCCGACATCGTACGCGAAATGAGCGATGGCCGTACGTTTCGGGCGTTTTCGGGCTCTCTGTCGGCGTCCGATGGGCAGCCCGTTGACGGGTCCCGTTCAGCCCCGCGGGTCAACCCGCAGCCGTTTGCTCCGCGGGAGCTGGCAAGACGATGCGGTCAGGTGGGCAGGCGGGCCCTGGCCCGCAAGCCGATGAGCAGGGCGTGTTTCGGCCCGCCCAAGTGCGCCATGTAAGACAGGCGCATGCCGCTTCGTCAAGACGGCAAGCCCCGCTTCAAAGCCGCATTTGCCGGTAGGGTCGCGTGTTGAGTGGCGGGCCGGGGCCCGATCTACTGCCGCGCCCGTTTCTCCAGGTACATCAAGCGATCGGCATGCGCCAGCAGGGTGTCGGGGTCCTGGCCATCGGCTGGATAGCAGGCGATTCCCACGCTGGCCCCAAGCTGGATCATGATGTCGAGAAGATCGAACGGCTGACTCAGGCGGGCGATCAGACCGTCGGCCACGCTGCGGGCTGTGGCAAGGTCAGGACAGCCGGGCAGCAACACGATGAATTCATCGCCCCCCATGCGCGCCACGATGTCGCTGCGTCGCACGCCTTGCTGCAGCCGCTGGGCGACCTGTTGAAGAATCTGATCGCCGGTCGCATGGCCGTGAAGATCGTTGGCGGCCTTGAAGCCGTCGAGGTCGATGTAGAGCAGGGCGAGGCCACCATTGACGGCTGCCGCATGCTGCACGGCGTGCCGCAAATCCGCGTGCAGACGGTGGCGGTTAAGCAGGCCGGTCAGGTCGTCATGCGAGGCCAGATGCTCCAGTGCGCGTTCGGCCTGGCAAAGCTCGGTGACGTCATGACCGACCGCCACGCGCACGCCGAACTCGGCCAGGAAGCGCGCCGACCACTGAAGATCGATGGTGTGGCCATCCTTGTGGATATATCGATTGCGAAAATGACGCTGCAGCAGGCCCGCATTGATACGTTCGGCCTGTCGCATGGTCATCTCACGATCGTCAGGATGAACGAAGTCGAATGCCCGCCGCCCGATCACTTCACCGGACGCGTAGCCAAGAATCCGCTCAAAGCCCGCGCTGACGAACAGGAACCTGCCCTCAGCATCGACCACGCAAACGGCGTCGGGCACCTGGTGCAGAACGTCGTCGAGCGGCGGAAGAAGTGCTGTCGGCATTGCAGGGCGAATATGGAGAGTGCGCCCATACTACCGATTCGCTGCGCGCTCGGGGAGATCGGAGTGGTGGTGTAACTGTGAAGACTTCGGTGTGGGGCCAGGCGGTTGGGAGCCTGGTGGTGCAGGGGCCGCGGCGTGCTGGCTGTCGCGGCAACCACGTGTTAGTTTCAACCGTCGGGACGTAGGTCCTGGCCCCCCGCCTGCGCGGGGGTGACGAAGACTGCGGAGCTGTGTCGAGTCTTGTCCCAACAGCGATGCGCGGAGCAGTGCCGCCCACTCCCGCCCGACAGCGCGTCATTCGCGCGGTTCAGTGGCTCAGCCCCCCTGCCGAGCCCAACTTTCCGCGTGTCGCGACGTTTCCGCGGCTGACTACTTAGCCTCTTTCTCGTACGGCTGATCCTCCAGGGTCTGCCACACTTGGTTGGCTTGCTGGATAAAGGTCGGCTGATCCTGGTTCCAGGTTTTCTGCACCTCGGTGTTGTAGTTCAGGTACAGCTTGCCGTCGACGATGGCAAAGGCCTCGGGTTGGGTCGACACCTTGTAGCCGCGCGAGGTGCCATAGGCGCAATAGCCGCCGTATTGCGGGGCGTAGCGTTGTGGGTCGGCGGCGAATCGGTCGCGGTTGGCCTCATTGGCAAATCGCCAGGTAACGCCATTCCATGGATGGGTGATGGCGGCCGAGCCGAGCACGGGTTTGTGTTCGGTGTGGTAGGCGACCACATCGTAGCCCCGCAGGGCGCCGTCTTCGGTGCTGAATACTTCATCCACTGCCTGGGCGGTGAAGGTACTGAGCAAGAGCAGCAGGCCAAGCCAGCGAGTAAGGTTTGGGTGAGTCATGACAGCCTCTGTTTGAGATGGAATCCATAAGAGGGGGCAAACGGGCAAATGGGTGCGCGGTGGCGCCGCCGCCCAGGACGGCCGTTCGACCGCTAAGCCCGGTGGGTGAAGATTCTGTGAGACAGATCGCACTTTGGACGTGCCAGAACTCTACACTTCGGCCCGTCACGGTGCTCGGGGAACACGATGTCGTTGCGTGCAAAGCTCGGATTGAGCTTGTTGTTGTGGTGCTGCTGGAGCGCCGTGCAGGGGCAGGGCTTGCCTTCACAAACCTGGCCGGCTGGCACCCAGTTGGCGAGCTGGAACCATGGCGGCCGCATCACTACGTTCCACCGTGGCCTGCTGTACCTCGGCGGCACTGACGGCCAAGGCACTCAGGTGTACAACATCGCCAACCCGCAAAGCCCACAGCTGATGTGCAGCAGTGCGCTCAGCGTCAACGGCCATGCCTGGCAGAAGATCGGCGACCTGTTCTATCGGCAGTACTGGAATCCAGAGGTCGGGGCCGATCCGCCGCAGGGCACTTCGCAGTTCGTCAGTCTGGCTCAGCCCTGCAATCGTGTGCCCTGGACCCAGGCGATTCATAACTTCCCGGTACAAACCCGGGTGTGGGGCGGTGGCTTCATGGACACCTACCCGAACTGGTATGGCGATGTGATCTATGACTCGCGAGTGGGGTACTGGCCGCCGCTGGCCGAAACCAGCGTGGCGCAATTGGCCGGGCTTAACGTCGGCAATCGCTTTCGTATCGGCAATTTGCTGTTCATCACTCCGGGCGATGAGCAGACTGGCCTGGCGGTGTTCGATATCGGCAATCCGGCCGCGCCGGTGTTACTCGATGTGTTGGCCGGCAACTACCGCCAGTACACCTCGGCGTGGCAGGTGTGGCGGCACTATCTGGTGTTGATGATCGGCGACAACACCAATGGGCCGCAGCAGAATGCCAATACCTTGATCATCGACTTCAGCGACCCGGCCGACCTGCGCCTGGTGGGCACGATTCCCTACGATGACCTGCCTGGCCGCTATGTGCACTTTCAGGATGAGTTCGCCTTTGCCGGCAGATTCAATCGTGGCGTTAAGTACAATATGGAGACGCGCCAAGTTGAGCGGGTGTTTTCCAACCCGCAGCATAGTTTCAGCGACTTCCAGTGGATTCCGCTCGGCCATCTGTTGTTGGTGTCGGGCTCGGAGCAGAACGGCAGCCGCTCATTCCTGTTTACCCATCAATCGAACCTGGATACCCGGGCGCCGACGATCGGCTACCACCTGCCGGCCGATGGCGCGACCCATCAGCCACTGAACAGCGCGATTGGCCTGGTGATCAATGAGCGTCTCGACGCCACCACGGTGAATGAGCAGAACATCCAGCTGCGTGAGGTCGATGGGCCACAACTGCCGGCCATCATCATCCATACCAGCTATGACGTAGTGAACGTGTATCCGGTATCGCCCTTGCAGGCCGATACCAGCTACGAGTTGCGCATCGTGGCCGGCGGCGTGCGTGATCTGGCCGGCAATGGCATGGCCGCGCAAAGTTTCTTCTTCTCGACGGGCGACAATGTCGATACCGGCCAGCCACCGTCGATTACCAGCATGGGCAGCACGCCGGGCTCACCGGTCACTTCCGGGTCGAACATCCAGTTCAGTGCCAGTGCCAGTGATCCGGCCGGTCACGCGCTGGAGTACAGCTGGACCTTCGGCGATGGCAGTGCATCTACCAGCTGGTCGAGCAGCGCCGCGGCGCAGCACAGCTATGCGCAACCGGGCCAGTACACGGTGCAGTTGCAGGTACGCAATGCGGTCGGTCGCAGCGCATCGGCGACCCGGGTGCTGGTGGCCCGGCACAGCGGCAATGCCGCCGCGGTGTCGAGCAGCATTGTAGTGCATCCGGCGCGGCGCGAGGTGTGGAGCGTGAATCCCGATCACGGCACGGTGGCGGTGTTTGATGCCGACGCGCTCACTCGACTGGCGGAGATTTCGGTGGGTGATCATCCGGCGGGCTTGGCAGTGGCCGCTGACGGGCGGGTCTGGGTGGTGAACCGGGATGACGACAGTCTGAGTCGAATCAATCCCGTGACTCGCATGGTGGAGCATACCTTGCCGCTGGACTATGGCGATCGTCCCACCGCAATCGTCTTTGCCCAGGGTGGAACAACCGGTTATGTGGCGCTATCTGGCAGTGGCGAGATCGCGCGGTTCAGCACCGCCAGTGCCAACGTCGATGCGCGGCTGGCAGTGGGCCCGCAGGTGTATGCGCTCAGTGTGTCGGGTGATGGCGGCCGCTTGTTCGCCTCGCGTTTCGTATCGGCAGCGGGCGCCGGGCAGGTGTGGCGCATTGGCCTGCCCGCATTCAGCACGGTCGATTCGATCAGCCTGCCGATCGATAGCACGACGGCCGACTCCGGCACCGCCGGGCGCGGAGTGCCCAACTTTGTCGCGGCATTGGCCAGCAGCCCGGACGGGCAGCGCGCTTTCTACGCCGCGAAGAAGGACAATGTGTTGCGCGGACAATTCCGCGAGGGCAGCCCACTCAGCTTCGAGACCACGATGCGCAGCCTGATCGGCACCCTGGACGGGGCCGGCGCCAGTGAAGTCAGCAGTGCGCGTTTCGACAGCGATGATGCCTCGCGGCCCTCGGCTCTGGCCTGGGCGCCGGGCGCCAGTCACCTGTTCGTTGCCTTCGAAGGCAATCATCGGGTGATAGCGCTCGACCCCTGGAATCGCCGCGAAATCGCCCGCACTGAAGTCGGCATGACGCCGCAGGGCCTGGCGTTCGACCCGGCAACCTCGCGCCTGTTCGTGCACAACCTCTTGAGTCGCAATGTGAGTGTGCTCGATGCCGCCGATCTGGTCAGCCAGGGCACGGCCAGTCTCACCGAACTGCAGCGCATAGCATCGAGTTCAAGCGAGCCGCTGAGTGCCGAGGTGTTGGCCGGCAAGCGAATCTTCTACGATGCTGCCGATACCCGGATGGGTCAGGATGGCTATTTCTCCTGCGCCGCCTGTCATCTCGACGGCCGACAGGATGGCCGGGTATGGGATTTCACCCAGCTCGGCGAGGGGTTGCGCAACACCACCAGTTTGCGCGGCGTCGCCGGCATGGGCCACGGTCGGGTGCATTGGAGCGGCAACTTCGACGAGATCCAGGATTTCGAGAATCCGATGCGCGCCTTGTTCGGTGGCCTGGGCTTTATGGACGATGCCGATTTCAACGCCGGTACTCGTTCAGAGCCGTTGGGAGATCCGAAGGCCGGCATCAGCGCCGAACTCGATGCCTTGGCGGCCTATGTCGACAGCCTGGATCGATTCGATCGTTCGCCGTTCCGCAGTGCCAGCGGCAGCTTGACCGCCGATGGTATGGCCGGACGCACGTTGTTCATCCAATCGGGCTGTGCCGACTGCCATGCCGGTGAGGCCTTCAGCGACAGCGCCTGGTCGCGGCGGCACGATGTCGGCACCCTGAGCGCCGGCAGCGGCAATCGCCTTGGCGGTGCGTTGGAAGCACTGGACACGCCAACCTTGCGCGGCGTGTGGGACAGCGCGCCCTACCTGCACGATGGTTCGGCGGCGACGCTGGAAGCGCTGCTGACCAGTGGCGATGCGCAGCAGCACACCGCCGGCGCCTCGCTCAGCGCCGGCCAACGCAGTCAGCTGATTGCCTTCCTCAATCAGATCGACGGTAGCGAGCCCGGCATGCCGGCACCGCCGCAGCTGGCGATCAGCAGCCCGGCCAATGGCGCCCAGCTGGCGGCCGGCGCCACGCTGTCCTTGTCCATCACCAGCAGTTACAGCGGCATCCAGCAGGTCGAGTATCTGGCCAATGGCGCCGTGGTGGCCAGCACCAGCTCGGCACCCTGGAGTGCGCAGTGGAATGGCGCCGCTGCCGGTGAACAGCAACGTCTGCAGGCGCGTGTTCATCATGGCAATGGGCGCTTTATCACCTTGAGCGACGAGATTCGCGTGAGCTTTAGTGGTTTGGCGGCCGGTGCGGTGTTTGGCGATGGGTTTGAGGAGTGAGGTTGCGCCGCATCGCCATTCTTGGCCCATCAATTCAGGCTCTGCGCGTCATCGCGTAAAGCACTGGCAATACCAGCAAGGTGAGTGCGGTCGAAGACAGGATGCCGCCCACCACCACGGTCGCCAGTGGCCGCTGCACCTCGGCCCCGGCACCGACGTTGAAGGCCATCGGCAGGAAGCCGAGTGCAGCAACCAGGGCGGTCATCAACACCGGGCGCAGCCGGCCCAGGGCGCCATCTCGGATGGCGTCCCTCAGCGAAACCCCCTGTTCACGAAGGCGACGGATAAAGCTGATCATCACCACGCCGTTGAGCACGGCAACGCCGGACAGGGCGATGAAGCCGACCCCTGCCGAGATCGACAGCGGCATGTCGCGTAGCCACAGAGCGAGCACGCCGCCGGTCAAGGCCAGAGGCACGCCGCTGAAGATGACCATCGCGTCGCGGCCCGAGCCAAAGGCCATGAACAGCAGGCCGAAAATCATCAACAGGGTCAGCGGAACCACCACGGCGAGGCGCTGCGCGGCGGCAATCAGCTGCTCGAAGGTGCCGCCGTAGCCAATCCAGTAGCTCGGCGGAATCTCGACCTCAGCCTCCATGCGCAGGCGCAGTTCGTCGACGAAGCCGCCGAGGTCGCGGCCGCGCACGTTGGCACTGATGACCACGCGACGTTTGCCGTTCTCGCGGTTGATCTGGTTCGGTCCTTCGGTGACTTCGATGCGCGCCAGTTCGCGTAGCGGCACCACGCCGGGACCGCCACTGGCCCAGTTGGCCAGACGCGCCGACTCGTCGGCCTGGTCATCGGGCTGAAGCGGTATTGGCAAGTCCGCGAGACGCGCCGGATCGCTGCGCAGGGCCTCGGGCAGGCGTACCACCAGATCGAAGCGGCGGTCGCCCTCGAACAGCTGGCCGGCCACGGCGCCGCCAACGGCGATCGACACCGCCGCCTGCACGTCGGATGGATTCAGACCATAGCGGACCAGCGCATCGGGTTCCGGCGTGATGGTCAGCAGGGGCAGGCCGGTGGTGCTCTCCAGCTTGACGTCTGCGGCGCCGTTGACCGACTTCACCACCGCCTCGATCCGCTCGCCGACTTCGACCAGGGTGTCGAGATCGTCACCATACAGCTTGACCGCAACATCGGCACGCACCCCCGAGATCAGTTCATTCATGCGCATCTGGATCGGTTGGGTGAACTCGTAGTTATTGCCTGGCAACTGCAATACAGCAGCCTCGATCTCGGCAACCAGCTGCACCTTGGGCTTGCGCGGGTCGGGCCACTGATCACGCGGTTTCATCATCACAAAGGCATCGGCGACCGAGGGCGGCATGGGATCGGTGGCCACCTCGGCGGTGCCGATCTTGCCGAACACCCGCTCCACTTCCGGGAACTGGCCAATGCGCTGTTCCAACAAGGCCTGCATCTCCACCGCCTGGCTCAGGCTAGTGCCGGGAATGCGCAGCGCGTGCAGCGCCACGTCACCCTCGTCGAGGCTGGGAATGAACTCGCTGCCCAGCCGAGCCGCCAGCAGCCCGCTGCCGAGCACCAGCAGCAAGGCCGCAGCGACCACGGCCCAGCGCATTTGCAGTGCTCTGTCGAGCGCCGGTGCGTAGAGACGGCGGGCGAGACGCAGCGCACGATTTTCCTTTTCCTGTACACGGCCGCCGAGGAATACCGCGGCCGCCGCCGGCACGAAGGTCAGCGACAGCAGCATGGCCGAGGTCAGGGCGAAGACCACAGTGAAGGCCATCGGGTGAAACATCTTGCCTTCGATGCCGGTCAGCGCGAACACCGGTAGGTACACCGCAGTGATGATGGCGACGCCGAATAGGCTAGGACGGATCACCTCGGCAGTGGCCTGGGCGGTCAGCTCGAAGCGCTCCTCGCGATCAAGCAGGCGGCCTAGCTGCTGCTGCGCTTCGCCGAAGCGACGCAGGCAGTGCTCGATGATGATCACCGCGCCGTCAACGATCAGGCCGAAATCCAGCGCGCCGAGGCTCATCAGGTTGCCCGATACGCCGCCCCTGACCATTCCGGTCACCGTCATCAGCATGGCGATCGGGATCACCGCGGCGGTGATCAGCGCTGCGCGGATATTGCCGAGCAGCAGGAACAGCACGGCGATCACCAACAGTGCGCCTTCCACCAGGTTGGTGCGCACCGTGGCGATGGTGCGGTCGACCAAGGCGGTGCGGTCGTATACCGGATGCACGTCGACGCCCGGCGGCAGCGATCGGGCGATCTCCTGCAGCCGTGCCGCGCTGGCCTGGGCTACCGCGCGGCTATTCTCGCCGATCAGCATGAACACCGTGCCCAGCACCACCTCGCGGCCATCCTGGGTGGCCGCGCCGGTGCGCAGCTCGGGCCCATCGCCCACGGCGGCGACATCACGTATGCGAATCGGCACGCCGTCGCGGCGGTCCAGCACGATGTCGCCCAGCGCCCCGATCGAGGCTACCTGTCCGGGCACGCGGACGAGGTACTGCTGACCGCTGCGTTCGATGTAGCCGGCGCCGATGTTCTGGTTGTTGGCAACCAGCGCCGCAACCACATCCTGCAAGGTGAGGCCGTAGGCGACCAGCCGCGCTGGATCCGGCGTGATGTGGATCTGTCGCGCATACCCGCCGATGGTATTGACCTCGGTGACGCCGGTCACGTTGCGCAGCTGCGGCCGCACCACCCAATCCTGCAGGGTGCGCAGGTCGGTGGGCGTCCATGGCTGACCGTCGCTGCGCAGGGCATCGGGCCGGGCCTCGACCGTGTACATGAAGATCTCGCCGAGGCCGGTGGCAACCGGGCCCAGCTCGGGCTCCAGCCCAGTCGGCAGTCGTGAACGCATCTGCTGCAGGCGCTCTGCGACTTGCTGCCGCGCGAAGTAGATGTCGGTGCCGTCCTCGAACACCACGGTGACCTGCGAGAGGCCGTAGCGTGACAGCGAGCGGGTGTAGTCGAGCTTGGACAGTCCGGCGAGCGCCGTCTCGATCGGGAAGGTCACCCGTTGTTCGGCCTCCATGGGCGTGTAGCCCGGCGCTTCAGTGTTGATCTGCACCTGGACATTGGTGATGTCGGGGGTGGCGTCGATCGGCAGCTTCTGGAAGCTCCACACGCCGAGCGCGGTGAGTCCGAGGGTGAACAGCAGCATGATCCAGCGGTGTGCGATGGAAAAGCGCACCACGCGTTCCAGCAGCGGGCGCCCCTCAGACGGCCGCTGCGCGACAGCGCCAGCTGCGCTTTCCCTGCCCGATTGCGGGGTTTGCTCAGTGGTCATGAGAGGCGCCTGCCTTCTCGATGTCGGCCTTCACCAGGTAGCTTTGCTCGACTACGATCGGATCGCCAGGCTTCAGGCCTTCCAACACCTCGACGTTGAGTCCGTCGCGGCGACCGAGCTGAAGCGGGCGGATCTCGTAGTCTTCGCCAACACGAATGAATACCACGTCCCAGTCACGAAAGCGCTGCAAGGCCGCCAGTGGCACGGTCAGCGGAACCATGTGTTCAGAGACGGTAACCCGGGCACGGACCGCGGCGCCCGGCCGCCAGCGGCCATCGGCGTTGTCCAGCACGGCGCGCCCGACCGTGCTCTGGCTGGCCGTGGCGGTCACCGGCAGCACCCGCTCAAGGCGGGTGATTGCGCTGACGTCATCGCTCATGCGGATCACTTCAATCGGCAGGCCCGGCGTGATGTGCTGGGCATCGCCGCCGAACAGGTGCACGTCGACCCACAGCGCGGACAGATCGGCGATCTCGAACAGCGTCGCTTCTCCTGCGATTTCACCGACGGCGGCGTTGCGCGCCAGCACCACGCCGTCGATCGGCGCGGCCACCGCGTAGCTAGCGAGGCTGACGTTGCTTTCGACCGTCGCTAGCGTCTGGCCACGCTGCACCCGATCGCCCACGCCCACAGTGACGCTGCGGATCGGTCCGGGGAAGCGCGCACCGACCCGGCTGTGGCGGCCTTCGATCGGGGTCAGCAGGCCCTGCAGCTCGTGCTCATCGCGGATCACGCCCGGGCCCGCCGCCGCCACGCGGATGCCGGCGGCCTCGGCGATTTCAGCGGCAATGCGCGTGCGTCCTTCATGGCTCTCGAATTGCCACTCGGCGCGCTGCCCCTCCACCTCGGCACGCACCGTGACGTCGAAGGAATGCGGCTCGTAGACCATGCCGTTGCCGACCAGATGGTCGCCGCGGACGGCGAATCGATGGGTGTCGGTAGCGCCACCCAGGCGGCTCAGCTCCACCTCGAGCGATCCGGACTGCGGCGGCAGCGGCTCGCCATCGCGATATAGCCAGGCGCGGTATTCTGGCGGTACGCCCTCTTCGTAGATGGCAAGTTCGACGGTCAGTGTTCCCCCACGCAGCAGCCGGCCACCGTGGGTGCCGCGCTCGACCTCCTCTTCGGCGTGGTCGTTATGGCCGTGGCCATGGCCACGTGTATCCGCATCGGCGTGCCCAAGTTCGTCGTCGTGGTGGTGGCCGCAGGCGACCAACGCCAGGGACAGCAGGGCGATCAGGATCGGCGAGCGCATTTTCACGGGGAGATTCCTTCGGAAGGGGCCGAGTCGACCGTAAAGCTCTGGCCGGTCAGGCGCTGCAGTTCGATCAGGGCGCGGTGCGCGGCCAGGGCGGCGTCCAGGCGCTGGCGTCGGGCCTCGACCAGCTCGCCCTGCAGTTGAGCCCATTCGAGATGACTGGCCGCACCGGCGCGGTAGCTGCGCCCGGCCGCCTCCGCGGCGGCGTGCAGGGCCGGTAGCAGCTGTGCGTCAATCTGCTGTGCGTGGGTCACGGCAAGATCGAGTCGGCTCCAGGCCTCGTCCAGCGTGCTGGCCAGAGCCCGTTGTTGGCTCTCGCGTTCGAACTCGAGCGCGGCCAATTCGGCTTCGGCGGCGCGCAAGCCGGGTTCGGCTCGCGACGCGCTGCCGAACGGAACCGACACGCTGCCCAGCAGTGCCCAGTCGCCGTCAGCCTGCAGCCGGCGCAGGCCGATCTGCCAGTCGATATCAGCGATGCGCGTGGTCCGCGCTAGCTGCAGCCGCGCTTCGCGCAGGCGGGACTCGTGAGCGAAGCGCTGCAGTTCTGGGGTATCGGCCAGCTGACGGATCAGCCGGTTTCTATCGGGCACCGCTGGCACGGTGCCGAGATCGACCTCAGCGAGGCGCAGCGCGGCAAGGTCGCCGTCCCACAGCATGACCAGCCGCTGCATGGCATGCGCCGATGCGCGCAGGCTGCGATCACGCTCGCCCTCGACCCGTACGCGGGTCGCGTCTGCGGCAAGCACCACCGATTCCGGCTCGGCCCCGGCGCGTCTGCGCTTTCGGGCTGCGTCAACCAGCGTCTCCCGTTGGGCCAGATCATCGGTGGCAAGATCGCTCAGCGCCTTCGCGGCTTGGGCGTCGAGGTAGCGGCGCGCGACTTCGGCCAGTAGGTCGAGCTTCCTCGCCTCGCGCATCAGCTCGACGCCCTCCAGACGTCGCCGCGCCAAGGACTCTCGAGCCGCGCGCTTTTCGCCGCGTTCGATCACCGAGGCCAGCGACAGGGTCAGCTCGGCGCCGCCGAAGCCGGACGCCTCACCGCTGCCGAGTGCGTTCTCGATTTCGGAGTGCCAGCGCAGCGCCGGTGCTTGCGCTGCTGAATCGACTTCGGCCGCCAGCGACTGCTCGGTGAAACGGTAGGTTTTGAGGTCCGGGTGGCTGTCGATGACGCGGCGGAACGCCTCGTTCAAGGTCAGCACAGGCTCGGCGCTGGCCACGGTGCTTGCGCACAGGCAAAGAATCACGGCGGCCAGGGCCGCGCGGGGAAGGCTCATGGGATGACTCCGAAAGGGACGGGAAGGAAGGGCCGGCAGCGTGCCGGTCAGCCTCATTCGACGATCGGAGGTCGCAGCCTGCGCGTGGGCGGCACGCTGTCGTAGTTCTCAGCAGCGGCCGGCGGTGGCAGCCAGCCTGGCGCGACGGGAGAGAGAGTGGCCGATGCTGTCGGCATGGCGCACAGCATTCCGCAGCAATGTGCGACGTGCATCAGTCCATGCCAGAGGTCCGGCGCGCGATCGCTTTCGACCTCGTCACTGCGACTTTCCGTCGCACTACCGTGGTCGTGTTCTGCGTGCGCATGAACCTCAAACTTAGTCGAACCATGATGCCTCGACTCGTGCAACTCGCCCGCCAGCGACAGCACGGGCTTGCCGACAAAACTCAGAGCCAGCAACAGGGTCCACACAACCTGATGGGCAAGGCAACGTTGGCGCAAAAGACACAGCATCCGCCAAGGATAGCTGATGCAGGTGATATTCGCCGGCTTTGCAGCGGGCCTCTACGATCCCCGTCAGCCTCGAAGCCTCGGTGGAAGGCCTGAAATCCCGTCAACCTTCAAGCGCCAGCGCGGCCCTCAATTCCGATTGCGCGCGGGCAGTGCTCCTGGATTCCCACCGACGCGGCAATGACGCTGGGCTGGCCGTCGCTGCGCGCCGGAGCCGGGGCGCTCAAGTTTCACTTGCCAGGCCGCGCCCGAGCCACCAGCGATAGATGGCTGGGATCAGCAGCAGCGAGAGCAGTGGTGCCGACAGCATGCCGCCCAGCATCGGCGCGGCGATGCGCTGCATGGTGGCGGCGCCGCTGCCTTCGCTGAGCAGGATCGGGGTCAGGCCGGCGAGCAGGGTGAGCACGGTCATCGCCTTGGGCCGCACACGCAGCACGGCGCCTTCCTCCAGCGCCGCATCGAGCTGCTGTGTGGTCTGCATGCGGCCCTCGTCGCGGGCGCGCATGACAGACTGGGCAAGGTAGATCAACATCACTACACCGAATTCCGCCGCCACGCCGAACAGGGCGAGGAAGCCGACTACCACCGCCACTGACAGAGCATAGTCCAGCGCCCACAACAGCCAGATCCCTCCGACTACCGAGAGCGGTGCGGTCAGCAGCACGATAAACGCGTCCGGCCAGCGGCGGAACACCAGGTACAATAGCACCAGGATGATGCCGAGCACCGCTGGAACCGCGAGGCTCAGCCGCTCGGCGGCACGGGTCAGGTATTCGTATTGGCCCGCCCATCCGAGACTGACCCCCGGTGGTAGCGCGACGCCCTCGCGCAGGGCGGCGTCGGCTTCGCGCATGGTGCCGAGCAGGTCGCGGGTATCGGTGTCGACAAACACCCAGGCGGTGAGCCGGGCGTTTTCGCTGCGAATCATCGCCGGGGCCGCAACGATCTCGATATCGGCCAGGCGCCCCAGCGGCACCTGCTGTCCCGAGGGCGTCACCACACCGAGTTCCGCCAGTGCCTCGGGCGTGTCGCGAACGTCCTGCGGCAGGCGCAGGGCGACCGGAAAGCGCCGTCGCCCCTCGTAGGCGGTGGCGACCGGCGCGCCGCCCACGGCTTCACCGAGCCAGGACATGAAGCTCTCCATCTCGACGCCGTAGCGAGCCAGGTCCTCGCGCCGCGGCCGCACCTCCAGGCTTCGTGCGCTGGCCGCGCGGTCAGCATAGGCGGAGCGGATACCCGGCACGCCCTTCAGCGCGGCTTCGACCTCGGTGGCGATGCGGGTGAGCTGCTGCAGATCGTCGCCGGCAATGCGCACGCCCAGCGGCGTGCGCAGTCCGGTGGCCTGCATGTCGATGCGGGTGCGGATCGGCTGCACCCAGGCATTGGTCAGGCCGGGAATCTGCAGCCGCGCGTCGAGTTCGGCGATCAGGTCATCCAGGGTGAGGCCCGGCCGCCACTGCTCCTGCGGCTTCAGCCGGATGGTGGTCTCGATCATCGACAGCGGGGCGGGGTCGGTGGCGCTATCGGCGCGGCCAATCTTACCGAACACGTGCTCGACCTCGGGCGACAGGCGGATCAGTCGATCGGTCTGCTGCAGCAGCGCCTGCGCCTTGCCGGGCGAGAGCTCGGGCAGGGTGGTTGGCATGTACATCAAGTCGCCCTCTTCCAGCTCGGGCATGAATTCGCTGCCCAGTCGGCCGAGTGGCCACAGCGCGCTGGTTGCCAGCAGCACGGTCACAAGTACGGTCAGCTTCGGCCAGTGCAGCACGCCGCGTAGCACCGGGCGGTACAGAGCGATCAGCAGGCGCGACAGCGGCTGCTCCTGTTCACTGCGGATGCGTCCGCGAACTAGCAGTTCCATCAGCACAGGGCCGAGCGTCACCGCCAACAAGGCCGCGGCCAGCATGGCCCAGGTCTTGGTCCAGGCCAGCGGCGAAAACATCCGCCCTTCCTGAGCTTCGAGCAGGAACACCGGCAGGAAGCTCAGCGCGATGATCAGAAGGGAGACGAACACCGCCGGGCCGACTTCGATCGCAGCGTCTGCAACCAGCTTGAGCCGCTCCCGCTCGCGAGGTTCGCGGCCCTCGCGCTGACGAAAGTGCTCGATCTGCTTGTGCGCGTTCTCCACCAGCACGATGGCGGCATCGACCATGGCACCGATGGCAATCGCGATGCCGCCCAGCGACATGATGTGCGCGTTGATGCCCTGCAGGCGCATGATCGCCAGCGCCAGCAGAACCCCTAGCGGTAACAGCAGCGCCGGCACCAGGGCAGAGCGGACGTGGCCAAGAAACAGCAGGCAGACCAGGCCCACGACCAGGATCTCCTCCACCAGTTTCCCTGACAGATGACTGACCGCGCGATCGATCAACGCCGAGCGATCGTAGACGGTGACCAGCTCAACGCCTTCGGGCAGGCTGGAGCGCAGCGCGTCGAGCCGTTCCTGCACCGCGGCGATCACTTCGCGGGCATTGCCGCCGTCGCGCATCACCACGATTCCGCCGACCACTTCGCCTTCGCCATCAAGCTCGGCGATGCCCTGGCGTGGCCCAGCCCCGAAGCGGATCTCGGCGACATCACCCAGCAGCACCGGCACGCTGTCACGCAGCACGCCGAGTGGCACGTTGGACAGATCCTCCAGCTCGCGGATGAAGCCGATCCCGCGCAGGCTGAGTTCGCCTTCCGCGATCTCCATCAGCGAGCCGCCGCGCTCGGCGCTGGCGGCGCGGATGCGAGCGGCCACGGCGTCGAAACTCACGCCGTACTGGCGCAGCCGGATCGGGTCGATGATCGCCTGGTACTGACGCTCCATGCCGCCGACGGTGGCGACCTCGGACACGCCTGGCAGGGCCTGCAGCTCAAGTCGCAGGAACCAGTCCTGCAGGGCGCGCAGCTCGGACAGGGCGTGCCGGCCGCTGCGATCGACCAGGGCGTACTGATAGACCCAGCCGACCCCGGTGGCATCCGGCCCCAGCGCTGGTTCGACTCCGGCCGGCAGTTCTCCGCGCGCCTGGCTGAGGTACTCCAGCACCCGCGAACGCGCCCAGTACGGGTCGGTGCCGTCCTCGAACAGCACGTAGACGAAGGAATCGCCAGTCATCGAGAAGCCGCGCACGTGACGTGCGCCGGGCACCGCCAGCAGGCGCGAGGCCAGCGGATAGGTCAGTTGGTCCTCAACCAGCTGCGGCGACTGCCCCGGCCACTCGGTGCGCACGGTCACCTGCACATCGGAGAGGTCGGGAATCGCATCCACCGGCAGTGTCCGGGTGGCCTGGATCGCTGCCAGCGCCCCCAGCAGCGAAAGCAGCAGCACTAGGCCGCGGTGAGCCAGCGAGGCGCGAATCAGGGCGGCGATCATAGCCGGGGCCTCGCGCGACTCGCGGCGCGCGTGGCGAACCCACCGCACGCCTCAATCGCGTTGGCCGATGTCGCAGAAGGGCGGGGTCGCCCCGAGCCCAAGGTCATGCCTGATTTCCCGTCACCCCTGCGCAGGCGGGGGGCCAATGTTTGCGTCGAAACACACGGCTTGATGCGCGAAACAGCCGGATTCCCGCCTTCGCGGGCATGACGCGTCGTGAGGGGCTGGCCGCGCTGCACTTCTTCGCGCATGTCCCCTCGTCTACGAACAGCGGTGGCGCCTTGAGAGGACTGCTCAGTGTGCATGTCCACCTCCCAGCCGCTGCTGGCCCGCACGCAGAGCGGATTCCGAATCGAGCAGGAACTGCGCCGAGATCACCACCTGCTGACCCTCGTCCAGGCCTTGCAGGATCTCGGTGTAGCCTTCGGCGCGCAGTCCTGCCTGCACCGGCTGCGGCCGGAAGCGGCCGTCACCCAGATCAAGCATCACTCGTTCGCCGTCGGCGGTTCTGATGACCGCCTCGCTCGGTACTGCAAGCCTGGGCTCACGGTTTTCTCCGCGCAGACTGGCCTGCATCAACTGGCCGACCCGCAGCAGGCCGCGGCGGTTGGGCACGGTGACGCGCAATTGCACGGTGCGCGCGGTGGTGTCGAGGCTCGGGTAGATGTAGCTGACCTCGCCACGCCATACTCGGTCGGTAACGCCGACCGCTCGCAACGCGGCGTAGATCTTTCCCACGCCCAGCCGTTCCAATTCCTCCGGCAGAACATCGACCCGCACCCATACGCTGTCGAGACTGGCGATCTCCAACATGGTCGTCGACGGCGTGACATACATGCCGTGGCGTACTTCCAGCATGGTCACCACGCCGCCCGTCTGCGCCCGCACTGGTACACGCAGTGCTGAACTGCCGCGTTCGGCCAATGCGTCGATGAAAGCCTCGTCGACACCAAGAACGCGCAGCCGCGTGGCCGCCGCGCGCTGTGCCCGCGAACCGGTGCCGCCGGTACGCAGGGCGATCAGGTAGTCCTCCTGCGCGGCGACCAGATCTGGCGCATAGAGCTCCATCAGCACCTGTCCGGGTTGGACCGACTCGCCCAGCGCGTGGATGTGTAGTACTTCGACCCAGCCCGAAACGCGCGCATGAACGTGACGGATTCGGTCTTGATCGAGCATGACTTCTGCCGGTGCGCTGACCCTGGGGCTCAGTGAATGCCGTTGCACCGGTGCGCTGCGTATGCCCAGAGCCTGCCGCAAATCGCCATCGACTTGAATCACGGGTGCTTCGCCGCCCGACGCATCGGTCGCACGGCGGACCAGCTGCATGCCGCAGATCGGACAGCCGCCTGGGGCATTGCTGCGGATCTGCGGATGCATGGGACAGACGTAGAGCGAGTTTGGCTTGGCCGGTAATGCGAGCGTGCTGGCCGAGTGGTGGTCCTCGGCGTGGATGTCAGCGGCCGGCGCCTCGAGCGCATGATCCGAACGCTCAAGGCCGTACGACCGGGACGGCGAGTAGGAGGCCAGGCCAATCAGGGCCAGAGCAAGAAGCGCGGCCAATCTCCGCGCAAACGGTATGTTCATGGGGAAGCTCCCGGCAAAGGCCGGGGCGAACCCGGCCGGTCAGACGATGGTCAGGGCGGGCGCTTCAGCGATGGGTGGGCGCAGTGGCGGGGCAAAGGGCGGCAGGCCAGCAGGCGCAACAGGCGGTGCGGCCCGGTCAAACGGGATTAGCAGCACGGCGGCGCTGACCGACGTTGCTGCGGGCGCACTGCTTACACAATAGACGCAGCTATTGCAGTCGGAGAATCCCGCCTTACTCGGCTCGTCCCGATGCTGGTCGCCGTCATCTGACGGCATGTCATGGCAGCCCCCTCCTGCCGTTGCTGCAGCCATTGCCGACAGATCGGGCGCGCAGCAATCCGCGCCGCTGCTGACGCAGAGGCTTAGCAACAGGATCAGGGAAAGCAGCCGACTCATATCGGCAGATATGATACGCCCAGCACCGCCGAAATTGTGCTGTGGTTCACGCGTTGAAAGTTGAGACGGGGTGCGGTCGACAGCGCTACCAGCGACAATCGGTCATGGCGGTGCGAGAATTGTGACTTTGCCACGCGGAGAAAGTTGATGCGCTCACTCATGCTATTGCTGGCCACATCGATGCTCGCCTTGACGTGGCCCGCCACCAGCCATGCCGATGGCAAGGTCGATTGTGAGATGCGTTTCACCATGAAGAGCTGGTCGGTGTTCTACAAGACCGCCAAGGGCAGCGGCACCATTCGCTGCAACAATGGGCAGAGCATGGCAGTGAAGATCCGCGCCAAGGGCGGCGGACTTACCGTCGGCAAGTCGACGATCGAGGATGGCCGTGGCGAGTTCTCCGGCGTCGATGGCATCAACGAGCTGCTGGGCACCTACGTCAGTGCCGAGGCGCATGCGGGAGCGGTCAAATCGGCCAAGGGTCAGGTGGTGACCAAGGGCGAGGTGTCGCTGGCCCTGGCCGGCACCGGCCGCGGCTGGGATCTCGGCGTGGCGTTCGGCAAGTTTGTGATCAAAGCTGATTGAGCTATTGCGGTTTCCGCTAAGGCGCTGACAGAGCCACACGTTTCTGCGGGTCGAGGAAGGACCAGGCAAGAAAGCGGCTCTGCTTGCTGCCCTGTGCCATGCGCATTTCGCGCACCTCGAGCGCACCGACCAAGCTCAGTCGTTGGCGCAGTGGGGCGAGATGTTCAGACTTTGCGACCAGACTGCTGAACCAGCCGATGCGTTCGGCCATGCCGGCGCTTTCCTCGATCATGCGTCTGATGAACCCGGCCTCGCCGCCCGGACACCAGAGTTCGTTTGACTGTCCACCGAAATTCAAGGGCGGGCGACGAAGCGCCGTCTTCGAGCTAGTGGCGGTGTTGGACTTGCCGAGCTTGCGCCATTTCTCGGTGCTGCCGCGGGCAGCCTCCTGGGCTGAGGCGTGAAAAGGTGGGTTGCAGAGGCTGAGCGCAAAGCGCTCGCCTGACTTCAGCAGCCCTTCGAAAATGCGCGTGCGTTCTTGCTGAACGCGCAGTTCGATGGCCTGGGCGAACCCCGTGTTGTGATCGAGGATGCTCTGTGCGATGGTCAGGGCCTTCGGGTCGATATCAGTGCCGACCATCTGCCAGCCGTACTCGGCATGGGCAATCAACGGATAGATGCAATTGGCGCCGACGCCGATATCCAGCGCGCGCACGCCGGCGCCGCGCGGGATGACACCTTGGTGGTCCTCCGCCAGCAAGTCTGCCAGGCCATGCACATAGTCCGCACGGCCGGGCACGGGTGGGCACAAGTAGCCCTGCGGAAGGTCCCAGTTCTGAACACCGTAGTGCAGTCGCAGCAACGCCGCGTTCAGAGCCCGCACCGAGCTGGGTTGACTGAAATCGATGCTGCGCTCGCCGTACGGCGTGGTGATGATGTGCTGCTGCAAAGCCGGCGTCAGCGCCAGCAGGGCATCGAAGTCGTAGTGGCCTTGATGGCGATTGCGCGGGTGCAACGCTTGGGCGGCTCGGGCCCTGGCCTTCGGCCTCGGCTTGGGCCTGGAATGGCGCGATGCGGGTCGAGCGCCGGGGGGATGGGGTGGTGTCTTGCTCATTTCAGAGGGTCTGAGGTTCTGTGCCGGAAATGAATTGCTGACAGGGCGATGCGGATGTGTCGTTCAGGGCAGATGGCAGAAAGAGGCTGAGTCGTGCTGCCGCGATGCCGAGCAGCATCGCATCGGTAGCGCTGACCGAGCGAGTTTGGTGAGATATTTCCGGGACAGGCCTGCAGGTACGAGTACCATAGGGCGCGAATCGCCGGGCTCATTCGGCACACCCGTCGGCTGCAAACGTGGCGACATCGCTCCTTCACACTCAGGATCTTCATGATCAATAACGACGTTCTGCGCAGTATCCGCTACATGCTGAGTCTCAGCGATCAACAAGTGGTCGACATCATCCAGCTGATCAAGGCTGATTACCGGATTGAGGCCGCCCGGATTCAGACCATGACCAAGAAGCAGGGCGATCCTGGGTTTGTCGAGTGCAGCACCGATGTGCTGGCTCACTTTCTCGATGGTCTGGTGATCTTCAGGCGCGGTCGCGATGAGAACCGTGCGCCGCGCCCGGTCGAAAAACAGCTTAACAACAACATCATACTGAAGAAGCTGCGCGTTGCCTTCGATCTGAAAGACCCTGACATGTTCGAGATCTTTGACCAGGCCGAGCACCCGGTCACCAAACCCGAACTCGGCGCCTTGTTCCGCGATCGCGCTCACAAACACTTCAGGCCTTGCGGCGATGCCATGCTGCGCCACTTCCTGCGCGGGCTGAGCATGCGACTTCGGCCTGAAGCGTAGTCGAAGCGCAGTGGTCTCCGGGGCGTTTCCTGCGAGCCCGGTAGAGGAAAATTCATGCGGTGCGCCTTGCGCGCACCTGTTCACCCTGATCATCGTATCGAGTCATCCCAAGCAAGAGCTGCCATGTCGATCACCCTGACCGATTTTGCCCGTGCCCGGCTGTTTCCGCGCGAGCCACGCAAGAACACCATTCAGGACTGCACGCCTGAGGCATTCGAGCGCTACCTGAACGAGCACGCGCCATTGAAGGTGCTGGATGGCTACGCGCCGTTCTGCAAGCTCTATGTGTACTACAACTGGACGTCTACACGTTGTTTGACTGTTTCAATCACTGACGACAATCGGCATCTGCTGCGCTCGGACTATGAAGCGCGCAGCAAGTCGGAACTGCCGGTGCTGGTGCGCTGGTTCGAAGGTGTGGAGCCACCGATTGCCGACTATCTGATCGTGATCCTGTATAGCCGCGAGCAGATGGCCAAGGAAGGCACTCCGGTCGACACCGACTGGGGCATCGTGGGCTGCATGTACACCGCTGAACCTGAGGAAACACCGATGGCGCCGATCACCATGATGCGCAATGCGCTGGGCGTGGAGGAGGGCGGCTCGGGGGTGCCGATTGATCGCGAGGCATACCGTCGCAGCGTGGCGTTCTGGCAGACGCACGCCAACTGGCGCGGATGAGTCAGCGATTGCCCGCAGCCGATGGATAGACGCGTTTCCTCGCTGTCGCCGTTTCAGCTACCGATCTTTCGCAAGGTCTGGCTGGCCAGCCTGTGCTCAAACTTCGGCAGTCTGATCCAGTCCGTGGGTGCTGCCTGGCTGATGCTGGAGATGACCCGGCAGGCGGAGATGGTCGCCTTGGTGCAAACCTCAACGGCATTGCCGGTGGTGTTGTTTGCCTTGCTGGGCGGCGCCATTGCGGACAATTGGGATCGGCGGCGGGTGATCCTCGCCGCCCAGCTGTTCATGCTTCTGGTATCGATCGCTCTGGCCGTGTTCGCCTGGCAGGGCGCCTTGTCGCCCTGGCTATTGCTGGTCTTCACCTTTCTGATCGGCTGCGGGAACTCGTTCAATGCACCGGCCTGGCAGGCCTCGGTGCAGGACCTGGTGCCTCGCGCTGAACTGCCGGCAGCGGTATCTCTGAACAGCATGGGCTTCAATATCGCCCGCAGTACCGGCCCGGCCATTGGCGGCGCGATTGTGGCAAGTGCGGGCGCGGTAGCGGCGTTCGCCGTCAACGCGCTGAGCTATCTGGGCCTGATCGCGGTACTGGCGCGTTGGAAGCCTGAGTATGAGCCGCGCCTGTTGCCTCGCGAGCGCTTGCTGAGCGCGATGGCGGCAGGTGTGCGCTACGTGACCATGTCGCCCACCATACTGACGGTGCTGTTGCGCAGCCTGGCCTTCGGGCTTGGTGCCGGTGCGGTTCTGGCCCTGTTGCCTCTGATTGCTGCGCGACTGGTCAACGGTGGCGCGCTGGACTACGGCCTGCTGCTAGGGGGCTTCGGTGTTGGCGCGGTGCTGGCCGCGCTGAGCAGTGGCAACCTGCGTGACCGTCTCTCGACCGAAGGCATCGTCAGTTCTGCCAGTCTTGCCTTTGCTGTCGCGCTGATCGCTGCCGCACTTAGCCGATCGTTTGCCTTGACTCTTGTCGCCATGCTGGTGTCGGGCGCGGGCTGGGTGTGGGCGCTTTCCACCTTCAATGTGGCAGTGCAGCTGTCGGCGCCGCGCTGGGTGGTGGCACGAGCGCTTGCGCTGTACCAGATGGCGGCATTTGGCGGGCTCGCTGCCGGCAGCTGGCTGTGGGGCAGGGTGGCCGAGCTGCAGGGCGTGGGCACGGCGCTGATCGCTGCCTCCATAACACTAGGGTTGAGTGTGCTTCTTGGCCGCATGTTGCCGCTGGCACAGTCAGCCGAACGCGATCTCGACCCTTTGCGCCAGCATCGTGTGCCGCAGACGGCGGTGCCGGTAGAGCCGCGTACCGGGCCGGTGGTGATCACGGTGGAATGGATCATCGACGAAGATGACGTAGTGGAGTTTCTCAATGCCATGGCCGAGCGCAAGCGGATTCGGCGTCGTGACGGTGCTCATCAGTGGGCCCTGCTGCGCGATCTGCACGACCCGCGCCTGTGGATCGAGCGCTTCAAGACCGCGACCTGGCTCGACTACCTGCGCCATAGCAGCCGACTCACCCGCGACGATGCCGAGATTCCCGAGCGGCTGCGTTCAATGCATCGCGGCGACGGGCCGCCCAAGGTTCACCGGCTGATCGAGCGACAGACGACGCGATTGCCCTGGACCTCACGTAGCGTTCGCGAGATGGACGAGCCGACCTCCGATCCATCGCGCGACATCTGATCGCGGCATGCGGCAGCCAGCGGGCGCTCTTGTCAGAAGCGCTCGCCGACGGGCAGGTAGCGCCATTGGCCGGCTGGCATCGCACCGGCGGGACCCTTGCCAAGGGCGATGCGCCCGATTCGCAGCCGTCGAATCGACTTCACCTCAAGTCCCACTTGCGCGCACATGTCGCGCAGCTGGCCCGGGCGTGCCGCCTTGATCGCGAAGCGCAGCCGGGCTTCGCTCTGCCAGCTGACCTTGCAAGCCGGCAAGGGCCGCCCTTCGAAGCGCAGTCCATGGGCCAATCTGTGCAGGCCGTAGGGAGCTATTGAACCCTCAACGTCGACCACATACTCATGCTCGATCTGATCGCAATCCTCGGTCAGTCGACGCACGATGCGTCCGTCCTGGCTGAACACCATCAGGCCGCTGGCCTCGTTTTCCAACGTCGCCAAGGGCTGCAGATGCTGGAAATGACGCTGAAGAGGACGAATCTCGGCCTGATCATCCGACCAATGGCTGTCCGGACTGATCAGGGCCAGTGCCGGCTTCGGTCCGTCGATAGGGTCGACGCCCGCCGGCTTGTGCAGCAGCAAGGTGGCCGGCTCGACTGCCTCGATGCGGGCGTTGGGGTCTATGGCCACACGTTCGTCAGCCACGCGCAACTGCGGTGTTTCCACGACATGCCCGTTCACCGACACCCAACCATTGCGTATCAGCTGCTCGGCTTCGGCGCGCGTGCAGCGCTGGATCTCAGCGACGCGGCGAGCAAGGCGAATGGGGTCGGTCATGGCGAGGCCAAAGGTCAGGGCAGGCAGTTTAACGCGCCCGCGCCCGCGCATCGAATCTGCTTGCGAAGAGGGGCGGGCTGTTCAGCGGCGGGATGGCTTGGAAGGCTTCTCTGCGAACACACCATCCAGTTCGCGTCGCACTTTGAAGCCGCACTTGACCAGACGCTTGGATACCTCAGCGGGCACATCGCGTCCGCTGGTCTTGGCATTCGGCGTGCCGGTGTAATGAAAGAGTGGCGCGCCGGGCCGCAGCACGCGATACAACTGGTCGTAGAACGACTGCGAATACAGCTCGCCGGCAATACCAAAGCGCGGTGGGTCATGCAGGGCTGCATCGAAGCATTGATCGGGTTGGACAAGGATTTGCTGCGACACATCACCGTGCTGCAAACGCAGCCGCCCGCCTGCTTCGATGCTGTCCGGGTCGGGTGACCAGGGGTTGTGCTGGCGCAGCCAGAGCACGTCGACATTCTTCTCGAAGCTCAAGATGTCGGCAGCGCCTCCAACCAGGGAGCAGGCGGCGAAATAGCCAAGCCCACCGCAGGTGTCGAGTATGCGCTTGCCGTTCGGCTTGATCAGTGAAACTTTGCGTTCAGCATCGGCGAACGGTGAAACCTGTGAAGTGGGCAGCATCTTGATGCCGTCGATCTCGAAGGTGGGCGCTCCCCATTCAGTGGGCACCAGCTTGATCAGCGAGCCGGCGAAGCGCTGCAAAGCGGCGAAGGTGTCGCCGTCCCAGTAGTAGATGGTGCGATCCTTGAGCTTCTCCGGCCACGGAAATGATTGCCCGCCAAACCTCCAATCGTCGACGGTAACTTCCGCCTCGTGTCTGCTACGACCAAGATCGAACGAGCCTTCAAACCGTGGTTCGCCGCGATCGCGAACAAGGCACATGACTTCGAGCAAACGCCTGGTAATCAGAGGGCCGGTGTAGTGGGGCATGGAGCAGATGTCTTGCTTGGTCAATGCTTAGCTTAGGGACAAAGGCTGTAGGCGGCCAGGAGCGGACCGTCAGGGCTGTTCCCTTCTCCCTGTGGGAAAAGGGAACCGCTTCGGGTCGCTGCCACGCTGGCTGAGCTTGTCGAAGCCAGCCGACCCAGCATTGCAACCTCAATGCTCGCGTGGGCACCTTCGGGCTCGCTTCGGTGAGGCACCCTTCGACAAGCTCAGGGTGCGTCAAGGCGATTCCATCGCTACAGCCCTCGGACTCATCCGCCCTTCGGGCTGTCTCTCAGTGCGAAGAGCGCAGGCCATCGTCCGTTTCGGGTACGGGTCGCCGCCACGCTGGCTGAATACTCATGTCGCCGCCTCCCGTCGCAGGGCGGTACCGTCGTAGGACGGCCCGTGTGGCTCTTGAGTCCAAAGGACAGGAGGCGGCAATGTCACTTTACGCAGCGATCGATCTACATTCAAACAACGGCGTGTTGTCGGTTATCGATGACGAGGACCGGGTGCGCTACGAGCGCCGACTGCCGAATGAGTTGCCGGCCGTGCTTCAGGCGCTTGAACCGTTCCGCGAAGACCTGGCGGGTGTCGCGGTGGAGTCGACGTACAACTGGTACTGGCTGGTCGACGGTTTGATCGAACACGGTCACCGGCCGCGGTTGGTCAACACCGCGGCGGTACCGCAGTACGAGGGGTTGAAGTTTGGCAACGATCACAGCGATGCGCGCCATCTGGCGCGTTTGATGCGGCTGGGGATTCTGCCGGTGGGCTTCATTTATCCACGTGAACAGCGCGCCGTGCGCGACCTGTTCCGCCAGCGTATGCGGCTGGTGCAGCAATCGACGCGGCTGATCCACAGCGTGCAGTGTGCGTGGTCGCGGCGCAGCGGCGACCGCTTAGCGGCCGAGGCGTTTCGCCATTTGCGTGAAGCACAGCTGGACGCGGTCTTCACCGATTCGATGGAACGGTTGGCGGTGAGTAGCCAGATGGCGGTCTGGAAAGTGCTGCGACAGCAGATCGCGCGAGTGGAAAAAGCGGCGCTGTCGCAGCTGAAAGACTCGCCGACCTTGGCCGCGGTGCGCACGGTCGATGGCATCGGCGAGGTGCTGGGCGGCACCATCGTGCTGGAGACCGGGCCGATTGAGCGCTTTGCCAGCGTCGGTGACTACGCCTCGTACTGCCGGATGGTCGAGAGCAAGCGGCTGTCCAACGGCAAGCTCAAGGGCCGCGGCAATGTGCGCTGCGGCAATCGCTTTCTCGCCTGGGCCTACATGGAAGCGGCGAACTTTGCCATCCGCTACAACGACGCGGCCAGCCGTTGGTATCAGCGCAAGCAGGCACGCCATTCGCTGGTGCTGGCCCGCAAGGCGCTGGCGCACAAACTGGCGCGTACGTGTTACTTCCTGATGCGCGACGGCGGCAGGTTCGACGCTCAGCGCTTGTTTGGTTGATGCCTGAGGGTGCGTAGCCAGGGACTAGCTTGGACAGCGAACCAGTGCCCGCTGAATGGCACGCACCCCCAGGCGCTTGCTTGCGTTGGCAAGACCGCCCGTCACGGGAGCCACGAAGGCTTGGCCCGATGCAATGCGTCGGCACCCAAATTTCTGTTGGCCAGTCAGGCCACCTGGACCCGAACGACGGTGACCGATATGTGTTTGGAGCGGAGGGATACGTACAAGGGAGGGGCACACGCATGAGCCGGGTCGCCGTGATCGAAGCCATCCTACGATCGGCTTCGATCCGCTGCGCAGTCTGTTCAACTGTGCGCGTTCAAGGGTTCGCTACGCCGCTGCGCGCCCTTGACGCGATCCGGACCCGTCAATCTCCACCTGACGATCCGACTTCGCGACGGGCGCCACAGCGCCTTGATCCAGAAGGGTGAGTGGTGCGGCCTTGTCCGCATCCCAGAATGAAACACAGCGGAAGCCGGTTGCGCACGCGCAAGCTCATCTCAGCCCGGGAAAGCGGGAGGGAAACGCTCGCCCCGTTTGACACCTGCGGCGAAATGGTGAGCTTGTCGAAGCCAGCCGACCAGCATTGCAACCTCAATGCTCACGTGGGCACCTTCAGGGCTCGCTTCGGTGAGGCACCCTTCGACAAGCTCAGGGTGCGTCAAGGCGATTCCATCGCTACCGCCCTCGGACTCTCATCCGCCCTTCGGGGCTGTCTCTCAGTGCGAACAGGGCAAGCCATGGCCCGCTTCGGGTCGCCGCCACGCTGGCTGAGCTTGTCGAAGCCAGCCGACCCAGCATTGCAACCTCAATGCTCGCGTGGGCACCTCCGGGCTCGCTTCGGTGAGGCACCCTTCGACAAGCTCAGGGTGCGTCAAGGCGATTCCATCGCTACCGCCCTCGGACTCTCATCCGCCTTTCGGGCTGTCTCTCAGTGCGAACAGGGCAAGCCATCGTCCGCTTCGGGTACGGGTCGCCGCCACGCTGGCTGAGCTTGTCGAAGCCAGCCGACCCAGCATTGCAACCTCAATGCTCGCGTGGGACGGGGCTCCCCGGAATCTCCTCTGCAGTCTGCTGGAACGAGTGGCTAAAGACCGTCGAAAGGGTGGCGTTGAAAGCTTGCTGCCGGCAGGTCGAGTCGGGTTGGCGGGCGATGCGCGCCGTGTCGATGTGCGGGGCGGCTTGGGTGTCGGGCACTCGATGCGCGGAAAGTCGCCAAACGCCGCAGCGGTGTGAAGTTAAACCTGCCCCCTTTGCTCTCTACTCACCCTCATTTCCGTGGATCTCCGCATGCCAGGCCACAGCGCCGCCGAAGGTCAGCTGGCGTGCCTTGCCTCCATCGCGGGAGATCAGGAAAACCTCCTGCACGCCTTCGGTGTCGCTTTCCTTCTCGCGCGGGAAATCAGCGGGCTGGGCACCACGGCCGATAAATACGATGTGGCTGTCATCGGGTGAAAAAGCGGGCTGGCTGTCATAGTGGTCATTGTCGGTCAGCGCCTTTGGCGGGGCGCTTTGATCGAGGGGGGCAATATAGATATCCGGTTCTGCGGTCTTCGCTGCCTTGGCGCCGAAAACCAGCCACCTACCGTCGTGGCTTGGGCGGGCAAACTCGCCGAACTGACCGGTGTGTTCGATCCTTCCGCTCTGCAGATGATAGACAAAGATGCCCGGGTTTCCCGCGTCATCCTCAAGCCGACGCGAGCCGAAGAGAATACGCTCCCCGTCGGCGAAGAACGCTGGGTGATAGTCGAGTTTCTCATGAGGGGCTATCTGACTGACCTCGCCGCCAGCCATATTCACCAGCCCTATGTCACCCTCACTGTAGATGGAAAAAGCGATCGACTTTCCATCCGGTGAAACCGAAGGGTGGAAGGCACTCATCGATCTCACGTCGGTGAGCTGGCGGTCATTGCCACCGTCTACATCCATCACCCGAATCTGCGCTTCATCATTGAGGTAGAGCGTATAAACAAGGCGTTTGCCCGACGGCGTGAAGACGGCATTCCAGATGCCGCCGTCCTTCGGGCCGAGCACCCTTTCCCGGCCGGTCGACAGATCCAGCACATGCAGATGATGCTCGTCATAGCCGTCGTGGTGGTCGTTATAGGCATAGACAAGCGTGTCCGCCACCGCAGGTGCGGCAAAAAGGGCGGTCGCCAACAGTGCAGCCATCAGATCAGTTGTCCTGATCATCCGTGTTCTCCAGCAAGCGAAACCTGATCATCCATCGTCGTCCTAGCAAACGCCGATGTCGAGCTTGGGCGGCGCAGCACGCGCCGAGGACCACACGCGCAGCGCCGCTCTGCTCAGAGCGGCGCGTTGCGCAAACGAGATGCCCCCGTGAACCCAATCCCATGTTGGCAATTGAACTTGCGGCTGGCATGTGCCAATGGATGGTTCACTTATCGAGGCACGCGATCGGCCCGCACCGCGTCCCATGCCGGATCGCGATTGTCGCGATAGTCGGCAAAGCGCAGCGCTGCGGCGATGTGGGGCGCCATGCTGTCGCGTTGATCGTCGGAGAACGAGCGCACGAAGTGGCGGCTGGCAGCCATCACCGCGATACCGGTGTTGGGCAGCAGAATCATGTTGTCTTCGCCCACATGGGTCGGACCGGCGCCTGAGGGCTCACCGACAAAGATCGGATCGAGCTGACGCTCCAGATCGCCGATCAACAAAGAGGTGGCCGAGAAGCTGCGACCGCTGATCAGCACGTAGAGCCCGCCCGGCTGATGCAGCTTGGGGCTGGCGATCAGAGCCTGAACCAGTAGTTCGAGCAGCTCGCCGTTGCCGCCGCGATTGAGGCGTAGATCCAGCACCAGCGCATCGACTTTGTCTGAGCGCAAGGTTTGGTTAAGTCGCTCGGCGAAATCGGCAAGTGATTCCTGATCGCCATCGCGCACTGCGTTCAGTTGGGCGTACAGCAGGCCTTGCTGTGGCGTTCGGTCGAGCCAGAATGGCTGATCGACATGCCGCAGCCAGCGCGCGCTTGCGTGCCTATCGCGTGCAAGCACCCAGTCGGCCGGCGCCTCGACGTGCATCATCCAGCTCTGCAGTCGCTGGATGCTCAGCGCGGGCGCCGGCAATCGAATGCGTTCGGCTCGTCCGCCGCTGCCGCTCAGCGTGAATTCGAGCTGATCGCGCGCATCGGCGAAGCCGTAGTGCATCAGCAATTCCGGAATCAGCAGGTAGATCGGCGAAAAGGTGAGCAGGCCGGATTCGCTGTCATGCGGCACCACGGCACGCAGTTTCGCCAGTACCGCCTCAGGTTCGCCGTTGCCGATGCGCAACACCTGGCGACCGACCAGCGCTGAGTGCTCGGTCGGTGCGGCGGTGACGAACAGGCCATCGGCAAACCAGCCCAGACGCAGATCGGCGGCATGGAAGGCGTCGCCCTGGAAGGGCGGCAGCATGTGGGTGTGTCCGGCGCGCCCCAGGCGCACCAGTTCCATCAACCGCACATTGACCTGCCAATCGCTGAGCGCGGGCAAGTCGCTGCGCAGTCGCTCGATGGCTGCCGTCCAGTCCGCTTCCGAGACCTGTGAGAACAGCTGCCAGTGGGTCTCACGCATGCGTTTGTCGAGAAAATCCAGGTCGGTGTGCCAGCGCGACAGACGATTGGCTTCAGCTGGCAGCTGCGGCCAGATCCGAGCCTGCCAGCGTGGATCTTTGAGCAGGGCGCTCAGCGGCGGGCTGCTCATCAGTACCTGTTCGGCGTTGACCAGCTTGGCAGCACGAGCGGCTTCGAACTCGGCAACCGCTGCCTCGGCATCGCCGCGCTGCGCTTCCAGCTCGGCCAGCCGCTTGCGGGTTTGCGCCGTCGCGTAGCCGTGCGCCAGAGCGCGATGCAAGGCCTGAATGGCGGGGCCTACCTCACCCAGCTCTTGCCGCGCTCGACCCAGGCGATACCAGTATTCACCGCGATCCGGGCTGAGCTGCACTAGCCCGGATATTTCACGAGCCCCTCAAGATCGCGACGTTCGTCCCGACCGGACGTTCGTGTGGCCTTCGCAGACCGGATTTGGCTGCTTTTGGGATGTTTTTCCGGAATTCAGACGCAATGCCCCCAACCCCCATTGCTTTATGGCGTGCCGGGGACAGCACTTCGAGTGGGTTACCCGCTGGGCGCGGGGCGCAGGCGCTGGGCGGCGAGGAAGAACAGGTCGCGATACGGACAGTGCGAGGCAAGCAAGACGCGAATGCGTCGTACGCTGCGCAGTAGCGTGCCGCCGATCTTGAACAGTTTGAGTCGAATGGTGGTGCATTGAGCGCGGGCCAGCTCGGTGCCCGTCAGACCCAGTCGGCGAATCGCTTGCATCAAGGTGTAGGCCAGCGAGGCTAGCAATAATCGGAACTGGTTGGGCCACCAGGCCGAACAACTGGTTCGATCGGCGAACAAGCCGAGCTGTTGTTCTTTGATCCGATTCTCCATCTCGCCGCGCTGGCAGTAGATGCCGTC